>WGBO01000071.1 GCA_015494295.1 Gammaproteobacteria bacterium | reverse complement strand
AGGCGATACCGTTACGGATGAGAATTCTGACCAGCGGCCTGAGCAGTGTCAGGATGGCGCGGGACAGAGTGGCCTGAAGATTCTCTGTCATACTGGGACTATATTCCCAAATCGAAGAATGTCAAGGATTCGACGCTTTGTGCAGGCGCTGGATCTCCAGGGTTTTGTGTCGTTTCGCGGCCTGTCATCGGATCCTGCATTTGTCCATGGTGCCCGGTGAAAGCACTTTTTATAGTTGTTTTTATTGAATAATACAGCCAGCTCTTGTTTTGTCGTCAGCATCAATTCCGGCGTATCCAGCGTCACTGGCGTCACCACGGCGCTTGCTGTAGATTATTGGTAACTCTAAATATAGAGAGCGCTGTAATCATGAGTGAGCTGAAAGCCCGCAAGGCCGCGCGCACCCGTCTGGCCCTGGCGCGTGCGTTGTCGTCGGCACTGACCGAAGAACGCCTTGCCGATATCCGCATCAAGACATTGTGCCACGAGGCGGAGGTGTCGGAGGCCACCTTTTTCAATTATTTCGGCCGCAAGGACGACCTGATGGCCTACCTGGCCCACCTGTGGCTGCTGGAAGTCGGCTGGTATGTCACACAGGCCGCCAGCGAAGCGCGGGGCCTGGCGGTGATTGAGCGCCTGTTCGCGCAGGTCGCGGGGACCTGCGAACGCAAGCCCGGGGTTTTCCGCGAATTGCTGGTGTGGATTGCGCGCGGTGGCAGCATGGACCCCGCCATCGGCCTTGGCGGCATCGAGAAGTCGCTGGCGTTCCCCGACCTGGAGGGCGTCGCCGACATCCCGGTGAAGGGGCTCGATGCCTGGCTGCTGGCGCACCTGGAAGCGGCCATCGGCGACGGCGAACTGCCGCCCAACACCCTGGTGCCGCTGTTGCTGCCGGCGCTGCTGAGCATCCTGCTCGGCACGCCCCTGACGCTGCTGGCGCACAACCCGCAACGGGTCGCCGGCGTCTACCGCCAGCAACTGGCGCTGCTGTGGGCCGGTACCCGCGCGGCCGGCGCGCCGGGCTGAGCCGCCCCGGCCGGTCGCCGGGCAGCGGGTTTTTGCTATGCTGGAAGACGAACCACCGGAGTCCGACGACGCCTCATGAACGAAAGCAGCGACCAGGCCGTCTACCTGCGCACCCTGCCGGCATCGGCCAGGCTGTTGCATACGGCGCGCTACACCATGCGCTGGGGCGACATGGATGCCTTCGGCCACCTCAACAACGCGCGTTATTTCACCTATTTCGAGCAGGCGCGGGTGGACTGGCTGATGTCGCTCGGTATTGCCCACGACCTGGTGCTGGCCAACATTTCCTGCACCTTCCTGCATGCGCTGCGCTTCCCGGCCACGCTGGAGGTGGAGCTGTACGGTCAGGCGCGCGGCGAGCACAGCATCGACAGCTATTACCTGCTCCACAACCTCGATGAAAACGGCCGCCTGTGCGCGATCGCGCACGGTACCATCGTGTGGTACGACCACGCCGGCGCGCGCCCGATGCCGGTGCCGCAAACGGTGCGAGCCTGTCTGAACGACTAGAAGCCCAGTACAATCCCGCTTCATGGAACTGTTCGATACCCATTGCCATATCGACGTGGCCGCCTTCGATCCCGACCGCGCCCAGGTGCTGGAACGCGCCCGCGCGCGCGGCGTGCGTCACATGCTGGTGCCCGCCATCGACGCGGCGCACTGGGATCGTCTGCTGGGGCTATGCGAGCGGTTGCCCGGGCTGTACCCGGCGCTGGGCATGCACCCGGTGTTCCTGGCCAGCCACCGCGAGGGCCATATCGCGCGCCTGGAAGCCCTGGTGGCCGAACGGCGGCCGGTGGCCATCGGCGAGATCGGACTTGACCACTTCGTGCGCGGCCTCGACCGGGATGCGCAGCGCAAGCTGTTCGAGGCGCAACTGGCGGTGGCACGCGACGCGCAACTGCCGGTGGTGCTGCACGTGCGCAAGGCGCACGACGACGTGCTGTCCTGCCTGCGCCGCATCCCGGTGCCGGGTGGCACCGTGCACGCTTTCAGCGGCAGCGAGCAGCAGGCCGGGAAATACCTCGACATGGGCTTCAAGCTCGGCTTTGGCGGCACGCTCACCTGGGAGCGTTCGCGCAAGGTTCGGCACATGGCGCGCATCACCCCGGCCGACGCCATCGTGCTGGAAACGGACGCGCCCGACATGGCCGTATCGCAACATGCTGGCGAGCGCAACAGCCCGGAATACCTTGTGTATTGCCTGAACGCGCTGGCCGAGGTGCGCGACGAGCCGCCGGAAACCGTCGCCGCCTACACCACCGCGAACGCGCGCGCCGTGTTCCGCCTGTCATGACCGATACCGCGGCACGTTTTGCCGGCATCGCGCGCCTGTACGGCGATACCGAGGCACAATGGATCGCCTCCATGCGCGTGTGTGTCATCGGCATGGGCGGGGTCGGTTCCTGGGCGGTGGAGGCGCTGGCGCGCAGCGGCGTTTCGCGGCTCACCCTTATCGACTGCGACGAGATCTGCGAGAGCAACATCAACCGCCAGGTGCATGCGCTGCAGAGCCGCGTCGGGGAAAAGAAAACGATCGCCATGGCGGAGCGGGTGCGCGACATCAACCCGGACTGCCAGGTCAGGGTGATCGACGATTTCATTACCGACCGCAACCTGTTCGAGCACCTGCCACCCGCGCAGCCGTACGATTACGTGATCGACGCCATCGACAGCATTCGCTTCAAGGCGGCGCTGATCTACCACTGCAAGCGCAACCGCATGCCGGTGATCACCACCGGCGCCGGCGGCGGTCTGACCGACCCCACGCAGATCCAGGTGCGGGACCTGTCGCGCACCTTCAATGATCCGCTGGCGGCCAAGGTGCGCGCCCGGTTGCGCGCGCAGCACGGGTTCAGCCGCAATCCCAGGCGCTATTTCGGCATCGAATGCGTGTTCTCCGCGCAGCAGCAGGTGTACCCCAGGGCCGACGGCAGCGTGGGCCAGCAGAAGCCCGGCATCCACGGCGTCCACCTCGATTGCCGCATGGGTTACGGGTCCGCTACCTTTGTGACCGGCACCATGGGCTTTGTCGCTGTCGCGCGCGCCATCGACAAGCATCTGCGCCGGCGCCAGCGGGCACGAACCTGAGCAACCAACCGTACAGATCCGTCTCTACGCCATGAAGCCAAAGGTTGCCGAGGCGCTGGGCGGCTTTCGACGAATAGCCTGGCCTACCTGCAGATCGACGAAGCCGGATTCGACCAGCACCGGCGCAGACAGCGGCCGGCGGGGACGATACACTGTCTCCATGATGATGGTGAACCCGACACCGGCGTTACTCGACAGCCTCTACTGGATCACACTGGTCGCGGTGGTGGTGTCGTCCGCCTCCGGCGTGCTCAAGGCGGGCTTCAAACAGTTCGACCTGTTCGGCGTGGTGATCATCGCCATCGCCACCGGACTCGGCGGCGGTTCGTTGCGGGACATGTTGCTGGACCGCGACGTGTTCTGGATCAAGGATCAGGTGTTTTTCATTGCCTCGCTGGTTAGCGCCATCGTCATCTTCATCGGCGCCCGGATGATCGTCATTCCCCAGCGCTACTTCCTGGTGGCCGACGCCGCCGGTCTGGCCGCGTTCGGTGTCGCCGGCACCCTGGTGTCGCTGATGAGCGGCGCGCCCTGGCTGGTTGCCAGTTTCATGGGCGTGATGACCGGCACCATGGGCGGCATCTTCCGCGACGTGCTCAGCAACGAACCTCCGGTGGTGTTTCAGAGCCCCTTGTACGCCACGGTGTCGTGGGCGGGGTCGCTGGCGTTCATCGGCTTGCTGCAGTTGGAGGTGGGAGTGACCGAGGCGGCGCTGCTCGCGGGCATCGGGATTTTCGTGACGCGGCTGCTGGCGATTCGTTACAACATCAGCCTGCCGGTGTTCATGTTCAAGTCGTGACCTGACTTGTCGTGGCGGTACGGGATATGGCGCGCCCGACAGGATTCGAACCTGTGACCCTCGGCTTCGGAAACCGATACTCTATCCAACTGAGCTACGGGCGCTTTGCGAGGGCGAATGATACCGCCAACCGGCCGGACGGTGCCAGCGGTAACTGGGGGTGTTCAGGCCTTTTCGTCGAACAGCGAGCCGATCATCCGGTCGGCGGCCTTGAGTACCTCGGTCGAGGCGCGTACCTGGAGTTCGTCCCGTTTCAGGCCGACGAGGGGTTCGACCAGTTCCGCCGGGTTGTCATTGTTGGCGATTTGTCCGGCATGGTCGCGGGCGCTGTCGAGTCCACGGCGGATGCCGGTGAGTGCCTGGGTGAGCGCGCCATCGATCTTCATCGTGGCGCCACCCTAGACGATCACGTCGAGCAGTTCGCCGACGCGGGCGCTTTCGCTCGCCGGTTTCGCTGGCGGCGCGGCAGGTTCGTCGTTCTCCGCGCGTGCCTCGCGACTTTCGGTCTGCTCGTTTTTCTCGCTCACCGCGCGCTGCTGCGATGCCGCGACGCTGCGGTCGTCCCGCGGCTTGTCGGTGGCGGCGCTGGTGGCTTCGGGCCGGTCCACGGGGCGCTCACTGTCCTGTCCGGGTGTTTTTGCCGGTGGGCTGTATGCTTGCACGGTGGGGAGGGGCTGGGGAAACTGGTTGTCTACGTTCATGGCGAATTCTCCGGGGCAGTCCGATCGCCGTTGGGGGTTCCCTCACCCTGTCTAGCGGCCGCTGCCGGCGAGACTTGATGTGCGGGCGTGGTTTCGGTTCCAAGAGCCTCCGCCAGCCGCTATACTTTCCGCCCGGATTTCCCGGCTGCGGCTGCCCCATGGCAATTCGCGCCCCACGGTAATGCATCGCTAACCAACTGAATTTCAGGAGAATCATGTGAGTGTACAAGACGCAGCTCTGGTGAAGACTTTCGATCGACTGCTGGCGGCGGGCCTCGCCGTCCTTGGCGTGTTCCTGGCGACGGGCGCCGTGGCCGGTTCCTCGGTCGACAAGACCGAGCTCGACGAGCGCATGCGCGCCCGCATCGTGGAAAACGTGCGCCCCGTGGGGCAGCTCAATGTCGGCGCGGCGCCGAGCGCCGATGCGGCCGCGCCCGCTGCGGCGGCTGCGCCCCGCGCCGGCAAGGATATCTTCAACGGTACCTGCATGGCATGTCACGGCACGGGCGTGGCCGGTGCGCCCAAGGTCGGCGACAAGGCCGCCTGGAGTCCGCGCGCGGAAAAGGGGATCGACGGCCTGCTCAAGTCGGCCATTAGTGGCCTGAACGCCATGCCGCCCCGTGGTACCTGCGCGGACTGTTCGGACGACGAACTCAAGGGCGCGATCGAATACATGCTGAAGGAAAGCGGTCTGTAAGGCGCGGGACTGCCTGGCATGTCAAAAAGGCCGCGCGAGCGGCCTTTTTGTTGTAGACAGACAAGCGTGTTTTGATGGCCGTGCCGGGCGGCCGTTTCATCGCCGACTCCGAAGCGCCGAGAAGCCGGAAGGCAGTGCCCTTCGGGCGCACTCCCGCGTTTCGTGTGCCGCGCGATCTTTCTTGTAACGCAGGTTTTCCTCCGCGTATTCCAATGCGCGCAGCGGGAATCGGCCGGTGGCACAGTAGAGTCCGGCGAGTGCTTCCAGTGTAAATATCTCGCCTTTGCGCACTGCTCTCAGAAAGCCCGCTTCGGCTAGCCGGAAGTGCCGTTCTTCCTGCTGCTTGTCACCGCGCACGCCGGCGAGCCCGGAGGCGCGTGCGTGCAGTTCGGGCCGGTTGTGAGTTCTCGCAAGTTCGGCATAGATTGCATAGGCGTCCTGGGCGTTGCCGGTGAGTTCCAGGTATTCGGCTTCGTGTACGCGCAGCAGCAGGTCGTCGGGCCGCATCGCTCTTGCCTGCTCCAGCAGGGGGCGCGCTTTATCCGGGCGCCCCGAGTCCAGGTACATGCCGGCATTGTTGATGATGGCCCAGAGTTGTTGCTTCCGGGCGCCTTGCCGCGCCGCGGCGGTGGCGGCCAGGGCATAGGATCGCGCTGCCTGGTCATATTGCCGTGCTTCGGCGTGCCATTGTGCCCACGCCGCGAGAAGATTGAAGTCATTGTCCGGGGTTCCGGCTCGTTGCAACAGTTCCAGCGCTTCCTCGCGTCTTCCCAGGCCGAGCAGGGCCTCGACCAGCATTCCCGTGATTCGGCTGTCGGCCGGATCTGCTTCGTGTGCCTTGCGCGCCCAGGACAATGCCTCGCTGAAGCGGTGCCGGTAGTTGTACAGGGCCGCCATGCCGCTCAGTGCCGATGCGTTGGCCTGGGTGGTCAGCGACTGGCGAAGCAGCGCTTCAATTTCCTGGATCGTTTCGAGTTCGCCTGTACGGCGGGTGCGTTCCAGCAGTTCTTGCGCCAGTAACGGAGGTAGTGCCCAGGAGCGTGGATGTTTTGCGATCTGTTGCCGGTAGCTTTCGATACGATTGTCGATTTCGGGCAGGTCGTTTGCCGCGCACGGCAGGACGACGCCCACCAGCATCAGCCCGGCAAGCAGGCCCGCCAATTCTATCCCTTCGTGCCCGCCCCGACGGCCTGAGCCGCCGGGACGGGTTTGCTGTCGCCTATTGTGGAGCGGCCAGATAAGGGAACTGGTCCATGAAAGGCACATCGTTGGCATCCGGGGAAGGTGTGTCGATCGCGACGATACGGGGATCCGCAATGATGGTTGCGACGTCATCCGTCAGTTCGCGTCCGTTGGGGTAGGCGGCCGGCCGCCTGGTGTCGTAGATCATGACGTCCGGTACCAGATCCAGCTCGGACATGTGCAGGCGCGGATGAAGGGTGTTCATCAGATCCGTGTCGGTGAATGTGGAGCGGAACGCACGCCCGACCAGTTCGACCTGCTTGCCGCTGATGCCGTCGATATCCGAGGTTGCCCACAACAACAGAACACCATTGGAGTCGTCGTGGCGATGATGGTGCCGGCCGCGCACAACCAGATGGAGCGGAACTTCCAGCACGATGGCGGCAACATTGCGTCCGGTACGGGGTTTTACAATAAAGGGGTCGTCCCGGAGTCCAGCAAAGACCAGTGTCTGTTCCATGATGGCCCGCCGGTATTTGGAGCGTGGCCCGTGGACACTGAGCTGTGGTTGGTTGGCGTTGTCGAAACGGATCTCAAACACCAGGTCTTCCTCGATTTCGTCCGGTTCCTCGATACTGCCACCGTAGGTCCGGAGGGCTTGGGCATCGTCGAATTCCACCTCGCTGTCCGTGTCGATGTGGAAGCGGTAGGCCACATCGGTGGGGAATGTGTACTCCATGACGCCTGGCGGAACCGCGGGATCTATCCCCATCACCAGGACAAGGTTCTGGCCGCGCGTGAAGGCGTACAGGTCGGTCAGTCGCGCGTCGTGCCGTTTTATCTGGGCGAGCAACGGCGTGTCGGCGTGATCGGATGCCAGCGCCGGCATGGTAAAAGCCGCGGCCGATATCGCAATCGGCAGACATGCAGCCGCAAGCAGAGCCCTTAGCGTGTGTGTGGCGTTCGTTCTTGTTTGCATGACCTTCCTCCCGAAGTGATTTTGTTTATCACGGAACATCATGCTATTGGAGTGTTTTGTACGCTGTCAGTAGCCATTCGCACAAGCGCAAGACAGTTTGTGGCAAGGATACCTGCAGGCTTTATGGGGAAAAGGCCTCCGTCCCCCTTTCAGGGATGTCAGGAGAGCATGCCGCGGAGCTGGGCGAGGTGGGCCTGGCCGCGCTGTTTCTGTTCTTCCGGACTGCGGCGGGCGCCGGGCTTGTCCCATTCGACGTCGTCTTCCGGCAGTTCGTACAGGAAGCGGCTGGGTTCGCGGCTTTCCCATTCGCCGGCGCGGCGGCGTTTCACCGCGTAGGTCAGGGTAAGGGTTTTCTGTGCGCGGGTGATGCCCACGTAGGCGAGCCGGCGTTCCTCGTCGAAGTCGTCGGCCTCGATGGCGCTGCGGTGAGGAAGCAGGTTTTCTTCCATCCCCACCATGAACACGTGCGGGAACTCCAGACCCTTGGCGGCGTGCAGGGTCATCAGGCGCACGCAGTTCTCGTTGCCCTCGTCGTCGCGATCCAGGCGGTCGAGCAGGGCGATGCGGTTGACGCGGTCCGCCAGCGTCATTTCCGTTTCGCTCTTTTCACCCATACGTTCCAGCCAGGCGACCAGTTCGTTGACGTTCTGCAGGCGGCGCTCGCCCTCGTTGGGGTCCTTGGCGCTGTCGAACAGCCAGTCGTTGTAGTTGGTATCGCGAATCAGGCGGTGCACCACCGGCATGGCCTCGCCGCGTTCCGCCTCGTCGGCGAGTTCCACGATCCATTCAGCGAACTCGCGCAGGCGCGTCAGTGCACGGGTGTTCAGGGCTTCGCGCAGTTCGTCGGCGAAACAGGCTTCCAGCAGGCTCATGTCGCGTTGCGAGGCGAACTGGCCGAGTTTTTCCAGGGTGGCGGCGCCGAGTTCGCGGCGCGGCGTGTTGACCACGCGCAGGAAGGCGCGGTCGTCCGCGTCGTTGACCAGCAGTCGCAGGTAGGCGATCAGATCCTTCACTTCACGGTATTCGAAGAACGAGGTGCCGCCGCTGAGGTGATAGCTGATGCTGTGTTCGCGCAGGACTTTCTCGAAGGCGCGCGACTGGTGGTTGCCGCGGTAGAGGATGGCGTAGTCGCCGTGGCGCGCGCTGTGGGTGAACTGGTGGTGGAGAATCTCGGACACGACGCGTTCGGCCTCGTGTTCGGCGTCGCGGCAGGCGAGGATGCGCAGCGGCGCGCCGTAGCCGAGGGTGCTCCACAACTGTTTCTCGAACACGTGCGGGTTTTTCGCGATCAGGGTGTTGGCGCACTTGAGGATACAGCCGGCCGAGCGGTAGTTCTGCTCCAGCTTGATGACCTTGAGGCGCGGGAAGTCTTCCTGCAGGCGCCGCAGGTTTTCCGGGTTGGCGCCGCGCCAGGCGTAGATCGACTGGTCGTCGTCGCCGACGGCGGTGAACGGCGTGGTCTTGCCCACCAGCAGCCGCACCAGTTCGTACTGTGCGGTATTGGTGTCCTGGTACTCGTCCATCAGCAGGTGGCGGATGCGCCCCTGCCAGTGCGCGCGGCTCTCCTCGTGCTGTTGCAGCGCCAGCACCGGCTGCAGGATGAGGTCGTCGAAGTCGAAGGCGTTGTAGGCCTTGAGGCTGCGCTGGTATTCGGCGTAGAGCAGGGCGGCGACCTGCTCGAACTCGTCCCGCGCCTGCTTCAGGGCCTGAGCGGGCAGCAGCAGTTCGTTTTTCCAGTCCGAGATGCGGTTGCGCAGCGCGTCGTTGTCGAACCCGACCGGGTTTTTGCGCATCAGTTCGTCGATCAGGTGCAGACTGTCCTGGGCGTCGAAGATGGAGAAGTTCGGCTTGTAGTCGAGGCGCGGGGCTTCCCGGCGCAGGATGCGCATGCCGAGGTTGTGGAAGGTCGAGACGATCAGGCCCTTGCCGGCATCCCCGGACAGCAGTTGCCCCACGCGTTCGCGCATTTCACGCGCGGCCTTGTTGGTGAAGGTGACGGCGACGATGTGCCGCGCCGCGATACCGCATTCTCCGATCAGCCAGGCGATCTTGTGGGTGATGACGCGGGTCTTGCCGCTGCCGGCGCCGGCCAGCACCAGCAGCGGGCAGTCGGTTTCACGCATTGCGGCTTTTTGCTGGGGGTTGAGATCAGGCACGCGGGGAGCTACAGGCAGGGGAAAAACGCATGGCGGCATTGTAGCGGTTCGCTGCTGGAAGCGTCAGCTTGAAATGTCGCCGCGTTCGTGCGTGTCGCCGCACCGGTAGGCGCCGGCCTCCTGCAGGTGGCGGCAGTTCACGCGCGCGTCGCCGGCGAGGTCGGCGATGGAGCGCGCCACCCGAAGGATGCGGTGGATGGCGCGCGGCGACAGCCTGAAACGGGACGCCATCCGGTCGAGCAGGGCTTGTTCGGGCTGACCCATCTGGCAGGCGTCGTCGAGTTCGTCCAGTGCCAGTTGTGCGTTGACGCGACCACGCGCCTGTTGCCGGGCGCGCGCCTCGACCACGCGGGCGCGCACCGTGGCGCTGTCCTCGCCGCGGCTGTCCTGCAGTTCGCGCCAGCGCAGGCGCGGCATCTCCACGTGCAGGTCGATGCGGTCCAGCAGCGGACCCGATACCCGCGCGCGGTAGCGTTGTACCTGCAGCAGCGAGCACCGGCAGTCGTGCTCGGGGTCGCCATGGTAGCCGCAGGGGCAGGGGTTCATGGCCGCCACGAACTGGAAGCGCGCCGGGAAGTCCGCCTGGCGGGCGGCGCGGGAAACGGTGACCTGTCCGGTCTCCATCGGCTCGCGCAACATGTCGAGCGCATGGCGCTGGAACTCCGGCAGTTCGTCCAGAAACAGGACGCCGTTGTGGGCCAGGGAGATCTCGCCCGGCCGCGGCTGCGGGCCGCCCCCCACCAGCGCGGCCGCCGAAGCGTTGTGGTGAGGGGCGCGGAACGGCCGCTGGCGCCAGCGGGCGGGGTCGATCGGGCGCCCGCAGACCGACTGGACGGACGCCGATTCCAGTGCCTCGGCGTCGCTCATCGGCGGCAGCAGGCCCGGCAGGCGGCTGGCCAGCAGGGTCTTGCCGGTGCCGGGCGGGCCGACCAGCAACAGGTTGTGGGCGCCGGCGGCGGCGATTTCGAGAGCGCGGCGGGCGCGCGCCTGGCCGCGCACGTCGGCAAGATCCGGCAATGCCCCGGCCGCTTCACCCGCGTTGTCGATGGCGTCGGGGTGAGGGAGCGGCTCGAGCTTGCGCAGGTGCGCACAGACGCCGAGCAGGTGGGTGGCGAGCAGGCTGTGCCGGCAACCCGCAAGAGCGGCTTCCGCCGCGTTGGCGCCGGCGCAGATCAGGCGCCGGCCGGCGTCGCGGCTGGCAAGAACGGCCGGCAACACGCCGGGCACCGGCCGCAGCTCGCCGCCGAGCGCGAGTTCCGCCACGAACTCGTGGCCGGCGGTGGCGTCTTCGGGAAGCTGGCCGGAGGCGGCGAGGATGCCGATGGCGATGGCCAGGTCATAGCGTCCGCCCTGCTTGGGCAGGTCGGCCGGCGCAAGGTTGACGGTAATCCGTTTGAGGGGGAACTCGAAGCCGCCGTGCAGCAGGGCGCTGCGCACCCGCTCGCGACTTTCGCGCACGGCGGTTTCCGGCAGGCCGACAATGGACAGGCCCGGCAGGCCGTTGCTGAGGTGAACCTCGACGGTCACCAATGGTGCGTCCACGCCTACCTGGGCGCGGCTGAAGACAATGGCAAGCGACATGACTCCATCCCTGGTGTTGGTCGTGTCGGCAAGGCGAATGGCGTCCGTGCCATTCGTGTGCTGCCCTGCCGGGGTCCGGCGGCGCCGCGGCTCAGTCGTCGCCGGCCGTGGTGTCTTTCAGCAGCCGGGCTTCCAGCTCGGCCACTTGCTGCTCAAGTTGTTCGATTTTGGCCCGTGAGCGGGCCAGTACCTTGGCCTGGACATCGAATTCTTCCCGGGTCACCAGGTCGAGGCGCGCCAGCGCCGCCTGCACCGCGGCGCGCAGGTTCTTGTCCAGGTCCGCCTGCAAGGCCCTGGCCGCGGCCGGCATGGCGCCGGACAGGCGGCGGGTGACATCATCGATCAGTTTGGGATCCAGCATGGGTGCACCTTAAACCAGGGCGGGACGCGGCGTCCAGAGGCGCAGGGTTGTCGCACCAAATGTGTGCGCCAAAGCGGTGCGCACCACGATGGCGCCCTGCTTTGGTGCTTATTTACCAGAATTTATGTCCGGGTATTACCGTAACCAACTGAAAATAAACGATAACTCAGTCTGGCACAGGATCTGCAACCGCTACGCGTACGCTCGACACCGTTCATGCAGTCCCAACGGTGAGCGGAAATCTTACATGACCAGAAAGCAAGACTGATGGATATAGGAGTCCACACAATGAAACTGACCAAAACACTCGTTGCCGCCGCGCTGATCGCCGGTGCCGGTGCCGCCCAGGCCGAAATGAGCGCCAACATCGGTGCCCACAGCAAGTACATCTTCCGTGGCGTTGAGCTGAGCGACGGCGCCGCCGTGTCCGGTGGCCTGGATTACGCGAACGAAAGCGGCTTCTATGCCGGTACCTGGATGTCCGACGTTGCCGGCGCCGGCACCGAGCTCGACCTGTACACCGGCTTCGGCGGTGAAATGGGGTCCATCGGTTACGACCTGAACGCCCTGTACTTCGCCTATCCGAACGATTCCAACGAGCTTGATTACCTCGAACTGACCCTGGGCCTGAGCATGGGCCCGGCTTCCGTGCAGGTGTCCTACACACCCTGGGAGCAGCGTGACAGCGACGTCGACTCTTCCTATGGCGAGGGTGACTGGTACTTTGCGCTGGGCATGGATCTGCCGATGGAAGTCGACGGTTTCACCTTCAGCGGCCTGGTCGGTTACTACGACTTTGACGATGACAACAAGGACGTGACCGGCGACGCCATGAAAGACGACCTGTCCTACACCCACTGGAACCTGACCGTCAGCAAGGAAGTCGGTGAGTTCGGCACCTTCAGCCTGGCCTATGACCAGACCGATGGCGACGACAAGAACGCCGTCACCAACGGCGCGGCGCTGTTCACCGTTGGCTGGACCAAGGACTTCTGAAACCGTTCAGCGGTTCGGAATGATTGATTCGGTCCGCCCTCCGGGGCGGACCTCACTAACCTGGGAGACCTTCTGATGAAGCTGGTATCTGCAATCATCAAGCCCTTCAAGCTCGACGATGTCCGCGAGGCCTTGTCCGAGATCGGCGTAACGGGCATCACGGTCACTGAAGTAAAGGGTTTTGGACGCCAGAAAGGCCACACCGAGCTGTATCGTGGTGCGGAGTACGTGGTTGATTTCCTGCCCAAGGTCAAGCTCGAAGTTGCCATCAACGACGATTTGACCGATCAGGTGATCGAGGCGATTTCAAAAGCGGCCAACACCGGCAAGATCGGTGACGGAAAAATCTTTGTGTATCCGTTAGAGCAGGCAGTCCGCATCCGTACCGGCGAGACCGGTCCTGAAGCACTGTAGCCCAACGGGAGGATAAAAAGATGGAAGACCAAATTTTTCAACTGCAATACGCCATCGACACTTTCTACTTCCTGGTAATGGGTGCGTTGGTGATGTGGATGGCCGCGGGCTTCGCCATGCTGGAAGCCGGTCTGGTGCGCGCCAAGAACACCACTGAAATTCTTACCAAGAACGTCATGCTGTTCGCCATTGCCTGCACAGCCTACCTGGTGGTCGGTTATGACATCATGTACGACGGCGGCATGTTCCTGAAGGGCATCGCCACCGAGGGTGCCGAGAGCACCGAGGCGATGGTGGCCGCTGCGCTGGCCGCTTCGCGTGAAGCCGGTTTCGACGGCGATTCGGTGTACTCCGATGCGTCCGACTTCTTCTTCCAGGTGGTGTTCGTTGCAACCGCCATGTCGATCGTGTCCGGCGCCGTTGCCGAGCGCATGAAGCTGTGGGCTTTCGCGCTGTTCGCCATCGTCATGACCGCCTACATCTACCCGATGGAAGGTTCCTGGACCTGGGGCGGCAAGTCCGTGTTCGGCATGTTCAACCTCGGCGACGACTACGGCTTCTCCGACTTCGCCGGTTCCGGCATCGTCCACCTGGCCGGTGCGGCTGCCGCGCTCGCCGGTGTGCTGCTGCTCGGCCCGCGCAAGGGCAAGTACGGCCCCAACGGCGAAGTGCACCCGATCCCGGGCGCCAATCTGCCGCTGGCCACGCTGGGCACCTTCATCCTGTGGATGGGCTGGTTCGGTTTCAACGGCGGTTCGGTGCTGAAGCTGGGTGACATCGCCAACTCCAACTCGGTCGCGATGGTGTTCCTGAATACCAATGCCGCCGCTGCCGGTGGCGTGATCGTGGCCCTGATCGTGGCGCGTATCCTGTTCGGCAAGGCTGATCTGACCATGGCGCTCAACGGTGCGCTGGCCGGCCTGGTGGCGATCACCGCCGAGCCGTCCACCCCGACCGCACTGGCCGCGACCCTGATCGGTGCCGTCGGTGGCGCGCTGGTGGTGTTCTCCATCATCTTCTTTGACAAGCTGAAGATCGACGATCCGGTCGGTGCCATTTCGGTGCACGGCGTGGTCGGCATGTGGGGCCTGATGGCCGTGCCGCTGACCAACGACGGCGCGACCTTCGGCGGACAGTTCATGGGTCTCATCACGATCTTTGTCTGGGTGTTCGTTGTCAGCTTCGTCACCTGGTACATCATCAAGATGATCATGGGCATTCGCGTCAGCGAAGAAGAAGAGTTCGAGGGTGTCGACCTTGCCGAGTGCGGCATGGAAGCCTACCCCGAGTTCACCGGCAGCCGCGGCTCCGGTATCTAGGCCACGGCGGGGCGGATGTAGCTGCCGCCCCCGCAAGGCTGTCGTTACGAAACGGGCGCTTCGGCGCCCGTTTTTTTGTCCGGTTCAAATGCATTGAAACAGGAGCGGGGTACAATGCGGGTTTTCGGGATTCACGGGAAGGTGTCGTGCTGATTGTTGAAAACCTGTCCTGCGCCGTGCTGGAAGGCGTTTCCTTTCGGCTCGATGATGGTGAACTGGTGGCTCTTTCGGGCGCCAGCGGCTCGGGCAAGACGCGCTTGCTGCGCGCCATCGCCGACCTGGATCTGAACCGCGGGGAGGTGCGCCTCGACGGTGTGCTGCGCGAGGAGATCGACCCCCGAAGCTGGCGGCGCCGGGTGGCCTGCTTGCCCGCCGAGAGCCGCTGGTGGGCGGAGCGGGTGGGCGAGCATTTCCGCGACCCGGAGGGGGTGCCGTTCGACAGGCTCGGCCTCGATCCCGCGATTCCCGGGTGGCGGGTGGATCGCCTCTCCAGCGGCGAGCGTCAACGCCTGGCGATCCTGCGCTTGCTGGAAAACCGGCCGCGGGTACTGCTGTTGGACGAGCCCACCGCCAACCTCGATCCGCGCAGCACGGAGCGGGTTGAAACGCTGGTGCGCGAATACCTGGACAGCGATGCGGCCTCCTGCCTGTGGGTAACCCACGCGGCCGACCAGATCGCGCGCATTGCCTCGCGGCGTCTGCAACTGGCGGGCGGTGTCCTGCTCGAGGAGGCCGCATGATTACCCTCAGCCTGCTCGATCTGTCGCTGGCTGCCTTGCTGGTGGTGGCGCTGGCGCTGAGCTCACTGCGTATCTACCCGAAGATCGCGATGCAACTGGCGGTGGCCGCGCTGCGAACCGCGATCCAGTTGACCCTGATCGGGCTGGTGCTGAAGGTGTTGTTCGCCAACAGTCACCTGTTGTGGGTCGCCCTGTTGTCCCTGTTCATGCTGGCGGTCGCCGGCCGTGAGGTAATGGCGCGCCAGCACCGGCGCTTTTCCGGCTGGTGGGGCTACGGCATCGGCGCGCTGTCGATGTTCATTTCCTCGTTCTCGGTGGCGTTGTTCGCCCTGCTGGTGGTGATCGGCAACCAGCCATGGTACGAGCCCCAGTACGCAATCCCGCTGCTGGGCATGTTGCTCGGCAACACCATGAACGGTATCGCGTTGGCGCTGGACCGGCTGACCAGCGCCGCGAGCGAGCAGCGTGATGTCATCGAGGCGCGCCTGATGCTCGGACACGGTCGCGACGAGGCGATCGCCGATATCCGCCAGCAGGTGTTCCGCACCGGCCTGATACCCATCATCAACGCCATGGCCGCGGCCGGCATCGTCAGCCTGCCGGGCATGATGACGGGCCAGATACTGGCGGGCGCGCCGCCGGTGGAAGCGGTCAAGTACCAGATCCTGATCATGTTCCTGATTGCGGGCGGCGCCGGCTTTGGAACCCTGGCAGCCATGCACTTCGGTGTGAAACGCCTGTTCGACAAGCGTTTGAGGTTGCGCCTGGACAGGTTGGCGCGTTGAAGTTCCGGGGTTGTCGCGGGGCGAACAAGCTGCCCTTATCGTAAGAAGAACGCTGGAGGTTCGAGCGCGCCGCGGTGGACGCCTTCGGTGTAGTAGCGTGTATCAAAGTTGCGCTGCCTGGCGTCCTGTTCGCGAAAGCGGTCCACCGGCTGCTTGCCGGCCAGCGTGGCCGACCACCAGCCGGAGGGGTAGCAGGGCTGCGGGAAGGGCAGGGTGTGTGTATGCCCGAAACCGGCCGCGCGCATCGCCGCGTGCATCGGCTGGATAATGCTGTCGAAGTGCAGCAGCGGGGACTCGCTCTGTTGCACCAGCAGGCCGTGCTCGCCGAGCGCGCGGTGGCAACTGCGGTAGAAGGGCTCGGTAAACAGGCCCTCGGCGGGACCGATGGGGTCGGTGCTGTCGACAATGACGAGATCCACGCTGCCGGGCGCGGCCTCCTTCATCCATCGGATGCCGTCGCCGAACAGGAACTCCACGCGCGGGTCGTCGTTGGCTTCGCACAGTTCCGGGAAGTAGCGTTCGGCCAGGCGGGTGACGCGCTCGTCGATCTCCACCTGCAATACGTGCTGCACGCCGTCGTGGCGCAGCACCTCGCGCAGCGTGCCGCAATCGCCGCCGCCGATGATCACCACGCGTTTGGGGTCGGGGTGTGTGAACAGCGCCGGGTGCGACATCATCTCGTGGTAGAGGAAGTTGTCGCGGCTGGTGAGCATGACGAAACCGTCGATCACCATCAGCTTGCCAAAGTCCGTGGTGTCGTAGATCTCGATGCGCTGGTAGGGCGTCTGTTCCTCGTGCAGCCTGCCGTGGATGCGGAAGGAAATGGCGGAACCGCCTTCCTCGCACACTTCGGTAAACCACTGTGTCTCGTCGAGCGTATTCATGGCGGCAAAGATATCAGATTCTGGTACGCTGTGCGCCATGAAAAAGGTTTCCATCGACGCGGCGCGGCGGCGTTACAACCTGCCGGGCTGGGGCGCCGGTTATTTCGACGTCAACGCACGCGGTCACCTGGTGGCGCGCATACCGGCACACGGCCGCGAAACCGAGCTGGACCTGTACGCCCTTTCGCGAGAGTTGCGCGCCGCCGGCCTGCGGCTGCCGGTGCTGGTGCGCTGCACCGACCTGCTGCACCACCGCGTTGCCAGTCTGTGCGCGGCCTTCGAGGGTGCGATGCGCGCCCTCGACTACAGCGCGGCTTACACGCCGGTGTATCCCGTCAAGGTAAACCAGCAGTTCAGCGTGGTGCGGCATATCGTCTCCACCGACAGCACGCGGGTCGGACTGGAGGCCGGCAGCAAGCCGGAGCTGATGGCAGTGCTGGGCGTGTCGGAACCGGGCGGCGTGGTGGTCTGCAATGGTTACAAGGACCGCAACTACATCCGCCTCGCCCTGATGGCGCGGCGGCTCGGCCTGCGTGCCTACCTGGTGGTTGAAAAGCTGTCCGAGCTGGATCTGATCATCGAGGAGGCCGCCGCCATGCAGGTCGAGCCCCTGCTCGGTGTGCGGGTGCGCATGGCGTCGATTGGCGCCGGCAACTGGCAGAACACCGGCGGCGCCAAGTCCAAGTTCGGCCTGCGCGTCGAACAGGTGCTGGAGATGATCGAGCGCCTGCGCGCGGCGGGACTGCTCGACAGCCTGCGGATGATGCACTTTCATCTCGGTTCGCAACTCGCCAACATCGCCGATATCCGTACCGGCGTGCGCGAGGCGGCGCGCGTGTACGCCGACCTGCACGCGCTGGGGGCGCCGGTCGACACCCTGGACGTGGGCGGTGGTCTTGGCGTTGACTACGAGGGCACCGCGTCGCGCAGTTTCTGTTCCATGAACTACAGCCTGGATCAGTACGCCGAGGCCATCGTGCACGGCGTCGGCGAGGTGTGCGCCGGGAACCGGCTGCCGCTGCCGGCGCTGATCACCGAGTCGGGCCGCGCCATGACCGCGCACCACGCCTTTCTGATTACCAATGTCATCGACGTCGAGCGCTCGCCCGGCGTCGGCGAGCCGGAACCGCTGCCCGCCGCCGTGCCGGACGTGCTGCGCGAAATCGCCGACCTGTACGAGGCGGTCGCGCACAGCGCGCCGCTGGAAACCTGGCACGAGGCGCGCCGCGCCCTCGACGACATGCTCGCCGCCTACAACCGCGGTTTCCTGAGCCTGCGCCAACGTGCGCTCGGGGAGCAGTATTACTACGCGGTACTACAACGCCTGCGTGGCTTGTTGCAGGTGGAGCGGCGCGAACACCGCGAGGTGCTCGACCAGCTCAACGAAATGCTCGCTGACAAGTATTTCTGCAACCTGTCCGTGTTCCAGTCGCTGCCGGATGTGTGGGCGCTGGAACAGATCTTCCCCATCGTGCCCCTGCACCGTCTCGACGAGGAACCGACGCGGCGTACCACGCTCGAAGACCTGACCTGTGATTCCGACGGCCGCATCGATTACTACGTCGATGGCGAGGGGGTGGAGCGCAGCCTGCCCGTGCACGCCGTCGCGCCCGGCGAGGAATACCTGCTGGGGATCTTCATGGTCGGCGCCTACCAGGAAATCCTTGGCGATATGCACAACCTGTTCGGCGATACCGACGCCGTGGATATCGAGATCCTGGACGATGGCAGCCACCGCCTGAGCCACGCCGAGCAGGGCGACCGCGTGGACGAGTTGTTGCGCTACGTGCACTTCGATCCCGAACAGTTGCGCGCGGCCTATCGCCGCCTGATCGATGAAGCCGGACTCGAAGAGGGGCAGGCGCAGCGTTTTTTCGCCGAGCTGGAGAGCGGTCTGACGGGCTACACTTACCTGGAGAACTGAACGCCCCCGGGGACTATTTTTTCTTGAGTCGGATCAGTACCGCGTCGATGCCGTTCTGCTTGAGCAGGGCGCGGGCCTCGTTCAGTTCCGCAAGGTTCCTGAACGGTCCGACGCGTACCCGGTGCCAGGTCTTGCGGTCGTCGATGCGCACCGTCTGGATGCGCGTTTCCAGGCCCAGCAGCGCCAGCCGCGCGCGCAGGCGGTCGGCGCGCTGGTGGGTGGGGAAGGAGCCGGCCTGCAACAGGTAGGTGCCGGGCTGCTCCACCTGCTTGACGCCCTGGCGCGTGGGCGTGCCGCGGATCTCCTGTTCCGGCACCACCACTTCCATTTCCGGCAACAGGTTGTAGAAGTCGAAGCGCGGGCGGGGCGGTGGCGGCGCGGGCGCGCGCGCCGGTTTGCGTACGTCGCGGGTATCGTGGACGGCCGGTTTTTGCAGGGGCGCGACGACTTCGCGCGGCGTGGCTGTCTCGCCGGCGGGGCGCGTCAGCAGGTAGGCGACCACCGCGATCGCCAGGCCGCCGAGCAGGCCGACCAGCGCCCACAGCCAGGCCGGCGCGCCGCGCGACTGGCGGCGGCGACGACGGGTGGCGGATCTCCTGCGGGTTCTTGCCATCCCGGACGGCGGCCTACATGCTGTCGGGCGCGGACACGCCCAGCAGGCCGAGTCCGTTGGCGATCACCTGGCGAGTCGCCTGGATCAGGTACAGTCGCGCATCGCGCAGCCCGGCGTCGTCGACCAGGAACTGGTGGGCGTTGTAGTAGGTATGGAACTCGTTGGCCAGTTCGCGCAGGAAGTGCGCGAGCTGGTGCGGCTCGTGGTTGAGCGCCGCGGCCTCGACGATCTCCGGGTAGCGCGACAGCGCCACGATCAACTGGTCCTCGTGCGTCTCGTCGAGGCGGTCGAGGTGGCGCGCGCCATTGTCGGCGTCCCAGCTCATGCCCTTTTCCTCCAGTTGCCGGAACACGCTGGCGACGCGCGCGTGCGCGTACTGGATGTAGTAGATCGGGTTTTCATTGGAGCGTGACTTGGCGAGGTCGAGGTCGAAGTCCATGTGCTGCTCGCACTTGCGCATCACGTAGAAGAAGCGCGCGGCATCGTTGCCCACTTCCTTGCGCAGTTCGCGCAATGTGACGAACTCGCCGGAGCGTGTCGACATCTGGACTTTCTGGCCGCCACGGTAGAGGATGGCGAACTGCACCAGCAGCACGTCGAGTTTGTCGGCGTCGTCGCCGAGCGCGGTGAGCGCGGCCTTCACGCGCGGCACGTAGCCGTGGTGGTCGGCGCCCCAGACGTCGATGACGCGGTCGTAGCCGCGTTCCAGCTTGTTCATGTGGTAGGCGATGTCGGAGGCGAAGTAGGTGGTCTGGCCATTGTCGCGCACCACCACGCGGTCCTTCTCGTCGCCGAAGTCGGTGGAGCGGAACCACAGGGCGCCGCCTTTTTCATAGACGTGGCCGGAGGCCTTGAGCCGTTCCAGGGCGCGCTCCACGGCGCCGCTTTCGGTCAGCGAGCGTTCCGAGAACCACTCGTCGTAATGCACGCCGAACGCTTCCAGGTCGCGGCGGATGTTGTCGAGTATGGTATTGAGACCAAGGTCGAAAACCTCGCGGTAACGGGCGTCGCCGAGCAGCGACTTGACGCGCGCGATCAGCCCGTCGATGTGTGCTTCCTTGTCGCCACCCTGCGGTTCGTCGGCCGGGACATCGCGGAATACCTCGCCGGCGTCGTGGCGCAGCGCGTCCCCGTGGGTGCGGTGCAGGGTGGCGCCGATGTCCCACACGTAGTCGCCCTTGTAGCCGTTGGCCGGGAAGCTGAAGCTCTCGCCGCACAGGTCGAGGTAGCGCAGGTACACGCTGACCGCGAGGATGTCCATCTGGCGGCCGGCGTCGTTGACGTAGTACTCGCGGTGCACCTGGTGCCCCACCGCTTCCAGCAGGTCGGCGACCGTGGCGCCGTAGGCGGCGCCGCGCCCGTGACCGACGTGCAGCGGGCCGGTCGGGTTGGCGGAGACGAATTCCACCTGCACACGCTTGCCGGCGCCGATATCGCTGCGCCCGAAATTTTCACCGTCCGCCAGCACCTGCCGCAGCACCGCGTGGTAGGCCGCGGGCGCCAGGAAGAAATTGATGAACCCCGGTCCGGCGATCTCGACGCGGGTGACCAGTTCCGAGCTCGGGAGCGCGGCCACCAGTTTCTCCGCCAGGTCGCGTGGCTTGCTGCGGGCGGCCTTGCACAGCACCATGGCCAGGTTGCTGGCGAAGTCGCCGTGCTTGCGGTCGCGGGTGCGTTCGAGCTGGATGTCGACGGCCTGGTCGGCGGGCAGGACGCCATCGGCCTGGAGTGCCGCGACGGCGGCGGACAATAACTGGGCGAGCTGCTGTTTCATGGGTTCCGGACAGTCTGGAAAGGCGCCCATTATCCCCGAAGGCGGGGGGAGTTCAACCGCCAGCGGGCGAAATCGTTCCGGGCCCTCCACCCTTCCGGGTGTTTCGGGGCCATCGCCGCTGTGCTAGCCTCGCGCCACGGTCTTCGGGGGAAGGATGTGAAGACCGCATATCACCACAACGGATACTGTTCCTGGAGGGAAATCATGGATATCAGAAAAACAGCCGGCCTGCTTCCGGCACTGTGCCTCGTCAGCACCGCGGCGATGGCGGAAGGCCCCTATCTCGGCGCCCGCCTCGGCTTCATGGATGCGGACATCAGCGGCCTCGATTCCGCCACCAACATCGGGCTGATCGCGGGTTACAATTTTGGCGACGTGGCGGACGACGGCATGAGCTGGGGAATCGAGGCGGAATTCACCACCACCGTGTCGGACGGCGATGTCGATGTGGCCGGTCTGAACGGCGACTGGGATATCGACACACAAGCCATCTACGGCGTGTTCCGCATTGGCGGCGACCTGTACGGCAAGGTGCGCCTCGGCTGGTTGCGCGAGGATGTTTCCATCAGCGTCGCCGGTATTTCCGCGGACGGTAGCGACGACGGGCTGTCGGGCGGCCTCGGCGGTGGCTGGCAGGTCAACGAACAGTTGAGTCTCGAGGCCGAGTACACGCGGGTCGAGGAGGATGTCGATTACTACAGTATCGGGGCGCACTTCGCGTTCTGAGACAGGTCAGCGGGTGTCACACGGAAAGGCGGCGCAAGCCGCCTTTTTTTACGTCCGCCGCGCCTAGAACATGTCCATGGGATCGACGTCGATCGACCAGCGCACGCGGCGCGCGGCCTTTTCGCCTTCCAGCCGTGGTATCCAGCGCCGCAGCAGGCCTTGCAGGTCGCCGCGCCGTTCCGCCTGCAGCATCAACTGCGAGCGATAGCGGCCGGCGCGGCGTTCCATCGGCGCGGCCACCGGCCCCCAGAGCTGGATCCGTTCGCCGCACAGCGGTTCGGCGAGTTCACGGGCGCGGTGCAGGAAGTCGCGCGGGTGGTCGGCGCGGGTGGCTTCGGCACGCAACAACGCCAGGCTGGCGAAGGGCGGCAGCAGCGCCTGTTCACGCTCCCGCAACGCGGCCTCGGCAAAAGCCGGGTAGCCGCCACTGACGAGCCGGTGCAGCAGCGGGTGTTCCGGGTGGTGGGTCTGGATCACCACCTCGCCCGGCCGGTCGGCGCGCCCCGCGCGCCCCGCCACCTGCACGATCAGTTGCGCCATGCGTTCGCTGGCGCGGAAGTCCGCGCTGAACAATCCCTGGTCGGCGTCGAGAATGGCCGCCAGCGTCACACCCGGAAAGTGGTGGCCTTTGGCCAGCATCTGGGTGCCGAGCAGGATGCGCGCGCTGCCGCTCCGGGCGTCGGCCAGGGCGCTTTCCAGCGAGCCCTTGCGCCGGGTGGTGTCGCGGTCGATGCGCAGTACCGGCTGGTCGGGAAACTGCTCGCGCAGCGCCGCCTCGATGCGTTCGGTGCCTTCACCCACGGCCAGCAGGTCGCCGTTGCCGCAGTCGGGGCAGGCGGTTTCGGCGCGGCGCTGGCTGCCGCAGTGGTGGCAACGCAGTTCGCCGCTGTGGCGGTGCAGGGTCATGCGCGCGTCGCAGCGCCGGCACTCCGCGATCCAGCCGCAGGCATGGCACAGCAGCACCGGCGCGTAGCCGCGCCGGTTGAGGAACAGCAGCACCTGGCCGCCGGCGTCGAGGTGGCGACGCATGGATTCGACCAGCGCGGCGCTGAGCAGGCTGCGCATCGGCTGGCCGCGCAGGTCGAGCACCTGCAAGGCCGGCGCGGCCGCCGCTCCGGCGCGTTCCGGAAGGTGCAGGCGCCGGTAACGGCCGGCGTGCACGTTGTGCAGGCTTTCCAGCGAGGGGGTGGCGCTGCCCAGCACCACCGGCACCTGCTGTTGGCGCGCGCGCCACACGGCGAGGTCGCGCGCCGAGTAGCGGAAGCCGTCCTGTTGCTTGAGCGAGGCGTCGTGTTCCTCGTCGACGATGATCAGGCCGGGCCGGGCCAGCGGTGTGAATACCGCGGAACGGGTGCCGATGACGATGCCGGCGCGGCCGCTGGCGGCGGCGCGCCAGGCGTCGAGCCGTTCGCGGTCGTTGAGGCCCGAGTGCAGCACCGCGATGTCGGCGGCAAAGCGTTCGCTGAAGCGTTCCACCAGTTGCGGCGTGAGACCGATTTCCGGAACCAGCACCAGCACCTGCCGCCCCGCGGCCAGCAAGGGCGCGATGGCCTGCAGGTAGACTTCGGTCTTGCCGCTGCCGGTCACGCCTTCCAGCAGGAAAGCATGGTAAGCGCCGCTGCCCGCCGTCAGGGTGTCCACCGCCGCCTGCTGGGCGTCGTTCAGTGGGTGGGGTTTGCCGCACAGTGCGTGTCCGGGCGGTTCCTCCGGGCTGGCTTCGTAACATTCGATCCAGCCTTTTTTCTCCAGCGCGTCGAGAACCGCGCGAGGTGTCGTCAGGGCGGTGCGTGGCAGGCCCTGCGGACAGCGGGCGAGTTCTTCCAGCACCTGGCGCTGGCGCACGGCGCGCGCCGACAGTTCCGGCAACTGCACGCGCCCGCTTTCCGTCAGCCGCCAGCGCCGCCGGTCTGCCTGCGGTGGGGCTTGCGGACGCCTGAGCAGTACCGGCAGCGCGGTCGCCAATGCCTCGCCGAGCGGATGCTGATAGTAGTGCGCGGCCCACGTCAGCAGGGCCAGCATGTCCGCGTCCAGGACCGGCGCCGGGTCGGGCAGGCGCACGGCCTGTTTCAGGCGCGACGAGGGCACCTCGGTGTGGTCGCGCACCGCCATCACCACGCCCACCACCTCGCGCCGCGCGAACGGCACCACCACGCGCATGCCCGGCCGCGGCTCGCCGGTGGCCGGCGCGAGATAGTCGAAACAGCGGAACAGCGGCGACGGCACCGCCACTTCCAGGATTACGGGGCTATCGGGCATGCGTGCCGGTTCCGGACAGTAACCGTTTGAAATTCAATGTGTTGCAGCTCTTCCAGGGGCGTGGATGGAACATTGCGGCGACGGGGCGGCAGATAGCCGGCGGCCCCGGTCAACCGCCGCCGTCATTGTGCGTTGAAGGGGGTGTACAAGGCAATTGATTCCCGACACAGGAGACAGGTTCATGAAACATTCCAAACTGATGGCAGTACTGGTGGCAGGCGTGGCCCTGCTGGGCAACGGTCTGGCACTGGCCAGCGACGCCCATTCACGCTATCTCGACCGCAAGGGCGACCGCATCGAGCATCGCCTGGACATGCGCGGTGATCGCATTGACCGGCGGCTGGACCGGGCGGCGGCGCGCGCGGAAGCGCACGGCCGCCATGCGCTGGCGGAACGCCTGGACCGCCGGGGTGACCGTATCAACGCGCGCCTGGATCGGCGCGGCGACCGCATCAACCACCGCCTGGATCGCGCGGCGCGCTACCACGATCGTCACGGTCACTGATCGGCGGGCGGATGCATTGCCGCCAAACGCGTAGAATGCGTCATGGCAGGCGGTACAGGGGGGCGCTGGTCTGGATTCCGGACAGTCAATCGAAACTTTTCTCGCGGCGGTCGAACGCCGCGCGTTTCGCATGGCCGAGCTGGCCACCGGCAGTCGCGAGGATGCGCTCGACCTGGTGCAGGAAGCCATGCTGGGGCTGGTGCGCCGTTACGGCGACCGGGATGCCGCGGACTGGGCGCCGCTGTTTCACCGCATCCTGCAAAGCCGGATCCGCGACTGGTACCGACGCAGCCGGGTGCGCAACCGCTTCCGGGTGTGGCTGGGCGGCTGGCGCGGTGACGACGGCCAGGAAGGCGCGGATCCCGTGCAGGCCCTGCCCGACGCAGCGCCCGGCGTGGAGCGACGCGCCGCCGGCGAGGACGCGGTGGAAGACTTGTGCCGCGCCTTGCAGGCGCTGCCCCTGCGCCAGCAGCAAGCCTTTATGCTGCGCGCCTGGGAGGGACTCGATGTCGCCGCCACCGCCTATGCCATGGGATGCAGCGAGGGCAGCGTGAAAACGCACTACTCGCGCGCCATTCACCGTTTGCGCGAACAACTGGAGGAACACCGGCCATGAAGGACGACAAGTCGTTCACCGAACAGGCGCGACGCGCACTGGATCGTCATGCGGAGGCGCTGGACGAGGCGACGGCGGCGCGGCTGGCGGCGATGCGCCGCAACGCGCTACAGGCCCGGCCACGGCGCGCCCCCTGGCTGCCGGTGGCGGCGGTGTCGGCGCTGGCCGCGTCGGTGCTGACCGTGGCCCTGCTGTTGCAGCGTGATGACAGCCTGCCTGTCGGTGACCCGGAGTTGCTGGACATCGTCGCCAGCTCGGAGGATGCGGAGTTGATCGAGGAACTGGATTTCTACCAGTGGCTGGACAGTGTGGAGAGCAGCGGTTGAGAGCCGTGGCGGTTTGTGGCCGCGCCGGCATGGGCTTGCTGGTGGCGCTGGCCGCCCCGGCGCTGGCGCTGGACGACAGCGATCCGGCGTCGCTGAGCGAGGCCTTTCTGGAATTCCTCGGCGAGTGGGAAGACGACCGGGGCGAGTGGCAGGACCCGCTGGAATACGAGACGCCGGACGTACCCGGGATGGCGCGCGTGCCGGAACAGGATGGCGATGCGGAGTATGACGATGAGAGCAATTAGTGTTGCGGCGCTGGCCGCGCTGGCGTTGAGCCTGCTGTCGCCGGCGGTGGCGGCCGGCGCGCCCGAACCGATTCCCTGGAGCGTGCTGAGCGAACAGGAACGGAAGGTGCTGCAACCCTTCGAGGCGCGCTGGGACAGCCTGCCGCCGGCGCGTCAGCAGAAGTTGCGCAAGGGCGCGGAACGCTGGCGCAAGATGACGCCGGAGCAACGGGCGCGGGCCAAACAGCGCTTCAGGCGCTGGCAGGCGATGAGCCCCGAACAACGCGAGGCCCTGCGCGAGCGTCACCGGCGTTTTCTCGGTCTGCCGCCGGAACAGCGCGAACGGTTGCGCAAGCGCCGCCAGTGGTTCCAGCAGTTGCCCGCGGAACAGCGCCAGGCGCTGCGCGCGAAATGGCGCGCCCTGTCGCCGGAGCAGCGCCGTGAACTGCGCAGGAAATGGCGCAACATGACGCCCGCGGAACGCCGGGCGTTTCGCGAACGCCAGCAACGGCGCCTGGAACGGGAGTTGCGCGGGCGGGACGACTGAGCGTGCCCGCCACCGGTCGTGGTCAGGGACCGCTGGCGTGACGGCGGCCCGGCCCCCGCGCCGGCTAGAGCTGCTTGATCTCGGCGATGAGCTTGCCGGCGACTTCCTGGCCGTCGCCGTACAGCATGCGCGTGTTGTCGAGGAAGAACAGGGCGTTCTCGATGCCCGAGAAGCCCTTGCCGCGGCCACGCTTGACCACGATGACGTTCCTGGCCTTGTCGGCGTCCAGGATCGGCATGCCGTAGATGGGGCTGTCCGGGTTGTTGCGCGCCGCCGGGTTGACCACATCGTTGGCGCCGATGACCAGTGCCACGTCGGCCTGGGCGAATTCGTTGTTGATTTCTTCCAGGTCGTAGATGAGGTCGTAGGGCACGCCGGCCTCGGCCAGCAGCACGTTCATGTGCCCGGGCATGCGGCCCGCCACCGGGTGGATGGCGAATTTCACCGTCACGCCCCGCTCCTGCAGCAACTGGGTAAGCTCCCACACCTTGTGCTGGGCCTGCGCCACGGCCATGCCGTAGCCCGGCACGATAATGACCTTGTCGGCATAGGCCATCATCACAGCCGCGTCGGTGGAATCGATTTCCTTCATGGTGCCCTGCTCGCCGCCGGCGCCGGCCTCGCCCTCGGCGCCCGAGCCAAAGCCGGAGAACAGCACGTTGGAGATCGGCCGGTTCATGGCCTTGGCCATCAACTGGGTGAGCAGGGTGCCTGCGGATCCGACCACGGTGCCGGCAATGATCATGGCGGCGTTGCCGAGCACGAAGCCCTCGAAGGCCACCGCCAGGCCGGTCAGGGCATTGTACAGGGAGATGACCACCGGCATGTCGGCGCCGCCGATGGGCAGCGTCATCATGATGCCGAAGGCCAGCGCCAGCGCGAAGAACACCAGGATGCCGAAGCTGCCCGGCTGGTCGGCGCCCATCAGCAGGAAGCCCATGACCAGCATGCCGGCGAATACCGCCAGGTTGATGAGCTGCTGCCTGGGGAAGATCAGCGAACGTTTCATCAGGCCCTGCAGCTTGGCGAAGGCGATCATGGAACCGGAGAAGGCCACCGAGCCGATCATGGCGCCGATCACCGCCAGTACCTGGAAGGTGGTGGAGGGGAAGGTGCCGCGCATCAGTTCCACCGCGGCGATGGCCGCTGCGGCGCCACCACCCATGCCGTTATAGATGGCGATCATCTGCGGCATGTCGGTCATGGCGACCTTCTTGCCGCTGTACCAGGCGAGGCCGCCGCCGATCAGGATGGCGAGGGTCATCCAGCCGTAGTTGTGCATGCCGGGCGTGGCGAAAGTGATCACGGTGGCGACCAGCATGCCGACGCCGGCCCACACGATACCGCCGCGCGCGGTGGTCGGCGAACTCATGCGCTTGAGGCCCAGGATGAACAGCGCAGCCGCTACGAAGTAGCTGACATCAATCAGGAAATCCATCTACTTGGTCTCCTTGCTGCTCTTGAACATTTCCAGCATGCGTTCGGTGACCACGTAGCCGCCCACCGCGTTGCCGGCGGCCAGCATGACGCCGATGAAGCCGATCAGCTTTTCGACGTCCGTCGTGGCGTGGCCCATGGCGACCATGGCGCCGACCAGCACGATGCCGTGCACGAAGTTGGAACCGGACATCAGCGGCGTGTGCAGGATGACCGGCACGCGCGCGATGACCTCGTAGCCGGTAAACCCGGCCAGCATGAAGATATACAGAGCCGTGAAGCCTTCGATCATGATGCGCCTCCCTCCACCAGCTCACGGCTGGGGGCGTGTTTGATTTCACCGTCGCGGGTCAGCGTGCTGTCGGCGATGACCTCGTCGTCGAAGTCGGGTTTGAACTCACCCTCCTCGATCATGGGTGTCAGGAAGTTCAGCAGGTTGCGCGAGTACATCTCGGACGCGTGTACCGGCAGTTCGCTGGGTACGTTGAGGGGGCCGTAGACCACCACGCGGTTGTGTTCGATGGGCTTGCCGGGCTCGGTGACCTCGCAGTTTCCCCCGCCCTCGGCGGCCAGGTCGATGATGACCGCGCCGGGTTTCATCTGCTCGACGATCTCCTTGCGGATGATCTTCGGCGACGGGCGTCCCGGGATCGCTGCGGTGGTGATGACGGCATCCGCAGCGACCAGGCGTTTCTCCAGCACTTCCTGCTGCTGGGCCTTTTCCTCGTCGGTGAGTTCGCGCGCGTAGCCGCCTTCACCTTCCGCCGATACGCCGGTATCGACAAACTTGGCGCCCAGCGATTCGACCTGCTCGCGGGTGGCGCTGCGCACGTCGTAGCCTTCGACCATCGCGCCCAGTCGTTTGGCGGTGGCAATAGCCTGCAGGCCGGCGACGCCGGCGCCGATCACCAATACCTTGGCCGGGCGGATGGTGCCGGCGGCGGTGGTCAGCATGGGGAAGAAGCCGCTGGCATAGTTGGCAGCCAGCAACGCCGCCTTGTAGCCGGCCACAGCGGCCTGAGACGACAGTACGTCCATGCTCTGTGCGCGGGAAATACGCGGCACCAGTTCCATGGCGAACACCAGCAACTTGCGGTCGCGCATCTTTGCGACGCGTTGCGGGTAACGGTGCGGCTGCATCATGCCGATGACCACCGCGCCTTCCTTCATTTGTTCGATTTCGGATTCATTCGGTGGCTGAACCTTGAGGATCAGGTCGGACTGCTGGTACAGCGCGGCGGCGTCATCGACAAAGGTGACGTTTTTGTAGGCTTCGTCCGGGTAGTGGCTGGCAGTACCGGCGCCACGTTGCATGAGGATTTCGACGCCAAGTCTGGCGAAACGGTCGGCAATCGCCGGCACCAGCGCTACCCGACGCTCACCGGCCTCGATTTCTTTGGGCACGCCCAGGCGTATCGGCATCTGTCTGTACTCCAGCTCGGGCCGGTCGCAAGGGATCGGCCGGTTTTTGTTCTGTACGGCGGCTGCGCGCCCGGCACAGGCGTGAGGGCGCGTAAAGGGCGGAATGATAGCGGATTCGGGGCGGCTTTGTAATGTCTCCGAAACGTGACATATCCATGAATTCCGCGGGCAAACCGTTTACAAGGCGCGGGATTTCTGGGGTAAGATAGGGCAAACCGGAATCGGGAGGTTTGTGTGTACGATTTACGTCAGCAAGTCCTGAGAACCGACGCCTCCGGCATGCCGCTGGAATGGGTGAACTACCAGGACGCCGTGCGTCTCTACCACCTCGGGCAGGTCGCCTACAGCTGTGGCACCCACCTCTACACGGTCCACGGCGGGATTTGTGCGCGCACCGGCCGCCGCAGCCTGATCAAGGTCAATTCCATCATCGCCACCCACGGCAGCAACCGGGTGCTGATGCGCAACCGCGGCCACTATGTCCCCCCGCTCAACAACCCGGCGCTGTTCCGCCGCGACGCCCACCTGTGCATGTACTGCGGCGAACGGTTCCACGTCCGCGACCTGTCGCGCGACCACGTCACCCCGATCAGCCAGAACGGCGCTGACGTCTGGACCAATGTGGTCACCGCCTGCCGGCGCTGCAACAACCACAAGGCCGGGCGCAGTCCCGAACAGGCCGGCATGGAACTGCTCGCCGTTCCCTTTACGCCGACCCACGCCGAGTACATCTACCTGCAGGGCAAGCGCGTGCTGGCCGACCAGATGGAATTCCTGCGCGCCCACTTCCCGCGTTCCAGCCTGATGCACGAGCGCCTGAAACTGCTCAACGGCTAGCCTTCGCCTGGCGGGTCCGCGGCGCCTGTGGTAAACAGGCAGCCATGGATGCATGGCAGGATATCGAACGTGAACTGGCGGCGCGCAGCGGACGCCCGGTGACGCTGGGCCGGCCCGTCACGGTGGGCGGCGGTTCGATCAATACCGCTTGCCGCGTGGACAGCGACGACGGCTGTTGCTTTTTCGTCAAGTTCAACCGCGCCAGCCGGCTCGACATGTTCGCGGCCGAGGCCGAGGGCCTGGAGGAACTGCGCCAGGCGCCCGGGCTGCGGATTCCCGAACCCCTGGCCTGGGGCGTCGCTGGCGGCCAGGCCTACCTGGTCATGGAACACCTGCCGCTCGGTGGACGCGGTTCATCGGTCGAGCTTGCGCAGGCGCTGGCGGCCATGCACCGGATCACCGCGCCGCGTTTCGGCTGGCGCCGCGACAACACCATCGGTTCCACCCCGCAGCCCAACGATCCCTGTGACGACTGGCTGGCGTTCTGGGCGCAACGGCGGCTTGGATATCAGCTGCAAATGGCGGTGGAGGGTGGCGCCGGACGGCGGCTGGAGACGCGTGGCGGCAGGTTGCTGGAACAGTTGCCGGCGCTCATGGACGGACGTCAGCCGGAGGCTTCCCTGTTGCACGGCGACCTGTGGTCCGGCAATGCGTCCTTCACGCGCGACGGCGAGCCAGCCATTTTCGATCCCGCGGTCTACTATGGCGACCGCGAAGCCGACCTGGCGATGACCGAACTGTTCGGCGGTTTCGGCGCCGATTTCTACGCTGCCTACCAGGACGCCTGGCCCCTGGAACCCGGCTACCCGGTTCGCAAGACGCTCTACAACCTCTACCACATCCTCAACCACTACAACATGTTCGGCGGCGGTTACCTCGACCAGGCCCTGCACATGATCGACGACCTCCTTTCCCACATCCAGCCCTGAGCTCTTTTCGGCAGAGGAGTCAGCCGCCGGTCATGGACATGAAACGGACGATTTGTTCGGGCTTGTCACGGAATTCGTGGCGTTCGGGCTTGAGGGTGATGGCGTGGCGGATGGCGTCCTCGAGTTCGGCGTCGCTGGCGCCGTCACGCAGCAGCGGTCGCAGTTCGAACCTGTCGTTCTGGCCAAGACACATGTACAGGGTACCGTCGACGGACAGGCGCACACGGTTGCAGGTTTCGCAGAAGTGCTGCGAGATGGGCGTGATGAAGCCGATGCGAAGCTCGGTGCCGGCGACGCGTACGTAGCGGGCCGGGCCGCCACCGGGCATGACGCCGGGCAGCAGTTCGAAGCGGCGCGCGAGCCGTTCGCGGATGTGTTTCAGGTCGATGTAGTGGCGGCTGGCGGAAAGGCCTGTTTCGCCCATCGGCATGGTTTCGATGAAGCGCAGGGTGAAGTCGTGCTCGATGCAGAAGTCGACCATGTCCTCGACTTCGTCATCGTTGACGCCGGCCATGACCACCATGTTGATCTTGATGGGATAGAAGCCGGCGTCGCGCGCGGCCATCAGGCCGTTCAGCACCTTTTCGAGTTTGCCCTGGGTGATGTCGCGGAAGCGTTCGGGGCGCAGGCTGTCGAGGCTGACGTTGATGCGCGAGATACCCGCGTTCTTCAGTGTGACGGCGTGTTTCGCCAGCCGGGTGGCATTGGTGCTGAGCGACAGGTCGCCGATGCCGGGCAGGGCGGCGAGGCGTCCGGCGAGTACCGGCAGATCCTTGCGCACCAGCGGTTCGCCGCCGGTCAGCCGGATGCGGGTAACCCCCAGCCGCCCGAAGGCGGCTATGACGCGTTCGATTTCATCGAAGTTCAGCCAGTGGGAAGGTTCCTCGAAGTCGCGGAAGCCTTTCGGCATGCAGTAGCCGCAACGCAGGTCGCAACGATCCGTCACCGAGAGGCGGAGGTATTCGATGGGCCGGTTGAACGGATCGACGAGTTGCATGTGCTGAACCTTTGTCGTTTCGGCTAGTGTAGCGCGATAGTAACGTGGTTTTAGCAATACCACACTTGATCTGGATCAACAGTAACCTAACCCACAGTCTGGTAATACAGGTTCTGCGGATGGTTGGCCTGGGCGAAGAAGAACCAGCGCTCCGCCAGCAGTCCGAGGTACTGGACCAGGAAGGCGGCGAGCAGCAGGCCCACGGTCTGGGTGCCGAGGCCGATGGAAACCAGCAGCAGCGGTACCGGGAATACCAGCACCAGGAACACCCACTTGATCATCCGGAAAATGTGCGCCGGCGCACCGTGGAAGTATTCGCGGGTGTTGAAGGAGCCGGCCATGAAGCCCATGGACTTCTGCTGGATGCGTGCGTGGCGGATACCGATGGCGGTTTCCAGCGTGGACTTGTGCTTGATGCGCGCGTTGCGCAACAGGCTGGCGCTGCGGGTGATGAAGGCGACGACTGTCATCAGGATCGCCCAGCCGCCGAAGAACTCCGTCAGCCCGGACTCGCGCCAGGCCGCGAAGGCGGTGGCGAGCATGAACCCGGAGGCGCTGCCGAGCAGAGTGTAGTTGACGACCGTCAGCGGCGTGGCCCATTCCTGCAACTGCTTGATGCAGGCGTAGATCATGCCGGTGCACAGGAACAGCGTAAAGCCCAGCAGCGAGGCGGCGGCGCCGATCACCAGCGAAAGGTCGATGTCGAACGTGCCGCGGAAGCTGAACAGCACCGGGTTCCAGCCCAGGTAGTGCACCAGTCCCCACACGGCGACGGCGCCGGTGAAGGTCGGCAGCACGATGACTTCGCGCGACAGCCAGGAGGTGCGCCAGCACGCCGCCGAACGCCATGCGCGTTCCGGGTGGCCGAGGTGGAAAAAGGAGCTGAACAGGCCGGCGACCAGCAGCGCGATGGCCATCAGGCTGCCGATGGCATGGAATTGCGCGGAGTCCTGGACCGGCAGCACCTTGAATACCGAGTACAGTTGCCCGGTATACAGCGCCAGGAACAGGCCCTGGCCGGCGCCGATCAGTGTGGTCAGAAAGATGACAGAGAATGCAGGATGCATGTGTGTTCTCCCGTTGAATCATTGGGCGCCGCCACGCGCTGCCCGGGCATTCGATGCGTTGCGCGAACCAGGAGGTTCCATCGGCAGCCGTGGGCGTCGCGCGGCGACATAGTCTTGTTTACCAGCTCGTGGTTTCGTCCAGCGTCGGATCGTCGGCGTCCGGCATCGGCAACTGGCGCTCCTTGTTGAGCGGGTTGTCGGCGCGAATCAGCTCGTCGTCGTGGATGGTGATGCTGGTCTTGCGGCGCGGCAGGTAATGGTTCGCCGGCCGCGTGCCCCACTCGGGCATAAGCTGGTAACCGCCACGTTCGCGTATCGCCTGCGCGGCTTCCGAGTCCGGGTCGTTGACGTCGCCGAACAGGCGCGCGTTGGTCGGGCAGGCCATGACGCAGGCCGGCTTGCGCTCGTTTTCCGGCAGTGACTCGTCGTAGATGCGGTCCACGCACAGGGTGCATTTCTTCATCACCTTCTGGTGTTCGTCGAGTTCACGCACGCCGTAGGGACAGGCCCACGAACAGTACTTGCAGCCGATGCACTTGTCATAGTCCACCAGCACGATGCCGTCCTGGTCGCGCTTGTAGCTGGCGCCGGTGGGGCACACAGGCACGCAGGGCGGATCCTCGCAGTGCAGGCAGCTTTTCGGGAAGTGCACCGTCTCGGTATTGGGGAAGTCGCCTACCTCGAAGGTCTGCACGCGGTTGAAGAAGGTGCCGGTCGGATCCTTGCTGAACGGGTTCATGTCGGCCATGTAGCCCGCCGTGCCGGAGGTGTTCCACTCCTTGCAACTGGTGACGCAGGCATGGCAGCCCACGCAGACATTCAGGTCTATAACCAAAGCTAGTTGTGACATTTCTCATCTATCCCTTGCGGGGAGCGGCCCTGCCGGACCCCGCCTGTTATATGTTTCAGGCTTTTTTCCTGCCCGCGAAGTAGGTCAGCCAGCGGCCACGCTTGATCTCGGTCGACTGCCCCGGCACCGGGTGCAGGGGGTCGAACTGCGGGTCGGTGACGCGTGGTTCGGCGGGGTCGGCGGGATAGATGCGCACCTGCACATCGTACCAGCCCGCCTGGCCGGTGATGGGGTCGGAGTTGGACAGGTGTTCTCCGTCCGCCGACGCCGGCAGTTCCTCGCTGATCACATGGTTGAGCAGGAAGCCCTGTCTGGCTTCGTTGGCATCGCCGTCCAGTCCCCAGGCGCCGGCGGCCTTGCCGATGGCGTTCCAGGTCCACACCGTGCCGGGTTCGACGGCTTCCGAATAGCGGCACATGCAGCGCACCTTACCGTGCATGGATTCCACCCACATCCAGCCGCCGTCCTCGATGCCCGCCTCGGCGGCGGTCTTCGCGTTGACGTACAGGTAGTTATAGGTATGGATCTGCCGCAGCCATGCGTTCTGCGAATCCCAGGAGTGGTACATCGCCATGGGACGCTGGGTGATCGCGTTGAGCGGGTACTTGCGCAGGTCGGAGAGTTGCGACTCCAGCGGCTGCGAGTAGAACGGCAGCGGGTCGAAGTGCGTTTCCACGCGCTTGCGCAGGTGGTCCGGCGGCTGCTTGCCATCCGACTTGCCCTGGGCGGCCAGGCGGAACTTCTGCAACACCTCGGAGTAGATGTGGATGTTGATGGGTTCTGCATAGCGGGTCAGCGCGTGACGCTTGGCCCACTCCAGGTAACCCTGATTCCAGTTGCGCATGTACTGGTAGGACTTGGGCAGCTCGTAGTGGAACACGCAGTTGTTTTTCTCGTACATCTCCCACTGCTTGGGGTTGGGCTCGCCCTTCATGAACTTTTCGCCGCCCTTGCCGCGCCAGCCGGCCAGGAAACCGATGCCGGAGCCCGGCGCGGTTTCGTAGTTGACCACGAAGTCGGGGTAGTCACGGAACTTGCGGTTGCCCTCGGCGTCGACGAAGGCCGGCAGCTTGAGGCGCGAGCCCAGCTCGATCAGCACTTCCTGGAACGGCTTGCACTCGCCCTTGGGCGGCAGCACCGGGATGCGCACCGAGTCCACCGGGCCGTCGTATTCGGAAATCGGGCGGTCCAGCATGGACATGCAGTCGTGGCGTTCCAGGTAGGTGGTGTCGGGCAGCACCAGGTCGGCGTAGGCCACCATCTCCGACTGGAAGGCGTCGGCGACGATCAGGAACGGGATCTTGTAGTTGCCGTCCTCGTCCTTATCGTTGAGCATCTTGCGCACCTGGGTGGTGTTCATGGCGGAGTTCCACGCCATGTTGGCCATGAAGATCAGCAGCGTGTCGATCTTGTAGGGGTCGCCGCGCCAGGCGTTGGTGATGGCGTTGTGCATCAGGCCGTGCACCGACAGCGGGTATTCCCAGGAGAAGGCCTTGTCGATGCGCACCGGGCTTCCGTCGTCGTTGACGAACAGGTCGTCCGGGTCGGCGGGCCAGCCCAGCGGCATGCCGTCCAGCGGCGTGTTGGGCTTCACCGCGCGCGGGTCGTTCGGCGTCTTGGCGCAGGGCGGGATGGGGCGCGGGAACGGCGCCTTATGGCGGAAGCCGCCCGGGCGGTCGATGGTGCCGAGGACACTCATTAATATAGACATCGCACGGATGGTCTGGAAGCCGTTGGAATGGGCCGCCAGGCCGCGCATGGCGTGGAAGGCCACCGGGTTGCCGGTGACCGACTCGTGTTCGTTGCCCCAGGTATCGGTCCAGGGAATCGGCAGCTCGATCTTTTCGTCGCGCGCGGTGATGCCCATTTCGTGGGCCAGGCGCTTGATGGTTTCCTCCGGGATGCCGGTGATGCTGGAAGCCCACTCGGCGGTGTACTGCTTGACGCGGTCCACCAGCAACTGGAAGGCCGGCTTCACCGGGGTGCCGTCGTCGAGCCGGAACTCGCCGAGCAGGTAGGGGTCGGCGCCGGGGGTGTGGGTGGAGATGGGCTTGTCCAGCTCGCGATCCCACCACAGCTTGTTTTGTGGATCGAAACAGCCTTCTTCCGGCGGCACCTCGAAGCGCACGAACATGCCGTACTCGCTGGACTCGGGGTCCATGTTCACCAGTTCGGCGGAATTCGAGTAGTTGACCAGGAAATCGCGGTCGTACAGGCCCTGCTTGATGATCTCGTTGGTGAGCGCCAGGAACAGGGCGCCGTCGGTGCCGGGCTTGATGGGAATCCATTCGTCCGCAATCGCCGAATAGCCGCTGCGCACCGGGTTGATGGAGATGAACTTGCCGCCCTGGCGCTTGAACCTGGACAGCGCCATCTTCATGGGGTTGGAGTGATGGTCTTCCGCGGTGCCGATCATCACGAACAGCTTGGCGCGGTCGAGGTCGGGGCCGCCGAACTCCCAGAACGAGCCGCCGATGGTGTAGATCATGCCGGCCGCCATGTTCACCGAACAGAAACCGCCGTGAGCGGCGTAATTGGGCGTGCCGAACTGCTTGGCGAACATGCCGGTCAGGGCCTGCATCTGGTCGCGGCCCGTGAACAGGGCGAATTTCTTCGGGTCGGTGGCGCGGATCTCGCCGAGGCGTTCTTCCATGATCTCGAACGCCTTGTCCCAGGAAATCTCCTCGAACTCGTTGTCGCCGCGCTCACTGCCGGCCTTGCGCAGCAGCGGCCTGGTCAGCCGCGCCGGCGAGTACTGTTTCATGATGCCGGACGAACCCTTGGCGCAGATCACCCCCTTGTTGAGCGGGTGGTCGGGGTTGCCCTGGATGTAACGGACTTCGCCGTCGCGCAGCGTCACGCGGATACCGCAGCGACAGGCGCACATGTAGCATGTCGTGTTCTTGACCTCGATGCGGCTCTGTTCGTCGAGCGTCTTCGACAGCGGGTCATGTATCGGGTTGGACATAAGTGTATCCCTGGTTGGACTTGGCCGTGGCCGAAAAACCGAGCAATTTACTAGACTATTGTCGATTGTCGCCAATAAGCGTTTCTGAATCCAGCATAAAATATCATAATATACTAATATACATGAAGTAATACTATATAAAACAGCGGGTTATATTCCGTCCTAGGCGCCATCCACACAATAAGGTGGCTTTATGCTGTAGTAAATTAAAACTGTTGGCATTCCCTACCGGCATCATTAAGGTAACACCCCCTGCTCATAGGGGCAGATGCGTCAGGCGCATGCCTGCTAACCAAATATAGACCTGTTCGGAAGGAGTCTCATGTCCAGTTTAGTGAAGCCCCATGGCGGTGGAGATCTGAAACCACTGTTGCTCGAAGGCGATGCGCTCGCCGCGGAAAAGGAGCGTGCTGCTTCGCTTCCGAAGGTTAACATCTCGTCTCGCGAGGCCGGCGATATCATTATGATGGGCATCGGCGGCTTTACTCCGCTGGACGGCTTCATGACCAAGGCCGACTGGCAGGGCGTGTGCGACGGCATGAAGATGGCCAACGGCCTGTTCTGGCCGATACCTGTCACGTTGTCCACCGACACCGCGACCGCCGATTCGATCAGCGAAGGCGACGAAGTCGCCCTGTACGACACAGAGCGCGAGGAAGTTCTCGCGACCATGTCGGTCACCGAAAAATACACCATCGACAAGAAGCACGAGTGCATGATGGTCTACAAGACCACCGATATCGAGCACCCGGGCGTGAAGATGGTCATGGAGCAGGGCGACGTCAACCTCGCCGGCCCCATCAAGGTCCTGTCGCAGGGCGGTTTCCCGGAAGAGTTCGGCGACCAGTTCATGACCCCGGCGCAGACCCGCGCCGAGTTCGAGAAGCGAGGCTGGAAGACCGTTGCGGCGTTCCAGACCCGCAACCCGATGCACCGTTCCCATGAATACCTGGCCAAGATCGCCATCGAGACCCTCGACGGCGTTCTGATCCACTCGCTGCTCGGCAAGCTGAAGCCCGGCGACATTCCCGCCGACGTGCGCAGCAAGGCCATCGGCACCCTGATCGAGAAATACTTCTCCGACAACACCGTAATCCAGGCCGGCTATCCGCTGGACATGCGTTATGCCGGTCCGCGCGAGGCGCTGCTGCACGCGCTGTTTCGTCAGAACTACGGTTGTTCGCACCAGATCGTCGGCCGCGACCACGCCGGTGTCGGCGACTACTACGGTCCGTTCGACGCGCACCATATCTTCGACGAGATCGGCGAGGATGCCCTGGAAACCCAGCCGCTCAAGATCGACTGGACCTTCTGGTGCAACAAGTGCGACGGCATGGCGTCCATGAAGACCTGCCCGCACGACGCGGAAGACCGTATCCTGTTATCGGGCACCAAGCTGCGCAAGGCGCTGTCCGAGGGCGAGGAGGTGTCCGACAAGTTCTCGCGGCCGGAGGTGCTGGAGATCCTGCGCGCCTACTATGCGAGTTTGAAGGACGACGAGAAGGTTGAGATTAAAATGTCTGGCCATTCAGCCAGGTAAGAGCTCTAGAGACCGTTGCCGGCTTGCCTGTCAACGGATGATATATCACTGAAGTAAAGTAAAACGGAGAGAAACCATGCCTACATTTGTACGTACAGACAAGTGCGACGGTTGCAAGGGTCAGGACAAAACCGCCTGCATGTACATCTGCCCCCACGACCTGATGAAGCTGGACAAGGACGGTTCCGAAACCGGCCATGCCATGAAAGCCTTCAACCAGGAGCCCGATCAGTGCTGGGAGTGCTACTCCTGCGTGAAGATCTGCCCGCAGCAGGCCATTGAAGCCCGTCACTATGCCGATATCGTGCCGCTGGGTGGTTCCGTGCAGCCGCTGCGTGGTACCGACTCCATCATGTGGACCATCAAGTTCCGCAACGGCACCATGAAGCGCTTCAAGTTCCCGATCCGCACCACGCCGGAAGGCTCCATCGATCCGTACGCCGGCAAGCCTGCCGCCGACATGTCCAAGATCGACCAGCCCGGTTTCTTCTGTCAGGAGAACGGCTACCGCGAAGGCGATCGCAGCGAGCTGATCAACCTGTAAGCAAGGTTTGGACAACAGCATTCATTTTCAGTTTTAAAGTACAGAGGTAATTACAAAATGGCAGGAGAATTCGGAAATCCTGAAGTCGTCGAAGAAGAAGTCGATATTCTTCTCATCGGCGGTGGTATGGCTTGCTGCGGCGCTGCGTTCGAAATCATGCGCTGGGCAGAAGGCACGGACCTCAAGATCCGCCTGGTCGACAAGGCCGCCATGGATCGCTCCGGCGCGGTGGCGCAGGGCCTGTCCGCCATCAACACCTACATCGGTTCCGAGCAGGACCCGGCTGATTACGCCCGCATGGTCTCCAACGACCTGATGGGTATCACCCGTGACGATCTGGCCTACGACCTGGGCCGCCACGTCGACGAGTCGGTGCATCTGTTCGAGGAATGGGGCCTGCCGATCTGGAAGCTCGACGAGAACGGCGAGCGTCACAACGGCGCCGAAGGCCTGACCCCGCTGAAGGACGGCGGCAAGCCGGTCCGCTCCGGTAAGTGGCAGATCATGATCAACGGTGAATCCTACAAGTGGATTGTTGCCGAAGCCGCCAAGAAGGCCCTGGGCATCGACAACATCCAGGAGCGTGTGTTCATCGTCAAGCTGGTCAACGACAAGAACGACAAGAACCGCATCGCCGGTGCTGTCGGTTTCTCCACTCGTGAGCACAAGGTGTTCGTCTACAAGTTCAAGGCCTGCCTGCTGGCTGCCGGTGGTTGCGTCAACCTGTTCCGTCCCCGCTCCGTCGGTGAAGGTCAGGGTCGTGCCTGGTACCCGGTCTGGAACGCCGGTTCCACCTACTCCATGGCTGCCGAGGCTGGCGCCGAACTGACGCTGATGGAAAACCGTTTCGTTCCGACCCGCTTCAAGGACGGTTACGGTCCGGTCGGCGCCTGGTTCCTGCTGTTCAAGGCCAAGGCCACCAACGCCTTCGAAGAAGTCTACATGGAACGCAACAAGGAGATGCTGGACGACTATCCTCCTTACGGCCAGGCCGCCGTGCCGGCTTCCTGCCTGCGTAACCACCTCATGCTGAAGGAAATGAAGGAAGGTCGTGGTCCCATCTACATGGACACCGTGACCGCGCTGGCCAACCTGCGCGAAACCCTGTCTCCTCGCGAAGTGAAGCATCTGGAAGCTGAAGCCTGGGAAGACTTCCTCGACATGTGTGTCGGCCAGTGTGGTATCTGGGTCGGTGAGAACATCGAGCCGGAGAAGAAGAACTCCGAGCTGATGCCGACCGAACCCTACCTGCTGGGTTCCCACTCCGGTTGCTGCGGCATCTGGGTCTCCGGCCCGACCGATGTCGGCGCGCCGACCGATGAAGAGTACGACGGTGTGCCCGAGCACCTGCCGAAGGGCTGGAACTGGGGCTACCGTGGCATGACCACTGTCCAGGGTCTGTTCACCGCCGGTGACGGTGTGGGCGCCTCCGGCCACAAGTTCTCCTCCGGTTCTCACGCCGAAGGCCGCATGTGCGCCAAGTCCATGGTCAAGTACTGCCTGGATAACCCGGACCTGAAGCCCGAGCTGGATACCCCGGTCGAAGACCTCGTCGCCGAGATCTACAAGCCGGTGAAGAACTACCTCGAGCACAAGGACTACACCACGGCCATCGACGTCAACCCGAACTACATCACGCCCCGCATGCTGCAGTTCCGCCTGCAGAAGATCATGGACGAGTATGTAGCCGGCGTGGCCACCTACTACACCACCAACGCCAAGATGCTGGCCGTTGCCGGTGAGAAGCTGGACATGCTGAAGGAAGACGCCGAGAAGATGCGCGCCAAGGACCTGCACGAACTGCTGCGTGCCTGGGAGAACTACCACCGCATCCTCACTGCCGAAGCTCACATGAAGCACATCGAGTTCCGTCAGGAATCCCGCTACCCGGGCTTCTACTACCGCGCCGACTACAACCTGGTCGACGAGGAGAACTGGAAGTGCTTCGTCAACTCGATCTACGACAAGGAAACCAAGAAGTGGACCTGCTTCAAGCGCAAGCACGTGGATCTGGTCGACAAGAGCAAGCTGTTCAAGTAAGTCACTGAACAGTCAGTCGTACCTTCAAGGCCCGCGCATGAAAATGCGCGGGCCTTTCTTGTTTGAGCCACCAGGGCGAAAAAAGGGTTCAATGGCTTTCAATGGGGTCCGGCTCGATTGAAATCCGGAGCGCCCGGGTGCCTGGCGGCATGCGCCATTAACCCTTGCCCCTGTGTTTAAACCTCCAAACCCCGGACGTGTTATCCTAGCGGGCCCGGCGCGTCAATTTTCAGAGGTAATCAAGTCATGGCTGATGTCGATATCAATATCGAGGAGTCTCCGTTCGAAGCAAGTCCGGTTGCACCGGAAACCTTCGACGAAAATCACGTTATCAAATTCCGTTGTTACAAGGGCATCGAATGCTTCAATGCCTGTTGCAGCTCCATCGATATCACGCTGACCCCTTACGATATCCTGCGTCTCAAGCAGCGCCTCGGGATGACGTCGACGGAGTTTCTCAAGCAGTACACCATTCCCTTCGAGTTCAACAAGGGCAGCATCGCCGGCGTCAAGCTGCTGCCAAGGGAAGGCAGCACGGCCTGCCAGTTCATGACCGAGGAGGGTTGCAGCGTGTACGAGGATCGCCCCACCGCGTGTCGTTACTACCCGGTCGGCCTGTTGTCGCTGCGTCGTGCCGACGAGAACTTTGACCGCGCTTCGTGGGCGCTGGTGAAGGAAGATCACTGCAAGGGCCACCAGGAAGAGCGCGAAATCACCATCAAGGATTACCGCGAGGAGCAGGGTCTGGAGGAATACGACGAGCACGGCCACCCCTGGCGCCAGCTGGTGCTGAAAATGAAGTCCGCCGGCCCGGCCATCGGCCAGCCCTCGCTGGCCAGCCGCCGCCTGTTCTTCATGGCCTGTTACGATCTGGACCGGTTCCGGGAGTTCGTGCGCAGCGAGGGTTTTCAGGGCACCTTCAAGCTCAGCGAGGCGGAGTTGAATGAGCTGTACGAGGATGACATGGCGTTGATGAAATTCTCCGATCGTTTCGTGCGGCAGGTCATGTTCGGCGAGGAAAGCATCCCGCGTCATGACGATGCGCTCGAGAAACACCTCAAGCGCCGTCAGGAAGTGCAGCGTCTGCGCGAGGAGCTTGGCGAGGAAGACGCCGCGGACAGCTAGTTCCCGCAGGGCCTGTCCAGGCACTACAGAACCGCGGCGTTTTTTCCGGCGCCGCGGTTTTTTTGTGCCCGCTCCCGAAAAATGCCTCCGTTCCCTTTGTTGTTTATGGTGCCCGCCCTCGCGGAAATGGCTGCGCCCCCTTTTTTGATGAGGGAGTTGTTCAGGTTCCGTTAAGACATAAGTCTTTGCTTATGGTTCGTATCAATATAAATGAATTATAGTTATTATCGTTTGCTGCTAGAGTTGCCCCCTCTTTTATCAAGGGTATGCGCTGGGCCGGCGTTTTCCGGTTGTCGCCGTACCCGCACAAACCAGAGGAAAGCAGCATGGCACTTGATCAATCCGCCCGTTATTCGGACCTGAGTCTGAAAGAAGAAGACCTGATTGCCGGTGGCAAGCATATTCTTGTCGCCTACAAGATGAAGCCGAAGGCCGGCCACGGTTATCTCGAAGCCGCTGCCCACTTCGCCGCCGAGTCCTCCACAGGCACCAACGTCGAGGTCTGCACCACCGACGATTTCACCAAGGGTGTCGACGCGCTGGTCTACCACATCGACGAAGCCACCGAGGACATGCGCATTGCCTACCCGATCGAACTGTTCGATCGCAATGTCACCGACGGCCGCATGATGCTGGTTTCCTTCCTGACCCTGGCGATCGGCAACAACCAGGGCATGGGCGACATCGAGCACGCCAAGATGATCGACTTCTTCATGCCCAAGCGCGCCATCGAGCTGTTCGATGGTCCGGCCAAGGACATCAGCGACATGTGGCGCATCCTCGGCCGCCCGATCAAGGATGGCGGTTACATTGCCGGCACCATCATCAAGCCGAAGCTGGGCCTGCGTCCCGAGCCGTTCGCGGAAGCGGCCTACCAGTTCTGGCTGGGCGGTGACTTCATCAAGAACGACGAGCCGCAGGGCAACCAGGTGTTCGCGCCAATGAAAAAGGTTATGCCGCTGGTCGCCGACGCCATGCGTCGCGCCCAGGACGAAACCGGCGAGGCCAAGCTGTTCTCCGCGAATATCACCGCCGACGATCACTTCGAAATGTGCGCGCGCGCGGACTACGTGCTGGAAACCTTCGGTGAATTCGCCGACCACGTCGCCTTCCTGGTCGATGGTTTCGTCGGTGGGCCGGGCATGATCACCACGGCCCGTCGCCAGTACCCCAACCAGTACCTGCACTACCATCGCGCCGGTCACGGCATGATCACCTCGCCGTCCGCCAAGCGCGGTTATACCGCCTACGTGCTGGCCAAGATGTCGCGCCTGCAGGGTGCCTCCGGTATCCATGTCGGCACCATGGGCTACGGCAAGATGGAAGGCGACAAGGATGATCGCGCCATTGCCTACATCATCGAGCGCGACGAGTACCAGGGCCCGGTCTACAACCAGAAGTGGTACGGCATGAAGCCGACCACCCCGATCATCTCCGGTGGCATGAACGCGCTGCGCCTGCCCGGTTTCTTCGAGAACCTGGGGCACGGCAACGTGATCAATACCGCCGGTGGTGGTTCCTATGGCCACATCGACAGCCCGGCCGCCGGCGCCATCTCGCTGCGCCAGGCCTACGAGTGCTGGAAGGAAGGCGCGGACCCGATCGAGTTTGCGAAGGAGCACAAGGAATTCGCGCGTGCTTTCGAGTCCTTCCCGGGCGACGCCGACCAGCTGTTCCCCGGCTGGCGCGAGAAGCTGGGCAGCGCGGCGTCCCACAAGTAAGGGCGTTCGCACGAGCCGACGACAAAGCCCCCGCTTGCGGGGGCTTTTTTATCAGCCGTCGTGCCGGGTCGCACGCCCGTCCGGCGGCACGCATACCTTCAGGATGGAAACAGCGCCATGACAGACATCGATATCGACCAGTACCGCATTGGTGAGCAGCCTTTCTATGAAGCGCAGGGCGACGAGGTCGCGTTGTACGAGGCGGCCTACGCGGAACGCCTGCCAGTGATGCTCAAGGGGCCGACCGGCTGTGGCAAATCGCGCTTCGTCGAGCACATGGCGTGGAAACTCGACCGCCCGCTGATTACCGTGGCCTGCAATGAGGACATGACCGCCTCCGACCTGGTGGGGCGTTACCTGCTGGACGCCGGTGGCACCCGCTGGATGGACGGCCCATTGACCACCGCCGCGCGTATCGGCGCCATCTGCTACCTCGACGAGGTGGTGGAGGCGCGTCAGGACACCACGGTGGTCATCCACCCGCTGACCGACCACCGCCGCCAGCTGCCGCTGGACAAGAAGGGCGAGGTGGTCAACGCACACCCCGACTTCCAGCTGGTGATTTCCTACAACCCCGGCTACCAGAGCCTGATGAAGGATCTCAAGCAATCGACCAAGCAGCGCTTTTCCGCCATGCACTTCGACTATGCGCCCGCCGAGGTCGAGATCGACATCCTGGTGAAGGAAACCGGTATCGACGCGTCTGTTGCCGAAAATCTGGTGAAGATCGGTGAAACCGCGCGCAACCTCAAGGGCCACGGTCTCGACGAGGGGATCTCCACGCGGCTGCTGGTGTACGCGGCGCGGCTGATCAAACGTGGGATCGGCCCCAATTCGGCCTGCCGCATGGCGCTGGTGGACCCGATCACCGACGACGTCGATATCCGTTCGACCCTGCATCACGCCATCGACGCTGTGTTCGCCTGAGTTCCGGCAAGGGCAATCCCGGCATGGCGATGAGTGACGAACAGCTCGAGGCGTGGCGTGCGCAACTGACCTGCAATTTCGAACAGCTCGACCATGTGTTCGCCGATTGCATGGAGGAGGCGTCGGCGCTGCTCTCCGACGCGGGCATCAAGGCCTACCTGGAAGGCGCCTCGCTGGTGTGCATGATCGGCCGTGGCTTCGAGCCGGTTCTGGTGTACCTGGAGGAGATGCCGGAGGTCGCCGCGCAACTGGGCGAGGACACCCTGGAGTTGATCTCGCAGACGGTATGGAAGATGTCGCGCAGCCCCAACGGAAAGGCCATCCTGCCGTTCCTGCAGACCGTGGCCGAGGCGGTGCGTCGCCTTGGCAGCGCGGATCTGCTGCGCGCCTGGGTGGATTTCATCCTCGATTTCATGGAACGCACCACCGGCTCCATCCACGGCTTCCATACCACGATTCCCAGTCCCGGCCTGCCGGTGATGCTGGAGCGCATGCCGCAGTTGCTCAATACGCTGTCGCTGCGGGGGATCCGCAACTGGGCCGAGTACGGCCTGCGCTACTATGGCGACCATCCCGAGCGCCAGCGCGACTACTTCGGCCTGCAGAGCGCCGACAGCCGCGCGGTCATGCAACGCGAACGGCACGGCACCCTGTTCGCCGACAACGAGCGCAAGCTCGACCTGTACATGCGCGCCCTGTGGCGTGAAAAGGAACACTTCGTTCCCTATTCCAGCGCCTTCGACGAGCTGCGCAAGCCGGTGCCTTATTACGACGCACTGGGTATCCGCGTGCCGGATGTGTACGACGATCGCAACGGTATCAGCGGCATCGACCGTTACCGTGCGCTGCTGGCGCATATTGCGGCGCACAAGCGCTGGACCACACCGCAGATCGCCGACAATTACAGTCCCTTCCAGCGCGTCGCCATCGAGTTCTTCGAGGACTGCCGCGTGGACCTGATGGCCATGGCGGTCTATCCGGGGCTGCGGCGCATTTTTCTCGCCCTCCATCCGGTGCCGGCCGAGGACGGTTGCGACCCGGAAACGGAATCCTGTATCCGCCACCGCCTGGCCATGTTTTCGCGCGCGGCGCTGGACCCCGGCCACGGCTATGCCGATCCGGACCTGCTGGATTTCCTGCAACAGTTCCACGCGTTGATGGCGCGCGACGACCACGCGACGAAGGACGTGGCGGCGTTGGCCATTTCCTATATCGCCCGTACCCGCCGGCCGGCGGACATGTCGCCGAACATTCACTTCGAGGATACCGAAGTCGACTACCGCGACGACAACCGTCACATGTGGCGTTTCATCGAGGAAGGCGACGAGGAGGAAATGTTCCAGGAAGAACGCAGGCCGGAGTCGGAGCAGGAGATCGACGGTCTGCCGCCGCGCCACTACCCGGAGTGGGACTACCGCAGCAAGACCTTCCGCCCCAACTGGGTGAGTCTTTACGAGAGCCTGCATCCGCCGGGCGATCCGGCCTTCATCGACGCGCTGCTGGCGCGTCACAGTGCGCTGGCCAAACGCCTCAAGCAGATCATGGACCTGCTCAAGCCGCAGCAGACGGTGCGTGTGCGTTACCAGGAAGAAGGCAGCGAACTGGACCTGGACGTTGCCATCCGTTCGCTGATCGATTTCAAGGCCGGCAGCAACCCGGATCCGCGCATCAACATGAGTCATCGCACCGACGGGCGCGATATCGCCGTGACATTGCTGATCGACCTGTCGGAATCCATCAACCAGGTACCGGAGGGCTGCGACAAGAGCATCCTCGAACTCAGCCAGGAGGCGGTGGCCCTGCTGGGCTGGGCGATCGAGACGCTGGGCGACGAGTTCGCCATTGCCGGCTTTTCCTCCAACACCCGCCACGAGGTGCGCTACCAGCACATCAAGGGGTTCAGCGAACACTGGGGCGACGAGGTGAAGGGGCGGCTGGCCGCCATCCGCGCGGGATACTCGACGCGCATGGGCGCCGCCCTGCGCCACGCCGGCCATTACCTTGGCGCCCGCAAGGCCGACAAGAAACTGTTGCTGGTGCTCACCGACGGCGAGCCGGCCGACATCGACGAGCCGGACCCGAAGGCACTGATCCACGACGCCCGCAAGGCGGTGCAGGAACTGGACGCGGAAGGCATCTATACGTACTGTATCAACCTCGACCCACACGCCGACGACTACGTGGGCGACATTTTTGGCAAGCAGTTCACGGTCATCGACCGCGTCGAGCGCCTGCCCGAGAAATTGCCGCAACTGTTTCTGAGCCTGACCCGATAGGATTGCCGCCATGGCCGACACGCTGATCGATTTTCTCCGTCATGGCGAACCGGTCGGCGGGCGACGTTATCGTGGGCACGGAATAGACGACCCGCTGACCGAAAAGGGCCGCGCGCAAATGCGGGCGGCGCTGGGCGACGCCTGTCCCTGGGATGCCATCGTCACCTCTCCCCTGGTTCGCTGCCGTGAGTTCGCGGACTGGCTGGGTGCGCGCCACCGATTGCCGGTGCGGGTGGATACGCGCTTTCGCGAGGTCGGTTTCGGAACCTGGGAAGGGCGCGCGCCGGACGACCTGCAGGCTGAAAACCCGGATGAATATCACGCCTTCCACCAGGACCCCGTCAACTGCCGCCCGCCCGGAGCCGAGCCGCTCGATGCCTTTGGCGAACGTGTTGGGCGGGCGCTCGGGGAACTGTGGGAGACCTGGGCGGGTCAACACTTGCTGGTGGTTGCGCACGCGGGTGTGATCCGCGCGGCGCTGGGTTCGGTGCTGGGCGCCGAAGCGGTCGGTTGGTACCGCGCGCGCATCGACAATGCAGGACTGACACGCTTCCGCCACGGTGCGCAGGGCGTGCGGCTGGAGTTCCATAACAGTCGTCGTTTGCCGGAAGCGATGCCGGTCGCCAAAATGGACAAATGACCATTTAGCCGCCGTTCCGGCGTTGCGTTACACTGGGCGGACGCTATCCTTACAACGACACGGCGCCTGAAGACAGGTGTTGTGCATGTATTTCTTGTGCCCCTTTTTCGGCATGTACATGGATGTGTTCACGCAGTGTTTCGCTGCGACTCGATGATTCAAGGTTTTTTTAGGGGGTTGTCCCATGGCTCATATTGTTATTCTCGGCGCTGGCACCGGTGGTATGCCCTGTGCCTATGAAATGCGCGACGCACTCGGTTCCGAGCACTCGGTGACCGTCATCAATGCATCGGATACATTCCAGTTCGTGCCCTCCAACCCCTGGGTGGGGGTCGGCTGGCGTCAGCGTGACGATATCTGTTTCCCGATCCGGCCCTACCTGGAGAAGAAGGGTATAACCTTCATCGCCCAGGCGGCGACCGGGATCGATCCGGGCAACAACCGCATCACGCTGGCCAGCGGTGATACCGTCGAGTATGACTACCTGGTCATTACCACCGGTCCGCGCCTTGCCTTCGAGGAGGTGGATGGCTCGGGGCCGGAAGGACACACTGTGTCCATTTGCACCGTGGATCACGCCGAGCGCGCCTGGCAGGAGTACCAGAAATTCCTGGAGAACCCGGGACCGATCGTGGTGGGCGCGATGCCTTTCGCGAGCTGTTTCGGCCCGGCCTACGAATACGCCTTCATCCTCGACACCGACCTGCGCAAGCGCGGCATGCGCGACAAGGTGCCGATGACGCTGGTGACCTCGGAGCCATACATCGGGCACCTCGGCCTGGGCGGCGTCGGTGACTCGCGCGGCATGATGGAATCCGAGCTGCGCAACCGTCACATCAAGTGGATCACCAATGCCCGGGTGACCCGCGTCGAGGAAGGCCGGATGTTCGTCGAGGAACTCGACGAAGACGGCGAAGTGAAAAAAACCCACGAGGTGGAATTCAACTATTCGATGATGCTGCCGGCCTTCAAGGGCGTGGACGCGGTGGCCGCCGTCGAGGGGCTGTGCAATCCGCGCGGCTTCGTGATCATCGACGACAAGCAGCGCAACCCCACCTATCCGAACATCTACTCGGCCGGCGTGTGTGTCGCCATTCCCCCGGTGGAGCCGACCCCGGTGCCGACCGGCGCCCCCAAAACAGGCTACATGATCGAAACCATGGTCACCGCCATCGTGCAGAACATCAAGGAAGAACTGAACGGCGAACAGCCGACCCACACGGCGACCTGGAACGCGATCTGCCTGGCTGACATGGGCGATACCGGCGCGGCCTTTGTGGCGCTGCCGCAGATCCCGCCGCGCAACGTCAACTGGTTCCGCAAAGGCAAGTGGGTGCACCTGGCCAAGGTCGCGTTCGAGAAATATTTCATCCGCAAGATGAAGCAGGGCACCTCCGAGCCGGTTTACGAGAAGTACATTCTCAAGGCGCTGAAGATCGCCCGCCTCAAGTAAGGGGCTGACTGGCGCGGGAGCCAGGGGGTGCTAGAATAAGCATCCCTTATCGTTGCGCCTGGGCGCATAAGGTTTTTGGCCCGTGAACATCACCCTGCGCCAGCTGAGGATTTTCGAGGCGGTTGCCCGCCATCTGAGTTTTACCCGCGCTGCCGAGGATCTGCACCTGACGCAGCCGGCCGTTTCCATGCAGGTCAAGCAGCTTGAGGAAGTCGCGGGCCTGCCCCTGTTCGAGCAGGTGGGCAAGCGGATCTTTCTTACCGAGGCCGGGCGCGAGATGGAAGTCTACGCGCGCGGCGTGCTGGCGACACTGGAAGAGGCGCGGGTGGTGTTCGACGAGTTGCGCGGCCTCAAGCGCGGCCACCTGCACATTGCCGTCGCCAGTACCGCCAACTATTTCGTGCCGCAACTGCTGGCCGAATTCTGCCGCCGTTTCCCCGGCGTGCAGGTCAGTCTGGACGTCACCAACCGCGAGGGCCTGCTGGAGGCGCTCGAGGACAACGTCACCGACCTCGTCATCATGGGCAAGCCGCCGGCGCGTATCGAGGTGGAGGCCGAGGTGTTCATGGAGAACCCGCTGGTCGCCATCGCCGCGCCCGGTCACGCGCTGGCGGGCGAAAGCGCCATCCCGCTGTCGCGCCTGCAGGACGAAACCTTCCTGATCCGCGAACGCGGCTCCGGCACGCGCTCCGCCACCGAACGTTTCTTCCACGAACAGGGGGTGTCCCTGTCCTCCACCATGGAGATGAGCAGTTCGGAATCCATCAAGCAGGGCGTGCAGGCCGGCCTGGGTCTGGGGCTGTTGTCCCTGCATACCCTGGAAATGGAACTGGCGCTGCGGCGCCTGGTGATTCTGGACGTGAACGAGCTGCCGATCATCCGCAACTGGTACGTCATGCACCGTTCCGGCAAGCGCCTGTCCGCGGTGGCGCGGAGTTTCCGTGCGTTCGTGAAGGACGAGGCCGGCGAGATCCTGGACCTGCCGACCCTCGACTAGTCGTCGCGCTCGTACTCGTCGTCGGGGGCGGCCGGGTCGATGGCCGCGCGCACCCGCTCGGCGATCAGCATGGCCTGCTTCGGGTCTTCCGCCAGGCTGGTGTAATGCCCCATCTTGCGGCCTTCGCGGGCTTCTTCCTTGCCGTACAGATGCAGGCAGGTGTGCCCTTCCGCGAGCAGGTATTGCCAGCGCGGCGTGCCTTTCAGCCACAGGTTGCCGAGCAGGTTGACCATCACCGCCGGCGACAGCAGCCGTGTCGAGCCCGGCGGCAGGCCGCACATCGTCCGCACCTGTTGCTCGAACTGCGAGGTCAGGCAGGCGTCGATGGTGTAGTGGCCGCTGTTGTGCGGACGCGGCGCCATTTCGTTGATCAGCAGGCGGCCGTCTTCGGTGATGAAGAACTCCACCGCCAGCACGCCCACATAGTCCATGGCGGCGGCCAGTTTCGCGGCCATGTCGCGGGCCTGCTGCGCCACCTCGTCCGGCACGCGGCCGGGGACACGGGTAGTGTCGAGGATACCGTTGACGTGCACGTTCTCGCCAATGGGATAGACCTCGGTGTGGCCACCGACGCCGCGCGCCAGGATGACCGAGAGTTCATGGTCGAGCAGCACGCATTCTTCCAGCACGCACGGCACCTCGTTCAGGTCGGCGAAGGCCAGGCGCGCCTGTTCGAGGTTGTCGACGCCGATCTGGCCCTTGCCGTCGTACCCGAACTGGGATGTCTTGAGCAGCGCCGGCATGGTCAGCGCCTCGCAGGCCGGCGCCAGATCGGCGGCTGAGTTGATCGCGAAGAAGGCCGCCGTCGGCAGGCCGAGATCGCGGATGAAGGTCTTTTCCAGAATGCGGTCGCGGGCGATGGCAACGGCCTTCGAGCCGGGGCGCACCGGCACCCGGGATTCCAGGAATTCCAGCGTTTCGGCCGGCACATTCTCGAACTCCGTGGTGATGGCGGCGCAGGCCTCTGCCATTTCCTCCAGCGCGGCCGTGTCGTCGTAGGCCGCCTGCAGGTGGCGGTCGGCCATGCTGCCGGCGGGGCTGGCCGGGTCCGGGTCCAGCACCCACACACGGTAGCCCATGCGGTGCGCGGCGAGGGTGAACATGCGGCCGAGCTGGCCGCCGCCGAGTACGCCAAGGGTCGCGACAGGAACGATCATGATTCGGGGGGGACTCGCATGTTGAGCGCCATTTCAGTCTGGGCGGCGCGGAAGTCGTCGAGTTTCCTGCCCAGCGCCGCGTCGTTCAGGGCCAGCAGGCTGATGGCGTACAGGGCCGCGTTGGCGGCGCCGGCGGCGCCGATGGCAAAGGTGGCGACCGGCACGCCCTGGGGCATCTGCACGATCGACAGCAGCGAGTCCATGCCCTTCAGGTGACGCGACGGCACCGGTACGCCCAGCACCGGCAGGGTGGTCTTGGCGGCCAGCATGCCCGGCAGGTGGGCGGCGCCACCCGCGCCGGCGATAATGGCCGCGAGGCCGCGCTCACGGGCGCTGGAGGCATATTCGAACAGCAGATCCGGGGTGCGGTGGGCGGATACGACGCGCGCCTCGAAATCGACGCCAAACTGTTCCAGCTTGTCGGCGGCCGACTGCATGATCTCCCAGTCGCTGTTGCTGCCCATTACCAGGCCGATCTTGTTGGCTGACATACCTTGTCCCGGAATTTGCGAAACGCGCATTGTACCATCGCCACCACCCGCCGCCACCGGTACAATCGCCTTTTGCCGGCCGCCGGCCCACTGCCAGTATTCTGACGGAAAACCGCCATGCTCGATGTTTTATACGAATCCTCCCTCTCCAGCCTGCCGCTGGTGGCGCGCGGCAAGGTGCGCGATATCTACGCCGTCGGCGACGATCACCTGCTGATCGTCACCAGCGACCGCCTGTCGGCCTTCGACGTGGTGCTGCCCGATCCCATTCCCGGCAAGGGCGCGGTGCTCACCGCGGTGTCGAACTTCTGGTTCGACCGCACGCGAGAGCTGGTACCCAACCACCTCGCCGAGCTGTCCCTGGAGGAAGTGCTGCCGGATGCCGCCGAGCGGGAGCAGGTGGAAGGACGCGCCATCGTGGTGCGCAGGCTCCAGGCCCTGCCGGTCGAGGCGATCGTGCGCGGTTACCTGATCGGCTCTGGCTGGAAGGACTACCAGTCCAGCGGTGCGGTGTGCGGCATCCGTCTGCCGGAAGGCCTGCGCATGGCCGGGCAACTGCCGGAACCGATCTACACGCCCTCCAGCAAGGCCGAGGTGGGCGAGCACGATGAGAACATCGATTTTGCCGCCACCGAGCGTCTGCTGGGCGCGGATCTGGCTGCGCGGGTGCGCGATGTGAGCCTGGCCATCTATCGCCAGGCGGCGGACTATGCGCGCGAACGCGGCATCATCATCGCCGACACCAAGTTCGAGTTCGGCGTCGACGCGCGCGGTGATCTGGTGTTGATCGACGAGGTGCTGACGCCCGACTCCTCGCGTTTCTGGCCCGAGGATCAGTACCGGGTGGGCATCAGCCCGCCCAGCTTCGACAAGCAGTTCGTGCGCGACTACCTGGAAACCCTGGACTGGGACAAGACGGCGCCGGGTCCGCGGCTGCCCGACGACATCATTCGGCGCACCGCGGAGAAATACCACGAGGCCCTGCGGCGGCTGACCGGCCACGGCCTCGCCTGAATTTCACCGAAACGCGAACGGCGTCCCGGTTCGGCATGCCCCGGCACATGAAAACGTTAAATTTTTTGCCAGAATGCCGTTATTGCAGGAAGATGCAGGTCGTTGAATTCATCGGCACCCTTGCGGTGCCCAACCGTGGAGAGGGAATGGTCATGCGGATGATCCCTAAAAAACTGACGAGTTATGCAATGGCGGGCGCCCTGGCAATGGCGACCATCAGCCTGCCGATGACGGCCTCTGCCGCCGATTACGCCTTCGACAACCCCAACGCCGGCCCCACCGGCGGTGAAATGCTGGCCGATGCCTTCATGGTGCGCCCGTTCATGCTGGTTGGCACCGTGCTGAGCACGGCGACCTTTGTCGTTACCCTGCCGTTCAGCGCCCTTGGCGGCAACGTCGGCCAGGCCGCCGACAAGCTGGTGGTCGAACCCGCCAGGTACACCTTCGCCCGCCCCCTCGGCGACCTCTAGGCCCTCAAAAAGGGGGCGGAGGCGTTTACGCCTCCGTCCCCTTTTTAGTGGGTGAAAAGCCAGAAGTAGCCGCTGTTGTAGAAGACGTGGAGGGTGATGGGGGCGGCGAGGCCGCCGCTGCGTTCGCGCAGCAGGCCGAACAGCAGCGAGGGCAGGAACACCGAAGCCGCCCACAGTGGCGGATGGTTGAAGAAGTGCAGGGCGGTGAACAGCAGGCTGGTGACAAGATTGGCGTGGGTCAGCCAGCCAAGGTGCCAGGGCCTGAGGTGGTCGCGGACCGCGTCCTGTATGAGTCCCCGAAACAGGATTTCCTCGATGACCGGGTACAGCAGTGCCGGGTAGAGAAACTGCGCGGGTTCCCGTAATGGCCAGGCCGGGTCGGTGGTCGTGCTTGAAGTGATGGCCAGCAGTCCCCAGTAAAGAAAGGCGGCCGCCACGGCGGCGAGGAACACCGGGTCGCGCCAGAATGTCCGGGAGCGTGCGTGCATATGCACCAGTCTACCCCGCCGGTGGCTATCCGGTACAATCAATCCCCATTTCTTACCAGTCGAGGAGCAGGATCATGTACGGATTCAGTGTGAAGATGGATTGCGGTTTTGACGAGGCCATCGAGAAGGTCACGGAAGCGCTCAAGACCGAGGGTTTCGGGGTGTTGACGACCATCGATGTCAAGGCCACGCTCAAGAAGAAGATCGATGTCGACCGCAAGCCCTATACCATCCTCGGTGCTTGCAACCCGAAACTGGCGAACGAGGCCATCAACGCCGACCCCGATATCGGTTTGCTGCTGCCCTGCAACGTCGTAGTGCGCGAGGAAGACGACGGCAGTATCACCGTGGCGTTCATGGACCCCGCGGCCGTGCTCGGACTGGTGGAGAAGGAAGGTGTGAAGGATCTCGCCGGCCAGGTGCGCGCCAGGCTGGAAAAGGTGCGCGATCTGCTGGGCTGAAGATCGGACCGCGTTCAGGCGGCCAGTTCCCGCGGCAGGATGACAGCGCAGGCTTCCTCAAATTGCAGGTCGGCCTCGGCGGACACGGCTTCGACGATTTCTATAGACAGGCCGGTAAGTTCCCAGGCGCCCGGTTCCAGCAGTGGCGGCTGTCCGGTGTCGGCCGCCGCCGGGTGCACCATGCCGGTGATGACATCGGCGAGGTGGATGGTGGCGGTTTCCAGCCTGAAGTTTTCACTGGCCGAGGGCTGGTGGTGATGGCGGGCGGCCGCGACAAAACTGTCCGGCAGCTTCCACTGACGCATCAGTTCGGCACCCACCGTGCCGTGGTCGAAACCGAACACCTCGCGTTCGGCGATGTGCAGCGGAATGTGCCGTGAGCGGGCGATCTCCAGTGCTTCCGCGGTTTTGTCAGGCGCCTGCCGGCACAGGATCAGTGTGCCGATGTCGTGAAGCAGGCCGGTGACAAAGCAGCGTTCGGTATTGGGTGCGCGCAGATAACGCGCCAGGATGCGCGCTACCACGCCGGCGTAGAGGCTGTGTTCCCAGAACTGCCGCATGTTGATCAGCCGGTTGGGCAGTCGCGAGAAGACCTGTATGGCGCTCGACCCCAGGATCAGGTCGGTCAGTTCACGCGTGCCAACGATGGTGATGGCGCGCGATATGGTGTCGATCCGGGAGGGGAAACCGTAGAAGGCGCTGTTGACGATTCTCAGCAGTTTGATCGAGAGCGCCGGATCCTGGCTGATCACCTCGCCGATATCCGAGGCCGAGGTGCCGGGGTTGTTGAGCATGTCGATGGCCGTCATGACCACTGCGGGCAGGGAGGCGAGTTCGAGGCTGTCGGAGATCAGGTCTTTGGCGTCGATCGGCATGAAGGTCTCGTTCCTGTGCTTCCCGTGAAATATCCATATTATTAATACGTTGCAGGCATGCTGGGCTGCGGGGCGGGGCGAACACGACATCGTCCACACGATATGGACGAAAAGGCCCAGGCAGGGTCGAGTACCCTGAAAGTTATTTGATATCCTTATTAATTTACTGATGTTACATAAAATCGCTGTTTGATCAAGGTCAATTTACAGCACCGGGCTGGTCTGACAGAATACGGAACCAGTTTTATCCACAACGACCGTGTCTGGAGTGAAATCATGAAGAAGGTGTTAGTAGCAGTTGCAGGAAGTGTCTTGTTGTTTGGAGCCAGCGTCAGCATGGCGGGTGGCGATGCCGCTGCCGGCAAGGCCAAGGCTTCCATGTGTGCGGGTTGCCATGGCGCCAAGGGCATCAGCTCCAATCCCATGTGGCCGAACCTGGCCGGCCAGAAGGAAGCCTACCTGGCCAAGCAGTTGAAGGCCTTCCGTGACGGAACCCGCAAGGATCCAACCATGTCCGGCATGGCCAAGCCGTTGAGCGATGCCGATATCGCCAACCTGGCCGCGTACTTCTCGTCGCTCTGACAGCGCGCCCACGCAGTACCTCCAAAGCCCGGCCAGGCGCCGGGCTTTTTCATGCTCCAAAAAAGGGGACGGAGGCAATTTCCGCCGTGTCGACGGATTCAGCGCGTTGCCGCGCTCGTGGCGGACAGGCGGCGAAAGCGGTGATTGACGAACAGCAACACCGTCAGCAAGGTCAGGGCGCCGGCCTGGTGCAGCGAGGCCAGTGGCACCGGCACGCGCAGCAACAGGGTGGAAATGCCAAGGCCGACCTGCACCACCGTGACCAGCATCAGCAGGTTCAGGGCTATCCGGGTGGCGCGGGTGCGTACCCGGCCGCGGTAGCGCAGGCCGAGCACCAGCAGCCCGGTGAAAGTCAGGGTGGCGAGCACGCGGTGGTCGAATTGCACGGTGGCGATGTTTTCGAACAGGTTGCGCCACCAGGGTTCCAGCATCCAGCCTGCCGGGGGCAGCCACTGGTCGCCCATTTTCGGGAAGGTGTTGTAGGCATGCCCCGCCTTCAGCCCGGCGACGAACCCGCCGGACAGCACCGTGGTCGCGGCCAGCGCGAACAGCCAGCGTGCCGGCCCTCGCACCTGCCTGCTGACTTCAGGCGGTTCCGGTTGCGGCGCCAGCAGGTCGAACAGCAGCCATAACAGGTAGCAGTAAATCACCAGCGCCAGACCCAGGTGCGCGGTCAGGCGGTACTGGCTGACGTGCGGACGATCGATCAGGCCGCTCTTTACCATGTACCAGCCCAGCAGGCCCTGAAGGCCACCGAGCACGAAAGCGAACGCTAGCCGCGGCACCCAGCGCCGGGTGAGCATGCCGCGCCACAGAAAATACAGGAAGGGGATCAGGAAGACCGTGCCGATGGAGCGGCCCAGCACCCGGTGTGAGAATTCGAACCAGTAGATCGACTTGAAACCGTGCAGGTCCATGCCGACGTTGATCTTCCGGTACTCGGGAGAGGCCTGGTATTTCTCGAATACCTCCTGCCAGGCCTGTTCGTTCAGCGGCGGGACAAAGCCGAAAATGGGATCCCATTCCACCATCGACAGCCCCGAGCCCGTCAGGCGCGTGACACCCCCGAGAATGACCATGGCAAAGATCATGAAACAGCACAGCAGCAGCCAGGCGGCTACCTGTTTTCGAGCCTGGTCGGACATCTGGTCGGGCAGTGCTGACATCGGGCGCATCCATCTCGTTGTTTTTCAATTCTGCGAAATTGTAACGGATGTGGTTGCGTGCTGTCGTACCCTGTTACAACATGGTTGTATTCCCTCGTGGCCGGATGGCGGAGAACAAGCTGCATGTGGCGTAACCTGCTGATATTCGTATTGGTGGTGGTGTTGTTCTGGTTTGCCGCGGACTACCTGTCCGCGCCGACGCCGGCCGGCGCGCCGGCCACCCGCGCCGCGCGACCGCCGTTGGACGCCATCGTTCCCCCACAGCGGCGGGCCCCGCTGCGCCGGTACGCCGACATCTCGGTGCACAGCGAGGAGGCGTTGGCGTTGCTGTTCGACCGGGTGGAGGCATTGCTGGACCACCCCCGGAGCAAGGGTGAACAGCCCGTCATCTCGCTGGTGTTGCACGGGCCGGAGGTGGAGTTTTTCGCCCTGAAGAACTATGACCGCTACAAGGATCTGGTCGACCGTGCCGCCCGCCTGGCAGCGTTTGGCGCCGTGGATATCAGTATTTGCCAGACCCAGATGCGCGTGCGTGGTATCGGCAGTGACGAGGTGCCGGCTTTTCTGCGCCAGGTGCCTTACGGTCCTGACGAGGTGGAAAGGCTGCGGCGCGAGGGTTACGTGGCGATGTAAGCCGCGCTAGAGCAGCTCGGCGCGGCACACCTCGCCATAATGGTCGAGGGTGAGCCGCAGCCGCCCCTGGCAGGGCAGGCGGCTGGCGTGGCTGCCGGAGCCCTCCATCAGCACTTCGTCGAACTGCACCAGCGCGATGACCTGGTGGTCGTTCTGCTCAATAATTTCATAGTAGAGCGAACGCGTGTCGATCCAGCCGTTCTGGGTGCAGAAGGCGGTCAGTTCCCGGCAGGACATCAGGTAGCGTTCGATATTTTCCATCAGGTGGGGCATGACAGGCTGGCGTGAAGTTCCATGTTGCTGCGGGACAGCGTGCCCAGGCAAACAGGTGCACGCACCAACCGCCGGGCCGAAACCCGCCGGTCTGTTCCAAGTATAGACCGGATGTCCGTGCCGGCAAGGGCGCCGCTAGGCGAACAGCACCAGCACGCCGGTGTAGCCGTACAGGCGCTGGTTGGAGATCTCGCCGTTGGCGAAGAAGCCCACCAGCGGGAAATCGCCGAGCTTGCGGCGGATCATCTCCAGTTCCGCGGATTCCTCGCCGAACAGCTCCTTGCCGCGTCCCAGGCAGGAGAAATAGAGGCCGCCGCGCGGCGGCGTTTCCAGTCGCTCGTCCAGTTCGTCGAGCATGCGGCGCATGTCTTCCCAGGCGGTCTTGCCATCGCGCCGGCAGAACTGGATGGGTTGCCCGGGCGCCACGATGTCGCCGATGGCGATGCGGCCGCCTTCGCTGTCCACGCCGATCAGGTTGCGTACCAGGTAGTCGCCCGTGTCCGACTGGCGGATCGGCAGGCCGGCGAAGATATAACCGGCGGCGCGGTTCAGGTCGCGGGCGAGAATCTCGCCGATATCCTCCTTGAGCACGTCCAGCGCCGGCCGGTCGTCGATACGGTTGATGACGTTGTTGTCGCAGTCGGTGATGACACGCTTTTCGGCGATCGGCGAACAGCCCTGGGTGAGGCCGGTGAGGATTGGCTGGCGGTCATTGAACACCACGCCGGACAGGCCGCCGTCCAGCACTTCGTCGGCGATCTGGGGGTGGGCGCCGTGCGAGGAACTGAGGCCGCCCACCAGGAAGCCACCGGGCAGCGAGGCGTCCAGTTGCGCCAGCAGTTGCGGCAGGCTGCCGTTGGCGGGGTCGCCGTGCAGCACCGCGACATGCGTGCTGGAGCGGGTCAGCCAGGTGTCCCAGCTTCCTGGCAGATTGTCGGCGGCGCGGTTGTAGAAGGGCAGGATGCGAAAGCTGTCGTCGGGCAGACAGCCGATCATCACCGCCATGGCCGAAGTCTGGAGGTATTCCTTGCCGGTGGCGCAGATGCCGATGCCGACGGTGCCCACCCAGTGGGCCACGCCGGTTTCCTCGCGCAACTGTTCGAGGATTACCTGAACCATGTCGGCGAACGGATCGGTGACGTACAGGAAGCCGATATTGGCCTCCGGCGGCACGTAGCCTATCTGTTGCAGGCATTGCTCCGTTGCCTTGTCCCAGTGCGGCGACTGGGCGTGTCCGAGCATGAATGAAGGTGTTTCTGGCATTTTCCTGGCCTGACGAAAAGGGGGCGTCGGCCTGTGGCCGCGCGCCCCCCGCGTTTGCGTTCCCGGGTCAGCCGTTCAGGCGGACTTCTTTTCGTCGATCATGCGTTCGATGATCGGCGCCAGGATGATCTCCATGGCGAAGCCCATCTTGCCGCCGGGCACGACGATGCTGTTGCGGCGCGACATGAACGAGCCTTCCAGCATGTTCAGCAGGTAGGGGAAGTCCACGTCCAGTTTCTTCGGATCGCGGAAGCGGATCACCACGAAGCTCTCGTCGGGCGTCGGGATGTCGCGGGCGATGAAGGGATTGGAGGTGTCGACCGTCGGCACGCGCTGGAAGTTGATGTCGGTGCGCGAGAACTGTGGCGTGATGTAGTGCACGTAGTCGTACATGCGGCGCAGGATGGTGTCGGTTACCGCTTCGGCGGAGTAGCCGCGCTGCGCGCAGTCGCGGTGGATCTTCTGGATCCACTCGAGGTTGACGATCGGCACCACGCCGATCAGCAGGTCGACGTACTGGGCGACATTGACCGTGCCGTCGACCACACCGCCGTGCAGGCCTTCGTAGAACAGCAGGTCGGTGCCGGGCGGGATTTCCTCCCAGGGCGTGAATTCACCGGGCTTCTGGCCGAACGGCTCGGCTTCCTCATCGCTGTGCAGGTAGTAGCGGCGCTCGCAACTGCCGGTTTCGCCATACTGCTTGAAGGTTTCCGCGAGCTTGTCGAACAGGTTGGCTTCGGGGCCGAAGTGGCTGAAGTTGCGGTTGCCGCTCTTTTCAGCTTCTTCCATGGCGGCCTTCATGGCGACACGGTCGTAGCGGTGGTAACTGTCACCCTCGATGACGGCCGGGTTGACGCCCTCGCGGCGGAAGATGTGCTCGAACGCGACTTTCACGGTAGTGGTGCCGGCGCCGGAGGAACCGGTCACCGCGATCACGGGATGCTTCTTGGACATACAACTCTCCTCAAACCTGTTACTGAAAAGCGTAGGCAACCCGCGCGTTCCCTGGCCGGTTGCTGAAAATTTTTCTGTGTCGCGTACTGAACGAGCGGTGGGCTTCCGCGACCCCGGCCGGAAGCCGGAACGGCGTATTGAACCATTTTTGCGACATGGGCGCCAATGCTGGCGTAAGTAACTGATTAGTCAGGGTGTTGCTCGTCGCCCCCGTCTGTGCGCTCGAATATCAGGTCGTACACGCCGTGCCCCAGGCGTTGTCCGCGGCGTTCGAACCTGGTCACCGGGCGGTAGGCGGGGCGTTCGACATAGTCGCCGGCGGGGCTGATGTTGCGGAACCCCGGAGCGGCGCGCATCACCGCCAGCATGTGTTCCGCGTAGGGCTGCCAGTCGGTCGCCATGTGAAAATGGCCGCCGGGACGCAGCTTGCGGGCGACCAGCGACACGAATTCGGGCTGCACGATGCGCCGTTTGTGATGGCGGGTCTTGTGCCAGGGGTCGGGGAAAAACAGCAGAACCCGCGTCAGGCTGCCGTCCGGGATTCGCTGTTCCAGCACCTCGACGGCGTCGTGGCAGTAAACGCGTACATTGTCGATGCCGCGCGCGTCGAGGGTCTTGAGCAGGCGTCCGACGCCGGGGCGGTGTACCTCGATACCTATATATAGGCCGGCCGGGTCGGCCGCGGCCATCTCCGCCAGGCTGTCGCCGTTGCCAAAGCCGATTTCCAGCGTCAGGGGCGCCGGTTTGCCGGAAGGGTGGCTGAAGTCGGGCTCGGCATCGAATGCCAGGCCGTAGCGCGGCCACAGGGTGTCGAGCGCGTGCTGCTGCCCGGGCGTCAGCCGGCCCTCGCGTCGCACGAAGGAGCGGATGCGCCGCAACGGCCGGTCTGTGTTATGTTTGCTGTCATTCATGGTGCTGGTCCGAGACGGGGGATTATACGGCCTTGTTTGACGCGTATCTGGACAAACTTCAGGGCTGGGTCGCCCGTATCGACTACATGGCTCTCGGCTGGGAACTGCTGGTGCTGGCGCTGGCGGCCGTTGGCGCGCTCACGGTGCACCGCACACTGGGGCGTTATCTGCTGGAAAGTACCTCGGACGAGGGTACGCGCACCTTCCGCCGCATCACCCTGCGCAGCCTGCAGCGCATCGTCTTCCCCCTCAGTCTGTTGCTTGGCGCGCTGGTTGGTCGCGCCATCCTCGAATCGCTGGGCGTCGATGTCACCCTGCTGAACTTTGCGGTGCCCCTGATGCTGTCGCTGGCCATGGTGCGGCTGGTGGTGTACGTGTTGCGCAAGGCGCTGCGTCCCGGGCCGGCGGTCAAGGCCTGGGAAAACCTGATCAGCACCTCTATCTGGGTGCTGGTCGCCCTGCACCTGGTCGGCTGGTTGCCGGACGTGATTCGCGCCCTGGACGCCTTCGGCTATTCCTTCGGCAATATCCGCGTGTCGCTCTATACCCTGTTGCAACTGGGCGTGGCGGTGGGCGCGCTGATGGTGATGGCCACCTGGCTGTCGTCGGTCATCGAGCAGGGCCTGGCGCGCTCCGAATTCATCAGCCCCGGGGTCCGTATCGGCCTGGTCAAGACCAGCAAGTTCGGACTCTATACCCTGGCGGCGCTGTTGTCGCTGAGCGCCGTCGGCATCGACCTTGGCGCGCTCACCGTGTTTGGCGGCGCGCTCGGTGTCGGCATCGGTTTCGGTTTGCAGCGTATCGCCAGCAATTTCATCAGCGGTTTTATCCTGGTGTTCGACCGCTCCATTCGCCCCGGTGACGTCATCAGCATCAACGACAAGTTCGGCTGGGTCGAGGAATTGCGCGCGCGTTATATCGTGGTGCGCGACCGCGACGGCGTGGAAACCCTGATCCCCAACGAGAACCTCATCACCACCGAGGTAATCAACTGGAGTTACAGCGATCGCAAGGTGCGGGTGAAGCTGCCGGTGCAGATCAGCTATGACGACGACCCGGAACAGGCCATGGGTATCCTGCTGGAAGCCGCCCGTGTCTCACCGCGCGTGTTGTCCGACCCGGAACCGGCGGCGCGCTTGATGGGCTTCGGCGACAATGGCATCGACCTCGAACTCCGGGTCTGGATCCGCGATCCCCAGCAGGGTGTCGCCAACGTCCGCTCCGACATCAACGTCGCCATCTGGAAAGGCTTCAGGGACGCCGGCATCTCCATTCCCTTCCCCCAGCGCGACCTCCACGTGAAGGAGCTCCCCACCTGATTTCAGGGGGGCGTCCCCTTTATCAGAAGAAGAGGCCGTCGATGGGGGATGAGGCGCTGGCGAAGCGTTTGCGGGGGATGCGGCCGGCGAGGTAGGACTCTCGGCCGGCCTCGATGGCCTTTTTCATGGCGGAGGCCATGAGAACCGGGTTCTGCGCGCCGGCGATGGCGGTGTTCATGAGCACGCCGTCGCAGCCGAGTTCCATGGCGATGGCGGCGTCGGAGGCGCAGCCGACGCCGGCGTCGACCAGGATCGGCACGCTGGCGTTCTCGACGATGGTGCGAATATTGTTGGGGTTGCGGATGCCCAGGCCGGAGCCGATTGGCGCGGCCAGCGGCATGACCGCCACGCAGCCCATGTCCTCGAAACGTTTGGCGATAATGGGGTCGTCGTTGGTGTAGACCATGATGCGGAAGCCTTCGTCGATCAGGGTCTCGGCGGCCTCCAGGGTCTGGATGATGTCCGGGAACAGGGTTTTCTCGTCGCCCAGCACTTCCAGCTTGACCAGATTGTGGCCGTCCAGCAGTTCGCGCGCCAGCCGGCAGGTGCGGACCGCGTCCTCGGCGCTGTAGCAGCCGGCGGTGTTGGGCAGGTAGGTGTAGCGGTCCGGCGGCAGCACGTCGAGCAGGCTGGGTTCGCCGGCATTCTGGCCGATGTTGGTGCGGCGGATGGCGACGGTGACGATTTCTGCGCCGCTGGCTTCCACGGCCAGCCGGGTTTCTTCCATGTCCTTGTATTTGCCGGTACCGACCAGCAGGCGCGACTGGTAGGTGACGCCGTCGATCATCAGCGGGTCGGCGGTGGTGGGGCTGGCGGATTTCATAACAGTCGACATGGGATGCTCCAGAAGGCGGTATATATCAGTGGGTTGCGCAGCCACCACCGATGGCGCGCACGATTTCGATGCGGTCGCCCGGCGCAAACACATGGGTTTCGAACTGGCTGCGCGGCAGGATCTCGCGGTTGACTTCCATGGCCAGGCGTTCGTTCTGCAGGCCGAGTCGTTCCAGCAGGCCGGCGGCGGTGATGCCTTCCGGCACCTGTTCCGCCTGGCCGTTGATTAGCAGTTCCATGGGGCCGCATTCTACCGCAAAAGTTGCATCGGCATAGATTCCATGCACAAATAGCGGTCATGCTCGACTGGCAGGAAGACCTGATCACGGTGGAAGCGGCCGGCACGCTCGATGGCCTGCTCCACGAACGCGTGCGGCGCACGCCGGATGCCCTGGCCTACCGCGATTTCGACCGCCGGGCGAAGGCCTGGCGCGATATCGACTGGCAAGGGGTGGCCGGGCTGGTGGCGCGCTGGCGCGCGGCGCTGGCCGGTGAGGGACTCGACGCCGGCGACCGGGTGGCAATCCGCCTGCGCAACAGTCTGGAATGGGTGTGTTTCGACCAGGCTGCGCTGGGCGAGGGCCTGGTGACGGTGCCCCTCTATACGGAGGACCGGCCCGACAATATTGCCTACATCATAGAGGACGCCGCGGTGTCCCTGCTGTTGGTGCAGAACCTTGGCCAGTGGAAGTCGCTGGCGTCCGCGCTGTCGCACAACGATTCCCTGAAACGGGTACTGGTTCTGGAAACGGCGCCCGGGGCGGACCGCGAGGCGGCGCTGGCCGAAGATGCTCGCCTGCGCTTCGTCGCGGACTGGTTGCCGGACACCGCGCCTCCGGCGGCGCGGCGCGAGGGCGATCCCCACGCGTTGGCCTCGATCGTCTACACCTCAGGCACGACCGGACGTTCCAAGGGCGTGATGCTCAGCCACCACAACATGCTATCGGTCGCACACGCCGCGGTGACCTCGGTATCCTGTTACCAGCAGGACCTGTTTCTTTCCTTCCTGCCCCTGTCCCATACCCTGGAACGCACCGCCGGTTACTACCTGCCGATGATGGCGGGCGCCGCGGTGGCGCACGCGCGTTCCGTCCCCCAGCTTGCCGAGGATCTGGTGCAGCTCCGGCCGACCGCCATGATCGCCGTGCCGCGTATATTCGAGCGTGTGCATGGTCGCATCATGTCGCAACTGGAAAAGAAGCCGGTGCTGGCGCGCTGGCTGTTTCATACCGCAGTGCGTATCGGCTGGCGGGCTTTCCGCCACCGCCAGGGCGAAGTGGCCTGGTCGGTTTCCCTGCTGTTCAATCCGTTGCTGAAGAAACTGGTCGGCGACAAGGTCACTGCCAGGCTGGGCGGGCGCATGCGCTACGCCATAAGCGGTGGCGCGGCCTTGCCGCTGACGGTATCAAAGACTTTCATTGGTCTGGGATTGGAGATCCTCCAGGGCTACGGGCTGACCGAAACCAGCCCCATCATCAGCGTCAACGTGCCGGGCCGCAACGATCCGTCCACCGTCGGCGAGTCCTGCCGCGGTATCGAGGTGCGGATCGGCGACGACGATGAGCTGCTGGTCAAGAGCCCCGGCGTGATGCTCGGGTACTGGAACAATCATGCCGCCACCGCCGAGGTCATCGATGCCGACGGCTGGCTGCACACGGGTGACCAGGCCTGCCTCGACGACACGGGCAGGATACGCATCACCGGTCGCCTCAAGGACATCCTGGTGCTGTCCAATGGGGAGAAGATCCCGCCGGCGGACATGGAGTCGGCGATCTGCCTCGACCCCCTGTTCGAGCAGGCGCTGGTCGTGGGCGAGGGCAAGCCCTGTCTGGCCGCGCTGGTCGTTCTGAACGCGGACCTCTGGTTCGGTTTCGCAAAGGAGCTTGGTCTCGACCCCTTCGAACGCGACAACTTGCGCGACGAGCGTTTGCAGAAGAAGGTGCTGGCGCGCATCCAGTCGCAGTTGCACGATTTTCCGGGCTACGCCCGCATCCGCCGTGTCAGCCTGAGCCTGGACCCCTGGACCGTGGAAGACGGCCTGATCACGCCTACCCTGAAAACAAAGCGCGCGAAGATCCTGGAACGTTTCCGCGAGCAGGTCGACGAGATGTATGCCGACATGCAGCGCTGCTAGTCGGGCAGTTTCCCGTCCAGTCCGCCGAATGAAGCCTCCAGCCTGAACTCGATACCCGGCGTGGGCCGGAAGTCGTCACTGTTGCGGAACACCAGTCGTGGATTCACTTCGTAGAACAGCCAGTCACGCCAGACCTGTTTCCGGAACCGCACGCGCAGCCCGGTTTCCTCGACGCGGTGGTTGGGGCGGGTGACGAAGCCCGTGTTCCACTGGTACTCGATGGCGGCGTGATGGCGGAGTTTCTGGGTGAGCGTGGGGCTGAAGTCGTAGCGCAGGCCGGAGTCGTCGTAGTCTTCCTCGCGCAGGCGGGCGCCCAGGGTGACGCGGAAGAACCAGGCATCGCCGAGCAGCCGTTCGACGTCCAGCCGTGTCTGTGATTCCCAGCCGATATCCGTGTACCAGCGGACCCGTTCGGTAAAGCGCGTTTGCCAGGGAGCGTGTTGCCAGCTCGCGCGCAGCCGTGGTCCGATGAAAGGGTCCACGATGTTGTTGCCGCCGATCTTGATGCCGGCGGCCAGGCGTGTGTCGATATGTTCACGGTCGCTCAGGGTATAGCGCAGACCGACGTTGGTCTCGTTCCCTTCGATATCGTCCGGTGTCGCGAAAGAGGGCAGCTTGCGGCTGTCGTCGGTTCTGTCCTCGTTGCTGCTCAGCACCAGTTTCAGGCGACGGTTGAAGCGCGGCACGTTGATGCTGGCGCCAACCGAGAAGCGGCCGCGGGGAGCCTCGCCTTCCTCCAGCAGCAGCGAAGGCCGCAGGCGCACACGGCTGGTGGCCTCCTCGGCAATATAGCGTTCGTCCTCGAAGAAGGAGTCGAACCAGCGCGCGGCCTCGTTTACGGAGACCGACAGGCTGGCGTGAAACCGGTCCAGCCCCGATGTTTTGGGCCGGGTGACATACTGTGCGTGCGTCTGCCCGCCGAGGGCCGCGACCAGCAGCAGGGTGAAGCGCGTCCGCCGCCGGGGCAGGTGTGTCTGGCGGTGGCCACTGTTGTGAGGATGAAAGTCACGCATCGTCAATAGCAACTCTAGCAGCTGTACGCCGGCACGTTGCCGCTGCGCGCCCGCGGCTTCAGCGGGGGTGGGCGACCTGCTGCAAGGGAAATTCCATGTCCATGCTGCTCCAGAAATCGTTGACTTCCTCAAGGGTGGCGTCCGCCGCCTCCCGTGCGCGCGGGGGGAAAGAAGGGGCAGGCGATGCGACGAAGGCTTCCGGCTCCAGCGACACGCCGAAACGGGTGAAGTACTCCCTGACAGTGGCTGTCATCGAATCACTGCCGTAGGGCACGAGCCGCGCCCCCGGCATGGCCGGGATGCCTGCCATGGCGATCTGGAAATGGAAGCGCTTCCAGTAGCCGAGCATGCAGTCGACGTAGTCCATTTCCAGCACTTCCTGCTCGGTCCTTCCCCGGTACAGCCAGTCGTTCAGCGCCCAGCGTTCAATAGCGCTGCGCACCGCGAAACGCCCGCCCTCCGGCATGCCGCCGCTTTTGTCGAGCACCGACTTGCACACCGCCAGCGGGTGGCGGAGCGTAATCAGGAAATCCGCGTTGTCGCTGAACAGTTCGCGAATCAGGTCGAAATAATAGACGGCCTTGGTGAATTTCTTGGGGACCAGTATGCGTTCGCCGTGGATCCGCTTGCCGTGCCTGGAAAAGTAGATTTCCACCATGGTCAGGTACTCGGCCAGTTGCAGCAGGCCGTTGGTGTGGAGATTGGCGTTCTCTTTCAGCGACAGGTTGGCGAGGTGCGGGAAGCCGTCGTGGGCCAGCGCGTTCTGTACGCCGCGGTAATCGATGTCGCTGGCGCGGAACAACTGCTTGGTGAGGTAGGTTCCCCCGGTGCGCGGAATGCCGATGATGAAGTAAAAATGGAAGCGCTGCATGTCGCGCAGCGTGTTCATATTGCCGGTCAGCAGCTCCTTGAAGAAACGGTAGGAGCGCACCAGGTACTGGTTGCCGCGCGGGTCGCGGGAGACAAGCCTGGCTTTTTCCGTGATGTCGGTGAAGCGGTCGCTGTTGCTGGCCAGCGATTCCTCTTCCTGCGCGTACCATTCACCGGCAAAGAAGTCGTTGCCCGACAGGGTGGCGTGGAGAAACTCGATATAGGCGGGCGATGCGGGCAGTTCGGCATCGGTCAAGGTGAGTGTCAGGCCCATGAGATCAAGGTATGACAAAAGCCCTGCCATGTCCACACATGGCAGGGCGGGCCGGAGGAGCCGTCAGAAGGTTTGTGTGTAACGCGCGTAGATGGTGTTGGCGTCGACCAGGGGCAGGTTTCTGTCGTCCAGCAGGTGCGCCCAGTCGATGCGCAGTTTGCTGGTCATCTTGCCGGAGTGCTTGTAGAGCACTTCCGCGCCGATGCCGCCACTGTACAGGCTGTCGTCGAACGTGGTGCCGTCGCGCTTGTTGTCGACCAGGCCGATATCGATAAATGGGCCGGCCTGCACGAACCAGCGCGGCTTGACATCGAATTGATGATTGAAGTCGATGTTGATGCTGATGCCGTGTTCGCCGACCGACTGGGCCGGTTCAAAGCCGCGAACGCTGCCGTAGCCGCCAATGGTGAACAGATCGGAGGAGGGCAGGATGCGGCTGGCGAATTGTCCCTGCGCCAGCACCTGCAGAAAGTTTTTCTGTGACAGACGCAGGTTGGCGTAGACCAGCGGCCGGAAGATCCAGGCCCTGGGGTCGCCGTCGATGCGGGTGGCCAGGGGGTCGCCCTTGCTGCTGGCGTCGAAAGCGTCGATGCCGCGGCTGACGCGTGCGCTGACGAAGGAGATGAAACGCGAAGTGCGCAAGGTATAGGAAGCCTCGGCGAACAGCCTGGAAATGGTGTCCGAGGTTTCGGGCTTGCCGCCCAGATAGGACTGGTACTTGCCCCATTCGATACCGCCGCGTACTACCGCCTTGCGCTGGCGCTGGTTGAACAGGGCGCTGGAGAGTGCGACCTGGGCGCGCTGTGATTTTCCGCTGGAGTCGAGCGGCGAGAGAACGTCACCGATATCGTTTTCGGAATACAGGTAGTCGGCTTCCAGGCGCAGGTTGAAGACCGGTACCGGCACCGACGAGGTGAGCTGGAGACTCCACAGATCCTCGTTGGACTTGCGGCCGTTGAGGCCCAGTATCTCGCCAAGGCCGAACATGTTGCCCTTGCTCAGGTTGACCTGTGCGACATTGCGCCCGGTCAGTTCCGAGCCGTAGTTGTCGACGGTGAACTGCTGGATGTCCTCGTCGGCTTTGCTGATCTGCATCCGGACATCGGTGGTGCCGACCTCGGTGCCGGGGCGCAGGTTGATATTGGCGCGCACATTGGGAATGTCGTTGATGTCCTGCAGTGCCGACTCGACACGCGTTTCATTGAAGATCTCGCCGCTGCGGATACGCGCCGCGAGCCGGCGCGCCACCGAATCCCTCAATGCCTCGTTTTCCAGCGTGACTTCGCCGATCTTGCCGGCGATGATCACGATTCTGAGCAGACCGTCGGAGAGGTTCTGTGGTGGGGTGGTGACCTTGACCAGCACGTAGCCGTGGTCGTAGTAGAACCGGGTCAGTTCGTACTTGAGCTGCGCGAGTCCGCCGCGGGTGAGCGGCTTGCCCAGGAAGGGGCTGACCACAGCCCGTAGTTGTTCGGGTTTGAAGATGAGCGTGCCGTCGAAGCTCACGTCATTGAGCATGGCGACGACTTCGCCGCTGTCGGCGGGCGCCGTGATCTGCGGTTCGCCGGGTGTCGGGACCTCGGTCTTTTTCTCTTCGAGCGAGGGCGGGAGTTCGGCGGGCGGACGGTCGATCACACCCGGCAGGCGCGCCGGCAGCGATGCGGCGAACGAGAGGCCGGAGGCCAGCAGTCCCGCACAGGCGGCAAAGCCAATGAGAGTCCTGCTGCCTGTCGATGGCGTGCGGGCCGCGAGTTTCTGTTGTGAACGGGTCATGCGAATCTCCTTTTTCTCTTACGGCGATAGTCCCCGCTTTCCCGCGGTGCGCGGGAAAGCGGGGCAGGCTCTTGCCACGAAGGCTTGTTGTGTTGCGTTTGCCTACTGTCCGGTTTCACAGGAACCGGAAACCACCAGGTCGAAGAAATCCGGTGCGCTGATACTGTAGGCATCCTTTCCGGCCTGTACACAACCGGTCGCCGCCGTCGGTGGCAACAACTCGGTCGGGTCCGCGCCGGACAACAGTGCTTCCTCGATGTTGATGTCCATCGGCACGATGTTCGGCGGCCGCGTGGTGTCCGCGCCGGTTGCCACGATCAGGTTGCCCTGGTTGTCGATAATCAGGGGCCGCGTTCCAGGCCAGCCCGGTCCGACAGGTCCCGCGGGCTGGTAGGCTGTCAGAACGTTCACCACCAGCGGGACGGCGCCTCCCGTTGCGGGGGGCGAAGTCTTGGGGCGAATGTCCACGCTGCCGCCCGCTTCGATCATGAGCTGCGCAAACTGGTCAAAGCTCGCCGGGACATCATCGCTCAGGGTCGGCTGGATGGAACCGTCATAGCTGGCGATGCCGCCCGTGACCGGGTCGCAGTTGCCTGCGGTACAGCTCTGGTAGGCGCTGGAGCGACGCTGGACCACGGCCTCGCCATCGGCGTTGGCCAGCGGGTCGGCGCCGCGTACGGTCAGGTCGCCCCTGGCGAACAGGCCGGTGATCGCGGAGGCGAGTGTTTCCATGCCGCTGTCGGTCACGCCGTCCGTCGTTGCCGACTGGCTGGCGCGCGCGATCATGTCACCCCGAATACCGAGATCGCCGGCGGCCTCCGGCTGCGCGGCATCCGAGAGACCGGCGCCGATCAGCAGGCTGCTGGTGGCGCGTGCCTCGTCAGGCTCAGGCGGCGCCTCGGCTTCCTGCTGCGCCTGGAAGGCGCTGTCTTCAAACTCCGTGGCCGGCGGGGTTTCCCGGTTCAGGCGAGCGTCGGAGACCACGGTGACCGGGTCGGTGTCCACCGATACGTCACCACCACCCGCGATCAGCACGCCAGCCGAGGCCCGCGAGGAGCCATGGTCCGGGGACTGGTAGGTGTTGGTATTCGAGCTTCCGCGAATGTTGAGGTCCGAGGTGGCGCCCACGCGGATATCGCCGGTATGGTCGACGCCGCCCTCGCCAAAGCTCAGGTAGGTGGTGACCGCGTCGACGTTACCGCCCGCGCGGACGATCTCCTCGCCGAGAACGTTGACCCAGCCGCCGACATCGCTGTCAGGCGGGTTCTCCGATATGCCGGTGACGCCACCCAGCATGATCAGCGAGGCATCGGCACGAACCTGGTCGGCGTGGTAGCGATAGTATTTCTGTTCCTCGTAGTCGGAGGTGGCGCGCGCCGAGGCGTCGACGGTGGCATCGCCTGTCGTCGTGACGTCGCCTGTCGCCATCATCGAGGCGCGTGCGTCGGCCGAGGCATAGGATCCGTTGGTGCTGGCGTCGGCGCTGACGGTAACGTCGCCATTCACGGTGATATCCCCAAGGGTGGCGACAGGCAGTTCGCCGTCGGTTTCGGCCATCTCGAAGCGGTTGTCGACCGGTTCGCCTGCCTCGATGTTGAGGTCGGCGAGTGCGTCGGCGCCGTCAGGCCTGGGGGTGTCGACCTCGGAGTACGCCGTGACACGGACATTGCCCTGGAGGCTGACATCATTGTCGGCCGAAAGATCGGCGATTGCCCGGGTATGCGCGTCGCCATCATTACGGTTGTTGGGAGACAGCACGCGGCCGTCGGCGGTGACGGTGATATCGCCGAGCATGGACAGGCTGCCTTCGGTCGGCGTTTCGCTCGCGATGTCGCCCAGGTTATCGCGACCGGCTTCCGCGGTCAGGTAGGCATAGGCTTCCGCGTTGTCGTAATAGCCGTCGTTGGTGGCGAGCGCCTCGACGCTGGTGTCTCCACGCACGGTGATGCCACGACCGGCATACAGTTCGGCGCTGGCGTTTGCCTCGGCGGTCGATTCGCCTTCCGTCCCGACCCCGGCGGTGGAGCGCACCCTGATGTCACCGTCGACCTCGAGGTCGCCGGTGCGCGCCATCAGCAGCAGATCCGAATCCGCGTTGGCCTCGTCGCTGTCGCTGCGATCGTTGGTGGCGAGGCTTTCCACCGTGATGTTGCCAATGTTGATGTTGCGTCCCGCAATCAGGTCGGCGCTGGCATCGGCCGATGCGTCGTCGTCATAAGACCCGGCACGGGTGGCTTTGGCGCTGACCATGATGTCGCCGGTTACGGTGAGGTCGCCCTCGGGGTGTTCGGCCGTCATGTCCAGCGACGCATGGGCGTCGGCGTCGTAGGCATAGTCCGTGCCGACGAGGTTGGCGTCGGCGCTGACCAGGATGTTGCCGTCGATATCGACGTTGTCGCCATTGATGTCGACGTGCGTGTCGGCATTCGCGGACTCGTCGTCGGGGCTTGAAAGGTCCGTTTTGGTGGTTACCGTGATGTCGCCGGTTACCGCCACGTCGCCCGAGCGTGCGATCATTTTGAGGTCGGCCGAGGCAGAGGCTTCGGAGCCGTCGTTCCGGTCGCCGGTGACGGTGGCGTTGCCGGCGACGTTGATGTCGCCGTCCACGGTAACATTGTCACCATACAGGAATGCCTCGGCTTCACCCTGCGCTGCGTCGGAGGCAGTGGTGCCGGTAGCCGTTACCTGTATGTCGCCGTCGACGCTCAGGTCGCCTGCGCCCTCATAGTCCGGGCTGCCTGCATCGAGGTCGATCATGGCGTCGGCGTCGGCGTAACTGCCCTGGGCATCGACCGCGCTGGCGGCGACCACGATCGGACGTGTGCCGGTGCTGATGTCGATGTCGTTGGCGGCGCGCATGCGCACGTCGGCGTCCGCGCCCGCGTAGCTGGCCAGGCCGCTGGTTGTGTTCTCGGCCGTGACTTCGATGTCGCCGACGATGCGGATGGAGCCGTCACCATCGCGGCCGGCGTTCACGTCCAGGTCGACGTCGACGTCGAGGTGTTCGTCGGGATGGTTGTCGCCGTTGTCACTGGCTTTCAGGGTGATCTTTACCGGGCTGCCGTCCGCGCCCATGTTGATGTCGTCGTTGGCGTTGAACGCGGCGCGCACATTGTCGCCGCCAATGGCGTGGATGTCGGTTCCGCCAGCGACATTGATATCGCCGACCGAGTTGACGTGAATGCCGCCACCGTCGTAGTGGCCGGGCGCGGCGGCAGCGGCGAGGAATACGCCCTCCCCGGTGGCGACCGGCACGAACTGGTCGGCGTCGATGACGCCATCCAGGTTGACGACGCCATTGACGATTTCGGAAGCCATGTTGGCGGTGACGTAGATGCTGCCGGAGCGTGCGCGCAGGGTGCCCGTGCTGGTCACACCGGTATCACCGTCGAAAGCTTCCGGAGACACTGCATAGGTGATAAGGCCGTCGCCGCGTATGTCGGCATTGAGGTCGAGGGAGAACTCCCCGGCGGACGCCAGCTCGATCCGTACCATGGGCGCGTCCGGCGCGTTTTCGATAATGCCGTTATTGATGACGTTGGGCGCCACCAGCACTGCGAAGCCGGAGGGCGATGTGATGCTGATGCGGGCGCCGTTGGCGACTTCGATGCTGCTGTTCGTCGTCAGGCCGGAGCTGTCGAAAGCGAAGCGGCTGAGGTTTTCAGGATTGTTGTCTTCAAGGTTCGAGGTGGTGGCGACCAGGGAGCCCACGTTGACAGCGGCCGTGCTGCCGAATGTGATGCCGTTCTGGTTGATCAGGAAAATTCGACCGTTGGCCGTCAGGGTGCCGTCAAACTGGGTGCGGGCGCCGCTTATACGGTTGATCGCGATGGCGCTTGGGCCCGGTTGTTGGAAGCGAACGACTTCCGAGGCGGTTGTGTCAAAACTGGTCCAGCTGATGTCGACGCGCTGGGATGCCCCCTGGTCGATCGTTGTCGTATTACCGCTTCGGCTGACATTGGCTATCGTGCCGTTGTTGAAGGTTTCGCCGGTGGGCCCGGCCTGCACCATGCCTGTGCCTGCACTGAGTATCAGCATCCCGCCGACCAGAAGCCGGGTGCAGAAAGCGACCTCGCGCTTGTGCTGCCTGGCCCGGCGCCAGTGAAATAATTGTTTTTGCTCGGTGAACATGTTGAACCCTCCTCAGACGCACGCGTAATCATGGTCGAGTCTTCCGATCCGCGTGTCCGGCTGTATCGTGGCGGTCGCCTTGGGGTGGATCCGGGGTTCGGCTCCGACGACCGTAATTGTTATATTTGTGTCAGCGTTGAAAGTACGCTGGCCCTCACCCTGTAGACTAGCCCTTTTTTTGGGGCTTGCAAGTTGTTGTATTTTCAGGTAGGAAGCTCTTTTCTCCCTCATTTGCATGCTGGTGACGTTTAAATGGCGCGTTAAAACAGTGCTTTAGCGAAGCGTTTAGTGTGCGCGACATCACTTACGTAAAAGAATCCGACAAATTTGCGCCGATAAAATTTTTTTCTGTTTCAGGGTAGTCGCTTATGATTTTTCGCGGAAAGTCCGATAGTTCTGGTTTTCCGACAGCCAGTAACGGTTAATGGTTGTTTGGCCTGGCGCCGCTTGCCGTATATGCTGGGCTTCCTCACGATGAATGGCGACGCATGAAAATAGCGGTTTCAGGGTCAGCGGGGATTGGCAAGACCACCCTCGCCGCCGCGCTGGCGGAGTTGCTGGGCGTGACCTGCGTGCCGGAAAGCTATGAGCCGTTCTTCGATCAACCCGCCAGTTTTTCCCGTCCCGCCGGAGAACTGGTGGAGCTGTTCGTTCGCGTGTTCGACGAGAAATCGCGGCTGGAGCGTGACGCCGGGGACTTTGTCGTCGACCGGTGTCCGATCGACCTGTTCCATCTGTGGATGACCTACGGCCCGGCCGACGACCAGGTGCAGACCCGCCTGTTCCATGACCGTTGCCTGAAGCACGCGCGCGGCTACGATTTCGTGGTGTTGCCGGCCTGGGGCAGTATTCCGCTGCGGCAGAAGGATGACGCCCCCAATCACCAGCGCCGGGTCATGAACCCGTGGGTGCAGCTACGCAACCACGCCGCCATTGCCGGCTACACCCACCTGTGGCTGCCCGCCGGCCGGATCATCCAGTTGCCCATGCCGTTATCCGATCACGACCAGCGTGTGCGTTTCGTGCTGGAACAGATCAAGACGCGCCTGGAACTGGCGCAGGCGGAACAATCCGGCGGGCGCGGGGACCGGTGAGCCGGGTGCGTGCCTGGTTTCTCGTTGCCCTGTTGCCACTGCTGGTGCTGGCCGGCGACGACGATTCGATTGAAACGCTGGTTCGCGAGTTCGGGCCGCAAGTGCGGGAGCGTGTGGCGCGCTGGCAGGAGATGATCGCGTCGGGGCGCGGGCTCGACGAGCAGGAGAAGCTCGAACGGGTCAACCGCTTCATCAACGGCGTGCGCTTCGAGAGCGATGCGCGCCACTGGGGTCAGGTGGATTACTGGGCGACGCCGCTGGAGACCATAGCGACCAACGGCGGCGACTGCGAGGACATTTCCATCGCCAAGTATTTCGCCTTGCGCGAAATGGGCGTGCCGGATCAGCGCATGCGCCTGACCTATGTGAAAGCGGTCGAGCTGAACCAGGCGCACATGGTGCTCACCTATTTCCCCAGCGCGGACGCGGAGCCGCTGGTGCTCGACAACCTGGTGCCCGCCATCCGTCCGGCCTCGCAGCGCCCGGACCTGGTGCCCGTTTACAGTTTCAACGGTGACGGCCTGTGGCTGGCGCGCGAGCGCGCAGCCGGCAAGCGCGTGGGCGACGCCGACCGGGTGGGCCTGTGGCGCAAGTTGCTGCAACGCATGCGGGGCCCGAAAGTGAACAATAATGAAAGCAAACCTGCCACCCTGCCGGACAGCCGTCGGCAGGAGTGACGAGGAGACAGGCATCATGAGTATGACGCGTCAGTTGTTGTTGGTTATCACCCTGTTGTTCGTGGCGATGTTCGCGGGCACCTTCACCATCAGTGTCGACAACGTTCGCCACTTCCTCAACGAGCAGTTGCGGACACACGCGCAGGACACCGCGACCTCGCTGGGGCTTTCGCTGTCTCCGCACCTGGCCGAAGGCGACATGGTAACGACGGCGCGCATGATAGACGCCATCTACGACAGCGGCTATTACCACGTCATACGGCTCGAATCGGTGGGCGGCGAGGTGCTGATCGAGCGGGTCAACGACCGCCAGTTCGAGGATGTGCCGGGCTGGTTCGTGGATCTCGTGCCCCTGCAGACGCCGCTGGCCCGGGCCGTGGTCATGGACGGCTGGAAACAGGCGGGCTGGGTGTCCGTCAGCAGTCACCCGGGTTACGCCTACGCCGAGCTGTGGCGCAATACCGAACAGATGTTCGGCCTGTTCGTGGCGGCGACATTGCTGGCGCTGTTGCTGGGCCTGCTGGCATTGCGCTACGTGTTGCGACCGCTGCGCGCCATGGAGCGGCAAGCCGACGCCATCTGCCGGCAGGAATACGTGGAAGTGACGCGCATCCCGCGCGCCCGCGAACTGAAGCGCGCGGTGGAGGCCATGAACCGCATGGTGGCGAAGATCCGCCAGACCTTCCGTGACCATGTCGAACTGGCCGACCGCCTGCGGCAGCAGGCCTTCCACGACAGCCTGACCGGGCTGGGCAACCGCCGCTATTTCGACGACCACCTGCAGCGCCTGTTGACGGCCGGCGAGGGTGCAAACCACGGCGGCCTGATGCTGATCGAGTTGCGCGAGCTGGGCGAGTTCAACCAGCGTCACGGCTACGAGGCCGGCGACCGGTTGCTGAAGTCCGCGGCGGCAATCCTGTCTGCCTGCGGTGACCAGCACAAGGAATTGCTGCTGGCGCGCATCGGCGGGGCGGATTTCGCGGTGCTGGCGCCGGATACCACCGAAGCCGAGCTGGAAGCGCTGGCGGAGGAGTTGAGTCACGCCATGCTTGAGCTGCACGCCGATACCGATGTGGACGATGGCGAGGCGGTGCATATCGGCGTGGCGGCCTGGTCGCCGGGCGATGCGCCCGAAACGGTGTTGTCGCGCGCGGATGTGGCATTGCGTCAGGCGCAGTCGTCGGGCGCGCGCGCGTGGCAGCTCTACCGGGAGGGCGACGGCGACGATCGTGGCGCCATCGGGTGGCAACAGTTCCTGGCGTCCACCCTGCGCGACGAGAACATCGTGCTGTACGCGCAACCGGTCATGCCGGTGATGGACGGCGACGCGCCCCTGCACCAGGAAATCCTGTTGCGCATTCCGGCCGGCAACGGCGCGCCGTTGCCGGCCGGCCTGTTCATGCCCATGGCGGAGCGTTTCGGCCTGGGTCGGGCGTTCGACAAGCTGGTGATCAGCAGCCTGTTCCGGTATATCCGCGCCGGCGCGGCGGGGACGTACGCGGTCAATATTTCTTCGGGCGCCCTGCACGATGCGGCGTTTTTCGACTGGCTGTGCCGGGAGATCGGCGCGGACCGGACGTTCGCCGCACAACTGGTTTTCGAGTTCCCCGAGTTCGCGGTGGTCAGCAACCTCGACATGGCGCGCGAGGTCACCGAGCGGCTCAACGCTCTGGGCTGCCGTTGCAGCATCGACCATTTTGGCCGGGGCTTTGCCTCGTTCAGCTACCTCTGCTCCCTGAGCCTGCACTGCGTGAAGGTCGACGGGGTGTACACGCGCAACATTCACGACGACGCCGACAAGCATTTCTTCATGCAGGCGCTGACGCGCACCCTGCACGGCATCGACATCCGCGTGGTGGCGGAGAACGTCGAGGACGAGCGCGAACGCGCCGCCATGGCGGAACTGGGCGTGGACGCCGTGCAGGGCTACCTGCTCGGCGAGCCGGTGGAACTGATCAGGAACTGACATCCCGCCAGGGCGCGGATGGTGACATTCGCGAAGCAGGAGTTGTAGAATCGGCGCAGAACAACAAGCATCGCGGGTGTAGTTCAATGGTAGAACTGGAGCTTCCCAAGCTTCAAACGTGGGTTCGATTCCCATCACCCGCTCCAATCCCGCCCGGCGTTCCCTGCCGGGCGCTCCACCGACAGGGATAAGCTATGGCTGGAATGCTTCGTGGACTGCTCGTGGCCGCCGGCGCCGCACTGGCGCTTCTGGTGCTCGCCATAATCGTGTTGCCGATGGTCGTCGACCCCAACGACTACAAGCCGCAGATTTCGCAGGCAGTGGAATCCGCTACCGGGCGCAGCCTGATGATCGAGGGCGATCTCGACCTCTCGGTGTTTCCCTGGCTGGGCCTCGCCATCGGCAAGACCGAGTTGTCCAACGCGCCGGGATTCGGCGAACAGCCGTTCGCACGGGTCGACGAGGTGCAGGTGCGGGTGAAGCTGCTGCCGCTGTTGTCGCGCGAGCTGGTCATGGACACGGTGGTGCTCAAGGGTTTGCAGGTGTCGTTGCAGACCGACGCCAGGGGGCGCACCAACTGGGCTGACCTGGCCGGTGGTGGACAGTCCGGGACGGCGGAGACGCCTGCCTCGTCGGGTGATGCCGCGGCGCCCGCGCTGGCCGGGCTGGCAATCGGGGGTATCGAGGTCAGTGACGCGCGCGTGGTGTGGGACGATCGCCGTAACGACAGCCGCTATGTCGTCGACGACCTTGACCTTTCCGCAGGCGCCATCGGGTCCGGCGCCCGCGTGCCGGTGTCATTGTCCATGAGCCTGAGCGGTACCGGCCTGCCCGAGGACGGTCTTGAGCCGGAACTGGAGTTCCAGGTGGCGGTGGATGCGGCGGCCGGGACTCTCGATCTCTCCGCGCTGCGTTTCACGCTCGCCGGATTGGTGCTGGAGGGTGATCTGGCGGGCGAGCGTATCGCCAGTGACGACGCGCGGTTCAGGGGTGACTTCCGGATCGACGAGTTTTCGCCGCGCGCCTTGCTGGTGGCGCTGGGGCAGCCGCAGCCGGTGACGTCCGATCCGCAGGTACTGGGCAAGGCCGGGGCCACGCTCAGGCTGGCGGCGACGCCGGATTCCCTCGAACTGTCCGATATCCGCCTGCAACTCGACGATTCCAGCGTGGAAGGCAAGCTCTCGGTGGCGAATTTCGCGCGCCCGGCGCTCCGCTTCGATGTCCGTCTCGACGCCATCGATGTCGATCGCTACCTGCCGCCCGGCCAGGAACCAGCACCGGCCACCCCGACCGGCGCGGCGGCCGCCGGTGCGGGCATGATCCCGGTCGAGACGCTGCGCGGGCTCGATGTGGCCGGCAAGCTGTTCATTGGCCAGTTGAAGGCGATGCAGTTGCGCAGCCGCGATGTCAACGTGGAGATCAAGGCAAAAGACGGCGTGGCGCGCATCCATCCGGCGAGTGCATCGATGTACGAAGGGCAGTACCAGGGCGACATCAGCCTCGACGTGCGTGGCGCGACGCCCGTTATTTCCATGAACGAGCGGCTCGCCGGGGTGCAGGTAGGCCCGATGCTCACGGACCTGATCGGCCAGGAACGGCTGGTGGGGAAAACCGACGCCAGCGCGCGGCTTACCGTGCGGGGACAGACGACCGAGGATTTCCAGCGCAGCCTGAACGGCAAGCTGTCGTTCGCGTTCACCGACGGCGCGGTGAAAGGCGTCAACCTGGTACGGCTGATCCGCAAGGCGCAGGCGACGATCAAGGGCAAGCCGCTGCCGGATTCCAGCGAACCGGAACAGACCGATTTCTCCGAATTGCGCGGTACCGCCACCGTTACCAACGGGGTGGTTCGCAACAATGACCTGCTCGCCAAGAGCCCGCTGCTGCGCGTCGACGGCAAGGGCAAGGTCGACCTGCCGGAACAGACCATCGACTACCTTCTGACCGTCAAGCTGGTCGGCAGTCTGGAGGGTCAGGGCGGGCGCGACATTCAGGAATTGCGCGGGGTGGCGATACCTGTTCAGGTTGGCGGCACCTTTGTCCGGCCGACCTACTCATTGAAGCTCGAATCGGTGGTCAAGGATGCCGCGAAGCAGAAAGTGCAGGACAAGATCGAGCAGAAACTGGAGCAACAGTTTGGCGATAAACTCAAGGGTCTGTTCCGCTAACCTGCTGTTGTCGGGCGCGTTTCTGGCCTTATGGGCGGGCGCGGCGCTGGCCGGGCAGGTTTATACGGCACTGGTTACCCACCAGAGCGGCAGCTATTTCGTGGAGGTCGACGCGCTGGTCAGCGCGCCGGAGCCCGCGGTGCGCCGTCTGCTGACGGACTACGACCACCTGTCGCGCGTCAACCCCGCCATTGAATCGAGCGAAATCCTGCTGGAGCGCAAGCTGGGTGACTACCGGGTGCGGACCGTCACGGTCGCCTGCGTGTGGTTCTATTGCAAGCGTATCGAACAGGTCCAGGATGTTATCGAGTCCCAGGATGGCACCATTACCGCCATCGTCATCCCTGAACTGAGCGATTTCCAGCACGGCTACGCGCGTATCAGCCTGTGGCCGGAACCGGACGGTACGCGGGTGCTGATTCGTTCCGAGGTGCGTCCGGACTTCTGGATCCCGCCGCTCATCGGCCCCTGGCTGATCAAGCGCAAGTTGCGCTCCGAGGCGCTGGAAACGGTACGTAACCTGGAACGGGTGGCGCCGCGGCCGCCGCTCGCGCACAATACCCTCGCAAAATAACACCCGGACAAGCGGGTCAGAACCTGAGGTAAAACGTGTTAACGGTAGATCAGGCAAAAATCGGCATTATCGGTCTGGGGTACGTGGGTTTGCCGCTGGCCGTCGAGTTCGGAAAACTCATGCCGACCACGGGGTTTGATATAAATTCAAGCCGAATCAAGGAATTGAAGTCCGGCAAGGACAGCACGCTGGAAGTCGACAGCGATGAGCTGGCGGAGGCGCGGCAGCTTTCCTACACCGACCAGCTCGACGAACTGGGCCGCTGCAACGTCTTTATCGTGACCGTGCCGACTCCCATCGACCGCTACAAGCGGCCGGATCTGGGTCCGCTGGAGGCGGCGAGCCGCACTCTGGGCGGGATTCTCAAGCCGGGCGATGTGGCCATTTTCGAATCCACGGTGTACCCCGGCGCCACCGAGGAAGTGTGCGTGCCGATCATGGAAGACGTGTCGGGGCTGCGTTTCAACGAGGACTTTTTCGTCGGCTACAGTCCGGAGCGCATCAACCCGGGCGACAAGGAGCACCGGGTAACCAATATATTGAAGGTGACCTCGGGCTCCACGCCGGAAGCCGCAGATTTCGTCGACGCGCTCTACCGCAAGGTCATCACCGCCGGTACCCACAAGGCCAGCAGCATTCGGGTCGCCGAGGCCGCCAAGGTAATCGAGAACACCCAGCGCGATGTGAACATTGCCCTGATCAACGAGCTGGCGCTGATTTTCAATCGCCTCGGCATCGACACCATTGAGGTGCTGGAGGCGGCGGGCACCAAGTGGAATTTCCTGCCCTTCCGGCCCGGCTTGGTGGGAGGGCATTGCATCGGCGTCGATCCCTACTACCTGACCCACAAGGCGCAGGAGATTGGTTACCACCCGGAAGTGATTCTTGCCGGGCGGCGCATCAACGACAGCATGGGCGCCTATGTCGCGGAACAGGTATTCAAGCTCATGAACCAGTCGCACCTGCGAGTGAGCGATTCACGGGTGCTGGTAATGGGGCTGACCTTCAAGGAGAACTGCCCCGACCTGCGCAACACACGGGTCATCGACGTGATCGAGGAATTGCAGAGCTACAATGTCAATGTCGACGTCTATGATCCGTGGGTCGACGCGGACGAGGCCGAGCACGAGTACGGTGTGCGTCCCATTTCACGGCCGCAGCCGGGCGTCTACGACGCCGTGGTGCTGGCCGTCGCCCACGACCAGTTCCGGGAGATGGGCGCCGATGGCATCCGCGCCTTTGGCAAGGAAAACAGCGTACTCTACGACGTGAAACATATCTTGCCGGTCGACGCGGTCGACGGGCGTCTTTGAATCGATTCAAGTCCTGAGCGGGAAACCTGTATGAAAGTTCTGATCACCGGCGCGGCCGGTTTCATTGGCAACAGCCTGGCGCTGCGCCTGCTGGAGCGCGGTGACGAAGTCATCGGCATCGACAACCTGAATGATTACTACGACCCGGAACTGAAAAAGGCGCGGCTGGCGCGGGTTGCGGACAATCCCGGCTTTACCGACGTGCGCATCGACCTGGAAGACCGCGACGGCATCGCCGAGGTGTTTCGCAAGTACAGGCCGAACCGGGTCGTCAACCTGGCGGCTCAGGCCGGCGTGCGCTACTCGCTGGAGAACCCGCACTCCTACATCGACACCAACGTCGTCGGTTTCATGAACATCCTCGAAGGTTGCCGCTACAACGATGTCGAGCATCTTGTCTATGCATCCAGTAGTTCGGTGTATGGTTCCAACACCAAAATGCCGTTCTCGGTTCACGACAATGTGGACCACCCGGTCAGTATCTATGCCGCCACCAAGAAGGCCAACGAACTGATGGCGCACACCTACAGCCACCTGTACCGGCTGCCGACCACCGGGCTGCGCTTCTTCACGGTGTACGGTCCCTGGGGGCGCCCCGACATGGCGTTGTTCCTGTTCACCCGCAAGATACTCGCCGGCGAGCCCATCGACGTGTTCAACTACGGCAAGCACCGCCGCGACTTCACCTACATCGATGATATCGTCGAGGGCGTCATCCGCACACTCGATCACGTCGCAGAGCCCAACCCCGACTGGTCGGGCGACCACCCGGATTCGGCGAGCAGTACCGCGCCCTATGCGCTGTACAACATCGGCAACAACCAGCCGGTGGAACTGATGCACTATATCGAGGTGCTGGAAGACTGTCTGGGCAGGAAGGCTGAGAAGAACATGCTGCCCCTGCAGGCGGGCGACGTGCCGGCCACCTACGCGGACGTGCAGGACCTGGTGCGCGACGTCGACTACAAGCCCGACATGTCGGTGGAGCAGGGCATCGCCAACTTCGTCGCCTGGTACCGGGACTACTACAAGGTCTGAGCCGCATGACGGATGTTGGCGATTTCGCGTCGCGCGTGTTGGCATGGTTCGAGCGGCACGGTCGCAAGGATCTGCCCTGGCAGCAACGGCCCACGCCTTACCGCGTGTGGATATCGGAGATCATGCTGCAACAGACCCAGGTCAGGACCGTCATCCCCTATTACGAAAGATTCATAGCGCGCTTCCCCGATGTGGCGAGCCTTGCCGGCGCGCCACAGGACGAGGTGCTGCACCACTGGTCGGGCCTGGGCTATTACGCGCGGGCGCGCAGCCTGCACAAGGCCGCGAGGCAGATCCTGGAGCGGCACGACGGCCGCTTCCCCGAGCGTTTCGAGGAGGTCCTGGCCCTTCCCGGTGTCGGGCGTTCCACCGCCGGCGCCATCCTGTCACTGGCCTGTGGCCAGTATCGCGCGATACTCGACGGCAATGTGAAGCGGGTGCTCGCGCGTTACTTCGCGGTGCGGGGCTGGCCCGGAACCGGCAGCGTGCTGCGAGAGCTGTGGGACCTGAGCGAGTCGCTCACGCCGCGCCGGGATACCGCGGCCTACAACCAGGCGATGATGGATCTGGGGGCGACCCTGTGCCGCCGCGGGACTCCGGACTGCGACCGTTGTCCGCTCGCCGACGGCTGCCGGGCGCGACAGGAGGGCATCCAGCGCGAACTGCCCGCGCCGCGGCCGCGCAAGACACTGCCGGTGCGTGAAGTGTCGATGCTGTTGCTCAGGAACGCCGACGGGGAGGTCTGGCTGCAACAGCGACCGCCCGCGGGGATATGGGGCGGGCTGTGGGGTTTCCCGGAGTTCGACGACGAAGCCGCGCTGGCGGCGTGGCTTGACGAACATGCCCCGGGGATCGGCATCGAGCCGTGGCCGCGTATCCGTCATACCTTCAGTCATTTCCACCTCGATATCACGCCCTGCCTCGTGGTATCGCAAAACCCGCCGTTTTCTGTGATGGATGGGGCAGGGGGAGTCTGGTATAACAGCGCACAACCCGCGGCGCTGGGGTTGCCGGCGCCCGTGCAACGCCTGCTGGACAGGTTGCAGACAACAGAAACAGCGTAGGAGAAAGCCGGTATGGCGCGAATGGTGAGATGTGTATTGCTGGGCAAGGAGGCGGAAGGACTGGACCGGCCGACCTACCCGGGCGAGCTTGGCAAGCGGATTTTTGAAAATGTCTCCAGGGAAGCCTGGCAGAAGTGGATGCAGCAGCAGACCATGCTCATCAATGAATACCGCCTGACACCGGTCGACCCCAAGGCGCGCAAGTTCCTCGAGGAGCAGATGGAAAAATTCTTCTTCGGCGAGGGCGCGGATACGCCGGAAGGGTTTGTGCCACCGGACAAGACGTGAGCCTGATGCTCTCTCCACATGGCCTGTTTCCGGCGCGCACAAAAACCCGTGCTGGATTTATGGCCATGGTTTTTTTATATTGTTCGCCATGAAAGGCATTATCCTTGCCGGTGGATCCGGCACCCGCTTGTACCCGGTGACTCGCGTTGTCAGCAAGCAATTGTTACCGGTGTATGACAAGCCGATGATCTACTATCCCCTGTCAGTCCTGATGCTGGCCGGGATTCGCGATATCCTGATCATTTCCACGCCCCACGACTTGCCCTTGTTCCAGCGATTGCTTGGTGATGGCAGCCAGTTCGGTATTAAATTCAGTTACGCGGAACAGCCAAAACCGGAAGGTCTGGCGCAGGCGTTCCTGATCGGCGAGTCGTTTATCGATGGCGACCCCTGTTGCCTGATTCTCGGCGACAACATTTTTTACGGTCACGGCCTGGAGGATATGTTGCGCCGGGCAGCCGCGCTTGAAGAAGGCGCAACCGTGTTCGGATATCGAGTGCGCGACCCGGAGCGTTATGGCGTGATCGAGTTTGACGAAAACAGGCGGGTGTTGGGCATTGAGGAAAAGCCGGCGCGGCCGAAATCAAACTACGCGGTTACCGGTTTGTATTTTTACGACAACCAGGTTGTTGAACTGGCCTCGGGTCTTGAGCCTTCACCCCGCGGCGAGCTGGAAATTACCGACCTGAATCGCATCTACCTGGAAAAGGGGCAGTTGTCTCTTGAATTGATGGGGCGCGGGTTTGCGTGGCTCGATACCGGAACACATGCGTCCTTGCTGCAGGCCTCGAGCTACATCGAAACGATCGAGCAGCGGCAGGGCTTGAAGATTGCGTGTGTCGAGGAGATCGCATACCGGGAAGGTTTCATCGATGCCGACGGGCTTCGAAGCCTGGCCAGGGAGCTCGAGAAAAACGATTATGGCCGCTATCTCCATGAGATTCTGGAGTCTGGAGCCTGATGGAGCTCGAGCGAACGGCCTTGCCTGATGTTGTGCTTCTGAAGCCCGACGTGCACGGCGATGCGCGCGGGTTCTTCCTCGAATATTTTCACGCGGAACGCTACGAGCAGCTTGGCATGCCGTTTCCCGTCGCACAGGTAAATCATTCCCGTTCGCGGCGGGGTGTGTTGCGTGGACTGCACTACCAGCTTGAGCACCCACAGGGCAAGCTGGTCCAGGTGGTAAGTGGTGAAGTGCTGGACGTCGCGGTGGATATCCGCAAGGGTTCTCCGACGTTCGGGCAGAGTGTTTCCGTTGTATTGTCCGCCAGTAATCATCAGCAGTTGCTGGTGCCCGGAGGCTTCGCGCACGGGTTCTGTGTGTTGAGTGATACCGCCGATTTTCTGTACATGTGTTCCGATATCTACCATCCGGAGGATGAATACGGGATAGCCTGGGATGATCCGGCGCTGGGAATCCAGTGGCCGGGCGGCGTGGATTTCCGCCTTTCAGAAAAGGATCAGCGCTGGCCGGTGCTGGCCGAGGCAGGCGCGGTTCTGCCAGAGTTTGGCGCGTAACCGCCATGCGGGTCATGGTCACCGGTGCCGGCGGGCAGCTTGGCAAGGATGTCGTCGGGATGTTGCGGGGACAGCACTGGGATACGCTGGCGTTGGGGCGCAACGAGCTTGACCTGACCGACACGGCAAAGCTGCGGGAAACCCTTGAGCGACTGCAACCCGACTGGATCGTGAATTGCGCGGCGTGGACCGCCGTAGATGCCGCGGAGAAGGAAGTCTCCTTGGCATATGCCGTGAACCGGGATGCGGTCCGGGATCTTGCCTCATGTGCCGCTGCGCTAGGTTCGAGACTGTTGCACGTCTCCACCGACTTCGTGTTTTCCGGCCAGGCGCGCGCGCCCTATCGGGAGGAAGATGAAACCGGACCCCTGGGTGTGTACGGTTTGAGCAAGCGAGAGGGCGAACTGGAGGTTTTGTCCCACCCCGGCAACATCGTTTTGCGAACATCCTGGCTATATGGTGTCCACGGCGGTAATTTCGTCAAGACGATGTTGCGCCTGGCAGAGGAAAGGGAAGAGTTGCGTGTTGTCTGTGACCAGGTAGGGTCGCCGACCTGGTCGCGCGACCTGGCAGGGGCGATGATCGAGCTGCTGCGGCATCAACCGTCGGGCATCTATCATTATGCGAACCGTGGCGAAACCAGTTGGCACGGGTTTGCCGAGGCCATACTGGATGAAGCGCGAGAACTTGGTTTCCCGGTACGTGCAAGGCGCGTGGTGCCGATACCCTCGAGTGAATACCCTACGCCGGCGGTGCGTCCCGCGTACTCGGTATTGGCGACAGAAAAAATCGAAACGCTGTTGTCCGAGCCTGTTCGGCATTGGCGAACAGCTTTACACCTGATGCTGGAGGAACTGAAACAATGTCCGGATTGCTGATTACCGGCGGAGCGGGATTCATCGGCGGCAACTTCGTTCGCCACTGGCTGCGCGAACACCCGCGGGACCACGTCGTGGTGCTCGATGCACTGACGTACGCCGGCAACCTGGAAAGCCTCGACGACGTTCGCGACCACGCCGGCTTTCGCTTCGTGCACGCGGATATCTGCGACCGTGAAACGGTGGCGCGTGTTTTCGAGGAAGAAGGCATCGACCGTGTCACTCACTTCGCCGCCGAGTCGCACGTCGATCGTTCCATTCTTGGCCCTGCCGAGTTCGTGCGCACCAATATCGAAGGCACCTTCACCCTGCTGGACGTGGCGCGCCAGGCCTGGGATGGTGATCGCAACTGTCGTTTCCTGCACGTGTCCACCGACGAGGTCTACGGCAGCCTGACGGCGGATGAACCAGCTTTCACCGAAACGCACCCGTACCGGCCGAACAGTCCCTACTCGGCGTCCAAGGCATCATCCGACCACCTGGTGCGAGCCTGGTTCGAGACCTACGACATGCCCGTGCTGACGACCAACTGTTCCAACAACTACGGTCCTTTCCAGTTCCCGGAAAAACTCATTCCGCTGGTGATCCTCAACGCGCTGGAAGGCAAGCCGCTGCCCGTGTACGGCGACGGCTCCAACGTGCGCGACTGGCTGCACGTCGAGGATCACTGCCGGGGCATTGCCGCGGTACTCGAACGTGGCACGCCGGGCGAGGTCTACAATATTGGCGGCGACAACGAACGCAGCAATATCGAGATCGTGCAGCTACTGTGCGACCACCTCGACCGCTTGCGGCCGGCGGAGCAAAGCTACCGCGAACTGATTCGTTTCGTCACCGACCGCCCCGGCCACGATTTCCGTTACGCCATCGACAGCGGCAAGATCCAGCGCGAACTGGGCTGGAGACCCGAAATCGGGTTCGACGAAGGCCTGGCCTCCACCATCGACTGGTATCTCGACCACCTCGACTGGTGCGAGCGCATTCGCAGTGGCGAATACCGTCGTTACTACGAACGGCAATATGCCGACAGGGTCGACAAATCAACGGGATAGGCGGTCGTTCGGAATGAATTCCGTGATTCGGGCTTGACGCCCGCGGGACTGGCCTGTTTAATACGCGCTTCCTTTCCGGCCGGGTAGCTCAGTTGGTAGAGCAGGGGATTGAAAATCCCCGTGTCGGCAGTTCGATTCTGTCCCCGGCCACCATTATT
>WGBO01000070.1 GCA_015494295.1 Gammaproteobacteria bacterium | reverse complement strand
GGTCTTCGACTCGTGGGTTTCCCGACAGCGCTTTTCGCCGCGGAAATCCACGGAAGGATTGCGGCCACCTCCCTGCGTCGGCGGCTCGTCCTCATCCTTCGGTCGATAACTCTTCAGCGAGGCCAGTGCCTCGATCAGGGTTCCGTCAACAAGGTTTCCTGCTGAATGTCAGGGCCTCGCATCGGATGGGTCGCCTCATAAACTCGTCGTTGGAAATTGTGCCCAATGGGACGGGTATTTCAACAGCCTGCTATTTTCAAACCGCTCACGGAAACAGGGCGGAACCCATCAGCTCCCTTTGCACTACTCAGCAGGCACTGAAACCGGTCAGCGCGATTTACAAGCGTCGAATAGCTGTACCAAGCCATGCCCATGGATCGGGTCCGGGCCGGGCGCACCCAGGTCGCGCGCGGTCTCCAGCAGGCCCCGGCGTGCCCGTTCCGGTGACAGACCCGCAGCCAGCGCTCGCACCAGCGCCGCCGTGACATAGGGCACGGCAAAGGAAGTACCGCTCACGAAGCGTGCCCCGCCCCCGGCGCGCGCCATCCACAAATCCACGCCGGGTGCGGCCAGATCGATGTAATCACCCCGGTTGGCCAGACGCCAGGGACGCAGATCCGCATCCACTGCCGTTACCGCCAGCACGCCGTCGATGGCCGCGGGATGGGCCGGAGCGGCATCCGGCCCGCCGTTGCCGGCAGCGGCCGTCACCAGTGCGCCCTCGTCCATCAACTGCTTGAGCACCCGTTCCAGCAGACGGTTGCGCGGGCCCGCCAGACTCAGGTTGAGCAACCGCACCCGCTCGCCCGCGAGCCAGTCCAGTGCCAGCAACAGGCGCCGCGTGTCGGTTTCGACCTCGCGCGCGCGCTGCCGGAACACGGCAGCAACGAACAGGTCCGCTCCGGGCACCAGGCCGGGCAATGCACTGTCGGGCCGGCCACCCAGCAACACGGCAATGGCCGTGCCGTGATCGGCCGCCGCCGGCGTCTCGCCCGCCACCAGGAAGCTCCGCTGCACCGGGGGCTGGTCGGGAAACGCCGGGTGAGTGGCATCGACGCCAGTGTCGAGCAGACCGACGCGGATACCCTTTCCACAGCCCGCCCCGGCCTTCCCCAGCCCGGTCAGACGCCGGCCATATTGGCGCAGGTCGCCACCCTGCAGGCGATAGCGGTGATTGGCATCGAATATCAAGTCGGGATAGCGCGCCCGCAGGGCGGCCAGACCCTCGGGCACGGACGCATCCTGCGGCAGCACGAATCGGCTGAGTACCAGGCCCAGCCGGCGCAACACGCGGCGGCTGCGCAACCGGATGCCCTCCTCCGCCAACGCACGCCGCAGCGCCTCGGCCGATTCCGGGTTCTCGCTCAGGAGCAGAATCTCGCGCGGCTCGTGCTCGGTTTCCCGGTCCGCGGCGGGGCGCGGCGGTGGAAGAGCGGCCGGCGTGCGCCCCAACAGACTGCCCTCGACGCGGGCGGGTGGTGGCCGGGAACGATCCGGCGCCGCACCCGGACGCACGGCGGGGTCAGGAACCGGACGCGGCGGGACAGACGACGGCGGGGCCGCCAGACGGGGAACTTCGCGCGGATTTGCGGTGGCGGGATCCGGCCCGCCCGGTCGCGGCCGCCGGCCGGGTGGAAGCGAAGTGTCCGGATCGGAGGTTTCCGCGGCCGGAGCACGGGGCCCGACTCCGTCCGCCGGCTGCGCCGGGCCGTAAGCCGGCAGGAGCATACACAGCAGAGCCAGCGGCCGCCACTCAATCCGTGCCCGCATATTCCACCAGGTCCGTCCGCGCGCGCAGCTGTTCGATGCGCGCGCGCAACGCCGCTGCATCGGTGGCATCCAGGTCCAGCGCGACGCGGTAGATGCCCATCGCGCCCGGGCCGTCGATAATACGTCCACCGACCGATCGCAGCAGCGCGCGGATCTGCGCTTCGGTGGCTTGGTCGCAAAAGCGCAGCTGGATCACGGCACCCTGATACTGCATGCCAGCCGGGCGGTAGACCGGCGCATCACCGTGCCGCCACAGCACGAGACCCTGCGCCAGCACCAGGACCAGGCTGGCCGCCAGCGCATATTTCATCCAGGCCGGTGCGCCGGCAACCCCAACGGTCGCGGCTACATCCTTGTCGGTTGATTCCTGTTCCAGCGCCCGGCGCAGGCGCTGCCAGGCCAGTTCGCCCGGCTGGGCCAGCGCTTCCGTTTCGCGCACGCCATTTTGCAGCGCGCGCAGAAACTCCAGCTCTGCGCGGCAAGACGCACACTGTTCCAGGTGGGCCTCCACTGGCTCGCGTTCATCCGGCGCAAGTGTGCCGTTGACCAGAAAAGGCAGTTGCTCCAGCGGATGTGTTTGTTTGTCATTCATGCCCTGCTCTCCATGCCGCACGCGGCAGACCCAGACCTTTTCCTTGTGTCGTCCGGTTGGCCGGCGCGGTTCATGTATCCGCTCCCAGCGCCTGCAGACAGCGCTTCATGGCCCGGCGCGCGTGCATCATGCGCGTCTTGACGGTACCGGTGGGGCAGCCCAGTACCTGTGCCATCTCGGCGCAGGACAGTTCCTGAAAGAAGGCCAGGTGCATGACCTGGCGGTGAATGTCGCGCAGTCTTTGCAAACAGTACCGCACGTGCCGCGCCTCGCCCGCGGCCCGGATGGCCGCCAGCATATCGCCGCCCTCAGCCGCGTCCGCGTGCGTATCCGGGTCCACATCGCTTTCGCGTTCCCGCGCCCGGCCCAGCGCGCGCAGCCGATCCAGCACCTTGTGGTGCGCAATGCCAAGAAGCCAGGTCCGCACCCGCGAGCGGCCCTCGAAACGGCCGGCCTTGCGCCAGACCTCGAGCATGACCTCGTGCAGCACATCGGCGGCGTCGGCCGGATCGTCCAGCCGGCGCAGGGCGAAGGCATACACGATTTGCGCGTGGGCCTCGTAGAACCGCTGCATGGCGGCCTGATCCCCGCGCGCGATGGCCTCAAGGCAGGCGCGGCCGTGGGGCTCGTGTTCCTGCGCCATCAGGCGTTCACTCCCGCGTCCCCAGCGGATGCCATTCGCTCACGCCCAGCCGCTCCCCCTGCGCGTCAATGGCCACCACCCGCCAGCGATAGCGCCCGCCGGCCCGGACATGGTCCCAGGCCAGAGCGCCCAGGCGGGCCTGCTGTTCATCCGCGCCCAGCAACACGCCGGCCAGCGGCGCGCGCGCCTGTTCCGCTTCGGCCGGGCCGGTCGATCCGGCCGGCGCATGGATCTCCAGCCGGTAGGCCCGCGCGCCCGGCACCGGTCGCCAGCCAAAGCGGGTCTCCGGACCCAAGCGGGCTCCGGGCGCGGGACCCAGCAATTCCACCGGCTGCGCGCCGCGGCCGGTGGCCGGGCTGACGTAGTACTGCAACACGGGAACATCGTCCAGCGCGGGCGCGGTCACGCGCAGGCGCAAACGGTACGGGCCGGCGCGCGCGGTCGGCAGTGGCGGGCTATCGAACTCCACCGCTTCGCCACCGAACAGGGGCTTGCGCACCAGCCGCAGGGGGCGGTACACCGGCGTGCCGCTGGCGCTGGCCGGGTCGGCGATTTCCCACACCCCTTGCAGCTGGCCACTGCCGGCAAAACGTACCCGCGCCCGGGCCCGCAACGGGCTGTCCGGCTGTACCAGCCGCCGTACCGAATCATCGTCGAAGCGCAGGCCCAGGTAACCGATACTGAAACCGGCTCCGCCCGCGCCGGTGATATCGAGCACCAGCTGCGAACTCAACGTACTGTTGGCATCCGCGAACGCGCGCACATAGAACAGCCGCGTGCTGCCCTGGTTCAGGGCGCGCGCCAGCACCCCGGCCGGTATGCCCAGGCTTTCGTTCAGGCGCACGGTCTGGCGGCTGGAACTGCCGTCGGGTAGCGGGATACCGGCATCCGGCGCCGGGCGCGACAACACACGCTCGACGCGGTAGAGCAGGTTGCCGGCCGCATCCCGCAGCTCACCGGCCATGGAACGCACCTCGGGGCCGGCATCGGTGACCATCTGCCAACGTACCGTCAACCGTGCCGCGCGGTTGAGCGCAACCGCGCTGCGCGGCGGCGACACCAGCGGCTCGGACAACAGGGCCAATGCCGGCCGGCACGCGGCCAGCACGAGCCACGACAGGCTCCAGAGCAGCCCCCGTAGCCAGAAGCGGCGCGGCCTCATAAGCCCTCTCCCGGCACATCGGCCACGGTGCTCCCGGCTGCGCCGGCCGGTGCCAGGCTGGTGCGCAGGCCAATGTAGATCTGGCGACTGAGTGGTACGCCCAGGCCCTGGGCACGGTCGTGGCCATCGGCCCAGGTGGCGCTTACAAACAGGCCCAGGCCCGGCCGGTGCGCGCGTGGATCGAGCAGGCGGTAGTCCAGCGCCAGCCCCAGGTTCTGGTTCAGCGTGTCGGTACTGTCGTCGGACAGGCGCAAGCGGCTGTAGCTGTAGTCGGCGGAAGCCGACAGTCTGCCCAGCCGGAGCGCCAAACCCAGCGACGCGCTCAGTTCGTCACTGCGCACACCGGTAGCGCGTTCCTCGCCCCGCCCAAGCTGAATGGCAGGCGAAAGATCCAGCCCGTCCAGCAGCGGCAACGCCAGTGACAGCCCCACCATATCGTTGCGCGTGCTGGACAAAACACCGGCGTCCTCGTCGAATCGGTTGGCCTGATAGTCCAGTGTCCAACTCCAGGCACCGGGCGAGAAACTGGCGGACAAAGCCAGGTCGCGGTTGAGATTGTCGGTGTCGTCGCCCAGGTAGGCCAGGGGGTCGTCCACCTGGCGATTGCCCGCCTGGGCATAGGCCAGCTGGTACCAGGGATTGGCAAGCAGGCGCCACAACCCCCGGGGCTCCCGTTCCGGCGGCGACGGCGACCAGCCGAAGTCCAGGCGCAGCACACGGCTTTCGATGGTGGGCAGGCTGCGTCGGTTGTCCAGGTTGTCGCGCTCCAGTGCCAGCAGCAGATTGGCGCTCAGCCCGCCCTGGACAAGCCGCCATTGGGTGGAGAGAATCCGCTTGTCGTTGGGCAGGGCCGAATTGGCAATGCTGCGAAAGGCGCTGCCGACCTGTTGCAACTGCACGCTGGCGCTCCAGTCCGGCCCTTCGCCGCCGCCCGCGGGCCGGTAGCGGGCCAGCAGGTTGAAGGCGTCATCCTGCTCTGGCGCAAAGCCCTGGCCCGCACCGTCGAAATCGTACTGGCTGCGGGCGTACTCACCATACAGGCGCAGTCGTCCATCGAGATGATAACTGTCGATACCCAGCTGCCAGGCGTCGCCCTCGGGTTCTGCGCCCGCCTTGCCGTCGCCGACTTCGGCGATGCCGGCTTCGCGGCCGCGGCCACGCAGAAAGCCCGCGTGCAGGACCAGGCGCCCGGGGTCGTCGGCCAGGGGCGCGAAACGGGCGCTGATGCCGGTCGTGATGCGGTCAGGATCGTTCAGGCCCAGAGCATCGTCGATACCGGTCTGCGTATCGCTGCGCAGCGCGTAGGCGGTGAGTTCGCTCCGGCCGGCGCGGAAGCTGGCCGAAAGTCCCCGGCGAAGGAAATTCTCGCGGATCAGGCTGCTGCCCGCCACCTGGTGCTGGCCGGCACGCAGCATGAAGCGTTCGCTGCCGCCGCTCAGCAGGAACTCATAGAGCTGAGTGCGGTCCTCGCCCAGCGAACTGTCATGCACCAGGGCATTGTTGGCCTGCACCCGGTAGCCCCGGCCGGCCAGCCGGCCGTCCAGGCGCAGGCTGGCCTGGGCCAGTGCCTCGTCCGGCCGGGGATCGAGCCCGCGTTCGGAAACCCGTTGCCGGGCGACAAGTTCCCCCGCCGGCTGCCAGCCGATTTCGCGAAAGGTCCGCGTCTGGCGCACCTCGAAACGCCACAGCCCTCGCTCCAGGATCTCACCCTCGGGCGTGAACTCGATCAGGCGCAATTCGTGTTCACCCGGGGCCAGGGCCTCGGCGGGCATGAAGGAAAGCCCCTGTGCGCCAAACTCGACCAGGGCGGTGACATCCACCGCGTCCAGTTCCAGGCTGAGACGCGTGGCCATATCGGCGGCCGAAAGGCCCGTCAGGCCGATCACCAGGGGTTCGCGCGGTAACTGCCAGCCGCGCCCGCCACCGGGCTCGAAGCGCGCGCTCCAGCCCGCCTCCGGCCCGGGTTGCGCCCTCGCCGGAATGCTCGACCCGGCGGCAAAACCGGCCACCAGGGTCAACAGCCAGGGCAGCAGGCACCTGCGTCCGCGAACCGGTGCCGCCATTCAATCGGCCTTGTCGTCCGGCTTGACCGGCGCCACCCGGATCGCGGGCCGGGATCCGGCAGCGGCCGGGGACTGCAACACCGGGCGCGGCACCGTGCGGGGCTGGCCCGGTTCGCGCGGTGCGCCGCTGCCGAACACCGGCTTTTTCGGTTTCGGCCCGGGCACCGGGGGCGCCAGTTTGCCGGGCCCAGGCACCTTGGCGTCGATACAACGCACCTTGAACTTGGCCGGCGCAGACGTCATGGGCACGGGCGAGAGAATCTTCACCTTCATCCAGCCGGCATGAAAATAGGGCTTCTTGCCGGGTCCCGCGCTCAACATGCCCTGCCTGGAGGGGCGCTCGATGCTGCGTTTCCAGGGCTTGAGATTCCAGGCCCCACCCTTGGCCTTTTTCGGCAGGGTAAAGACCGGGGTCTTGAAGCCCTTGTCCCCGATATACTGATATTTCACCTCGGCCGGATAGTTCAGATCCACCGTCGCATCCAGCCGGATGGAGACCGGGCACTGTCCCTGGTGATAGTCCGGGTCGAGCTTGAGCTTCACCCCCTTGATGGGCAATGCCAGATCGACCTTCTTGGGCTTGGGCTTTGGCTTGGGGATCTTGGCCGCGGCCTTGGGCGAGGCCAGGCATTTGATCCGGGCCGAAATATCGGCCGTGACCGTGCGGTAGTCGATGAAGCCGAGTCCGGTGGGATTGCAGGTCAGGGTAAACGAGGCCCGGTAGGCCGCCGGGTAGACCAGGTCGAAACCCTTGGCCAGAATCTCGTACTTGCTGACACCGCCCTGGGTCGCCAGGCGCTTGTCCAGCTCCGCGTTGCAGACTTCGACCGGGTCGGTCTTGCCGCCGCCGACATAGGTCGCCTGGCCGTTGATCGTGGCCCAGAGCCAGAATCTCCAGGACTTGCCGGAAGGGTCGACATTGGACAGGGAAAAGCCCCCGAGGGAGAGTTTGCCTTCGTAGGCCTTGGTCAGCTTGTCCTCATTGTCGCCATGCAGCGGATACTTGCACTCGGAATAGGCCTTGACCCGGAAGGGCGCCGACTTGCCCTGGACAAACTTGTCCCACCGTTCCCCGTCACTGGAATAGACCTCGACCACCGGCCGCAAGGACGTTTCTTCCAGCTTCACATCCTCAACCTGGTTGGCGTGCGCGGGCAAGCCCGACGCCAGCAGGAAAAGTACACCCACCGGAATGGTGAACGGCCGGAAAAAGCCGGAATGGGTCGGAACCAGCGTAAAATGTTTCATGATTGTCTCCCTCCTGTTGCGGGCGTGACGGCCTGCTTGAATCGGTACTTCCTGTGTCGCCGCAGCGCGGTAAAGGGTTCAGTCCTTGTTCTCATATTTCCCAGGCCGCTCTGTATGTTCCGGTGGAACCCTGGGTTTCACGGCCGATTTTTATTGCGGAGCATGGAATGCTGGTATGGGAAGAATAAACACCTTTTTTTCCAGGTCCAACTGCGGCAAACTGTGAATCGTGGATCTTTGCCAGTAAGTTGCTCCGAAACCGGCCCGAATTGCCATCGATTCTGCGGCAAATACCCCGTTTTTCCCGGGCAACCTTGGCATATCCGACCCGCAGACATAATGCAACTTTTCCGGTTTGCCAGGAACCCGGCAAATGTTACACATCTCTTACACCAGGCTTGTAACCGCTACCGGGTTGCGCCAGTATTGACCCGGAGCACATTCCGTCCGGATAGCTTCAGGGATGGAGATTCACCTGATGTCCTCCTCACCCAGCAGGTTCTGGCGAAAGCCCTCCCCTCAACATCCCTGACAAACGTGCAGGCAGTGCGCCTGTCTGAAAGCTTCTTGACGATTCACGGAATGCAATGGCCGTCATGGTGCGCTACGGAACGAACGCTGAACATTCTGCTTATCGATAACAACCGGACAACTCGGCCGGGAATTGCGCTTCGATTCATTCGCCGTGAAGTTCGTGGCGAGACTTCCAGGCGCAGGGGGCCATGCCGGGAGCAACACCAAAACAAAAGCGCCCGGAGGCGCTTTTGCAACGACCCGGCCGGATAGCCGGGTATCCGCCGGACGCTAGAAAAAGCCGGCCATAGCATAGGCCGTTTTCTGGAACATCAGGTCTTTCGCCTCTTCGAGCTTGAGGTTGACCTTGTTGGCGGTGGTCACGATGCGGGTACGGTATTCCTTGCGATTGCTGACCTCGGACACACGCTGGGTGCTGCTGCCGGCATCGGAAACACGCGAACTGATCTGGGTGTCCTTGCGCACCAGCACGCCCTTGCGGGTCTTTTCCTTGATCTGCACGTCGGCTACCAGCATGTAGGTAACATCCTTCACCGCCGCGTTGGCAATCGTCGAAATGCCCGCCGCCAACAGCCCCCCGACCGCTGCGCCGGTGTAGGCATTGTGGTTGCGGTTGGCCAGCGCGCCCACTGCGGCGCCCGCTACCACTTCGCCGGTGAATCCCTGATTGAGCGCCGACTCCGCCGCGGTGGGGCTGGCCTTCTCCAGGTTGAGCACATATACGCTCATGGTAAAATGCGCGGTCTCCGGATCGTCAACCACGGTATAGCCGGTGTCGGACTGGGCAAACTGCTGCTTGACAAAACGCTTGAACTCACGGCGGTCGAATTCCATAACACCACTGCGGACATTGACGTAAATGGTGCGCTTGTTGCGCGCCACCTCGTCGACGAAAATCGCCGTGCTGGTCTTGGTCTGCACGTCGAGATCCTTCTTGGAAATGGCAACCTGGGTCGCCGCGCAACCCGCCAGCAGAGCCAGCAAGGCGCCGGCAAACAGAGCTCTCAGGCCCGACTTAAGTACTGCATACTGTCTCATCACAAACTCCTCCCACGAGAGATAACAAAAGAAAAGCATGACTGCCTTATAGTTTAAAACTGACTTGCACGTGCAGGACAAATCCTTCCCGTCCCGGAAAGGCAAAGACCTGTTCAGTAGTAGGGGTAGTACCGTCCGTAGTAGCGGTGGTAGTACTTGCAGTTACGGTAGTCCGTCCACGAATAGCGGAGGAGATCACGGCAGGTGTAGCCAGGGCGCCAGTTCTTGCCCGTGTATTCCTTCGGCTTGAGGTTCTTCTTCATGGCATCCTGGATATAGGCTTCCACCTTTTCCGGCTGTTCGGCCAGGAACGGCTGACTCATGGTCTCGGTATTGAGACGCCGCTGCATTTCCTCCATATCGTCTTCTTCACCGGCGAAAGCAAGGGTGGAACACACAAGCAGAGGTACAACAAGAACGCGCGGGAACGCAGAACAATCCATCGTCGAGACTCCTTTGGTTCTGCACGTAACGGCCAACCCCAATACAACGTTACAGGCCGGTTGGTGCAATTATCGTTATCCCTGAGCGCTGTCATGCATCAGGTGGACGGAAGACTAGTGCCCTTTCAGGCAAAAATCAACGCATACCTGCGTCGGTGGGCGGCAAACGGTTGACGCTTCACCGCCCGTCGGCTGCCGTCAACTGTTTGCCACCAGTTCCACCCCGTTGCCGTCCGGGTCGCGGAAAAACAGGGCATTGCGCCCCGAGCGGCTACGCGTAAAGGGAACACCGGCCCGTTCCAGCCGTTCGATCACCGCATCGATAGCGGTGACGGCAAACGCCGCATGCCGATCTCGGCCCACGTGCGCCGGCCGCGTATCGACCGGATCGGGATTCGGCAATTGCATGAGGTGCAGTTGCTGGTTGCCGGTCTTCAGCCAGGCACCGGGATAACCAAGATCCGGGCGCGCCGGGTCGGTCTCCAGCGCCAGGATGTCGCGATAGAATGCCAGCGAGCGTTCCAGGTCCGCGACCAGAAAGCTGACGTGGTGGATGCCGGTGACTTCGCTCATGAAACCTCTCCCATGTGTGATCTGGCCTCGAACCAGGCGGCGGCCAGGATCAGTGCGCCGCCCACCCACTCCTGCGTCTGTATCTGTTCATCGCTGAGCAGCATGGATGACACCGCGCCCACCACGATCTCGAACAACAGGATGACCGCCGAGCGGTGCACGGGCATGTGGGTAACGCCATAGATGACCGCAACCGTCATCACCACGAATCCGGCCCAGCCCAGGCCGATCACGCCCAGCCACGCCGCCGGTTCCACGACCGGCGCCGGTTCACCGCTGAGCAGGATCCAGGCGCCGGCGACCAGCACCACCCCCAGCCAGTTGGCGGACGCCTTGGCGTACATGCCCAGGTGCCGCAGCTTGCGCACCATGACGTTGGCGAAGGCAAATGCCAGGCCGGACGAGGCTGCCAGCCAGTCGGCCGCGTCACGCGGCCAGGGAAAGCCCAGCGCCGGATCCCACAACATGATGACGGCGCCGGCCACCGCGAGCGCGAACACCAACAAGCTGCCTCGGCCTGGCCGTTCACGAAGGATCAGCCAGCCCAGCACCAGCGCCCACAACGGCGACAGGTAGAACAGCAGCAGCACCCGCACCACCGTGCCCTCGAGTATGGCGATCACGAAAGCGACGTTGCACCAGCCCACCGCCAGGGTCATCAGCAGCAACACCCCACCCTCTCGCTTCCAGTCGCCGCGCGCCCGCCACAGCCACGGCAGGCCGACCAGCAACGCGGCCGCGTAGCTGCCCAGCGACAGCCACAGGCCCTGCAGGCCCTGGGCCTCCAGCAGGCGCAGCGGGTACCAGACCAGCCCCCACAGGGTGGCGGCAACCAGCAGGCTGAACACCGGCAACAAGGGGTGACTGCACCATTTCATGAGATTGCGTATACTCTCGCCTCCGTTTTCCAGCCGTCTTCGTTACATGAATCCCGACCTGTCACGCCTGCAGCCCTACCCCTTCGAACGCATGGCGAAACTGCACGCCGGCGTGACGCCGCCGGCCGGCCTCGACACCATCCGCCTGTCGATCGGCGAGCCCCGGCACCCGACTCCGGCATTCATCACCGAAGCGCTTATCGAACACCTTCACGGCCTGTCCCGCTACCCGTCCACGAAGGGCACGGACGCGTTGCGCGCCGCCATCACCGACTGGCTGACCGCGCGCTTCGGGCTGCCCGCGGGCAGCCTCGACCCGGCGCGCCACGCGCTGCCGGTAAACGGCACCCGCGAGGCGCTGTTCGCCATTGCCCAGTGCGTGGTCGACCGTGGCAACGACGCGGCGGTGCTGATGCCGAACCCCTTTTATCAGATATACGAGGGCGCTGCACTTCTTGCCGGCGCCGAACCGGTGCTGGTCAACGCCACCGCCGACAGCGGCTACCTGCCTGATCTGGACTCCGTCAGCGAAGCGGACTGGAAGCGCTGCCAGTTGCTCTACCTGTGTTCGCCCGCCAACCCCACCGGCCGCGTGATGGGGCTGTCCGACATGCAGGCGCTGATCGAGCGCGCCGAGCGCTACGATTTCGTGATCGTCTCCGACGAATGTTACTCGGAGATCTACCAGGACGAGGAGACGCCGCCCCCGGGCCTGCTGCAGGCCGCCGCGCGGATGGGCAACGACAGTTTCCGGCGCTGCCTGGTGTTCCACAGCCTGTCCAAGCGATCCAATGCGCCCGGCCTGCGCTCCGGCTTCGTCGCCGGCGACGACGCGCTGATCGCGGCCTTCTTCCGCTACCGCACCTACCACGGCTGCGCCATGCCCCCCGCCACCCAGGACGCCAGCATCCGCGCCTGGCGCGACGAGGCGCACGTGGCGGAAAACCGCCGCCTGTACCGGGAAAAGTTTGCCGCGGTTGCGGATATACTCTCGCCGGTCATGGATATGGAGGTGCCGCCGGCGGGTTTCTACCTGTGGCCGCGCACGCCGGTGGACGACGAGACCTTTTCCCGCGAGCTGTATCGACGGCAGAACGTGGTGGTGCTGCCAGGCAGCTACCTGTCGCGCGACACCGCCACCGGCAACCCGGGGCGCGGGCACGTGCGCATGGCGCTGGTCGCGCCGCTGGACGAGTGCCTCGACGCCGCACGCCGTATCCGAACCTTTACAGAACAGTTATAAACCTTTCAGGAGACCGCCATGAGCGATTTGCAAGCCACGATCGAAGAAGCCTTTGAACGCCGCGCCGACATCACCCCGCGCACCGTCGAGACACACGTCAAGGAAGCCGTGCTGGAAGCCATCCACCTGCTCGACAGCGGCGAGGCGCGCGTCGCCGAGAAGAAGGACGGCGACTGGGTGGTCAACGACTGGCTGAAAAAGGCCGTGCTGCTGTCGTTCCGCATCGAGGACAACCAGTTCATGAAAGGCGGTTTCACCAACTATTACGACAAGGTGCCCTCCAAGTACGCCGACTACAACGCGCGCGAATTCCGCGCCGGTGGCGTGCGCGTGGTGCCGCCCGCCGCCGCCCGTTACGGCAGCTACATCGCATCCGGCGTGGTGCTGATGCCTTCCTACGTCAACATTGGCGCCTACGTGGATTCCGGCACCATGGTGGACACCTGGGCCACGGTCGGCTCCTGCGCGCAGATCGGCAAGAACGTGCACCTGTCCGGCGGCGTCGGCATCGGCGGCGTGCTGGAGCCGGTGCAGGCGGCGCCCACCATCATCGAGGACAACTGCTTCATCGGCGCGCGCTCCGAAGTGGTGGAAGGCGTGATCGTCGAGGAAGGCTCGGTCATCTCCATGGGCGTCTACATCGGCCAGAGCACACGCATCTACGACCGCGAAAAGGACGAGATCACCTACGGCCGCATCCCCGCCGGTTCCGTGGTGGTGTCCGGCAACCTGCCCTCCAGCGACGGCAAGTACAGCCTGTACTGCGCCGTCATAGTCAAGAAAGTGGACGCCAAAACGCTGGGCAAGGTCGGCATCAACGAACTGCTGCGCAATATCTGAGTTCGCATGGTCACGATCTACGGCATAAAGAACTGCGACACCATGAAGAAGGCCATGCGCTGGCTGGACGAGCACGGCGTGGAGTACCGCTTTCACGACTACCGCAAGGATGGTCTGGACGAGAAACAGCTCGAGGCCTGGGAGAAAGAACTCGGCTGGGAGCAGTTGCTGAACCGGCGCGGCATGCTGTGGCGCAAGCTGCCGCAGGAGGTGCGCGACAGCATCGACCGCGACAGCGCCATGCGGCTGATGCGCGAAAACCCCGGCATCATCAAGCGGCCGCTGCTCGACCTCGGCGAGCGTCGCGTACCCGGTTTCAAACCCGAGGACTACGCGGAACTGTTCTGAGCCGCCGATACACGGCAGCGCGGCGCTACAGCCCCCCGACCAAACCCGGTACACTCTCCCCATGTCCGACACACTGGAACTCGCCAAAGACCTGATCAGCCGCGCCTCGGTGACCCCCGAGGACGCCGGCTGCCAGGCACTCATGCAGGCGCGCCTGCGCGCACTCGGCTTCGCGTGCGAAGACCTGCCATTCGGCGAGGTCAGCAACTTCTGGGCGCGGCGCGGCGACAGCGCGCCGCTGGTGGTGTTCGCCGGTCACACCGACGTGGTGCCGACCGGGCCGCTCGAGGACTGGACCTCGGATCCCTTCACGCCCACCGTGCGCGACGGCATGCTGTACGGGCGCGGCGCCGCCGACATGAAGGGGTCGCTGGCGGCCATGATCACCGCCTGCGAGGCTTTCGTCGCCGCCCACCCGGATCATCGCGGTTCGATCGGCTTCCTGATCACCAGCGACGAGGAAGGGCCGTCGGTCAACGGCACGGTGAAGGTCGTCGAACACCTGGTCGGCGCCGGGGTCAGCATCGACATGTGCCTGGTCGGCGAACCCTCCAGCAGCCGGCAACTCGGAGACGTGATCAAGAACGGCCGTCGCGGCTCCCTCAACGGCAAACTCAGGGTTCACGGCAAGCAGGGGCACGTGGCCTATCCGCAGCTCGCGGAAAATCCCATTCACCTGGCGCTGCCGGCGCTGGCCGAACTGGCCGCCATCGAATGGGACCGGGGCAACGATCACTTCCCCCCCACCAGTTTCCAGATCTCCAACATCCATGCCGGCACCGGGGCGGAGAACGTGGTTCCCGGCGAACTCGAGGTGATGTTCAACCTGCGCTATTCGACCGAACTGACCGACACGCGGATACGCGAGCGGGTGCACGCGCTGTTGGACCGGCACGGCCTGCGCTACGACATCGACTGGCGCCTGTCCGGGAAGCCGTTCCTGACCCCGGCGGGTGAACTGGTGGACGCGGCGCGAAACGCCATTCGCGAAGTCACCGGCATCGAGGCCGAACTGTCCACCAGCGGCGGCACCTCGGACGGCCGCTTCATCGCGCCCACCGGCGCGCAGGTGCTGGAACTCGGCCCCCTCAACGCCACCATCCACCAGGTCGATGAATGCGTGTCCGTCGAATCGCTGGACCGGCTGTCCCGCGTCTACACCGTGATGCTGGAAAATCTGTTAACGTAACACCCGAAGCGAGGACGATGCGCGGCGGGGGGCCGGGCAAGGGAAGTCCGGCGTGACCAACGATAACAAGGAGTCGTGATGAACGAGGTTTTGCGCAGATACCTGCTGATCCTGATGCTGACGCCGCTGCTCGGCGCCTGCAGCATGGGACAAATGGTGGCCCGCACGTCGGTCAGCATCATGGATGGCGCCATCGACGCCATGAACCGCGAAACCGACCTGGTGCTGGCGGAAGCAGCCCTGCCCGCCAACATCAAGCTCATCGAGGGCCTGATCGCCGAAGACCCCGGCAACCCGGTACTGCTCGCCAATGCCGCCCAGGGTCTCTATGGCTACGCCTTCGGCTTCACCGAACTCGAGGATCCGGCGCGCGCCAGCGCCCTGTACCGGCGTGGAACCGCCTATGGCCTGCGCGCGCTGCGCGCACTGGGCGTGAGCCTCGACCTGCGCAACGCCAGCCCGGACGCCATCGACAAGGCCCTCGCCGGGCTCGGACGCGACGCGGTGCCGGCGCTGTTCTGGACCGCCTCGTGCTGGGCCAAGGAGATCGACCTGAACCGGACCGACCCGGCGCGAATCGCGCAACTCGCCAGCACCGAACACCTGATGCAACGGGTGCTGGACCTGCAACCCGACTACTTCGACGGCAGCGTGCATGGGTATTATGGCGTCTACTATGGCAGCCGCGCCCCCATGTTCGGCGGCAACTTCGCGCTGTCGGAGCAGCATTTCGACCAGGCCCGCGCGGTCAGCGGCGGCAAGCTGCTGATCTTCGACGTACTGCAGGCGGAATACCTGGAACGGCAACGGCTCGACCAGGCGGCATTCCACAAGCTGCTGACGCGCGTCGTTGAAACGCCGGTCGGCAGCTACCCGGAAATGGCCCTGATCAACCAGATTGCCCGCGCCCGCGCCCGCCATCTGCTGGGCCTCGAACAGGAGTGGTTCTGATGCTGGCGCGACTGCTTGGCCTGCTGATGGTGTTGCTGAGCGCCGCACCGGCAGTTGCCGCCGATCACCATGTGCTGAAGTTCGCCACCCTGGCGCCGCCGGGGTCGACCTGGATGAATATCCTCGAGGAATGGGGCCGGGAGGTGAAAACCGCGAGCGAAGGCCGGCTGACGTTCAAGTTCTATCCCGGCGGCGTGCAGGGCGACGAGCCGGACGTGCTCAAGAAGATGCGCTTCAACCAGTTGCAGGGCGGCGCCTTCACCGGCTACGGCATCGGCCACATGTATTCCCCCGCGCGGGTGCTCGAACTGCCGTTCCTGTTCGACGATGTCGGCGAGGTCGATTTCATCCGCGAACACTTTACGCCGGCGTTTCGCCAGGGCTTCCACGACAACGGCTATGAACTGCTGGGGTGGATGGAGGTCGGTTTCATCCACATGTTCTCGCGCGAACCAATACGCTCCATCGAAGACATGCGCAGCCGCCGGGTGTGGCTGTGGCAGGGCGACCCCATGGGACAGGCCTTCTTCCGCGCCAGCGGCATCTCCCCGGTTCCGCTGTCCATCGTCGATGTCTACACCAGCCTGTCCACGGGGCTGATCGATACCGTGTACGCGCCGCCTCTGGGCGCCATCGCCATGCAGTGGTTCACCAGGACCCGCTATATCAGCAGCGTGCCGCTGACCAACGGCATGGGAGGGCTGGTGGTGACGCGCCGTTTCTTCGACCGGCTGCCGAAAGACCTGCGCGCGCTGCTGCGGGAAACCGGTTACCGCACTGGCGAAAAACTGATCGCCGCCACCCGCGTCGACAATGCGCGCAGCATGGACGAACTGCGGCAACGGGGACTGGAATTCATCGAGCCCGACGAGAGCATGAGCGCGGACGAACTGCGCGCGCTGCGTGACCGCGCCGCCAAAACCCTGGTCGAGAGCGACTACATCCCCGCCGCGCTGTTCGACGAGACGCGCCGCCTGCTGAGCCGGTACCGCGGCAGCCACGCCACCACGGCCCCGGCGGTGCACTGACGCCCGCCATACGCCGGTCATGACCTTCCTGCACACCCTGCGCCGCCTGCTGTTTCGCTGCGAAGCCTGGCTGGCGGCGCTCAGCCTGCTGTTGCTGCTGGCGCTGGCGCTGGTACAGATCGTGGCGCGCAACGCCTTCGACACCGGCGTCGCGGAAGCCGATACGCTGACCCGTTACCTGGTGCTGTACGTGACCTTCTTCGGTGCCGCGCTGGCTATCGACCGCGAGCGCCATATCCGTATCGACATTGCCGGCACCCTGCTGTCGGAACGTGCGCGGGCGATACTGTACCGGCCGCTGCAACTCCTGGCCGCCGCGGTCTGCGCCCTGCTGGCCGACGCCGCCATCCGCTTCTGGCGGGACGAGTGGGCCTACGCCCAGGACTACGAACGCTGGCAGACCCTGGTCGGGCTGATTCTGCCGCTTGGTTTCTCGCTGATGACGGTGCATTTCCTGCTTGCCGCCCTGCTCGGCCGTAACGAGGACTCATGCTCGCTGTCGTAGTCCTCATCGTCCTGCTGGCGCTGTTCGGTCTGCCGCTGTTCGCGGTCATCGGCGCCGGCAGCCTGACCTACGCCTGGAGCAGCGAGCTCGACAGCGCGCTGCTGATCGTCGAACTCAACCGCCTGGCGTCCTCCCCCAACCTGACCGCCATTCCCCTGTTCACGCTGGCCGGCGTAATACTGTCCTCGGGCGGCGCGCCGCAGCGTCTGATCCGGCTGTTCAACGCCCTGCTCGGCTGGCTGCCCGGCGGCCTGTCCATCGTCGCCATCGCCGCGTGCGCCTTCTTCACGTCCTTCTCGGGCGCCTCCGGCGTGACCATCCTCGCCCTCGGCGGCCTGCTCTACCCGGTGCTGCGCAAGGTCCAGTACCCCGAGCGCTTCGCTCTGGGCCTGCTCACCACCTCGGGCTCGCTCGGCCTGCTGTTTCCGCCCAGCCTCGCCATCCTGCTGTACGGGGTGGTGGCTGGCGTCAACATCGACGAGCTGTTCCTGGCCGGCATCGTGCCCGGCCTGATCCTGATGGTGATACTCGGCGTCTACGCCGCCAGCATCGGCGCCCGCCACAAGGTGCCGCATCATCCCTTCTCCTGGCATATCCTGCTGCGCGCGCTGCGTAGCGGCTTCGGCGATATCCTGCTGCCGGTACTGATCGTGGTGGGTATCTTCGGTGGCTATGTCACGGTCAGCGAGGCTGCCGCCTGCACCGCACTGTATGTCCTGGTCCTGGAAAGCCTGGTCCACCGTTCCATTTCCCTGCGCACGCAACTGGTGCCACTGCTCTGCGACACTGCCGTGCTGGTCGGCAGCATCCTCATTATCCTCGGCGTCGCCATGGGCCTGACCAACCTGCTTGTCGACGCCCAACTGCCCATGCACCTGCTGGCGTGGATGGAAGACAGCATCGACACCCCTCTCAAGTTCCTGCTGCTGCTCAACCTGTTCCTGCTGGTAGTGGGCGCGATGATGGACATCTTCTCCGCCACCGTGGTGGTGGTGCCGCTGATCCTGCCGCTGGCGCAACGCTTCGGCGTCGACCCGGTGCACCTCGGCGTGATCTTCCTCGCCAACCTCGAAATCGGCTACTCCACACCGCCGGTCGGCATCAACCTGTTCATCGCCAGCCAGCGTTTCGAGAAGCCGGTGCTCACCCTGTTCCGTTCCACCCTGCCGTTCCTCGCCCTGATGCTGGCCTGGCTCGGCATCGTCACCTATCTGCCCGTCCTTTCCCTCTGGTGGAAATAGTTTCAATCGGGCCTGGCCCACCTGAAATTCTGTTTTTTGGGGAAAAACCCTTTTGTATTGGCGGGTTATGTGGCTATATTCCCCCGGGGTGGAGACAGGACGCAGGGAAAGGCATCACACCGTCCGGTCACGCAGGCTCGCCCCCCTGTTAACAGGTTCTTAACTTGATCCAGGTCAAGGCTGCGACGTCTGTTGCACAGGTAGATTAGCAACAACCAGTAAACTGATTATGGATCTTGCGTGACGACAACAATCAGCAGAATGCAGTTCCTCCGTGGCGATGTCCGCGGACGATCGGCGCCGATCCGGCCCCCGTGGGCGCGCCCCGAGGCGTATTTCACGGATCTTTGCACCCGCTGCGGTAACTGCATCGACGCCTGCCCCACCCACATTCTCGTCAAGGGCCGCGGGGGCTTCCCGCAGGTTGATTTCGGCCACGGGGAATGCCTGTTCTGCGGCGACTGCGCCGATGTCTGCACACGCGGCGCCCTGGTGCAGGACAACCGCGCCGCTCCCTGGTCATTGCGCGCATCGCTCGATACCGATACCTGCCTCGCCTACCGCGGCGTCGAATGCCGCGCCTGCGCCGACCCTTGCGACTCACGCGCCCTGCGCCTGCGCCCGCGCGTCGGCGGCGTGGCCCTGCCCTCTGTCGATTTATCCGCCTGCGACGGCTGCGGCGCCTGCGTGGCGCCCTGCCCGGTGCAGGCCCTGCACATCCGGCCCGCGCGGGGCGAGGAGAGTTTATGAACATCAGTGGTGTAGTCGTCAGAACGTTCCCCGGGAACATCGATACCGTCCGGCACAGTCTGGAACGGCTGGACGGCGTTGAAGTGCACGGGGCCAACGAGGACGGACGTCTGGTGGTGACCATCGAAAAGGAAAGCGAACGCGACATCGCCGACCTGCTGGTACACATGCAGGACGTGCCGGGCGTGCTTTCCGCCTCGATGGTCTATCACCAGTTTGAAGATTTGGGTCAACAGGAGGCCGAACAATGAAACTGACCAGGCGTGATTTCATCAAGACCAATGCCATTGCCGCCACCGCCGCCGCGGCGGGCGTCACGGTTCCCGGCGTCAGCGAGGCGCTCACCCGATCGAAGGATGCCATTCGCTGGGACAAGGCGCCGTGCCGCTTCTGCGGCACCGGCTGCAGCGTGCTGGTCGGCACCCGCGAGGGCCGCGTGGTGGCCACCCAGGGCGACCCGGACGCCCCCGTGAACCGCGGCCTCAACTGCATCAAGGGCTATTTCCTGTCCAAGATCATGTACGGCGAGGACCGCCTCACCCGGCCGCTGCTGCGCATGCGCAACGGCAAGTACGACAAGAACGGCGATTTCACACCGGTAAGCTGGGACACCGCTTTCGACGTCATGGCGGAGAAATTCAAGGAGGCGCTGAAGAAAGACAAGGTGCGCAACAAGGGAAAGAAGCCCGAGGAGATCGTCTCCACCGTCGGCATGTTCGGCTCCGGCCAGTGGACCATCTGGGAAGGCTACGCGGCCTCCAAGCTGTACAAGGCCGGTTTCCGCTCCAACAACATCGATCCCAACGCGCGCCACTGCATGGCCTCGGCGGTGGGCGCCTTTATCCGCGGCTTTGGCGCCGACGAACCGATGGGCTGCTACGACGACCTGGAGCACGCCGACGCCTTCGTGCTGTGGGGCTCCAACATGGCGGAGATGCACCCGATTCTCTGGTCGCGCCTGACCGACACACGCCTGACCAGGGAAGGCTGTGAAGTCCACGTGCTGTCCACCTTCGAGCACCGCTGCTTCGATCTCGGCGACAACAACATGGTGTTCGTGCCGCAGACCGACCTGGCGATCCTCAACTACATCGCCAACTACATCATCGAGCACAAGGCCTACGATGAGGACTTCATCGGCAAGCACGTCAACTTCACCAAAACACCCACCGACATCGGCTACGGCCTGCGCCCCGAACACCCGCTGCAGAAAAAGGCGAAAAACCCCAACAAGGGGAAGCTGAGCAAGATCAGCTTCGAGGAGTACGCCGAGTCTGTCAGGCCCTACACGCTGGAATACACCTCGAAACTGTCCGGGGTACCGAAGGAAAACCTGGAACGCCTGGCGAAACTGTACGCGGATCCGAACCGCAAGGTGACCTCGTTCTGGACCATGGGCTTCAACCAGCATACCCGCGGTGTCTGGGCCAACGGGCTGATTTACAACATCCACCTGCTGACCGGCAAGATCTCCGAGCCCGGCAACGGCCCCTTCTCGCTGACCGGCCAGCCCTCCGCCTGCGGCACCGCCCGCGAAGTCGGCACCTTCGCGCACCGCTTACCCGCCGATTACGTGGTATTCAAGAAACCGCACCGCGATTTTGCCGAAAAGATCTGGAAACTGCCGGAAGGCACGCTCCCCGGCAAGAAGGGCTACCACGCCGTGCTGCAGAACCGCATGCTCAAGGACGGCAAGCTCAACGCCTACTGGGTGATGTGCAACAACAACATGCAGGCCGCGGCCAACATGAACGAGGAAACCCTGCCCGGCTACCGCAACCCGGCCAACTTCATCGTGGTCTCCGACCCCTACCCCACGGTCACGGCCATGGCCGCGGACCTGATCCTGCCCACCGCCATGTGGACCGAGAAGGAAGGCGCCTACGGAAACGCCGAACGCCGCACCCAGTTCTGGCGCCAGCAGGTTCGCGCGCCGGGTGAGGCAAAGTCCGACCTGTGGCAACTGATCGAGTTCTCCAAGCGTTTCACCACTGACGAGGCCTGGCCGGACGACCTGCTGGAGAAGAACCCCGAATACCGCGGCAAGACCCTCTACGAGGTGCTGTTCGCCAACGGCCAGGTCGACAAGTATCCTAAGACCACTGTCACCGACGAAGCCGGCAACACCTACGACAACGACGAGATGGAGGCTTTCGGCTTCTACGTGCAGAAGGGCCTGTTCGAGGAATACCGGCGCTTCCAGCACGAGGGCCCGAAGAAGGGCCACGAACAGGCGCCCTTCGACACCTACCACAAGGTGCGTGGCCTGCGCTGGCCGGTGATCGACGGCAAGGAAACCCTGTGGCGTTACCGCGAGGGTTACGACCCCTACGTGGAGAAAGGCAGCGAGGTGAGTTTCTATGGCAAGCCCGACGGCCGCGCCAACATCATCACCGCGCCCTACGAGCCGCCGGCCGAAAGCCCCGATGACGAATACGACCTGTGGCTGAGCACCGGGCGCGTGCTCGAGCACTGGCACTCCGGTTCCATGACGCGGCGGGTGCCGGAGCTGTACCGTGCGTTCCCGGACGCGGTAATCTTCATGCACCCCGACGACGCCCGGGAACGCGGCCTGCGCCGCGGGCTGGCCGCCAAAGTGGTCAGCCGCCGCGGCGAGATCGCCGCGCGCATCGAGACGCGCGGCCGCAACCGACCGCCACGCGGCCTGGTGTTCGTGCCCTGGTTCGACGCCTCGCGGCTGATCAACAAGGTCACGCTGGACGCCACCGACCCGCTGTCCAAGGAAACGGACTACAAGAAGTGCGCGGTCAAGGTGGTCAAGGCCTGACAGGCACGAGGCACGCCCATGAGTCCCGCCGCACCTGGCTCCACCGGCAAACCCGCCTCCCCTGCACGGCGACGCTTCCTGCTGGACGCCGCCCGCACCGGAGGTGGCGTGGCGCTGTTCAGCGTCGGCCTCGGTCTGTACACGCAACAGGCCGCTTCCCTGCCGGCGCTGGCGCTGCGCCCGCCCGGGGCGCTGGACGAACCGGCGTTTCTGGGCGCCTGCGTACGCTGCGGGCTGTGCGTGCGCGACTGCCCCTGGGATACCCTCAAGCTCGCTACCCTGGGCGAGGAAGTGGCGACCGGCACGCCCTACTTCACCGCGCGCGAGGTGCCCTGCGAGATGTGCGAGGATATCCCCTGCGTGAAGGCCTGTCCCACCGGCGCACTGGATCCGGCGCTCACCGACATCGACGACGCGCGCATGGGGCTTGCCGTGCTCATCGACGAGGAGAACTGCCTCAATTTCCAGGGCTTGCGCTGTGACGTCTGCTACCGGGTATGCCCTTCGATCGACAAGGCCATTACCCTGGAACTGCAACACAACCCGCGCAGCGGCAAGCACGCGCTGTTCATCCCCACGGTGCATTCCGATGCCTGCACCGGCTGCGGCAAGTGCGAGAAAGCCTGCGTGCTTGAACAAGCCGCCATCAGGGTGTTGCCGGCACGTCTCGCCAGGGGCGAACTCGGCGCCCACTACCGATGGGGCTGGAAGGAGAAGCAAAAGGCCGGCGGCAGCCTGGTGCCACCCGACCAGGAACACCGCTACAACCTGCCGCGGGGCGAACGCTACGACTACGAGGGCAAGGGCCTGATCATGGACGAAACGGACCAGGCCGTGCCCTTTGCCCGCAACCCCCTCGACACCCTCAACCGCGGACTGGAGGAACAGCGATGATCCGTGACCGCCATCCCGGCGCGGAGGCCGTTGCGCAGAAAGGCTGGCTGCGCGCCCACGCCTGGCTACTGGCGCGCCGCACCAGCCAGTTGTCGATCCTCGCGCTGTTCCTGCTCGGTCCCTGGTTCGGCGTCTGGATCGTCAAGGGCAACCTGAACGCCAGCCTGACGCTCGACGTGCTGCCGCTCACCGACCCCTACGTGCTGTTGCAGTCGCTGGCGGCGGGACACCTGCCGGAGATGACCGCCATCGCCGGCGCCCTGATCGTGGCCGCCTTCTACCTGCTGGCCGGCGGCCGCGCCTACTGCGCCTGGGTTTGCCCGGTGAACATGGTGACCGACGGCGCGCACTGGCTGCGCGAGCGCCTGGGCATCAGCGGCGCCTCACGGCTGTCCGCCGCCACCCGCTACTGGATACTGGCCGCCACCCTGATACTGGCCGCGCTCACCAGCACCCTGGCCTGGGAATTCATCAACCCGGTGTCCATGCTGCACCGCGGCCTGATTTTCGGCATGGGACTGGCCTGGCTCCTGGTGCTCTCGGTATTCCTGCTCGACCTGCTGGTGAGCCGTCGCGCCTGGTGCGCTCACCTGTGCCCGGTAGGCGCCTTCTACAGCCTGCTGGGCACCCGCAGCATGCTGCGGGTGCGCGCCGAACGGCGCGAACACTGCGACGACTGCATGGACTGTTTTCTGGTGTGCCCGGAGCCGCGCGTGATCCGGCCCGCGCTGAAAGGCGCCGCGAAGGGCATCGGCCCGGTGATCACCTCGGCCAACTGCACCAATTGCGGGCGTTGCATCGACGTCTGCGCAAAAAACGTGTTCCGTTTTGGCAGTCGCTTCGGCAACCGCCCGGACACACCCGGCCAATCTACACAACATTCCCCCGGAGTGGAGGTTCTGCGATGATCAAGAAACTGTCTATAGCGTTGGTATTACTGGGAGCGGCGGGATTGACGCTGGCGGCCGAGGTGCGCTCGCTGCGCGGGCACGTCGACCTGCAGGAAGAATCCCGCCCGCCGGAGCCCAAGCGTTTCGCCAAGGACGGGGAACCGATCCCGCGCGACTACGTGCAGCAGCCGCCGCTCATTCCCCACAAGATCGCCGGCTACCGCATCGACCGCAATTCCAACAAGTGCCTGAGTTGCCATAGCTGGAAGCACTATCGCGAGGCGGGCGCCACCAAGATCAGCCAGACGCATTTCGAGGATCGCGACCGGAACGTTCTGGCCAACGTGTCGGCGCGGCGCTATTTCTGCACCCAGTGCCATGTACCGCAGGCGGGCGCCAAGCCACTGGTCGAGAACACCTTTGAACCGGTCAAGGCCATATCCGCCGACTGACCCTTACCACTGCGAACAGGATGCGTCATGACAGATAACAACTCGAAACCGTGCGAAGGCACACTCTGCAGGCTGTGGACGGTACTCAAGCGGCCGTCAGTGACCTACTCGGTCGGCACCCTGCTGGTTATCGGCTTCATCGCGGGCATTATTTTCTGGGGTGGTTTCAATACCGCGATGGAAATGACCAACAACGAGGAGTTCTGTATTTCCTGTCACGAAATGCGCGACAACGTGTTCCAGGAGTACAAGAACACCATCCACTACTCGAACCGCACCGGCGTGCGCGCCACCTGCCCGGACTGCCACGTGCCCAAGGAATGGCATCACAAGGTCGTCCGCAAGATCCAGGCCACCAACGAGTTGTTCCACAAGGCCATGGGCACCATCGACACCCGCGAGAAGTTCCTGGAGCACCGCCTGGAACTGGCGAAGAACGTGTGGCGCGCCATGAAGAAGACCGACTCGCGTGAATGCCGCAACTGCCACAACTACGAGTACATGGACTTCGCCGAACAGGGGCGGCGCGCGGTGGCCCAGCACTCCAGGGGCCTGGAAGAAGGCAAGACCTGTATCGACTGCCACAAGGGCATCGCCCACGAACTGCCCGACATGCGCGAAATCGACCCGTCCGCGGTGGTCGGCAGTAACTAGGCGCTCAGCGGGACGCCCGGCCCTCCGCCGGGTGTCCCGAGCGGCGTTCCTGCCAACCCTGCAGCAGGTCCCAGAGTACCGGCACGATAAACAGGGTCAGCGCGGTAGCGGTCGCCAGGCCGGCGACGAAGGTCGAGGCCATCGCCCCCCACACCAGCGAGTAATACGGAAACCCGATCGCCATCGGCAGCAGGCCCAGCGTTGTGGTCAGCGTGGTCAGCACGATGGGCCGCAGGCGCACCCGCACCCCCGCTTCGATGGCCTCGCGCCGCGACATCCCCTCGCGATAACGCTTGTTGATGAAGTCGATCAACACCAGCGAATCGTTGACCACCACCCCGGCCACGCCGATTACCGCGATAAAGCTGTTCACCGTGAACAGCGACTGGCTGATCAGCTTGCCGAACAGCACCCCGATCAGCGCGAACACGATCGCCGACAGAATGATCAGCGGTTGCAGGTAGGACTGGAACTGGGTGGCGAGTATGACGTACATGGCCAGCACCGCGATCACGAACGCATACCCCAGCGAGCGATAGGAACGCCGGGTATCCTCGTGCTCGCCGCTGAAAATCACCGTGGCGCCCGGGTAACGCGTCTGTATGGCATCGACGTGGCCGGCCACCGCCGCCACAACCACCGGCACCGATACCGCGGCGCCCGGCCGCAGGTTGCCCTTGATGCTGATCGCGCGCCGGCCCTGGTAACGGCGCAGCTCGCCGCTCTCCTGGTAGGCTTCCAGGCGCACCAGGTCGCCGAGCCGCACCGGGCCGCGGGCCCGCTCCAGCACCGGTATGGCGAGCGCGTCGGCCGGGTCGGCGAGCGCCGCCGGCTCGATGTACAGCTTCAGGTCCACTTCCTCGTCGGTCAGCCGGTACTTGCCGATATAACGTCCGTCCAGCACGCTGGCGGCGAGCCGCGCCACCTGCTCGCTGTCCAGTCCGGACTCCGCCACCCGGTCGTGACGCAAGGCGAAACGAAACACGCGCTTGGGCACGCCGCGGTCGTCGGCAATATCCACCAGTTCGTCGCGGAACGGCGCCTCCTCCTTGAGGAAATGCAGCAGTTCATCAGCGAGCGCTGCGATCTGTACCGGGTCGTCACCCAGCACCCGCACATTGAGGTCCTTGCCCTGCGGCGGCCCGTCCTTCTGCGGATGCACGCGCAGGTGGAAACCATCCTTTTCAAACAGGGGTTTCAGACGTTCGCGCATGCGCTGCAGGTGCGCCAGCGGATCGTCGAAGGCCTGTTCGTCGCGTGACGGCAGCGACACCATGACCGTGCCCCGGTTGTTGCCATACACCGGTTCGTAATCATCGTTGACCACGAAACCGGCAAAACCGGCGGCGGAACGCGCCATGCCCGGCCCGTCCGCCAGCACCGCGCGGGAAATGTCGCGCACCTTGCGGTCGATCTCCTCCAGCGGCGTGCGCGTCGAACCCTCGATATCCACATAATAGAGCCGGTAGTCGTCGGGGAAAAACTCGATGCGAATCAGCGCCGCCTTGCCGCTCACCGACAGCGCCAGAATCACCAGCGAGGCGGCGAAAGCCAGCACTACCAGCCCGACGCTGCGCAGGCGGTAGCGCAGGGTCAGCGCCAGCAGGCGCTCCGACACCCGCCGCAACAGGGCCAGCAGGGCGTTGTCCTTGTCCAGTTCCGCCACCGGCCTGCCCTCGTGCTTGCGCGGCCCGAAATCCAGGTAGTGGATAGGCAGGATCAACAGACATTCGATCAGCGAGGCGACGATGGCAAAGCTCACCACCTTGGGAATCTGCGCGAAGAATTCGCCGGTGCTGCCGGACATGATCAGCATCGGCAGGAAGGCGGCGACAGTGGTCATGGTCGCGGAAATCACCGGCAGCGCGACCTCGGTGGTGCCGCGCGTAATCGCCGTGTACAGGGGATCGCCGTTCTGCACGTGCCGGTAGATGTTTTCCGTCACCACGATGGCATCGTCAACGATGATGCCGGTCACCAGCACGAAGGCGAACAGGGTGATTTCGTTGAGACTGTTGCCGGTCAGGTACATCAGCAACATGGTGAGCATGAAGGAAAATGGTATGCCGATGGTCACCAGCCCGGCATTGCGCAGCCCCATGAAGTACCAGATGATCGCCGACACCAGCAGCATGCCGGCGAACATGTTCATGCTCAGTGTGCCCAGCGCGTCCTCGATGTACACGGTGGAATCCTGCGTCAGCACCAGCTCCACGCCCTCGCGGGCGAACAGCGGCTCGAATTCCGCCAGCACGCGGTCCACCTGTGTCTTGATATCCAGGGCATTGCCCTGCGCCGACTTGATGACCTGCAGCGACAGCGCGTTCTTGCCATTGATGGAGGAAATCACCAGCGGGTCGCGGTAGCCGGCGCCGGCGCGGCTGACCAGATCACCGACCCGCACCAGGCTGCCGTCGGCGTCGCGCCGCACCACTGTCGCCATCACCTGCTCGCGGGTGGAGAACTGCTCGTCGACCTTGACGGTAAACTCGCCCGACGCATTGTGGAAGTTGCCGGCGGGGATCGACAGGTTGGCGCCACGCAGGGCGTTCGCCACGGTGTCGAAAGCGACGCCCAGCGCCCGCAGCCGCGCCGGGTCGAGATAAACGTGGAACTCGCGCGGGTACTCGCCGTTGACGCGCACCTCGCGCACCCCGGGAATCTGCCGCAACGCCGTCTTCAACTCGTCGCCCATCAGCGCCAGCGAGCGGTTGTCCCGCTCGCCGGCCAGGTTCACCGCCACCACCGGCAGGTAGTCGTCGACCCTGGCTTCCTGCACCACCGGCGGATCGATGCCGTCCGGCAGTTCGCGCGCCACGTTCAGCACGCGGAACCGAACCTCGTCGTAGAGCGCCGTGTAATCGCTGTCGTCGATGAATTTCAGGCGGATATAGGAGCGCTCCCGGTAGGAGGTCGCGCTGATCCATTCCAGGTCCTCGACCGATTCCAGCACGTCCTCGATCTTGCGCGTGACCAGGGTTTCCACGTCTTCCGGGGAGGCGCCCGGGAAGAAAGTGGTCACCGTCACCTCGCCGAAGTGCACGTTGGGATAGCGCTCGGCCGGCAGCTCCAGAAAGGCAAAGGCGCCCGCCACCGTGAGCATGACGAACAACAGGTTATAGAAGACCTTCTGCCGCAGCGAGAAACGAACCAGCGCCTCCATCAGGGAACACGCACCCGCTGGCCGGGCGCGAGTTCGGGCGCCACGACACGCGCCCAGCGCTCACCCTCGACCGTGACCTCGCCAAGATAGACCACGGCGTGCGCCTGCCCCTTGCCGTCCGTCACCCAGTGCTGCTCGTAGCGTTCCTGCACGGCCCCGGCCGGCACCAGCACCGCACCAGCCGGGTCGGGAAGATCCAGCCGTAATTCCACGCGCAGTCCGCCACGCCGCTCCGGCACGCCCTCGCCGATGGCGAGGTCCAGCGACAGCTTGCGCGTCGCGGCATCGAAATCGCGGTTGAGGTGTACCGGGGTCGCCGTCACCGATACCCCCGCGTCGGGCAAACGCACCCTCAATGCCCCCTCGCGTGCCCGCAAGGCCCGGTATTCCGCTTCACTGAGCGCAAAGGGCGCCAGCAACAGGGAGAAATCCGCGACCTCGCCCACCCCCTCTCCGGCGCCAATCCACTGCCCGGGATCAACGTTGCGCCGCGTCACCCACCAGCCGGCCGGCGCCGCGATACAGTAACGGCGGCGGCGCTCCTCGAGTGCGCGCCCGGCAATTTCCGCTTCCCGCAGCGATGCGCGGGTACCGGCAAGCTGTCGTTCGAGGTCGTCGAGCGTGGACTGCGCGCTGCTGTTGCGCTGCACCAGCTTGCGGGTGCGCGCCACCTGGCGGGAAAAATATTCGAGGTCGGCGTGCAGGCGCTGCCGGCGCGCCTGGTTGGCCTCGATATCGAGGTCGATATAGACAGTATCCAGGCAGCCGAAGGACTGGCCCGCTTCCACGCGGTCGCCCACGTCCAGGTCCACGGAGGCGAAACGTCCCGCTTCCTCGGCCACCAGCCGCAGGACCGCGCGCGGGCGGGTGAAGGCCGTCAGGGTCACGGCATGGAAGGCGGGGCGCACCTCCGCCACTGTGCCGGCTGTCACCGGCCCGCCCGCACCGGCGCCGGCGAACAGCAGCCACAGCGACAGCACGCGCGCGTATAAACTCACTCCGGAAAGTCCCGTCACCCGGGAACGGTCAGCGCTTCAGCGCCGCGACGGCTTCATCGAGCGCGGCGGCCACGGCCTGTTCGATCTCCCGTGCCACCGCCAGCGCCTTGCTGCCCTGCGCGATCACGCTCGGGCGCGCGAACAGGATGCGCGTCACCCCGTCCTTCTGCACCAGCGTGATGTGCAGTGGACATAGCGCCAGCAGGTCGGGATCGGCATTGCTGACCGCGTTGGCATACCAGCCGTTGCAAAACACCATGGCGCGGATGCCTTCCAGGCCATTGCGGTTGTAATCGTCTCCCCAGCGCTTTGCGAAATACGCCAGATTCTCCTGGATATTGGGCTCGAAGACCACAAAGAACCTGTTGTCTTCCAGTGCCTTGTAAACAATTCCGTAGGATGTTTCGAGGTCCTTCCCCGTCTCCCAGACCAGCACGTTGCGATCCGTGGCCGACGCGCCCTGTGCCAGCAGCAGCAGGGAAAACAGGCACAGCTTGAACAGCTTCATCAGTCTTGCTCCCGTTGTGGTTTCCAGTCCCGGATCGCCAGCATAGCGGGTTGCCCCCGCCACCTGCAAAGCCCCGGTTCGGCTCAGTAATTGACCGCCAGCATGGCCAGCCTGTAGTCACCCGGCTCCAGCGGGATACGCACGCGGTGGCCGCTGCCCGGCGCGACGTCCAGCACCCGGCCGTCGCGATCCAGCAGGGTATCGAGCCGGAAACGGCGATTGCCCTGCGGCCGGATCAGTTCCAGTTCATCCCCGACCTGGAACCGGTTCTTGACTTCCACCTCGACCGTGCCGCTCGCTTCGTCCCAGGCCCCGAGTTCACCAACAAAGCGTTGGCGGGCGCTTTTCGAATGGTTGTCCAGGTAATTCTGGTAGTCCTTTTCGTGGTGACGCTGGAAGAAGCCGTCGGTATAGCCACGGTTGGCCAGGTTCTCCAGCGTGGCCAGCAGCGTAGCGTCGAAACCGCGCCCCGCCACCGCGTCGTCGATGGCCTTTCGGTACACCTGGGCGGTACGGGCGGCGTAATAGTGCGACTTGGTGCGGCCCTCGATCTTCAGGCTGTCGATCCCCATCTCCACCAGCCGGGCGACGTGTTCGACAGCGCGCAGGTCCTTCGAGTTCATGATGTAGGTGCCGTGTTCGTCTTCTTCCACGGCCATCAACTCGCCGGGGCGGCTGGCCTCCTCGATCAGGCTGACCTTCACCTCCGCCGGCTGCCGCGCCTCGCCCGGCACCAGGTTGCCGACCTCGTCCTCCCCGGCCTCCTTCACCTTGTAGTCCCAGCGGCAGGCGTTGGTGCAGGTGCCCTGATTGGCGTCGCGGTGGTTGAAGTAGCCGGACAACAGGCAACGGCCGGAATAGGCGATGCACAGCGCGCCGTGCACGAACACTTCGAGCTCCACGTCCGGACACTGTTCGCGGATTTCCCCGACCTGCTCCAGCGACAGTTCGCGCGACAGGATGATGCGCTGCACGCCTGCGCGCTGCCAGAACTTCACGCTCGCCCAGTTCATGGTGTTGGCCTGCACCGACAGGTGAATGGGCAAATCCGGCCAACGTTCGCGCACCAGCATGATCAGGCCGGGATCGGCCATGATCAGTGCGTCGGGCCGCAGTTCCACCACCGGCGCCATGTCGTCGAGGAAGGTCTTTACCTTGGCATTGTGCGGCAGCACGTTGCTGGCCAGGAAGAATCGCTTGCCGGCGGCGTGCACGTGTTCAATGCCCTCCGCCAGCCGTTCCAGGCTCGAAAAGTCGTTGTTGCGCACCCGCAGGCTGTAGCGCGGCATGCCGGCGTAGACGGCATCGGCGCCGTAGGCGATGGCATAGCGCAGATTTTTCAGGGTGCCGGCGGGCGCCAGCAGTTCGGGAGCTTTCATCATGGTCCGTCCGGCGGCTCGAAGCCGCCAATTTTACTGTGTCCGGCGCGGCTCCGGTAGCGATTCAGCCCTGCCGATACGGGGGCATGGAGGCCGTCAGCCGCCACGCACCGCGGCGTCCATCGCCTCCAGCGCCGCCTCCCAGGCGTCTCCGCTGTTGCCATTTTCGGCCATCAGCTCCATCAGGCCGTAGGCCAGTCGGCGGTGTTCGGGCGACAGGTCGCGCAGCTTGCGCAGCATGTACATATAGCCGCTCTTTTCCATTTTCAGCGTGCTGACCAGTGCGTACAGGTTGAGGGCGGCGCCGCTGTGCGGGTTGGCCTTCACCAGTTCGACCACTTGCTGTAAGACGTCTTCCTGCATGTCACACCTTTGGGCGGGGTTTGTCGGCGACATTGTCGCGCAGATAAACAGGGGCGGCCTGTTCCGGCGCGACGCTGTCGCCGGCGTGATAACGAATCGCCGCCAGCCGCGCAACCTCGCCGGCGCGCGGGAGGGCGTCGACTTGCGTGGCCGTTACCGGCACGCCGCAGCGCGCGGCGAGCACCTCACCGTACGCCTTCCAGCCGCTGCCGGCGCCGAGCCAGTCCGCCGCCGGCGGCAACGGCACCGACTGCGGCGCGCACACGCACTCCTCGCCGACGGGCCGGGCATCGCCCTGTCCGTCGAGGCGGTAGGCGCCCCAGTAGACCTCCCGCATGCGGGCATCCAGCGCCGCCAGCACATGGTCGCCACACCCGCCGGCGCCACGCGCCAGCGCCGCCAGGGTGGAAACCGGCACCACCGGCAGGCCGGCGCCAAAGGCCAGCCCCTGGGCGATGCCGGCGGCGATGCGCAGCCCGGTGAAGGAACCCGGTCCGCGCCCGAAGGCCACCGCGTCGAACTGCGCGGGTCCGATCCCCGCCTCCGCGCACAGGGACTCGATCCAGGGCAGCACCAGCGCAGCGTGGCGGCGCGGCGCGATTTCGTGGCGCTCGATCACCTCGCCGCCGAGGTAGAGGGCGACCGAACAGGCCTCGGTGGCGGTTTCGATGGCGATCAGGCGCAGCATGGCTTACAGGCTCAGCGCGTCGCTGGCGTGGAAGAACGCCACCACGTCTTCCAGTGCGCGGGTGCGTCCCATGTCCGGCAGGCTGTTGAGAAACACCCGCCCGTATCGCTTGCCGAGCAGGCGCGGGTCGCAGATCACCAGCACGCCGCGATCGTCCACGTCGCGGATCAGGCGCCCCACGCCCTGTTTGAGGGTGATGACGGCGTGCGGCAGTTGTTCGTCCATGAAGGGATTGCCACCGCGCGCCTTCATGGCGTCGATGCGCGCCTGCCACACCGGGTCGCCCGGCGAGGCAAACGGCAGCTTGTCGATGATAACGCAGGACAGGGCTTCGCCGCGCACGTCCACGCCTTCCCAGAAACTGCTGGTGCCCAGCAGGACCGCGTTGCCCAGCTCCCGGAACCGCTCCAGCAATTCATTGCGTGGCGCGCTGCCCTGCACCAGCAAGGGGAAACCGCAACTGTCGCGCAGCCGGTCGCGGGCGAGGTTCATGGCGCGGTAGCTGGTGAACAGCACGAAAGTGCGCCCGCGCGCCGCCTCGATGATGGCCTCGGCCTGGTCGAGCATGCGCGCCGTGTAGTCCGGGTCGGACGGCTCGGGCATGCCCTTCGGCACATAGAACAGCGCGTTGCGGGCATAGTCGAAGGGGCTGTCGAGCTGCAGGGTGCGCGCGCCTTCCAGCCCCAGCTTGCGCGCGAAATGTTCGAAACTGTCGTTCACCGACAGGGTCGCCGAGGTGAATATCCAGCACTCCGGCAAGGCGGCGCGCTGGCTGTTGAAGTTCTCGGACACATCCAGCGGGGTGAGGTTGATGCGGAACGACTGGCGCCAGGTTTCGAACCAGTGGATGAACTGTTCCGGTGGCTGTTCCGTGGTCTGCACCAGCAAGGCCTGCACGCGCAGCGCGCGCTGGTAACAGTTGTCGAGCCCGCGACTGCGTTCCGACAGCGGTTCCAGTTGCAGGGTCAGTTCCGCCAGCGCTTCCTTCAGGCTGTCGCGTGCGCGGACCAGGGCCGGCTTGCCGGCCAGCCGCGACCAGGGCGCGCGCTGCTCGCCCTCGCCCATCGCCAGGCGGAATTCACGCACCGCCGTTTCCAGTCCGCGCGCGACATCGGGCAGCCCCTCCTGCTCGCCGGTCTCGGCGATGTACTCGTTGATGCTGTCCTGCGCCAGCTCCAGCAACTGACGGCTGGACAGGGCATGACCGAAGAAGCGTGACGCCGTTTCCGGCAACTGGTGCGCCTCGTCGATAATGAAGGCATCCGCGCCCGGCAGCAATTCGCCGAAGCCCTCCTCCTTGAGAGCCATGTCTGCGCACAGCAGGTGATGGTTGATCACCACCAGGTCGGCGTCCTGCGCCTCGCGGCGCGCCCTGATGACGTGGCAATCGGCATAATGATCGCAATCCGCGCCCAGACAGTTCTCGGTGGTTGACGTCACCTTCGGCCAGATTGGCGAATCCTCGGGGATATTGGACAACTCGGCGATATCGCCGCTGACCGTGCGCCCCGACCACTCGTGCACCTGTTCGAGCTGGTGGACCTGGCGGCGGTCGCTGAAACGCCCCTCGGCGCGCGCCACCTGCAGGCGCTGCTGGCACAGGTAGTTGGCCCGCCCCTTGAGCAGCGCCGCTTTGAGCGGCACGCCCAGCGCCGAGCGCACGGTCGGAAGGTCGCGGTGAAAAAGCTGGTCCTGGAGATGGCGCGTACCCGTGGAGATGACGATTTTCTGTCCCGACAGCAGCGCCGGCACCAGGTAGGCGAAGGTCTTGCCGGTGCCGGTGCCGGCCTCGACGATCAGCGTGCCGGCATCGGCCAGCGCCTGCTCCACCGCCGCCGCCATCTCCTGCTGCTGGACGCGCGCCGCGAAACCGGGCACCTCGCCCGCCAGCAGGCCATCGCTGCCGAGCATGTCGGCGGCCCGCTTGCTGTCCTCGGCCAGGGGGTCGATTGCTGTCATGCGCCTGCCGTCAGTTGCCGGAACGGTTGTCCCAGACCTCGTCGCCGATCGCACCCTCGCCGCGCGCCCAGACCAGCCGGGCAATGTTGCGGAAACGCGCCACCGTCATGGCGCCGCGCTTTCTGCGGCTGCTGGACGCGGAGTCTTCCAGGGCATCCTCCACCTCCTCGCGGCTGGCTTCGTAGATCTCCACCGCCTCGTAGTTCTCGTCCATGATCACCAGCACCACGCAGTCCCAGTCCTTGTCCAGCTTGAGTTGCCCGATGCGCTGGCCCGACTTTTCCTCGTCGAAAATGACACGGCCCTTGATCTGCACGCGATAGCCCTCGCGGCTGCCGCGACCGATGGCATCATAGCCCCCGGGGCGTTCCTTGCACAGTTCGAGGTCGAGCAGGCGCGCGGCGTCGTACTCGGCGATCTCGCCGCTCACGCCGGGCAGGGGCTTTCCGGTGGTGCGCCGGAACTCGGCCGCCAGCCGGCGGGCCTCGGTAATCAGTTTTTCGACGGAGTAGACGCCCACGCTGTCATCTTTGTTATGGATTGGTGAGATTGCCGCGATTGTACACGGATCGGCGCTCAAGGACGCGCTTCGGCCGCCTTGCGCTCGGCCCGGCGCGCGCCCTCCGGGTCGTCCTGCGCCCAGCGCGCCCGCGCCACCAGCGCCCAGTTGCTGGCCTGCAGTGCGCGGTCGCCAGCGGAGAGCGCATTGGATTTCAGCGCCAGTTGCTCGGCCTGCGCCGGCCTCCCCTGTTGCAGGCGAATCTCCGCAAGCTGGTGCCAGAGCCGCGGATTCCGCGGGTCGATCCGCAGGGCCCGCTCCAGGGTCGCCGAGGCGGCATCAGTGTCACCCAGGCGGCGGTAGTGTTCGGCGCGGTCCAGCAGCGCCACCACCGCGCCACGGCTTGCGCCCGGCGCCGGCGGCGCCTCGACCACTGGCGGGGACTCCGCGCGGGGCGGCCGCGGCTCGCTCGAGGGCGCGCCGCTGTCGACCACCGGCGGTCGCGTCAGCGGCGGACGGCTGCTGCACGCCGACAGGGCCAGCACCAGCAGCAGAAACGGAATTCTCATTGCAGCCATTCGGGTATCCATTGCGGCGCCCGCCCGCCGGCGCAGGGCGCGGGTGGCGGCAGCACGCCGTTTTCGACAAAGGGCAATTGTACGGTATCCGGGCACCCCCTGTCGGCCAGGCCGCCGCTGACACGGTCCACGCCGTGCCAGACGATACCTTCCGGCGCCGCGGGTGCGTTGGGGACCGCCCCGGTCTGCGCGAACAGGTCCGCCCACACCTGCATGGCGCCGCTGGCGCCGGTAAGGCCCATTGGCTGGTTGTCGTCGCGCCCCATCCACACGACCGCCAGTTGCGCGCCGTCGTAACCGGCAAACCAGCTGTCGCGCAGGTCGTTGGTGGTGCCGGTCTTGCCGGCCAGGCCCAGCGAGGAAGCAAAGCGCCGGTTCAGCGCGCGCGCGGTACCCTCCTCCACCACTGCCTGCAGGGCGCGGTTGATCAGGTAGGCCGGCCGCGGATCAATGACACGCTTCACCTCCAGGTCATAGCGCTGCAGGGGCTCGCCTTCCGCGTTGAGGATGGAGCGGATGGCGCGCAAGGGCACGTGAAAACCGCCGCTGGCGAAGTTCAGGTACAGGCGCGTCACGTCCAGCGGGCTGAGGTCGGTCGCACCCAGGAACAGCGAGGGATAGGGATTGAGCGGCCGGTCCACCGACAGGCGGCGCAGGGTGGCGATCACCCGGTCGACGCCCAGATCCAGCCCCAGCCGCGCGGTGGCGACGTTGTACGAATGCGCCAGCGCCTGGTACAACATCACCTGGTCGTGGAAACGGTGGTCGTAGTTGTTGGGGCGCCACACACCGTCGTTCTGCGCATACTCCAGCGGGCCGTCGTCGAGCAGGGTGGCAAGGCTGTAGCGCGCCGGTTGCTCCAGCGCGCCGAGATACACCGCCGGCTTGATCAGCGACCCCACGTGACGGCGCGCGTCCAGCGCGCGGTTGAAGCCGGCAAAGCCGGCACGCCGCCCGCCCGCGAGCGCCAGCACCTCGCCGTTGGCCGAATGCGTCACCAGCCCCGCCCCCTGCATGTCCGGGTGCGTCCCCAGCAATGGCGCGATACGCCGGTCGAGACTCTTCTGCAGCGCCCACTGGACCTGCGGGTCCAGCGTGGTGAAGATCTTCAAGCCCTCGCTGACCAGATCCTGCTCGCGGTATTCGCGCCGCAACTGGCGCCGCACCAGGTCGAGGAAAGCCGGAAACTGCTTGCTGGTGCCGGCCACCGCGCGCACCAGCCCCAACGGCGCGTTGCGCGCCTTCTGGTACTCGGCCTGACTGATCAGGCCCTGTTCATACATGACCCGCAGCACCAGGTCGCGACGTTTTTTTGCCCGCTGCGGGTGACGGCGCGGGTCGTAGTAGGAGGGACCCTTGACCATGCCCACCAGCAACGCGATCTGCTCAATGCTGAGTTCGTCGAGCGGGCGCTGGAAAAAGAAGCGGCTGCCGAGTCCGAAACCGTGGATGGCGCGCTGGCCGTCCTGGGCCAGGTAGATCTCGTTCAGGTAGGCTTCGAGGATCTCGTCCTTGCTGTAGCGGCGTTCCAGCAGCAGCGCCATCAGCGCCTCGTTGACCTTGCGCCACAGGCTTCGCCGACTGGTGAGGAAGAAGTTCTTGACCAGTTGCTGGGTGAGCGTGCTGCCGCCCTGCACCACCTCACCGGAACGCACGTTGACCAGGAAGGCGCGGGCAATGGCGCGCGGCGACACCCCGTGGTGCTGGTAGAAACGGCGGTCCTCCACCGCGATCAGCGCCTCGGTCAGCAGGGTCGGGACTTCTCCGAGCTGCACCAGGATTCGGTCCTCCTGGCGCGCGGTATGGACGCTGCCGATCTCCAGCGGTTCGAGCCGCGCCAGCGCCAGCCGCGCGCCATTGCGGTCGTCCTGCAGGCGCGTGACCCGGCTGGCGGAGAAACTCACGCGCAAGGTCTGCGAGGGTTCGCGTCCGTCCCAGAAGGTGAACGGGCGGGTGATCAGCTGGAAGCGGTTGCCGTCGCGCGCCACCTCCCCGGGCCGGCGCGGGCGGCTGACGGTCCGGTAGCCCAGCGCGCGCAGTTCGTTGGCGAACTGGCCGGGGCGCAGCGCCAGGCCGGCATACAGTTCCAGCGGCCGCGCGTAGACACGCGCCGGCAACGACCAGCGCTTGCCCTCGAACTGGCGGTAGACCTGGAAGTCCAGCCAGCCGATATAGCCGCCGGCCAGCACCAGCGCCAGCAGCAGGATTTTGAGCCAGGGGAGACGGAATGCGCGGTTTTTACCGCGTTTGCCGCCGCGGCGGCGGGATTTGCGTTTTTTCGGTGGCATGCGATGCGGCTGTCAGCGTGCGACACCGGCCCGATGCCGGTCTCCGTGGCCGCAGTATACCCGGGGCGAGGGCCGTCATGCAGCCCGCCTAGGCCGTTTCCTCGTCGCCACCGGTGACCTCGCGGTACTTCGCTTCGAGGACGTTGTATTGCTTTTCGAGTTCCTCGATGGTGGCGTCCTTGAACTCCACCAGCGCCTCCAGTTCCTGCACCTTGATTTCCAGTTCCCGGATCTGTTCACTGTTATTGTCAGCCGTGTCTGCGGCTTCCTCCACCGTTTGCGCTTCCGCGGCTGCTTCTTGTTCCTCGAGCTGCCGCGTGATCATTTCCAGTTCACTGCGCAACATGGCGTTCTCGTCCTCGAGCACGCTCACGCAGCCTGACAACTCCTGATTGGTGCGCTGAATACCGTCCAGCACTTCTTGAAGGCCGGAGGCCTTGTCGGCTTCCGGCAACAGCTCGCTGATCATGCCACGCAGGCTGTCGATGGTTTCCTGCTGGCTGCCCACCATGTTCCGCAACCCGGTCAACTGCGCGGGGTCCGCTTCCGCGACCTGTGCGCCCCCGGGCTGACCCTCCTGGCTGGCGGCCTTGAGACGTTCATTTTCGCTCTCCAGCACCAGCAGGCAGCGCTCCAGCTCGGCGCTCTGCTTCTCGAAATCGTCCAGTTGCCGGAGCACCGTATCCATGCCTTCGACATCGTGGGCGTATTCCTCGATGCGCGCGCGCAAGGCCGCCATGGCGTCCTGCTGGTTGTTGATGACGGTCTTGAGGTGGTTGATCTCCTCTTCCGAGGTATCGATGACCTTGCGCTCCTCCTGCGGCTCGTCGTCGGGCGCTTCTTCCAGCTCCTCGGACGCATCGGCTTCGGGCTCGGCTTCGGCCTCGACATGCACCGGTTCGGGCCGCATCTGCTCGCGCAACTCGCACAGCCCGGCCGACAGGCGATCCTGGAAAGCCACCGGGTTGTTCTCCAGTTCACGCGCCTCGAGTTCGAGTTCAAGGAAACGCTTGCGGAATTCGAGCAGTTCCGCGGCCTTGTTCTCCGCGGCATCGTCCGAGGCCGCCGCCTCGTCGATCAGCCCCTGGTTGCGTACGATTTCATCGTGCAGATACTGGTCGAAGCCAACCGGTTCGGGCACTTCCGACAGGCTCGCGAGGCGTTTTTCCAGCGCCCGCGCCCGGCGCGCCAGGCGTCGGGAACGCAACACGAACACGGCGGCCGCAAGCAGCGCGACCATGGCCAGTTCCAGTACGCCAAGGAATGCGAGCAAGCCGACCTGCATGTCCTCCATGGCTACTTCCCGGCCTCCGCCTCGGCCCCGGCTTCATCGTCATCCTCGTCCGATGCTTCATCGGCGCCTTTCTTGCGGCGTTTCAAAAACCACCAGACACCGAAGCCGATGGCGCCCAGCAACAGGTTGATGCCCACGAAGATGCCGATGGCGATACCCATGCTCATCTTTTTCTTCTTCGGCGGCTCACTGTCGGTTTCTTCCTCCGACGCTTCTTGCTCGTCCACCGGTGTTTCCTCCGGCGGCGTTTCCTCCTCGACAGATTCTTCCACCGGCGCGGGCCCGGTCGGCGCGGCTTCCGGTTCCTCCACGGCTGGCGGCGTCACCGGCTCCGGTTCGGGCGGCGCGGGAGGCGCTTCCTCCGCGACCGGCTCGGGCGGCGCGGCCAGGCTCGCGACCTCCAGTGGATGGACTTCGAAATGCACCGTCTTCTGGCGGCTGAAGGTTTCACTCTCGGCGATCAGGCTGATCTCGTAGGAACCCGGATTTTCGTAAGCCAGCACCGTGGAATACTTGCCGTCGGCGGCCACCTGGTCGCCATCCCGGCCCTGGTCGAACAATTCGAAGCGCGCGGTTTCGCCGCTGGGCACCCTGATATCCATGAAGAAGCGGGTATGGGTCAGCACCGCCTCGCGGTTCAGGAGCTTGCCGTCCTGTTCCAGCCAGGCTTCCAGCACCATGTCTTCGTTGACCTTCAGATTGGGACGCTGCGGGCTGTGGTTGAGCGCCATATTGGTCACGATATAGGCGCGGTTGTTGCCGCCACTGCCGAGCAGCTTCCAGGTGCCCGCCTTCGGTTTCTTCACGGTGATCATGTCGAAGTGTTGCGACAGGAACCACTTGAGATCCTCGCCCGCGTCGTCGGAACTGTACTTGCGCCCGTCCGGCGCCTGCAGGTAGATACGCACGTCCTCGCGTTCCTTCGACGCGACAATGGTCACTTCCTCGATGGAGTCGTCGACCTGGAATTCGCCGCCCTTGATCGGCAGCATGTCCGGATCCTTGGCGCTTTCGAAGATTGCCCCGAACACCTCGTGCAGGTCACGGTCGTTACGCGCCAGCTTGAACAGCGCCTCGGTCTCGGTGGCGATATCCCGCAGCAGGTCGACATCGGAGCTTTCCGTAAAGGCGATGGTGTAAATCTTCACCCCGCGCGCCTTTGCCTTCCCGATCAGTTCGTCACGCAGTTTCTGCGTCAGCGCCCAGTCCTCGTCGGTGTCGCCAACATCCATCTTACCGTCGGACATCAGCACCAGCATGGGTTCCTGCCCCTGGCGCCCTTCCTTTTCCAGCATCGCCAGGCCCTTTTCCAGCGCCGCGTGCAGATTGGTGTATACGCCACGCGAAGACACCTTGTCGGCGGACGCGAGAATGCGCGCGTTGGTGTCGGGATCGGGGGCCGTCAGGTGCAGCACCGGGTAACCGTTGTCGCTGAAACTGATCAGACCGATGCGGTCGTCCTCGCCCAGCAGTGACATGAACATCTTGGCGGCCGGCACCCGCAGCTTGTCGGGGTCGTTCTTGGCCATGCTGCCGGAGCTGTCGATGATCAACACCGCGTCGACGCCGCCTGAGCGCTCGGCCGCCAGCGTCATCTGGCCGGCGAGCAGGCCCAATAACAACAGGCCGCGGAGAATCCAGGTGATCGGGGTCTTGTACGCACCATAAGCGGTGCCCGCCGAAGAAATCCTGTTCATGCCCACATATCCTTGTATTCCATTGATTAAACGAAACTTTTTCGCTCGGGCCGGGTTTGGTCCACAGCTAGATCCCTGTAACGGCAAGGGGCGGAATTAATTGAGATTCAATCGCTTAATCGGGAATTTGGAGAAAACGCGGGAAGCCGCGTCAGGGCCTGCGGCGCAGGTGAAAGACGTTTTCCGTCATGTAACTCAGGCCACGTTCGCGGAAACGCGCCTCGCGCTCGAGCAGGTCTTCGCTGTGCAGGGGTTCGATGGTCCAGCCGTCGTGGAACAGGCGATGCACTTCGTCCTCGCCGACCGCGAACGGCGGGCCGTCCATCTCCGGCTGGGGATAGTCGAGCGTGATCAACAGCATCTCGACGCCGTCCGGCAGGATCCGCTCCAGGTGCCGGGCGTAGCGCGAACGCATGTCGGCAGGCAAGGCTATCAGCGCGGCACGATCGTAGACGGCGCGCACGGCGGCGAGCTGATCCGGCTCCAGGTCGAAGAAGTCCCCGCACAGCAGGCGAATACGGTCGCTTTCGCAAACCTCGAAGCGCCCTTCCACACTGTGCTCCACCGGTAAACCGTTCTCCTCGAAAAAGGCGTCGACGGCAATCGGGCTGAGTTCGACGCCGATCACCGGGTGCGCGCTGGCCAGCCACAACATGTCCAGACTCTTGCCGCACAGCGGCACGAACACCGGGTCGCCGGCCTCCACTGTCAGTTCCGGCCAGAAGGCCTCCAACTGCGGGTTGACACCGGGCAGGTGAAAGCCGATCAGGTTGTCGCGCCAGCGCTGGTGCCAGAAATCCGCTTCCATCAGACGTGCGGGGTACCGCCGAAGGGCCGTGGGTTGGCGCCCGGCAGGGGGTTGAACCAGTGCAGGGTCTTGTGCAATTCCACTACCTCGCCGACGATGATGATGGTGGGCGGCTTGAGCGCCTCGTCCTTCACCGTTTTCTCGAGGTGGCCGAGGTCGGTGATCACCACCCGCTGGTTCTGCGTGGTACCCTGCTGCACCAGCGCCACCGGCGTGGTCGCGGGCAGGCCGTGCCCGACCAGTTGCTCGGACATGACGCCGACGCCGTGCAGCCCCATGTAAAAGACGATGGTCTGATTGGGGTGCGCCAGCGCCTTCCAGTTGAGGTCCACCGAGCCGTCCTGCAGGTGGCCGGTGACGAACACCACCGACTGCGCATAGTCACGGTGGGTCAGCGGGATGCCGGAATAGGTCGCGCAACCGGAAGCGGCGGTGATACCCGGGACGACCTGGAAGCTGATGCCGTTTTCCATCAGCGTGGAGATCTCCTCGCCGCCGCGCCCGAAGATGAAGGGATCGCCGCCCTTGAGACGCACCACCCGCTTGCCCTCCTTCGCCAGCCGCACCAGCAACTGGTTGATGTTCTCCTGGGTCAGGGTGTGGTTGTCGCGTTCCTTGCCGACGTAGATGCGCTCGGCGTCGCGCCGCACCATGTCCAGTATCTGGGTGGACACCAGGCGGTCGTATACCACCACGTCGGCAAGCTGCATCAGCCGCAGGGCGCGGAAGGTCAGCAGGTCCGGGTCGCCGGGACCGGCGCCGATCAGGTAGACCTCGCCGAGCGGTTGCGCGCCGTCGTCGGAACCCGTCAGCGCGTTCTCCAGGTATTCGCGCGCGCGTTCCTCCTGACCGGAAAACATCAGCTCGGCAATTTCGCCGTCCAGCAGCCTGTCCCAGAAACGGCGCCGCTGCTCGACGTTGGAAAAACGCGCCTTGACCTTGTCCCGGTAGCTGTCCATCAGCTTCGCCAGGCGCCCGTAGGCGGCCGGCACGTAGCTCTCCAGGCGCGCGCGCAACAGGCGCGCCAGCACCGGCGAACTGCCGCCCGTCGACACGGCGATCTGCACCGGCGAACGGTCGATGATCGAGGGCATGATGAAACTGCACAGCTCCGGCTGGTCGACGACGTTGACCGGCAGGTTGCGCGCGTGCGCGAGTTCCGACACGCGATGGTTCACGGCCTGGTCGTCAGTCGCGGCGATGACCAGCGCCTTGCCCTCGATGTCGCTGTCCTCGAAGGCGCGCGCGCTATGGCTCAGGCTGCCCTGCGCGACCAGTTTCCGCAGTTCCTCGCATAGCGCGGGCGACACCACCTCGACGCTGGCGCCGGCGCGCGCCAGCAACGCGGCCTTGCGCGCCGCCACCTTGCCGCCGCCGACCACCAGGCAGTCGCGGTCGCCGAGCTTCATGAATATCGGGAAAAAGTCCAATCTGTGTATCCTCAGGCGCGGGTGGCGCCCAGTATGGGTTCAAGCAACGGATCGAGTTCACCGGCGCGCTCCAGCGCCGCCAGATCGTCGTACCCGCCGACGTGCCGGTCGCCGATGAAGATCTGCGGCACCGTGTTGCGCCCGGTGAGGCGTTCCATTTCCTCCCACAGCGCCTGGTCGGCCCCGACGGGGATCTTGCGAATCTCGACACCCTTCCCCGTCAACAGGCGTTCCGCCATGGTGCAATAGGGACAAAACCGGGTGCAATACATTACGACTTCTGACATGAACCATCCTGCCTGACTGATTAACTTAAGCTGTTTTAACCTTACCACGCAGTTGCGAAAACTGCTCCTGTATCGGGCCGGTGACCGGCAAGATTTTCTTGCGCATGACCGAACCGATGGAGTCGGTGCGCGAAAAAATCGGGTTGACCAACGGCTCGCCGACCCAGCCCAGCGCCATCATGGCGCGTACGTCGGCGCGGTAGTCCGGCAATCTCTCCAGCACTTCCTGGACGGCCGTGGTGGTGGCGCACACCGCGGGCACGTCCAGCAGGGCCTCGGCGTCGCTGACGATGGTCGCCATATCGGCGCCCGGGTCCGCGTTCGGGCATACCGGCGAAAAATAGCGCTGTATCGACTTCAGGAATTCGACCACCACGTCCTGGTTGGTGGGCTTGGCCATGGCGGCCTCGGCCGTCGCCAGGAAGGTTTGCCCCGGGCCACCCAGGCAACGGCATAACTGTTTCGCCACCGGGTTGCCGGCGTCCACCAGCGGCGCCAGCGCCTCGCACACCGGCTCCCAGTCGGCGCGCGGCGCCAGCGGTTCGGGCAGGTCGTCGGGACAGGCATCCATGAACCCCACGTAATAGGAGTTCTTGCGTTTCGCCAAACGCCACAGTTTGTCACGCACGTCGGTGGAAATGAGTCCGGGTTGCAGCACCAGACGGATGGTTTCGATCATCGCCTTGTGCTCGGTTTCGAACGGCAGGTACTCGATCAGGTACTCGGCAAGCTCGGGCCCCATCTTTCCCTTCACCACGCACTCGCGCTCCAGCATGCGCCGCGCATTGTCGGCCACCGGCATCGCCCACCAGGCTCGGCGCGCGATTTCGTCACTGAGTCCGTTGGCGTGCACCACCGCCACCACGGCTTCCGGTTCGCCCAGCAGCAACAACTGTTCGAGACTGTCGTCGCGCGCCTGGCCCATGCGCGTCCAGCGGCGCAGGAACACCGGGTAGCCGCCCGGCGAGCCCAGTACCTGGCTGGACAGCAGCTCGCGCACCTTCTTGAGGTACTGGTCGTCCCGGCCCCGGGGATTGAGGGGCACACTGGCCTCCCCCTCGCTCGACAGGGCGTGCACCACCATCCGCGACTCGTCGATACGGATCGCCTGCAGATCGTTGGCGAGCAGCACGTTGAGACGCAGCGCGTCTTCGGCCGACAGTTCCATCAACGATCGAAACCGGCCGCCCGGTAGAGTTCGTTGGCCTTTTCGATGTCCTGCTCCACGCCGTTGCCTTCCTCGTACATCATGGCCAGCGTGGTGAGGGAACCGACCAGACCCTGGTCAGCCGCCTTCTGGAACCACTCGACCGCCGCGGCCGGATCTTTCTCCACGCACTCGCCTTCCAGGTACATGAACCCCAGGCCGTGCTGGGCGATGGCATAGCCGCTTTCCGCGGCTTCCTTCATCCAGCGCAGGGCCAGGCCGTCGTGCTGGGCCACGCCCAGGCCATTCTGGTACATGATGGCCAGGCGGTGCTGCGCCTCCGGGTTTCCGGCATTGGCAAACGGCGACAGCAACTGCGCCGCGCGGGAAAAGTGCTTGGCCTCGAACGCGGCCATGCCGCTGGCGAAATCCACCTCGTCGGGCGTCGAATTTTCTGCATCGGACATGTGTGTCCCTCCGAAAAAGAGCGCATTATATGAGCTTCGCTCTTTCCTTACCAAATTACTCGGGATTTATTCTAGAACGCGGGCCTGAAAACGGGTATCCTGGCCCCAAATTATCACCACTTAAAAATTAAGGTATTATCTCACTGGGGATATATAGCGAATTCCTGATATAGCTGTATACTTGCGCGCCATCCGATGGACACCGGTTCAAGAATTCAGCCGGTTGCCAGCGAATGGAGCGGGTCGGTAACGAGCCTGTTGCGCTCCCACCCATTTCGCCAGCGCCGTGCCCTGCACGGGATGGACATTTACTTGAGCAGACCACGGTCTGGTTTAAAGATTCGAAACCTTGTCGAAGGAGATCGCAACAATGGATCAAAACTACTACGATTTTACTGTCAAGATGGAAAAAGAAGGTGTGAACGCCGAGTACATCGAGGGCTGGCAGAGTGGCTACGTTCTCAACCCGCCGCGCGAAGAGCAGCGTCTGACCGAAGCCTATGAAGCTGGCTACGAAGACGGCAAGGCTCGCAACATGGACAACTACTCGAACTGGGTCGGCAAGTAAGCCTCCCCTGCTTCGCGGTTAAAAACGGGCCTCTGGCCCGTTTTTTTGTATTCAGTGGCGGCGGATTCGATTGAAAACTACTCCACTGAAAATTCGTTGACACCGGCCTGACGGGCGATGAAGCCGGTTTTTGCGGACAATTCAAAGGAACAGGTCCACTTGTAGGCCAGGTTGAGCGTATCACCGACGGCATAGACGCCGTGGCCGCGAACCACGGTCACGCGGTGCCCGGCGAGCATGTCCGACACGGCTTCCGCCGCTTCGTCCAGGTAGCGTTCATACGGGATATCGATCACCGGGATGCGCGGAAAATAGTACCCGCCCTCGAAATCCATGGGCACGAAGTCCTTGCCGTCCATGGTCAGGGCCACGCTGTAGGCGCCATGACTGTGCAACACCGCCCCCGCCTCGGGATTCTTCCGGTACACCATGGCATGCAGACGCGCGTCCAGCGAGGCGCCCCCGGGCGGCTCGGCGTCGACCCTGCATTCGATGAGATCCGCGGCCTGCAGCAGGTCGGCGCAGGCGCCGGTGGGCGTCACCCAGAAGCGGTCGCCGTCGCGAACCGAGGCGTTGCCGCTGTGGGAATCGTTGTAACCGTACTGCCGCAACCAGCGGTAGTGCCTGACCAGGTCTTCGCGCTTGTCCATGGCGGGAATTCTACGCCGGCGCGGCACGCCGCAACAGCGTCACGGACGCACCGGTGGCGGTATGGGGGCCGCCACCCGGTCAGCATCCTCGATGTTCACCGGGGTATCCGGCTCGTCCCCGACATCCGCCAGGTCTTCATCGTCTTCCTCCGACCACTCGGGTGTCAGCCAACTGGCGGGAAACGCCGGGCGGGCCGCGGCCGGTCTGTCCGGTTTCATCGCATCGGCCTGCCGTTCTGGTTCCCTCGCGGCCTGTTCCCTTGCAGCCTGTTCCCTTGCAGCCTGTTCTCTCGCGGCCTGTTCCCTCGCGGCCTGTTCTCTCGCGGCCTGTTCTCTCGCGGCCTGTTCCCTCGCAGCCTGTTCCCTCGCGGCCTGTTCCCTCGCAGCCTGTTCCCTCGCAGCCTGTTCCCTCGCAGCCTGTTCCCTCGCAGCCTGTTCCCTCGCAGCCTGTTCCCTCGCAGCCTGTTCCCTTGCAGCCTGTTCCCTTGCAGCCTGTTCCCTTGCAGCCTGTTCCCTTGCAGCCTGTTCACGTGGCTGTGCATGTTCAGCGATCTCGTTCCCACTGACCGGCATCGACGGCAGCCAAATCTCTCGCCCCATCCAGGCGCCAAACACGACAACCCCGACGACGAGCGCGGCGAGGGACCAGACTGCGCCGCGGCCGCGTCGCTCGCCAGCGGCCCGCTCGGCGTCGACCACAAGGGTATGCAGGTCGGTCTCCACCGGCGCGGAGCGTACTGCCGCGGCATCCGACCCGCTATCGTGGGAACGCCCAGCCCTGGCCGGCGTCTGTACCGGTGACGCCTCCAGTCCCCTTTCACCGGACTCGGGCGCCTGCATCGCCACCTCGTCAAGAACGGGCGGCGGCTCAATAGAGCGCAAGCGCGCGCTTTCCATTGCTTCACCCAGCCGTTGTTCGTTCGCGACCGCGTCGACCAGATCGACGTCTATGCGTTCGCGCTGCGACGCATAGCCGTAGACGAGGCTGAGGTCGCAAAGCCGGTTGATCAGCCGCGGAATGCCACCTGCAAGGTCGTGCACGCGCCGGCATGCCTCCGGGGTAAACAGGTCGCCGTCGCCGCCGGCGTGAACCAGGCGGTGACGGATGTAATGACAGGTTTCGTTCTCGTCGAGTCCCGACAGGTAGTAATCGGTGCCGATACGCTGGGTGAACTGCGCGAGTGCCGGCGAGCGCAGCTTGTCGCGCAGTTCACTCTGCCCGACCAGGATAATCTGCAACACCAGATCCTTGCCCGAGTTGAGGTTGGACAGCATGCGCAGTTCCTCGAGCGCCGCCATGGACAGGTTCTGCGCCTCGTCGATGATGAGCAGGGTGTGCTTGCCGGCAGCGTAGCGCTGGATGACGTAATCGACGAAACACTTGTGCATCGCCAGGCGATCCCGGTTGTCGCAGGACAGCGCGAAAGCCGCCAGGATCCACTGCATCAGTTCGCCGAATGACTCGTGGGTATTGGACACCAGGCCGACTTCCACGCGCTCGTCGAGCCGGTTGAGCAGTTCGCGGATCAGGGTGGTCTTGCCGGCGCCGATCTCGCCGCTGATCACGCAAAACCCGGAGTGATTGAAAATGGCCAGTTCCAGCGCGTCCAGCGCGGCGCGGTGCCGTTCGCCGGGATACAGGAAGTCCGGGTCCGGCAGCAAGGAAAACGGCCGCTCGGAAAACCCGTAGAACCGGTCATACATACGGCTTATCCCCAATCATTGTCATGTGTTCTTGTTGTTGTTGCGGCGCGCCCCCCCGCGCGCCGCGAGGGCTAGTCGCCCTCGCCAACCTGCGCCGCCGGCGCCTGCTCCGCCCTGCCGGTCTCGAACAGATCCTTCAGGCCCTTTTTCAGGGTCTTCATCATTTCCGGAATTTCGATTTCCATCACCTGGTCGCTGATCCACTTGCGATCCTTTTCGCCCATGGTGTTGGTGACACGCTCGCCAAGGTAGCGCTTGAAGGCATAACCCGGCTCGCCGTCGTCGAAACTGAACTCGGCGTAGTCGGCCATGCGCTGATTGAGCACTTCGATGAAGCCCGGCCGGAAATCCTGGCCACGGCCTTCGACATCCACCCGGTTGTCATGGTAGGTGTCGGCGATCTTCAACGCCAGCGCCACGATGAACTTGCGACGCTGTTCCTCGTCGAGGTCGCCGTGCACCAGGCGGTCGGTCACGTGGACCAGGAACGCGGTCAGTTCCTGCAGGACATCAAGGCGCTGCATCTGGGTGTCGGTCTGGAACCCTTCGTTCTCCAGGTTGAGCAGCGCCTTGCCGGCAATACGCCACTCGATGAACGCCAGCGCCCCGGCATTTTCTTCCAGCGTTCTGGCTCTTCCCTTGTTTTTCCAACGACTTCGAATACGCACTTCAAGTACTCCAATATCACACTGGCGCGTCAGATTACATCATGCTAGCATCAAAAACCATAGTGATTTACTCAGGTATTATCCGCCGCATGCCAGCCAGCCACACATCACTGCCGCCCCGCCTGCGCAACCTGCAGTCCGTCGTCCAGCACAACTGCCATATCGCCGACGCGCGCTTTGCCAGTGACTATACGCTGTGCGTCTATTTGCTCAAGATGCGCGAGTATTACCGGTGGGAGAAAGGCCTGCCCTACGGCGCCAGCATCTCCAGCGAAGAGGTCGGCGACTGGCTGACCGAACGCGAAAATTTCTGGGAAACCCTGGAAGATGCCGAGTTCGAACCCGTGGAGATCGACGGGCAACGCTTCGACGCATTCGAGAGCGACGCCATCAACGCCGCCCTGCGCGACGACGACCTGGTCTACAGCGCCGGCTACGGCAACGGTTCCCGCCCCCTGTTCATGCTCGCGCGCCTGGAGCAGCGGCTGGACCACGACGGCAAACCGGTGTTCGTCACCGGCCGGGAATACGCCCGCGACCTGACCGCGCCTCCGGCGATGTCGCTGGACGGCAAGATGTACATCCGCCAGGAATCGCTGCGGCGCATGCTCTGGGAACGCTACGAGGAATGGCGCTGGAGCCGGCCCGACAACGCCATGGCGCGGGCGCTGGCCTGCTATGACTTCGACGGCGACCTGGACGCGGCTCTGGACGAGATGACACGCAACGAAACTGAAACCCTCATCCTGCACGAAGCCGGCGAGATCCAGGCCGGCAGGCTGCTGGGATCAGCCTGGGAGGAAATGCTGGCCAGTTTCCCGCGCTCGCGCCTGGAGCTGATGGCGCGCGCCGTGCGCGACCACCTCGCCGACGCACTGAGCACCTTGCCGGCGCTGCTCGACAAGGACCGGCCGGCGTCCCTGCATTTCTACTTCGGCAACCTGTCGGGCATGCGCAAGCATATCTATCCGGCGCTGTTAAAAGCCTACGCGCATTGGGTAGAATGCGGAGACCCGGGCCAGTTGCGGCAACAGATCGAAGCCGGCCGGCAACACTGGCTGCAGGTTGCCGGCGAACTCGTGCAACTGCACGACACGCGCGTGAGGACCGCCTGGACCGACATGGAAACACTCATCGAGCAGAAATTGCTGTAGGACAGGCAGGCCATGGCACAATCCCGACTGGCAACACCGCTGCGCACCATCCGGGAAGTGCGGCGCGACACCTTCATTTTCGAGAAGCCGGGCGCGCTGTCGCCGGAACTGTGCGAACGCGCCATCGAACGCTTCGAGGCGCACAGCGACGAACAGTACGAGGGCCGCATCGGCCAGCTCGCCGAAAAGGACCGCAGCATCAAGAAATCCACCGACCTGGTGGTGAGCGGCAAACCGCACTGGAAGGACATCGACCAGGCCCTGTTCCGTTCCATCGGACAGGCCATCCTGGAGTTCCGCGAAAGCTACCCCTATTTCAAGGGGCCGTTCAAGGACATGGGCTACGCCATACAACGCACCCTGCCGGGCGAGCACTACCACTGGCACATCGACGGCGGCAGCCACGAGTTCAGCCAGCGCCAGTTGGTCGCCGTCTGGTACCTGAACGATGTCGAGGGCCCCGGCGGGGAAACCGAATTCCTGTTCCAGGACATCAAGGTGAAACCCGAACAGGGCAAATTATTGCTGTTCCCGCCTTTCTGGACCCACGAGCACCGCGGCGTCACCCTGCAGAAGGGCGTCAAGTACATCGCCACGACATGGGTGGTGTTCGCCTGAACGCACCGGCTGTCGAGATCCGGCAACCGCGCGACGCGCGCGAGATGGAGGCCGCCTGGAGACTGCGCTGGAAAGTGCTGCGCAAGCCCTGGGGCAGACCGCCCGGCAGCGAACGCGATGAACTGGACGCCACGGCCCGGCTCTACTTCGCCATCGACGACCAGGGGCGCGTGCTCGCCACCGGCCGCGTGCACAACCTGGACGAAACCACCGCACAGATCCGCTATTTCGCGGTTCACCCCGCACACACGCGTCAGGGACTGGGAACCCGGCTGCTGGCGGCACTGGAAACCGACGCCGCCGCGCACGGCGCGAAACGCATCATGCTGCAGGCGCGCGAGATTGCGGTCGACTTCTACCGCCACTGCGGATACCGGGTGATGGAAAAGACCTACTTGCTGTTCGACAGCATCCAGCATTACCGGATGGAAAAGGCGCTGCCGGAAATGCCCCCAGGCGACACGCCATCAAAAGCGCCAGCAGCGGGGCCTTAAAACCGAAGCCGACGTACCAGTCACGCCGCCGTGGTATTTTTTGGTATATTAGGCACATTCGAATTTAGCCCTGCACCCAAACATATGGCCAAACTCTTCAGCGTGACAGCCCCCCTGGCAATCCGGCTGCCGGACGGGCGCAAGGAAATCGTGGTCGAGAAACTCGCCTACAACGACGGGATGGTGTACCTGCCGCCTTTCTGGCCGGAAATGGAGATTGCCGAAGCGCTGCGCTACGTTCCCGGCCCCATCAAGGGCGACGGTCCCTGGAAAGTCGGGGACGCCGTGGTCACCATCCTTGCCTGTCACGGCACCGACCCGCAACTGGCCAGTGATTTTTCCAACTGGCAGGCCTACCTGATGCAGGTGGACGCCGCCTATCCGGAACGCGAGAAAATCGAAAAGCTGATGAAAACCCACGCCGCCCAGGCCGCCGGACTGGACCTGTGCGACCCGCGCTTCGGCCGGCCACAGGGGGCCGCCTGAAGCCTCCTCAGGCGACGATCTCGGTCAGGGTGATGTCGCCGCTGGTGTCCACCACCACCTCTTCCACGTGTGGCACCCGGCTGAGAATATAACCGGCCATCAACAGCAGCATTTTCTTGTTCTCGGTATGAAAGGCGCCGAGCACACGGTCGGCAACGATCTGGCAGCGCTGGTAGAGGTCGGGTTTTTCCACCCAGAAACGGCTCATCTGCCAGCCACGGTCCATGTCGGCGTCCATTTTGGCGTAGAATTCCTCCGCTTCTTTCATCATCTCATCGGGAACATCGATGTTGTAGGTTTGATCGTCGATGGTCAGTTTCAATATCATCGCGGATTCTCCGACTCACTTCATACTTCAGGAAACAGGATGCTCGTCGTCATACCCGCCGTACTCGGCAAGACACAACTGGAACAGGTTCGTTCTCTGCTGCGCGACGCGCCCTTCGTCGACGGCCGTCTGTCCGCCGGCGCGCGCGCCCGGCCGGTCAAGCACAACGAGGAACTTCAGGCCTCGGCGGCGCAGATGGAGCGCCTCAACAGCATCGTCATGGGCGCGCTGGTGCAACACCCGCTATACCAGGCCGCCGCCATGCCGGTGAAGGTCGCCACGCCCTTCTACGCGCGCTACACGCCGGGCATGCGCTACGGCGATCACGTCGATGACCCCGTCATGGGACCGCCGGGCGGCCAGTACCGCACCGACATCTCCACCACCGTATGCCTGAACGGCGCCGACGACTATGACGGCGGCGAACTGGTGATCCGCACCGGATTCGGCGAACAGACCTTCAAGCCCGATGCCGGCGACGCCATCATCTACCCCTCGTCAAGCCTGCACCGGGTGGCCGAGGTGACGCGTGGCGAGCGCCTGGTGGCCGTAACCTGGACGCAGAGCATGGTGCGCGACCCGGCGCGCAGGGAAATCCTGTTCCAGCTCTACGAGGCACGCGAGGCACTGCAGGAGCACCGTCCGGACGCGCCGGAAACCACCCGCGTGGACCACGCCTACGTCAACCTGACGCGCCTGTGGGCCGAATTGTAGCCGGCGCACAAAAAACGGGCCGAGTGCAACGCACGTCGGCCCGCCTTGAACTCGAACGCCCTGGAATTAAGGGTGCGAGCCCTTTTCCTCGTGCGCCAGATCGACCAGCTTCATGGCCAGGTCGCGGTATTCCTGGCGGTAGCCAGCCAGCTCGTGGCCTTCGGGGGCCGCGAAGTATTCCTGCTGGGAGACGCCGTGTTCGTGTTCATACTCGATGAACTTCTTCTGCATCTCGATCATTTTTTTGATCAGCTCTTGCTTCTCGCTCATGGTTTCGCCTCCAAAGCGTTCGGTGTTCAGGCATACGCCGCTCAATTGAGTGCGGCGAAATATATTACGATTTGCTAATCCCTGCCATATCCCCAATGGGCAGGCAGGATCAATAACCGCCCTTGCGGGTGGACTGGGGCAGACCGGCGAGTTTGCGGCCCTGCTTGCTGGGCATGCCCGGGAACATGTTGTACATGTCCTTGCTGGTCGGCTTGTCACCCCACTTCTTGGCCATGGCCTTGAGGATGGTGCGCTCGTTGGGCTCGTTGCCGCCGTTATTGTAGTGCTCGTCACGCAGGTACATCACCACGTCCCAGTGCTTTTCGGTCAGCACCAGCTTGTCTTCCGCGGCAATCGCCTCGCACACGGCTTCCGTCCAGTCTTCCGCATTGACCAGATACCCGTTTTCGGTGGTTTCCACAGTCTTGCCATCAACTTCGAGAGCCATACTATATCTCCATCAATTTCATCAAGTTAAGACACAAAATTAAACCCATCCATCAGCTTTTTTGCGGATGGGAACGAATCGAATCCTGTCTCAAATCCCGTTATTTCTTGTCAGCGGTCACCTCGTGCACCGCGCGAATGCCCTTGTGGGGCAGGAACAGGCCGCAGCCCATCTTTCGGTGCGAGCCGATTCCCACCTGCTGCAGGCGCACCGCGTGCTCGGGCTCGAGGTCCGCGAGCATGATGCTGCGCGTGTACAGGTCGCCGTCAGGGTGACGGATGGCATGCGCGCGCCCGCACAACAGCTTGCGCACCGGTACCTCCAGCGCCTTGAGTTCCCCGGCGGCGTACAGCATGAAGGCTTCCTCGTCCTCATGGTCGATGCCCTCCGGCACCACCACGTAACGCGTGAACTGGGTCGGCAGCGTGCTGAACAGCCGCGTCTTGCCCTTGCCCACCTCCAGCCGGTGACCCTCGATATCCAGCACCGCGCCGGACAGGCGGCCGGCGTCCTCGACCCGGTGCCCGGGCACCCGCAAGGTCATGCGCGAGCGCCGCGACAGATGCAGAACCTCGTTGGCCGGGTCTTCCGGGCGCATCCAGCCATTACCGGACTCGGCGCCGTGGATCAGGTGCAGGCCGGCCAAAGGCTCATCGTCGAACCACGGCAGGGCCTCGCGAATGGCGTTCGACAGGCTGAACGCATGATCGAGCGGCAGGCACTTGCAACTGATGTTGTAGACGATGTCCACCACATCATCCGGCACCGTGTAGGGCGTGTTTTCGTCCTTTTCCTCTTCCCAGAACATGCTACTCACCGTTTGCCCGCGGCCGCAAAAGCCGCTTCGAGGCGGTCTTCCCAGTTCTCCGGGGTATCCGGGAACGGGGGACGTACGTCCATCTGGAAGAACAGCTCACCGCCGCGCGCCTTTTCCTCGACCTTGCTGACCAGGTCGTCGAAAGACTGAAGCTCGTGGTGCTGTAACAATATCTCGCTAAGACACAACATGCGGTTCACCTGCTCCTGTCTCTGGAATCATCACACGGTCGAAATAGCGCGCGCGGTACAACAGTCGCGACGTTTCACCGTTCTGGTGGCTGAAACCGGAGCGGCAGTGCAAGGCATTATTGCTGATCACACCCTCGCCCGCTTCGAGCCGGTGGCGAAATATATAGGGCGAATCCTGTTGAAACAAGCTTAAAAGGTATTCCGCCGCCGCCTGTGTGGTTGAATCCGCCTTCCACTCGATGTTCCGCGCGCGCGCCGAATAGCGCATGTGCAACCTGCCGCCGGCGTCCACGGAGAACACCGGGCCGGTGCGACGCGCGCGGATCTCCACCCCGTCCTGTACATTCGGGGGTATGCTCATGGCGTCCGGCGCCATCAGCGCCCGGATGTAGTCGGGATTGGCGTCCCGCAACAGAATATAGGCGATCTCGTGGTCCATGAAGGCATTGCCCCCACCTTCCGCCGCCGGCCGCACGCAGTGCAGGATCACCCCGCGGATCTGTTCGTCGGGCGCATTGTAGTAGCCGTCGGTGTGCCAGTTGAGCGGCCGGTTGGTGTACGGGATATATTCACCCGGCGCGCGCTTTTCAACCACGCTCAGGGATGAAATGCCGTCGCCATCCGCACACAGGTTGTTGTCCAACCGTTCCAGGCCCAGCCGCCGGCCCAGCGCCCGCAGCATCGCCTTGTCGCCGGGGCGCGGCGATTTCAGGCGGTAGAACGCCACGTTGGCGCGCGACAGCGCCCGCCCGATGGCGGCAACCTCCGCCTCCGAGGGCGCGCGGCCGTCGGCGATTTCAACCATCAGTTCGGTGCTGCTCGCCGGATGGTTCGCCAGCTTGTGTTCCCGCCAGGCGACATAGGCCGCCTGCGCCTTGAGGTCGAACGGGGATTCCGCACGCGACGGGCGGGTGCGGCTGGACATCGGATACATCGGGATACCTGGCGCCGGTTTTGCTGGAAAAGCGATTTTAGCAGATTTGCCGCTCACCTGACCGGCATGCCTGCACGGGTTTTCGCGCGCGTCACGATTTTGTGAGAAAACGGCCAAGACGCTATTTTTCAGAGGGTTATTGCCCCGCAGCGGTTCCATCAAACAAAATTTATACGCCGATTAACCAATAAGCGTCTGATAATATTCAAACATTCTCCACTCTTGGCAATTTATCCGGGGCCGCCGTATAATCGCCGGCCGCGGCCGGGCTGAATCCGGCCTACCCCATTGGAGATACTGTTGCCGACAGCACACACCCCATGGGTAGGATTCTATGATTCGGGCGAGGCTCCTAGACTGCATCCCGTCCAGTGAGGGAGTTCCGCGTATCGGAAACAGAAGTCCCGATACGGGAACTTCAGGCACTCAACGCGTGAAGTACTGAACAATATATTGACCTTAAACGTAACGGCGGTAACCGGCCCCGGGTCGAAACCGCCCCACGATACACCTTAAAAACAGGAAGGAGACGGCCATGGCTGATAAGCACTATCCCACGCCCATGCTCGACGAACTGGAAAACGGCCCCTGGCCGAGCTTTATTTCCGGCATCAAGCGTTTGCGCGACGACCACCCGGACGAACGCATTCGCAAAATGACCAACTCCCTGCTCGGTCAGCTCGAGCACTCCTACGAAACCCGCAAGGGTTACTGGAAGGGCGGCACGGTTTCCGTGTTTGGTTACGGCGGCGGCATCATCCCGCGTTTCTCTGAAGTCGGCGACGCCTTCCCCGAATCCAAGGAGTTCCACACCCTGCGTGTGCAGCCTGCTCCAGCCAACTACTACACCACCGAAACCCTGCGCAAGCTGGGCGACTCCTGGGAGAAATGGGGTTCCGGCCTGCAGACCTTCCACGGTCAGACCGGTAACATCATGTTCATCGGTACCACTACCGAAAACACCCAGCACTTCTTCGACGAAATCAACGAGTACGGCTGGGATCTCGGCGGCGCCGGCCCCTGCGTGCGCACCGCAATGTCCTGCGTCGGTTCCGCCCGCTGCGAGATGTCCTGCGCCAACGAGCACGCCATCCATCGTCACCTGGTGAACAACTTCACCGATGACGTGCACCGTCCGGCCCTGCCCTACAAGTTCAAGTTCAAGGTCTCAGGTTGCCCGAACGACTGTCAGAACTCGATCGAGCGCTCCGACTTTGCCGTGATCGGCACCTGGCGCGATGACATGAAGGTCGACCAGGAAGAAGTGAAGGCCTATGTCGCCAAGAAGGGTCGCGAGTACATTCTTGAGAACGTCATCAGCCGCTGCCCCACCCAGGCGCTGGCTCTGAACGACGATGACACCCTCGCCGTCGACAACCACAACTGCGTGCGCTGCATGCACTGCCTGAACGTCATGCCGAAGGCTCTGCACCCCGGCGACGACAAGGGCGTCACCATCCTCATCGGCGGCAAGCGCACGCTGAAGATCGGCGACCTGATGGGCACCGTCGTGGTTCCGTTCAAGAAGCTCGAAACCGAGGAAGACTACGAGTCCCTGGTCGAGCTGGCCGAGGAAATCATCGATTTCTGGGCGGAGAACGGTCTGGAGCACGAGCGCTGCGGTGAGATGATCGAGCGCATCGGCCTGGTGAACTTCCTCGAAGGCATCGACGTCGAGGTTGACCCGCACATGGTCAACAACCCGCGTCAATCCTCCTACGTCCGCATGGACGGCTGGGACGAGGAAGCCGAGAAGTGGTTCCAGCGTCAGGCCGAAGCCTGATCGCCACTGGCTGATCAAACCCGTTGAAGCCGGGCCCGGAGTCATCCGGGCCCGCCCTGACAGTACTCATATTTAGGAGAGTAACATGGCAATGGCAGACATGAGGGAGCCGATCGAATCCGGTTGTCCCGATGGATTCCAGTACATGCATCCCACGATGCGCAGAAATTTCGGTCAGTGGAAGTACCACGACGATCCGCAGCCCGGCGTGCTCCGTCACGTGGCCTACAGCGGCGACGAGGTGTACACCATCAAGGCCGGTACCCAGCGTATCCTGGACGTCTTCACCCTGCGCACCCTGTGCGACATCGGTGACAAGTATGGCGACGGCTACATCCGTTTCACCATCCGTTCCAACATCGAATACATCGTCGACGACGCCTCCAAGGTCGAGCCGCTGATCAAGGCCCTGACCGACGCCGGTTTCGTGGTTGGTGGCACCAAGAACTCCGTCACCTCCCTGTCCCACACCCAGGGCTGGCTGCACTGCGACATCCCGGGCACCGACGCTTCCGGTGTCGTGAAGTCCATGATGGACGAGCTGATCGATGAGTTCACCGCCTGGAACATGCCGAACCGCGTGCACATCACCACTTCCTGCTGCCAGATCAACTGCGGCGGCCAGGGTGATATCGCCATCAATGTTCAGCACACCAAGCCGCCGAAGATCAACCACGACCTGGTGTCCAACGTCTGCGAACGTCCTTCCGTCGTCGCCCGCTGCCCGGTCGCCGCGATTCGTCCGGCCATGGTCAACGGCAAGCCTTCCCTGGAAGTCGACGAGAAGAAGTGCATCTGCTGCGGCGCCTGCTTCCCGCCCTGCCCGCCCATGCAG
>WGBO01000069.1 GCA_015494295.1 Gammaproteobacteria bacterium | reverse complement strand
GGCAGTTCCTTCTTCAGCAGCAGCAGGCCGTAGAAGGTGAAGAAGATCGAGGTATCCCAGCCCAGCGCGGCCGAGGTCGACGCCAGGATGAAGGGCGGATAGGCCCAGTCCAGCGTGCCCTTGGTGGCAATGATGGACATCGAGGGTGTCCTGGCTTCGTCGATTTCGCGGAGTTTGCCGGGCAGCAGCTCGTCCAGTTTCCTGTCAAGCCACTGCTCCATCTCGGTGTTTGCGGTTTCGCTGCTCATGGTGAACCTCCCGTCGGGGTTAAGGGGTCGAGGATTGGCGGAGATCGTTCTTGAATCCGTATTCGCCCAGCCAGCGGCCGTGACGAAAGTCGATTTTCAGCCAGTCGGGCACGAACAGGTCGGGGCGCTTGACCGGCATGGTTTCCACCGGTGGCTTGCCGTCGGTTTCGTCGATCCGGCAATGGGCGGTGGTGACGGCGCGGAAACTGGCGTACAGGCCGGGCAGGATGCGGGCCAGTTCGTGACCTGGCGCCGGGGTTTCATCCGCGCTGGTGAAGCGTACCTGTTTGCGGACCAGGCAACTGAAATAGAGTTCCAGCTCGACCAGAATGGCGCTTTCGCGGGCCTGCAGCGCGCGCGCGGCGCTTTCGCTGATTTCCACCCGCATGCGCTTGCCGCGCAGTTCGATGGTGTCGGCGTGGGCGTTCGCCCCCAGCCGCCGGTCCGGGATGACTTCGCCGATGCTGAGATCGAGGGTTGTCGCTGTCATGTTGGCGCTCCGCCTGGCTGGACAACAGGTATCGGGTATGAGACTTGCCTGCATACCGGCTGGTTGGTAGAATACGAACCGACCAGGTGGTTTGTCAATAGCTTTCTGGTCGAAGTTCCCCAATAATGGGCGAATTGCTGTCAGCAGGACGAAAAAATGGAACAGGCGGAGAATACGGCCAGGGCGCAGCGCAACCCCGACCAGACGCGCCAGCGCATACTCGAGGCCGCGTTCATGGAAATCTATCGCAACGGTTTCCAGGGCATGCGCCTCGATGAGGTACTCGCCGCGACCCGTCTGACCAAGGGGGCTTTGTACCACCATTTCCCCAACAAGCAGGCGCTGGGCTACGCGGTGGTGGACGAAGTCATCCTGCCTACCATGCAGGCCATGTGGGTGCAGCCCTTGCGTGGCGCGGAGGAGCCCTTGGGTGCTCTCGTCGAGGTCATCGAGCAGATGGTCGACAGCAAGCCGCCGGAGATGATCCAGTACGGGTGTCCGTTGAACAATCTCGCCCAGGAGATGTCTCCTCTGGACGAGGGATTTCGCCAGCGCCTGGATTACGCGTTCGCCATCTGGCACGACTCGGTGCAGGCGGCGCTGGAACAGGCGCAGCGACTCGGGCAGATCCGCAAGGACTGCAATTGTGACGAGATCGCGACCTTCGTGCTGGCGGCAATGGAGGGGTGCATTGGCCTGGCCAAGGCGGCGCAGAGCCGCGAACGGCTCAGGACCTGTAACCGGGGGTTGATCCAGTTTCTTCAGTCGCTGAAAGCGCACTGAGGCCGACAAGAATCAAGGAACAGATAAATGGCAAGGTTGCTCGCGGACCAGCTCGTGCGCTGGCGTTGGGTGTTGTGGATCGTTGCGCTGGCCGCGGTGTATGTCGCGGCGGGCGGTGTACGCCACCTGGGTTTTTCGAACGATTACCGGATTTTCTTCAGCGAGGAGAACCCGCAACTGCTGGCGTTCGAGAAGCTGCAGAATACCTACACCAAGTCGGACAATGTGCTGTTCGCCATCTCTCCACGCGATGGGGACGTGTTCACCCCGCGCACGCTGGAGGCGATACACTGGCTGACGGACGCCGCCTGGCAGATTCCCTATTCGATCCGGGTCGACTCGGTTACCAATTTCCAGCACACCTACGCCGAGGGGGATGACCTGGTCGTCGAGGACCTGGTCGCGGATCCGGCGTCGCTGAAACCACGGCAACTCGAACATATCCGCCAGATCGCGCTGGCCGAGCCTTTGTTGATCAACCGCCTGATTTCACCGGATTCGGGCACCACGGGCGTGAATGTCATCGTGCAGTTGCCCGGTATCAACCCGGAGAAGGAAGTCCCGGAAGTGGTTGCGTTCAGCCGCGACCTCGTCACGCAGTTGACGCAGCGCTACCCGGAACTGGAGGTCCACCTCACCGGCGTGGTGCTGCTCAACAACGCGTTTTCGGAAATGGCGATGCAGGACATGAAGACCCTGGTACCGATCATGTTCGGGGTCATCGTATTGATGCTGCTCCTGCTGTTACGTTCGGCGGCGGCGACCTTCTCGACACTGCTCATCATCCTGCTGTCCATCGCCACCGCGATGGGTATCGCCGGCTGGATCGGCATCCAGGTGACACCGCCGCTGGCCAGCGCGCCGACCATGATCATGACGCTGGCGGTCGCCAACAGCGTGCATTTTCTGGTGACCTTCCTGCAGAAGGTGCGTGACGGCAAATCGAAGCGCGACGCCATGCAGGAGAGCCTGCGCATCAACCTGCAGCCGATTCTGATCACCTCGTTGACCACCGCGATCGGTTTTCTGTCCATGAACTTCTCGGATGCGCCGCCGTTCCGCGATCTCGGCAACGTGGTGGCGATCGGCGTGGTTGCCTCGTTCTTTTACAGCGTTGCGCTGTTGCCGGCGCTGATGTTGCTGTTGCCGGTGCGCCAGCGTTCCGGCCGGGGCCGCACCGCGCCGGTCATGGACGCGCTCGCCAACCTGGTGGTCAACCACTACCGCCTGGTGCTGGGGGGCATGCTGACGCTGGTGCTGGGGCTGATCGCCTTCGTGCCGCGCAACGAACTGAACGACGAGTTCGTGAAGTATTTCGACGAGCGGGTGGCGTTCCGTGTCGATACCGATTACGTCACCGACCACCTGACCGGGCTGTACAGTATTTCCTATTCGCTGGGGGCCGGCGGTTCCGGCGCCATCAGCGAGCCGGCCTACCTGAAAACACTGGACGCGTTCGCCGAATGGTACCGGCGCCAGCCCGAGGTCAAGCATGTCACCACGCTCTCGGACACCATGAAGCGGCTGAACATGAACCTGCACGGCGACGACCCGGCCTGGTACCGCCTGCCGGACCAGCGCGAACTGGCAGCGCAGTACCTGCTGCTGTACGAAATGTCGCTGCCCTACGGGCTCGATCTCAACAACCAGATCAACGTGGACAAGTCGGCTACCAAGCTGGACGTGTCGCTGGGCAGCCTGTCCAGCAACGAGGTGATCGCGCTGGAAGCGCGTGCCCAGGACTGGCTGGAGGACAATGCCCCGGAATACATGCGGGGCCACGGCGCCAGCCCGGCTGTCATGTTTTCGCACATCGGCAAGCGCAACATCCACAGCATGCTGATCGGCACCACGGTGGCGCTGGTGTTGATCTCCTTTATTCTGGTGTTCGCGCTCAAGTCGCTGCGTATCGGGCTCATCAGCATTATCCCCAACCTGGTGCCGGCCGGCATGGCCTTTGGCCTGTGGGGGCTGCTGGTCGGGCAGGTGGGGCTGGCGCTATCCATCGTTGCCGGCATGACGCTGGGTATCGTGGTGGACGACACGGTACACTTCCTCAGCAAGTATCTGCGCGCGCGCCGCGAGGAGGGCCTGTCGGCGCCGGACGCGGTGCGGTACGCCTTCCATACGGTCGGCACCGCGCTGTGGACGACCTCGGCGGTGTTGATGGCGGGCTTCCTGGTGCTGGTCTATTCGCCGTTCGAACTCAATTCCGGCATGGGCCTGCTGACGGCGATTACCATCGGGCTGGCGCTGCTGGCCGATTTTCTGTTGCTACCGACGCTGTTGATAGCACTCGACAAGGGTGAGGGTTATGAGAAAGTTGTGGTGGGTGATTCTGCTGAGTCTGTCGCTTAACGCGTTCGCGCAGACACCGGAGGAAAAGGGGCTCGAAATCGCCATGGAAGCGGATCGCCGTGATACCGGCTTCCACGATTCCACTGCCTCGATGCGCATGCTGCTGCGCAACAGGCAGGGCGAGGAGAGTACCCGCGATATCCGTGTCAAGACGCTGGAGCAGAAGAACGACGGTGACAAGAGCCTGACCATCTTCGACCGTCCGGCGGACGTAAAGGGTACTGCTTTCCTGAGTTTCACCCACAAGAGCGGGCCGGACGACCAGTGGTTGTACCTGCCGGCGCTGAAACGCATCAAGCGCATTTCCTCGCGCAACCGCTCCGGGCCGTTCATGGGCAGCGAGTTCGCCTACGAGGACCTGTCCTCGCAGGAAGTCGAGAAGTACACCTACCGCTACCTGCGCGACGAGCAGTACAAGGGCATGGACTGCTTCGTGATCGAGCGCGACCCGGTGGACCCGTATTCGGGCTATACCCGGCAGGTCGTGTGGATCGACAAGGCGGAATACCGGCCGCAGAAGATCGACTACTACGATCGCAAGAACAGCCTGCTGAAGACGCTCACCTTCGACGACTACCAGCAGTTCCTGGGGCAGTACTGGCGCGCCCACGACATGTACATGGTCAACCACCAGACCGGCAAGAGCACGCGCCTGACGTGGAGCAACTACCGGTTCAGGACCGGGCTCACCGACCGCGATTTCGACCGCAACAGCCTCAAGCGGGTGCGCTGACCGCGACGCTCAGCGGATTTCCTCGATGGAGCGGGTGCGCGTCATGATGCGCGGCGTCACCAGTGCGTAGCCCTGCAGTTGCCAATGGGCGATCTCGGTCATCGCCGAGGGGGCCAGGCGGATGAAGTCCTGGAAGTCCTCAAGGCGGTAGCCGTAGTCGTTCGCCGCCAGTCCGCAGACACGGAATTCCACACCCAGTTCGGCGTAATAGCGCATGCGTTCCACGGCATCGCGGTATTTTTCGTAGTTTTTCTTCGCCACGGTGACGATTTCAGTGCCGTGGATGAGCACGATCAGGTGCAGATCTTCCGGGGCGTAGTCATAGGGCGCGTCCATCAGGGGATTCATCAGCGAGCGCACCCAGTACAGGGCGGAGTTGATCTTTTCGGGCTGGTCGAAATAGAAATCGAACAGGACTTTCTGGGCGGTGTAGGGCGTCTGCACGAATGCGGCCTTGTCGTTGGCCGAGACGGTCGCGCAGCCCAGCAGGAATGCCAGCAACAGAGTTCTCATGGCGACCTCCGGAAACGGTGATGCGTTGTCCGGAAGTATAGTCCAGCGCCCGCGCGCCGCTGGCTAGGGCTGGTCGCCGCTTGCCTGCGCGGCCCGTTCCTGGCGTTGCAGGTAGGCTTCGCGGGCGATCCGCACGTCATCGAGGAACCAGCCCAGTTCGTCCAGGCGCAACGCCTGCGGTCCGTCCACCAGGGCGCTGGCGGGGTCCGGGTGGAAATCCACCAGGATCATGTTGGCGCCCGCCACCACGCCCTGGGCAGCGACGTGCATTACGTCCAGCATGCCGTCCGGCGCCATGTCCCGGGAGCCTACCGAGTGCGAGGGATCCACGCACACCGGCATGCGCGTGAGGCGCTTGACCACCGGCACGTGCGCAAAGTCGACGAAGTTTCGGTGCGGGTCGCCCATATTGGTCTTCATGCCGCGCAGGCCGAACACCACGTGGCGGTTGCCCTCGCTGGCAAGGTATTCGGCGGCGTTCAGCGACTCCTCCAGGGTGATGCCGAAACCACGCTTGAGCAGTACCGGGAAACGCTGCTGGCGTCCGACCGACTTGAGCAGTTCGAAGTTCTGGGTGTTGCGGGTGCCGATCTGCAGCATCACGCCGGTGGGGTTGCCGGTCTGCTCCAGCGCCTCGACGATTTCCGCCACGTGGTTTTCGTGCGTGACTTCCATGGCGATGACCTTGATACCGTACTTGCCGGCCAGTTCGAACACCCACGGCAGGCAGGCCTTGCCCAGTCCCTGGAAGGAATAGGGGCTGGTGCGTGGCTTGTAGGCGCCCATGCGGGTGCACACCTGACCGTGTTCCTGCAAGGCCTTCATCATGAGTTCCACGTGTTCGCGGGTATTCACCGCGCACAGGCCGGCGAACACGTGCAGCGTGTCCTGGCCGAAACGTACACCGTTGTACTCGAACCAGGTGGGGCGCCGGTCGTCCTTGTGACGGCCGAGTACCCGGTACTCCTCGGAAACCCGCACCACGCGTTCCACGCCGGGCAGGTTCTGCATGTCCTCGATCGACAGCGCGGCGGTGTCGCCGATCAGGTAGACCTCGGTCAGAAGCTGCCGGGTGCCGCTTTCCTGGTGCACGCGGTGGCGGATGTTGGGCAGCTTGTCGAGAAAGGCTTCCAGCGCGCGGAAGGCATCGCTGTCGGTGGTGATATTCGGTTCAAGGATCAGGATCATGGCGTGGTTTCCGTTGGTTCAGTCCCTGAAGCGGCGCGTCAGGTCCTGGTAGCTGTCGATGCGGCGGTCGCGCAGGAAGGGCCAGATGCGGCGCACCTGTTCGCTGCGCGCCAGGTCGATGTCGGTGAGCAGCAGCGTGTCTTCGTCGGCGCCGGCGCGGGCCAGCAGTTCGCCCTGCGGGCCGGCGATGAAGCTGTTGCCCCAGAAATGGATGCCCGGCGAACCCGCTGCCGGGGCCGGTTCGTGGCCGCAGCGGTTGCAGACCAGCACCGGCAGGCCGTTGGCCACCGCGTGGCCGCGCTGCACGGTGGTCCAGGCGTCGAGTTGCCGTTGCCGTTCCGCTTCGTCGTCGTTGGGATCCCAGCCGATGGCGGTCGGGTAGAGCAGCAGTTCCGCGCCCGCCAGCGCCATCAGGCGCGCGGCCTCGGGGTACCACTGGTCCCAGCACACCAGCACGCCGAGCCGCCCGACGCGCGTCTGTATGGGCTGGAATCCGAGGTCGCCGGGTGTGAAATAGAACTTCTCGTGGTAGCCCGGGTCGTCGGGAATGTGCATCTTGCGGTAACGTCCCGCCAGCGTGCCGTCGCTGTCCAGCACCACCGCGGTGTTGTGGTAGAGCCCGGCCGCGCGGCGTTCGAACAGCGAGGCGACGATTACCAGGTCCAGCGCGGTGGCCTGTTCGGCGAGGTGCCGCGTGGCCGGACCGGGGATGGTTTCAGCAAGATCGAAGTTGCCGGTGTCCTCGTGCTGGCAGAAGTAGGGTGTGTTGTGCAGTTCCTGCAACAGCACCAGTTTTGCGCCGGCGTCGGCGGCCTGCCGAAGCCGGGCGTCGATATGTCGGACATTGGCGGCGAGATCGGCCGACACGGGCATCTGCACGGCGGCGACTGTAAGCGTCGAGGGCTTCATGAGACGGCCATTATCCGCGTATCGACGCGTCGAACTCAATACCGGCCGGGAACTGCATGGTGAGGCAGTGCAGGCTGCCGAACTGCTGGATCAGCGGCAGGCAGGGTATCTGCACCAGTGTGCGCTGCGGAAAGCACGCCTGCAGCCGCGCGGCGGCTTCGGCGTCGCGCGCGTCGTCGTAGGCCGGTACCAGTATGGCGTCGTTGATCACCAGGAAGTTGGCGTAGCTGGCGGGCAGGCGCTGGCCCCTTGCATCCTGGTGCGCGCCGGGCCAGGGCAGGGGCGTGAGCCGGTAGGGTGTGCCGTCCGCGCGGCGCAGGGCGCGCAGTTCCGCTTCCATGGCGCGCAGGGAGTCATACGCGGGGTAGTCCGGTTCGTCGCAGTGCTGGTAGACGATGTGATCCGTCGCCACGAAGCGCGCCAGCATGTCGATGTGTCCGTCGGTGTCGTCGCCCTCCAGGGCGCCGTGTTGCAGCCACAGAATACGCGTCGCGCCCAGCAAGTCGCGCAGCCGCCGTTCGACGGACGCCGCGTCGAGGTGCGGGTTGCGCGCCGGGTGCAGCAGGCAACTTCGCGTGGTCAGCAGGGTGCCCCGGCCGTCGCTGTCGATGCTGCCGCCTTCCAGCACCATGTCGACGGGAATGCGCGGCGTGTCGCCGAACACGCCGGCCCGGTGCAGGCGGCCGGTGATGGCGTCGTCGCGGCTGGCGGGATACTTCCCGCCCCAGCCATTGAAGCGGAAATCAAGCAACTCCGGGCCTGCGTCACGCAGTCTCGTGATTGGCCCGTGGTCGCGCGCCCAGGTGTCGTCCGAGGGCGCGATGGCGGTGACGATGCGCGACAGGGGGGCGCCGCGTTCGAGCAGCAGGCGGCGGACGCGTTCTGCCAGGCCGGCGTCCGGGCAGTTGATCAGCACCGTTTCGCGGCGTGCGATTTCGGTGGCGATGGCAAGGAACACGGGCTCGACCGCGTCGAGTCGTTCGGCCCAGTCGGTATCGGCGTGGGGGCAGGTCAGCATCACGCCGGCCTGGGGTTCCCATTCGGCGGGCAGTCTGGGCTCGGCGTTGCGCATGAACGCCGATTGTACCGGCGCGTGCGCCAAATGCTACGGCGAAACCTTGCCGTGCGGCACCACGGCGTGGAGGACGCGCGAACCCTCGAAGTAGACGACGAAGTCCTCGTAGACCCAGTGGCTGATGGGCGGCTCGCCGACCGGACCCACGCGGCGCAGGGGTTCGCCCCATTGGGCGGTGACCTGTTCCATGGTCATGCCGCGCGCGGGCCGGTTCACATCGGGCGCGGACTGGACCGATTCCACCAGCAGGGTATCGGCGAGGGCGGCCGGCGCCAGCGGGCCGGACACGAGCGACAGCAGTAACAAAAGGCGGGTGGTCCGCATGATGATTATCCTTCCGGTTGAATTTTCGAAGTACATCAAGTGTTTTCGGCAGCTCGCGCTTGTGATTTAATGCCCCGCATGTTTCGCCCCCTGGAAATCTGGATCGGCCTGCGCTACACCGGCGCAAAACGCCGCAACCACTTCATCTCCTTCATCTCGCTGATCTCGATGCTGGGCATTGCCTTGGGCGTTGCGGCGCTGATCACGGTGCTATCGGTCATGAACGGCTTCGAACAGGAGTTGCGCAGCCGTATTCTCGGCATGGCCTCGCACGCCAGCATCAGCGGCTACCGTCAGCCCCTGCAGGACTGGCGCCGGGCGGCCGGGCTGGCCATGCGGCACCCCGAGGTGGTCGGTGTCGCGCCCTACGTGCAGGGGGAGGTGATGTTGACACGCGGGCAGAAGGTCAGTGGCGCGCTGGTGCGCGGTATCCTGCCGGACCGTGAACCGGCGGTATCGACCGTGGGTGAACACCTGCAGAGCGGTAGCCTGGCGGACCTGCAGGCCGGCGAGTACCGCATCATTCTCGGCAGCGAACTGGCCTGGAGCCTGGGCGTGCGGGTCGGCGACAGCGTGACCGTGATCACGCCGCAGGCCAACTTCAGCCCCGCCGGCATCCTGCCGCGCCTGCGGCGTTTCCGGGTGACGGGGATCTTCGAGGTCGGCATGTACGAATACGACCGTGGTGTGGCGCTGGTGCACATGCAGGACGCGGCGCGCCTGTTCAAGCTCGGCGACGCGGTGACCGGTGTGCGGCTGCGCCTGGCCGACCTGTTCCAGGCGCCGCGGGTGGCGCGCGAACTGGCGCGGCAGGTGGGCAACGACTTGCGCGTCGAGGACTGGACCCGGCAGCACGCCAACTTCTTCCGCGCGGTACAGACCGAGAAGCGGGTGATGTTCGTGATCCTTACGCTGATCGTTGCGGTCGCCGCCTTCAACATCGTGTCGACGCTGGTGATGGTGGTGACCGACAAGCGCGCCGACATCGCCATCCTGCGTACCCTGGGCGCCACGCCCGGCGTGATCCTGCGCATATTCATGATCCAGGGCGCCCTGATCGGCATCCTCGGCACCGCGCTGGGCCTGGCTGGCGGCGTGGCGCTGGCAATGAACGTGGAGACCATCGTGCCCGCCATCGAGCAGGCCTTTGGGGTGCAGTTCATGCCCGCCGACGTCTACTACATCAGCGACCTGCCGTCCGAGGTTCACTGGCCGGACGTGTGGCAGATCGGGACGGTGGCCTTCCTGCTGAGTTTCATCGCCACCCTGTACCCGGCCTGGCGCGCCTCGCGCACCCAGCCGGCGGAGGCGCTGCGCTATGAGTGACGGCCACAGGGTATTGTCCTGCACGGGCCTGAGCCGCACCTTCAGCGACGGCAATCTGAATGTGACGGTTCTGAAGGACGTGGAGCTGGCGGTGACGGCCGGCCAGCAACTGGCTATCGTCGGCAGCTCCGGCAGCGGCAAGAGCACCCTGTTGCACCTGCTCGGCGGCCTCGACCGCCCCAGCGCCGGAGAGGTCGAGTTGATGGGGCAGCGCTTCAGCGGGCTGGGTGAGGCGGCGCGCAGTCGCCTGCGCAATCGTCACCTGGGTTTCGTCTACCAGTTTCATCATCTGCTTCCGGAGTTCACGGCCATGGAGAACGTCGCCATGCCGCTGGTGATTCGCGGCAACAGCGTGGCCGAGGCGCGGGCGCAGTCGCTGGAAATGCTGGAACGGGTAGGCCTGGAGGCGCGCAGCGCCCACAAGCCCTCGGAACTCTCCGGTGGCGAGCGCCAGCGCGCGGCGGTGGCGCGGGCGCTGGTGACGCGGCCGGACTGCGTGCTGGCCGACGAGCCCACCGGCAACCTGGACCGGCGCAATGCGGAGCACATCTATGCGCTGATGCGCGAACTCAACCGGGACTTCAATACCAGTTTCGTGGTGGTGACCCACGACATCCAGCTCGCCGAACGCATGGACCGTGTGCTGCGCCTGGACGACGGCGTCCTGAGCGGCTGAACGCGGTTCAGAAAAACCACCAGCCCTTGTCCAGCTCGCCCTCGCAGCGTTTCAACTGGGCGCGATAGGCCGAGGCGCGCGCCGCGACCTTTTTTGCCACCTTCATCAGCCAGGGCTTCTTCCGGTAGGTCTTGCGTTTGAAGCCGCCGTGTCCCTCGTGGTAGGCCAGGTACTGGTTGTAGGCGTCCCACTTGCTGATGCCCAGCTTGCGGTGCGAAACACTGCCGTACCAGCCGATGAAGTCCACCACGTCCTCGAAGTCGTCGCGGTCGGCCCAGCGGTTGCCGGTGGAGTTGCGGTACCAGTCCCAGGTGCCGTCCTTGATCTGGCCGTAACCGTAGGCGGAGGAGGGGCGTGTCCAGGGAATTACCCACAGCAACTTGCGCCGCGCGGGTTTTGCGTCGTGCACGAAACGGGATTCCTGGTAGATGATGGCGAGCTGGACGTGAACCGGCACGCCCCATTTCTTCTGCGCCGCCAGCGCATCGGCATACCAGCCGTTTTTTTCCCGGAAGATGGCGCAGCCGTCGCGCGTGTTGGAGGGCGGCGTGGTGGCGCAGGAGGCGGCAAGCGCGCCCAGCATCACGACGATACCGGCGAGTGCGAGCGGTCGCCACGCGAGCACGGGAGATGTCCTAGAATTCGAAGTGTGCGCCGGCGAACGGGCCGTCGAACTCGATATCGGCGTAGGAGCCGTCGAAATCGTCGAGATTCAGGCGGATGGAGCGGTAACCGACGTCGACGCCCAGGTACCAGGGCGTGAGGTAGCTGGCTTTCAGGGTGTAGTCGTAGAAGGTGCTGTCCTGGTAGCTGACGAAGCTGCCGTCGGCGCTGACCGACAGGCCGGTGAGCGGCAGATCGGCGCCCACGCCGGCGTACAGCATCGGCACCCAGCCGGACACGTCGGCGGTTTCAGTGCCGGAGGTGGAGCCGGTGATGCGTGAACGCGAATCGATGTACTTGGCATTCAGGCCCAGGTCGATGTCCAGCACGGTGTCGAAGAGCTGGTAGTACATGGTGACATCGGTCTGGTCGAGTGTGAATTCGCTGTTGACGCTCTCGTTGAGACCGAAGGTGGTGTTGCCATAGACCACGCTGCGGCTCAACTGGCCGTTGGCGCCCGAATCGATGTCGGTGCGGCTGACGCGAACATTGGGGAGCGCCGGCACCGGGTGTTCGAAGGAGAAATAGTAACTGCCCAGGCTGTCGTCGTTGTAGCCGAGGTCGTCGTTGACGTCGATGTCGTTGGAGGAATCGCGGGTCTGGTAGCGCGCGGTGCCACCGATATCGTAGGACCAGCGGCTGGCGCCGGCCTCCAGCTTCAGGTTGTCGGCCTGTGCCATCGGGGCCAGGAGCGCCAGCAGCACAAGATATCGGGTCGAATGTCGCACGTGTCACCTTCGGCGGAAAACCGCATCAATTCGCCGGAATTGGCGTTGAGCCGAGATTTATTTTAGCAGACGGCAGCGGGTCGACAAAGACGCAGTTCACAAAAACGCTTGTCCGCGCCGTGTGCGGGGAGTAGCGTTGCCCCTGACGCACCACGGGATTTCAGGGACGAAATGCTGTACGCCGCGCTGGCCTTCCTGGCCGGAATCACCCTGTTCACGGGATTCATGCCCCTGTCCGGCTGGCAGGGCGCCTTGCTGTTGCTGCCTTTTCTTTGGTCCCGTCGCTGGCGCTGGCTGGCGATCGCCGCGGGCGGTTTCCTGTGGTGCGGCTGGCAGGTCTCGGCCCTGCTGGCGCAGCAGGTGCCCGCTGGCCTGGAGAACCGCGACATCCTTGTCGAGGGGCGGGTGGCCGCCACGCCGGAGACGTTTGCCGGTGGCCGCCGGCGCTTCCTTTTCGATATCGAATGCCGATACCTGGACGCTGCATGCGAGCCCTGGCGGCTGCGCGCCCGGCTCAACTGGTACCGCGACGTTCCGCCACTGACAGCCGGCGAGCGATGGCGGATCAGGGTGCGTCTCAAGCGGCCGCGGGGCTTTGCCAACCCCGGCGGATTCGATTATGAGCGCTGGTTGCTGGCGGCGCGGGTGCGGGCGACGGGGTATGTGCGCGCCCCGAAGGAAGGCCGGCGCCTGCCCGGTGGCTCGGCATCCCGGCTGGAGTCCTTGCGCGCGCGACTCGGCGCGGCCATCGGGCGGCAGGCGGGGCAGGGACCGGAAGCGGCACTGTTGCGGGCGCTCGGTACCGGCGACCGGGCTGACATGAGCGACGCCCAGTGGCGGACACTGCGCGCCACCGGCACCAGTCACCTGATGGCGATTTCCGGTCTGCACATCGGTCTGGTTGCCGGGCTGGTGTTCGCGCTGGTTCGCCGGCTGTGGGCCGCTTGCGGACTCGGCCGCTACTGGCCGTCGCGCCACGGTGCGGCGCTGGCGGCCATACTCGCCGCGTTGTTTTACGCCCTGTTGTCCGGTTTCCAGGTGCCGTCGCGCCGTGCGCTTGTCATGGTCACGGTGTTCATGTTGTCGGGATTCGCCGCGCAGCGGCCCGCCGCCTGGCGTGTGTGGGCGCTGGCCTTGCTTCTGGTGCTGGCGTTCGACCCGCTGTCAGTGCTGGGCCCGGGATTCTGGCTGTCTTTCGGCGCCGTGGCCGCCATCCTCTACCTGGTCGCGGGGCGCCATGGCGAGCCGGCTCGCTGGCGCGCCGCCCTGCGCGTGCAGATGGCGCTGTCTCTGGCGTTGTTGCCACTGTCCTGGGTCTGGTTCGGACAGACGTCGCTGGTGGCGCCGCTGGCCAACCTGGTGGCGATTCCCTGGGTCGGAATGCTGGTGGTGCCGCCATTGTTGCTGGGCCTGGTGCTTCCGGAACCGCTGTCCGGCTGGCTGACCGGCGTGGCGGCGCTGGCCATGCGGCTGTTGTGGCCGCTTCTGGAGCTGTTCGCCGGCTGGCCCGGCAGCCTGGTCTATCTTCCCGAACCTTCGCTGATGGCGATATTGCCTGTGTTGCTCGGGCTGGTGTGCCTGCTCGCGCCAGCCGGGTTGCCGTTGCGGCTTCCGGCATTGTTGCTGTTGCTCCCGGTGCTGTCACTGGCGCCGTCGCGGCCCGCGCCGGGCGATGTCTGGTTGACCGTACTGGACGTTGGCCAGGGGCTGGCCGCCGTGGTGCAGACGCGGCACCGGCTGCTGGTGTTCGACACCGGGCCGGCGTTCCGCAGTGGCTTCAATACCGGCGAGGCGGTGGTCGGGCCATTCCTGCGCGCGCGCGGTTACCGTTTCATCGACCGGCTGGTGGTCAGTCACGCCGACAATGACCACGCCGGTGGCGTGGAAGCCCTGCGGCACTCGCCGGGCGTTGGCCGGCTGTTGAGCGGCGAGCCGCGTGCGCCCGGCCTGGAGGGCGCGGGCGCCTGCCGGGCCGGGCAAAAGTGGCAGTGGGACGGCGTGCGGTTCTCCGTACTGTCTCCGCCGGACGACAGCGTCGCCGGTAACGATGCTTCCTGCGTACTGCGGATTACCGCCGCCGACGGACGCTCGCTGCTGTTGCCGGGAGATATCGAACGCGGCACCGAACGGCGACTGCTGGGGGCGCAGGGTGCGAAGCTGCGCGCCGAGGTGCTGGTGGCGCCGCACCACGGCAGCCTGACGTCGTCGACCCCGGCGTTCGTGGCGGCGGTGCGTCCGCAACTGGTGATTTTCGCCACCGGCTACCTGAACCGCTTCGGTTTCCCCAGGGCGGCGGTGGGCGCGCGCTACCGGGCGGTGGGCGCGACCTTGCTGGACACCGCCTCGTCGGGCGCCATAGAGGTGCGCCTGGAGGCAGGCCGACCGATCGAACACCGCGCGTTCCGGGCGCGTCGCCGCTTCGGCGTTCCGCTGGAGCAAAGTGCGCATCGGCACTGAACGGCCAGGGCGATTCGTATTTGCGCCTGTTTCCAGTATCATTCGCGGGATAGCGAATTCAATCGACACTCCCACGGAAAAGGACGACACACGTGTTTGAACTGGTAACCGCCGGTGGCTGGTTGATGGCCCCCATTATCGCCTGCTCGATCATCGCCTTCGCGATCATTGCAGAACGCCTGTGGACGCTACGCATCAAGCGTGTCATCCCCTCCGACCTTGCCGCCCAGGTGTGGGAATGGGCCAAGGACAGCAAGCTCGACATCGAGCGCATGCAGGCGCTGCGCGCCAGTTCGCCGCTTGGACGCATTCTTGCCGCCGGGCTGTCCAACCGCAACGCCAGCCGCGAGATCATGAAGGAGGCGATCGAGGATACCGGCCGCCACGTGGTGCACGAACTGGAACGCTACATCAACACACTCGGCACCATTGCCGCGATTTCACCGCTGCTCGGCCTGCTTGGCACCGTCATTGGCATGATCAAGGTGTTCTCGGCCATAACCACCCAGGGCGTCGGCAACCCCGCGGCTCTGGCCGGCGGCATCTCCGAGGCGCTGATCACCACCGCCGCCGGCATGGTGGTGGCGATTCCCTCGCTGATGGCCTACCGCTATTTCCGCGGCAAGGTCGCGCTGCTGGTCATCCGCATGGAGCAGCAGGCCTTGCGCATGGTCGAGGTGTTGCATGGCCAGCGCGCCCGGGACAGCGTGATGGAGAATCTGTCGTGAAGCTGCGCCAGACTCCCGTCGACGATCCGGAAGTCAACCTGACGCCGCTGATCGACGTCGTCTTTATTCTGCTGATCTTCTTCATGGTGTCGACCACCTTCCAGCGCGAGTCGGAAATCCGCATCGAGCTGCCCGAGGCCAGCGCCGACGCCGTGGAGGAACGCGACGAGGTGCTGGAGATCCTGATCGATGCCGAGGGGCACTATTTCATCGGTGGCGAGCAGGTGGTCAACACCGAGCTGGAAACCCTCAAGGGCGCCATCCGCAAGTTCCTCGGCGAGCGCAAGGAATTGCCGGTGGTGATCCGCGCCGACCGCACGTCGCCCTATGAAGCGGTGATTCGCGCCATGGACGCGACTTCGCAACTGGGTCTGGAGCAGATGTCGCTGGCGACCAACCAGCCGGAACATGGCGGAGACTGAAGCCGCCGCTGCAACGGCAACCGGTCTGTACCGACGACTGCTGGGCTACGCCCGTCCACACTGGAAGGTTTTCGTCGGTTCGGTGCTGGCGATGATCCTGGTGGCGGCAACCGAAACCGGCTTCGCCGCCCTGATGAAGCCGATGCTCGACGGCAATTTTATCGAGCGCGACCCCGCCACCACCCGCCTGGTGCCCATTGCGCTGGTGCTGCTGTTCCTGTTCCGTGGCCTGGCCAGTTTCGCCTCGCGCTACGGCATGGCCCTGATCGGCCGCCGCGTCATCCGCCGCTTGCGCGAGCAACTGTTTCACAAGTTCCTGCACCTGCCGGCCGCCTACTACGACCGCAACACCGCGGGGCGCCTGTTGTCGCGCCTGACCTTCGACGTCGAGCAGGTCGCGGAGGCCAGCACCAACGCGGTCACCATCCTGGTGCGCGACACCCTCACGCTGCTGTTCCTGCTGGCCTACATGTTCTGGATCAGCGGCTGGCTGACCCTGCTGTTCCTCACCATCGGCCCGGTGCTGGTGGTGTTGATCCGCTATGTCAGCCGGCGCTTCCGGCGCATCAGCCGGCGCATTCAGGATTCGATGGGGGAGCTGACCCAGTTCAGCGACGAGGCCATACACGGCCAGCAACTGATCAAGGCCTTCAATGCCGAGCAGTGGCAGGAAAACCGCTTCCGCGAGGTCAACGAGCGTAACCGCAAGCTCCACCTGCGGCTGGCCGCCGTGGCCGGCGCCAGTACGCCGGTCATCCAGTTCATTGCCGCCTGCATCCTTGCGCTGGTGGTGTACCTGACCACCCTGGACGCGGTCGCCAACGAAATTACCGTTGGCAGTTTCGTGTCCTTTATCGCCGCCATGATGTTGCTGATGCAGCCGATGAAGCGCCTGACCAACGTCAACGCCTCGGTGCAGCGCGGTGTGGCCGCGGCGCGCAGCATCTTCGAGGTGCTTGACGCAGCCGGTGAGGACGCCGGCGGTCCGCTGCCGCTGCCGGCGGCCCGTGGCGCCATCGAGTTCCGCGACGTGGCCTTCGCCTACGACCCGCGCAAGGGGCGGGTGCTGGATGGCCTGTCCTTCAGCATAGAACCCGGCCGGACGGTGGCGCTGGTCGGGCGTTCCGGCAGCGGCAAATCCACGCTGGCGCGCTTGCTGGTGAGGTTTCACGACCCCGACGAGGGCAGCGTGCTGCTTGACGGTCACGACCTGCGCGAGTACCGGCTCGCCGACCTGCGGCGCCAGGTCGGCATGGTCGGGCAGGATGTCGTCCTGTTCAACGACACGATCCGCAACAATATCGCCTTCGGCAGCCTGGCCGGCGCCAGCGAGGCGGAAGTGATTGCCGCGGCCGAAGCCGCGCACGCCATGTCGTTCATCCGCGAACTGCCGCAGGGTCTGGACACCCGCATCGGCGATCGCGGCGCCCTGTTGTCGGGGGGGCAGCGGCAGCGGCTGGCGATTGCGCGCACCATCCTCAAGAATGCGCCGGTGCTGGTGCTCGACGAGGCGACGTCGGCGCTCGACAGCGAGTCGGAACGCCTGGTACAGGATGCGCTGGAACGGCTGATGCGGGGGCGTACCTCGCTGATTATTGCCCATCGGCTGTCGACAGTGGAGCGGGCGGACCGGATCCTGGTGCTGGAACAGGGCCGTATCGTGGAAACGGGCACGCACGCGGAACTGCTGGCGAAGTCGGGCGTGTACGCGGAGCTGTACCGCCTGCAGTTCAGTCGGCGCGGCTAATCCATGCGGCGCGCGCGTCTCGAACAGTGGCTGAACGACGTCTGGTACCGGCGTCCGGCGCCGCCGCCGTGGCTGCAGCCGCTGACCTGGCTTTACCGCGGTGCTTCAGGGCTGCGCCGCGCCCTGTACCGCACGCGCCTGCTGCCGTCGGGGCACCCGGGCGTAACGGTGATCGTGGTCGGCAACCTCACGGTTGGCGGAACCGGCAAGACCCCCTTCGTGATCGCCCTGTGCCGCCTGCTGCGCGAGGCCGGCCGGCGGCCCGGCATCCTGTGCCGGGGTTACGGCGGCACGGCACGCGAGTGGCCGCGCGAGGTGCGCCCGGACAGCGATCCGGAAGAAAGCGGTGACGAGGCCGTACTGCTGGCGCGCGCCAGCGCCTGTCCCGTGTATGCCGGCGCCGACCGTTATGCGGCGGCGCGGGCGCTGCTCGAAAATCACGCGGTCGATGTCCTTGTGTGCGACGATGGCCTGCAACACCTGCGGTTGGCGCGCGATATCGAACTGCTGATGATCGATCCGGTGCGCGGCTTCGGTAACGGTTGCTGCCTGCCGTCCGGCCCGTTGCGGGAGCCGCTGTCGCGACTGCAAGGTGTCGACGCCACGGTCGCCGTCGGCCGCGGGCATCCGCTGGCGCGCTTCGAGGCGGCGCTGCGCGTTGGCGAGGCCAGAGCCGTGGCTGATCCCTCGCGCCGCCGCCCCCTGTCGACGTTTGCCGGCCGGGCCTGCCACCTGGTCACAGGTATTGCCGCCCCGGAGCGTTTCCAGGCCGTGCTGGAGAAGGCCGGCTTGCGGCCGGACACGTGTTTTCTGCCCGACCATCACCGTTTCCGCGAGGAAGATATTCGCTTCGAAGACGATTTGCCGGTTTTAATGACCGAGAAAGACGCGGTAAAATGCCGGGACTTTGCAGGCAATGATGTCTGGTACGTGCCGATCGAACTGGAACCCGGCGCGGAATTCGGACGCTGGCTGAACCAAACCCTGAAACGGAAGACTCGCCTTGGATAAAAAACTGCTCGACATTCTCGCCTGCCCGGTATGCAAGGGACCCCTGGTCTATGACCGCGACAAGCAGGAACTGATCTGCAAGGTCGACCGGCTGGCCTATCCGATACGGGAGGATATCCCGGTGATGCTGGAAGAAGAAGCCCGCGAACTGCCGGCCGACGAGGAAGTGCCGGCCACCTGAGGCCGCGAACGCCCATGAGCCAGTCTTTCAAGGTAGTCATCCCGGCCCGCTATGCGTCCACGCGACTGCCCGGCAAGCCGCTGCGCGAACTGCTTGGCAAGCCCATGCTGCAGCACGTCTGGGAGGCCGCCCGCCAGAGCGGCGCCGACCAGGTTGTCATTGCTACCGACGATGCGCGTATCGAGGACGCCGCCCGCGCCTTTGGCGCGGAGGTCTGCATGACCGCCAGCAGCCACGCCAGCGGCACGGACCGACTCGGCGAAGTGGTGGCGACGCTGGCCTGGCCGGACGACACCATCGTGGTCAATGTGCAGGGCGACGAACCGCTGATGCCGCCGGGTCTGATCGACCAGGTGGCGTCTGACCTGGCCGCCAACGACGGCGCCTCGCTGGCCACGGTGGCCACGCCGCTGGTGGCGGCGGGAGAGTTTTTCGACCCGAACGTCGTCAAGGTGGTCACCGATCAGGCGGGCTATGCGCTGTACTTCAGCCGTGCCCCCATACCCTGGGACCGCGATCTACTGGTCGACGACCTCAAGGCCCTGCCGATCGGTATCGTGCCGCTGCGACATATCGGCATCTATGCCTACCGGGTGGAGTATCTCAACCGCTACGCGGAAATGCGGCCCTGTCCGCTGGAACAGGCCGAGCAGCTCGAACAGTTGCGGGCGCTCTGGTACGGGGAGCGTATTCATGTCGCCGAGGCTGGCCAGCGGCCGGGACCCGGTGTGGATACCGAGGACGACCTGGTGATCGCCGAGGAGTTGATGCGAGCCCGTCAGGGCGAGGCCTGATCCAGCCAGTCGCGGATGTCCGGGTCGAGCTCCCGGTTCTCGCCGAACAGGGGCAGGGTATGGCAGGCCTGGACACGGCGCGTGGCTTCACCGAACTGGTTGCCCTGGATGGTGCGGTGCGCCGACTCGCTGCACTGCACGACCAGTGCCTGCTCCGAATCCAGCACCTCGATGATCTGGCAGCTTTCGCCGCGATACAGCACCCGGCGCCCGACCAGGGCGCGCAGCCTGTGCTTGAGGGAAGCGTCGATCATGGGTGCATTGTAGCCGAGATCGTGAGCGCGGGATAATCGTTCAAATAATTGCAAAATACATTAGGAATAAGTCTCAAGCATGCAAAAAATAAAGGTTTTATTTGTCTGTATGGGCAATATCTGCCGATCGCCCACGGCCCAGGGCGTGTTCGAGAAACTGGTGGGGGACGAAGGTCTTGCCGGGCAGATCGACATCGACTCCGCCGGTACTCACGCCTACCACGTGGGTGAGCCGCCCGATCAGCGCGCGACCGCCGCTGCCGCCACGCGTGGTATCGATCTGACGCCGCAGCGGGCACGGCGCGTGTGCCAGGAGGATTTTGAGCGTTTCGACTATATCGTGGCCATGGACCACGCCAATATGTCCGAGCTCGAGACGATGTGCCCAGCGCACTTGCGGGAGCGTGTTCACCTGCTGCTGGACTTTTCCGGCGCCGACCAGCCGCGTGAAGTGCCCGATCCCTATTACGGCGGCGCACAAGGGTTTGAACACGTACTCGACCTGGTCGAGGAAGGCGCGCGCGGACTGCTCGCGGAGATACGCCGACGCCTCCGGCCGGCGTGACAGCGACGACTACGCTACCACCACACGCCCCGACCTGACGTGCCCTGAACGGGCGGCTACTCGTCGCCCACCGCGCTCGGTTTGTCGCCGGTCGCGGGAGACTCGCTTCGTGGAGCCGCCGCCTGGGTCGACTTCTCCTTTGCGGGCGCCGGAGTCGGTTTGGGAGCGGGAGCCGCTGGCGCGGCAGCGGGTTTGTCGCTGCTGACGGTTTTCGGGGCGCTGGCGGCGGGGCTGTCTCCGCCGGGTTTCGGCGCATTTTCAGCCGGTTTTTTCTCGGCAGCCGGTTTCGGGGCGGATTCCGCCGACGCCGGCTTGCTGTTGTTGTCCGCGGGCGCTTCAGTTCGTGGCTTCGGCGTCTTGTCGGTCTTCGGTGTGCTTTCGGGGGCGCGTTCGGACGTCTTGCTGCGCGCCTTCTTTGGCGCCTCGGACGTGCCGGTTTGCGCTGCGGTGTCCTTGCCGCCCGCATCGGGTTTCCGTTCGGCGCTTTCCTTGCGGGGTTCGGGGGCTTTCGCCGCGTTATCGCCCGATGTGGCCTGTTGCGGCTTCGGCGCCGTTTCGCCCGCCGGTTTGCCGCCGCCGTTGCCGCTTGCCGGCAACGATTCTCCGGACACGGATTTCTTCTGGCCCTGCTGGGTGTTGCCGTCGCGGCGCTGACCGGAACGGCGCCGGCCACCACGGCGGCCACGGCGACTGCCGCTGCGCGGCTGCTGCCCCTGTTCCGGGGCCTGTCCCTCGGCTTTCCCGGTCACCGCCTTTTCGGCGACATTGCCATTGGCTTCCTTTTTCGCTGTGCTGCCGTTGGCGTCCTTGTCCTTGCGACGGCGCGGCTGTTTCTGCCCCTGGCCCTGTTGCTGGCCCGCCGCGGACTGGCCGGTTTCACGTTTCTCGGCATCGCTGCGGCGTCCCTGTCCGCCGCGGCGCGCGGAGGATCGGTTGCGGTTGCCGCCGCCACGGCTGGAACCGCTGCGACTGCGGGCGCGCCGTTGCGGTTCCGGTTTGGGTTCCTCCTCGACTGTCTTGCCGAACAGGGTTTCCCACAGGCGCCGGATCAGGCCGGTGGCCGGGGCGGCCTGCGGTGCGGCGGCCGGTGCGGGAGCGGCGGGAGTCGGGACGGGCGCCGGCGCTGAAGGCGCGACCGACTGCACGGCGGGTTTTTCCGCTTCCGGCGCCTTGCTGTCGCGCAGCGTCGCACCGAGATCGGTTTCTTCCTCGGCGGGCAGCAGCTTGTGGCTGGTGGCGCTGTCTTCACCGACCAGTTCGTCGCTGCGAACGCGCTTGATCTCGTAGTGCGGCGTTTCCAGCGTGGGCGTTGGTATCAGTGTCACGCTGAGCTTGTGGCGCTGCTCCAGGTTGTAGAGGATTTCGCGTTTTTCGTTGAGCAGGTAGGTGCCCACGTCGACCGGCACGCGCGCGATGATGCGCCCGGTCTTCTCCTTCATGGCGTCTTCCTCGATGATGCGCAGGATAGACAGCGCCAGGGATTCCACGCCACGCACGGTGCCCTGGCCGTTACAGCGCGGGCACACGATCTGGCTGGATTCGCCCAGCGACGGGCGCAGCCGCTGGCGCGACATCTCCAGCAACCCGAAGCGCGAGATGCGGCCGACCTGCACCCGCGCACGATCGACACGCAGGGCGTCGCGCAGCCGGTTCTCCACTTCGCGCTGGTGCTTGGTGGGTTGCATGTCGATGAAGTCGATGACGATCAGGCCGCCCATGTCGCGCAGTCGCAACTGGCGGGCGATTTCGTCGGCGGCTTCAAGGTTGGTGTTGAGCGCGGTTTCCTCGATGTCGCTGCCCTTGGTGGCGCGTGCCGAGTTGATGTCGATGGAGATCAGTGCCTCGGTGTGGTCGATCACGATGGCGCCGCCGGCGGGCAGGGTGACCTCGCGCTGGAACGCGGACTCGATCTGACTCTCGATCTGGTAGCGCGAGAACAGCGGTACCGGATCGTCGTAGTACTTGAGCTTGGACAGGTTGTGCGGCATCACCTGGGTCATGAACTCGACGGCGCGCTGGTGCACTTCCTTGTTGTCGATGAGGATCTCGCCGATGTCGCTGCGCAGGTGGTCGCGCAAAGCGCGGATGATGACGTTGCTTTCCTGGTAGATCAGGAACGGGGCGGGGCGCTCCTCGCTGGCGCGGGCGATCGATTCCCACAGTTGCAGCAGGTAGTCCAGATCCCACTGGAGTTCTTCGCTCTGGCGACCGACGCCGGCGGTGCGCACGATCAAGCCCATGGTGTCGGGGTATTCGAGTTGCGCCATCGCATCGCGCACGATGCTGCGGTCCTCGCCCTCGATACGGCGCGACACGCCGCCGGCGCGGGGATTGTTGGGCATCAGGACCAGATAGCGCCCGGCGAGACTGATGAAGGTGGTGAGGGCGGCGCCCTTGTTGCCGCGTTCCTCCTTCTCGACCTGGACGATGATCTCCTGGCCTTCGCGCAGCGCCTCCTTGATGGAGACCCGGCCACCGCCTTCGCCGGCGCCTTCACGGAAGTAGGTGCGGGCGACTTCCTTCATGGGCAGGAAGCCGTGGCGCTCGGCGCCGTAGTCGACAAAGGCCGCTTCGAGGCTGGGCTCGATGCGGGTTATCTTACCTTTATAGACGTTGGATTTTTTCTGTCCGCGGGAAGGAACCTCAATATCGAGATCGAAGAGTTTCTGGCCATCCACCAGAGCCACGCGCAGCTCTTCGGGCTGCGTGGCGTTGATCAGCATACGTTTCATTGGAATTGTCTCTCATGCGCTCGACCGGGACGCGGCGGCAGTCAGTGATTCGCGCCGGCACTGGCTCGGAACGGCGCGCAGCACAGGGTGCGCCGGAGGATCGGATCAACCAGGATACCGATCCGGCAAGCAGGCCAGATATCAAAACTATCGTTAACGTCACAGGAGCAACCAGTCGTTGTTCGTCGGTTAAAAACGGTAGAAGCCGTGTGGCTTCTGCTCGATCCCCGGGGTGTCGCATGCCGCGATGCCCCGGCGGAAACGAATAGGGTTCAATTGCGGGCAGCCGGATATCGTAATTCCTTTTGTGTGACGGCTGCGCCAGCGGCCTTGACTATAGCAGTCCAACCCCGTGATATCAAACACTTATACGCGCCGCAAGTTGTTCATATTTCGTCAAAAGCGGGCAGATTTCCGAGCAGCGGGGACGATACGCTGGTAGAATGCGCGCGCATGGAGAACGGGGACAGGCCCACCGTGCAGTGGGTGGATATCGAGGCGGGCCAGGCCGGCCAGCGCATCGACAATTTCCTGCTGCGGGTGCTCAAGGGGGTCCCGAAAAGCCGCATCTACCGGCTGTTGCGCAAGGGCGAGGTGCGGGTCAACCGCGGCCGGATCCGCGCCGATTACCGGCTCAAGGCCGGTGACCAGGTGCGCATTCCGCCGGTGCGGGTCACCGAGCCGCGCGCCTCGAATCCGGCCCAGGGCGCCATTGACACCCTGGCGCGCAGCATCCTCTACGAGGACGAACGCCTGCTGGTGCTGGACAAGCCGTCCGGCATGGCCGTGCACGGCGGCAGCGGGCTCAGTTACGGCGTGATCGAGGCCCTGCGGGCGCTGCGCCCCGACGCGCCCTACCTGGAACTGGTGCACCGCCTCGACCGGGATACGTCCGGTTGCCTGCTGATCGCCAAGCGGCGCAGCGAATTGCGCACCCTGCACGAATTATTACGCCGCGGCGCGGTCGAAAAGCGCTACCTGCTGCTGGTGCGGGGCGACTGGAGCCAGGGGCCGTGGAAAATCGACGCCCCGCTGCGCAAGAACCAGGTGCGCAGCGGCGAACGCATGGTGCGCGTCGACGACGAGGGGCGGCGCGCGCTGACCCATTTCCGCTTTCTGGTGGGCTACGGCAATGCCAGCCTCATGGAAGCGGAACTGAAGACCGGGCGCACCCACCAGATCCGGGTGCACGCGGCGCACGCCGGGCACCCGCTGGCCGGCGACGACAAGTACGGCGACGCGGCATTCAACCGCGAACTGCGGCAAAAGGGACTCAAGCGTCTGTTCCTGCACGCCCATTTCGTGGCCTTCCGTGACGCGGAGCGCGATCGTGAGATCGAGGTGAGCGCGCCGCTGGCGCCGGATTTGAGAAAACTGATTCAGCAATTGGAGTGACGGCCCGATACAGGCCGGAATACAGGGAAATATGGGACGTTCTGTGAACAACATGCCATCAGCGGTACGGCTCGTCGTATTCGACTGGGACGGCACCTTGATGGACTCCGAAACCCGGATCGTGCACGCCTTGCAGGCCGCCATCGCCGATATGGCGCTGGCGCCGCGCAGTATCGATGCGTGCCGCAACATCATCGGCCTGGGTCTGCGCGAGGCGGTGGATACCCTGTACCCGGGGCAGGGCGCGGATTTTCTCGATCGTTTCGTGGAGCGGTATCGCCACCACTGGTTCGCCAATACGGTGCACTCGGACCTGTTTCCGGGCAGCCGCGAGACCCTGACCCTGTTGCGCGAAGCCGGTTTCGTGCTGGCCGTCGCCACCGGCAAGGGACGCAGCGGACTCGACCGGGTGCTGGCGGAAACCGGACTGCAGGACCTGTTCGCGGTTACGCGCTGTTCCGACGAGACGCAGTCCAAGCCGCACCCGCAGATGTTGCGGGAGATCCTGCGCGAAACCGGCATCGAGGCCAGGCATGCGCTGATGGTCGGCGATACCGAGTACGACCTGGAAATGGCGCGCCAGGCCGGCGTCGGGCCGGTGGCCGTCAACTACGGCGTGCATGCGCCGGAACGCCTGCTGAAACACGATCCGCTGGTATGTCTGGACAATATCACCGAACTGGTCGACTGGCTGGCGGAACACCAGTTGCTCGATCCCGACTGCCTGGCGCGGGACGCCGCCCTGGCGGTCACTGACTGAGGAAAGACCGAATGGCATCGGAAACGGACAAGACAAAAGAAACGTCTGTCGAATGGCAGCGCGAACTGATCGAGAAACTCGCCACCTCGTCGCTGGCGGAACAGAAACGCGCGCGCCGCTGGGGTATTTTCTTCAAGCTGCTCACCTTCGCCTACCTGGTGGGCATCCTGGTGCTGTACACGCCCAGCATGGACGTCGACGTGGCGGAGCACAAGCGCCACACCGCGCTGGTCGAACTCAAGGGCGTGATCTCGCCCGACGAGGAGGCCAGCGCCGACAATATCGTCACCGGCCTGCGCAATGCCTTCGAGAACGAGAACACCGCCGGTGTCATCCTGCGCATCAACAGCCCGGGCGGCAGCCCGGTACAGGCCGGTTACATCAACGACGAGATCCGGCGCCTGCGCAAGAAATATCCTGATATCCCGCTGTACGTGGTGGTGGCCGACATTTGCGCCTCGGGTGGCTACTATGTCGCTGCGGCGGCCGACCGCATTTACGCCGACAAGGCCAGCATCGTCGGTTCCATCGGCGTGCGCATGGACGGTTTCGGTTTCGTCGGCGCCATGGAAAAACTCGGCATCGAGCGGCGCCTGATCACCGCCGGGGAGCACAAGGGCTTCCTGGATCCCTTCCAGCCCGCCAAACCGGAAGACGTCGCCCACGTGAAGAAACTGCTGGCGGACATCCATTCCCAGTTCATCGAGGTGGTGCGGGAAGGACGCGGCGATCGTCTGAAGGAAAACCCGGACCTGTTCAGCGGCTACGTGTGGACCGGCGAGCAGGCCATCGATCTGGGGCTGGTGGACGAGCTTGGCAACGCCAGCTACGTGGCGCGTGAGGTGATCGGCGCCGAGGATATTGTCGACTACACGCCGCGCGAGGACCTGTTCGAACGTTTCAGCAAGAAATTCGGCACCGCGCTGGGTCGCGGGGTCGGCAAGGTGTTGCTGCAGCAGGGGTTGTTGCCGCAGTAGCCCTCAGGGCACGGTTATCCCGGCCTCGTTCAGCCAGCTCACCAGCCGGATCAGCGGCAGTCCGATCAGGGCGTTGGGGTCGTCCCCGTGCATGGCCTCGAACAGGCTGATGCCCAGTGCCTCGGACTTGAAACTGCCGGCGCAGTTGTAGGGCTGCTCGGCACGCAGGTAGCGGTCGATCTGTGCCGCTGTCAACTCCCGGAAGCTCACCGAAAACGGCACCAGGTCGGTGCGCGCCTCGCCGCTGGCGGAATCGTAGAGACACAAGCCGGTCAGGAATTCGACCCGTCGCCCGGACAGGCGCGCCAGTTGCCGACAGGCGTTTTCGTGGTTGCCGGGCTTGCCCAGCACGTCCCCTTCACACACCGCGAGCTGGTCCGAGCCGATGATGAGCGCGTCGGGAAAGGCATCCGCGCCCGCGCGCGCCTTGGCTTCCGACAGGCGCAACACCAGTTGCCGGGGCGTTTCGCCTTGCCGCGCGCTTTCATCGACTTCCGGCGACAGGGTTTCGAAGGGCAGGCGCAGCTTTTCCAGCAGGGCGCGGCGAAACGGCGAGGTGGAGGCGAGTACCAGGGTGCGCGGTGTGGTCATATCAGTTCGACCTGTGAGAAATACTGTTTGAGGTAGGCGTCGAAATCCAGCACGTCGGCGGCCTCGCGCGCCTTGCGGTCCTCGATCGACTTGCGCGCCAGGCGGGTGAAGAACTGCTTCTTGTCGTCGCTCATTGGCAGGTTGGCGAAGAAGTGCTGGTGGATTTCGGACATGCGCTTGGCAAAGTGGTAGAAGCCTTCGCCGCGGTCCCGCATCTCGCGCAACATGCGCGCGGAGGGCGTCAGCTCCGGATCGTCCACCTTGCGGGCCTGGGCGGCCAGGGCGTCGCAGTAGGGCGAGCCGCTGGCGCTCTGGTCGAGCAGTTCGCAGACCCCCTGCATTTCCGTCAGCAGTTCCCTGGCCCAGTCGCCGAGCCGCACCGGTTCGTTGTCGCGCGTCAGCTTCAGTTCCGGGTCGCGGCCCTGGTGCGCGGCCTTCAATTCGTTTTCGTCGATGGAGAGACGTTCGGCGGCGCTGATGCGCGGGCTTTCGTGCAGCAGGCAGAACAGCAGGAAGCACTCCAGGAAATGCATCTGGCGTTCGTTGATACCGAGCGGGTCGAAGGCGTTGACGTCCAGCGAGCGCAGTTCCACGTAGGCGATGCCGCGCCGCTTGAGCGCCAGGCTGGGCATTTCGTTGCCGGTGACGATCTGCTTGGGCCGGATGGTGCTGTAGTACTCGTTTTCGATCTGCAGGATGTTGGCATTCAGTTGCCGGTACTCGCCGTCCACGAACACCCCGATCTTTTCGTACTCGGGGCACGGTGTGGTGATGGCGCACACCAGGCTGTCGATGTAGGCCTGAAGGTTGTCGTAGTTGGCCTTGATGCCGGTTTCCTTCTCGCGGTTGTTCTGGTAACCGATATCACCCATGCGCAGCGAAGTGGCCCAGGGCTCGTAGTAAGTGTTTTCGTCGAAACTCTGCAGGCGGGTGTCGCGTCCGCCGAGGAAGGACTTGCAGATCGCAGGCGAGGCGCCGAACAGGTAGGGAATCAGCCAGCCGAAGCGTTGCAGGTTGCGGATCAGGGCCATGTAGGACTCGGAAATGAAGTCCTGCATGGGCAGCCGGTTGCCCTCCAGCTCGGCGTAGATGGTCCAGAACTCCGCCGGGAAGGAGTAGTTGAAATGGACACCGGCGATTACCTGCATGGTGCAGCCGTGACGGTAGCCCAGCCCCCTGCGGTAGACGTGTTTCATCATTCCGGAATTGGACGGGCCGTATTCGGCGATGGGGATGCTGGTTTCGCCGTCGACCACGCAGGGCATGCTGGTGGCCCACAGGAATTCATTGTCCAGGCACTGGTAGACGTACTGCTGGGTGTCGCGCAGGAAATCCAGCACCTTGGACACACGGTCCAGCGGCGGCGTGATGAACTCGGTGAGGGCCTCGGAAAAGTCCGTGGTGATATAGGGGTGGGTGAGCGCCGAGCCGAGTGCTTCCGGGTGCGGGGTCTGCGCGATGCTGCCCTGCGGGTTGACGCGCAGGCTTTCCTTCTCCACGCCGATGGCGCTGTTGCTCATCAGTTGCGAGTGCTGGAGGTCGAGCAGGCGTCTCAGGCGGCCGCGCGCGGTGCGGTACACGATTACAGCGGCTCCATGTCCGGCGGCAGCCCTTCCGGCCCGAAGCTGCCTTCGGCGACCAGGTGCCGCAGGCCGGGCTGGATCGCTTCCTCCAGAACCGGGTGGTAGAAGGGCATCCTGACCATCTGCAGCACTGTCAGCCCCTGTTCCTGACACCAGTTGAGCAGGTGCGCCAGGTGCTCGGCGTGCGGCGCCACCATCGAGGCGCCGAGGAAGACGCCGGTTTCCTTGTCGGCGTACAGGCGGATCACGCCCTTGTTGCGGCCCATGATCAGCGCGCGCCCCAGCATGCCCAGCGGCACGCTGGTCACCAGCGTGCGTTCGGGGTCGAGTTCCGACCAGCGTTTGCCGATCATGGCGATATTGGGGTCGGAGAAGGTGATGTACAGCGGTGTCTTGCGGCGAAACGCGATCGGCGTGTCGGCGGCGGCATTGATGCCGGCAATGCGGCCCTCGTCGGCGGCCTCGTGCAGCACCGGCCTTTCGCCGTCGACATCGCCGGCGATGAACAGCGGCTTGTCCTCGATCTGCATGGTTTCCCGGTTGTAACGGGGCAGGCCGCGTTCATCCAGCGTGATGCCGGCGTTCTCAATGCCGATCGAGTCAAGGTTGGGGCGGCGGCCAATGCACACCAGCACCTTTTCGACTTCCACGGACTTGTCGCCGGCGCTGACGCGCAGCAGGCCGTCGTCGGCCTCCTCGATGCTGGCCGGTTGCCCGAGCCATATCGGCATTTCCTTGCCGATTACCTGGATCGCGGTCTTGTTCACCTCCGGGTCGTCGAGGTTGCCGATGATCTCCAGTTGGTCGATGCCGGTCACCTCGACGCCGAGGCGGTGGAAGGCCTGGCCCAGCTCCAGGCCGATCACGCCCAGGCCGATCACCGCGAGGGACCTGGGCAGGTCTTCCAGTTCGAAAATCTCGTCGGTGGTCAGCACTCGGTCGCCGAAGGCTTTCCAGGGGGCGGGAACCACTGGCGTGGAGCCGGTGGCGATGACGATACGTTTTGCGCGGATGCGGCGCTCGCCAACCTGCAACAGGCCCGGTTCGATGAACCGCGCATATTCCGGGATGAATTCCTCGCCCATGTCGTCGGTGGTGGTCGACAGCACCTTGTCGACGAATATGTCGCGCAGATCCTGTACGTGCTCCATGACGTCCGGCCCGTTCACCGACAGCCCGTCACCACCCTCGATGCCTTCGCGCGCGAAGATGGTGCGGCGGTGGAAGTCCTCGGCGACCTGTATCAGCGCTTTGGAGGGCATGCAACCGACGCGCGAGCAGGTGGTGCCAAGCTCTCCGCCGTCGATGAGCACAAAACTGTCTGTTTTTCGCTTGACCTGCGCGTAGGCATAGAGCCCGGCACTGCCTGCGCCAATGATGGCGACATCAACCTGTTGTTCCATAGTTTTTCGCTGCTTCTTTGCCTGGTCGGACCGGCGGGTTCAGGCCGTCGTGCGTGGCGGCACGACGCGCGCGATGGCGAGGCCACCGCCGGTATGGGTGGATTTCGAATGATAAAGCGCCTGGTCGACCTGTTCCAGCAGGAGCGCGAAACTCTCGCCGTGGGTCGGGGCCTCGCCGAGGCCGAAGGTGACGCTGAAGTCGATTTCATTGTCGCTGGCCCAGCGGGCAACGCGGGTCTGGATGCGTTCCGCGATGCGGCGGGCGTTTTCCAGTGTGGTGTTATCCAGGATGATGACGAACTCGTCGCCGCCGAAGCGGGCGGCGATATCGGGTTCGCGGATGGTGCGGCGGACGATATTCGCAAACTCCTTCAGCACCCGGTCACCGGCCGCGTGCCCGAAACGGTCGTTGACCTCCTTGAACTTGTCGAGGTCGGCGAACAGCAGCACGAAGGTCTGGTCCGAACACTGGATACGCTGGAACATGGCGGCGACCGCGTCCTGCAGGGCACGCCGGTTGAGCAGACCGGTGAGTGTGTCGATGTTGCTGTGTTGTTCCAGTTCGTTGCGGCTGCGTTCAATACGTCCCATCAACACGTAGGAATAGACCAGGATGATGCCGCCGAACAGGTTCAGGAACACCAGTCCGGGGGTGATCCCGGCGCCGTTGAGCACGTAGCGCAGCACCACCACCAGCATGGCGGCGGCGAGACAGCCGATCAGCGATTCGGCGAACAGGCGCATGCCGTAGCGCATGCCGTTGCCGAGCACGATCATGATATAGACCAGCAAGGAGGGCGGAATGGGGTAGGGATCGTTCAGCACCGAGATGCTGGCGATGGCGATGTCGATCCACATGGCGAGGTGGTAGCGCGTGGGGCAGATGTGCTGTTTCGCCGCGTGCGCGAAAAGCGCGGACTGAACCAGGAAATAGGCGGCATAGGCCAGGTTGACCTGTTCGATGGACCACAGGGTGGGGGCGATGCCGGTCGTGAAATTGAAGAACCCGATCCCGATCAACAGGAACACGAAGCGTGTCGCGAACTGGATTTTCTGCTCTTGCCAGGACGGATAGCGGTAACGCCCGCCAGCGCGATCACTGGCGCGCCGGTCTCGCCGCCTGCGCCGGTCCCCCGTCCCCGCGACATCAGTAAGCCTGCGTTGGTGCTGGTTGTTATTGATATCCCTTAACCCGTCGATTCGGTGCCAAATGATACGATCCCGGGCACATCCCTGCCGGAATCCCTTTCAGAACCGCGGCATTATAAAAAACTTCCGCCCGGGGGGATAGGGGCTACCAGTAGTTCTCCACGGTGATATGGCCGGGGTTTCGGCGCCGGTTGCGCTGCAGCCCGCGGGTCTTCAGGACCTCGGTCGTATCTTTCACCATGTCAGGGTTCCCGCAGATCATGACCTGGGACTGTTGCGGGCTGATGTCGATGCCGGCACGGGATTCCAGCCGACCGTCCGCGATGGCGCCCGGAATACGGCCGTGGATGGCGAAATCCGTCTGTTCCCGGCTAACGAAGGGTACATAGCGGAATTGCCGGGGGTGCCGCGCGCTGAAGCTCTCGATGGTGTCGCGAAAGGAAAGCTCCGCGGCAGTGCGCACCGCGTGCACCAGCACCACGCGTTCGAATCTGCGCCACGGTTCGTCGGTTTTAAGAATCGACAGGAAAGGCCCAATGCCGGTGCCGGTCGACAACAGCCACAGGTGGGGCGCCTCCGGCACCTCGTTGAGGGTGAGAAAGCCGGCCGCCTTGCGCATGACGTAGACGGGGTCGCCGGCCTGGAGTTTCACCAGTCGCTGGGTCAGCGGCCCTTCCGGGACGGTGATGAAATAGAATTCCAGCGGGCGTTCATCGGGGGCGTTGACGTACGAGTAGGGCCGTTCGACGAACTCATTCCCGGCCAGCAGCCCCAGCTTGGTGAACTGCCCGGCGGTAAAGGGATTGACGTCGGCCTCGACGCGCAGGGAGTAGAGCCGGTCGGTCCAGGCCTTCAGTTCCGTAACCGTGCCTTCACACCAGCGTTCGGGATTGATGGCCTTGTGCATTCAGTGATCCCCCCTGTGCGCCTGCCGGTTCTGCTGGTAAATACCCTCGATCAGGGTCAGCCGTCGCCAGGCGTCCTTCAGCGACTGTTCCGGGTCTTTCTGGTTCAGGAACGCGCGGGCGTCCTCGCAGATCACGGCGAGCTGGTCGGCGTCGAAAATGGTCAGGCTGGGCAGCAGCGTGTCGTCCGGTTCGCTGAGCAGTGAAGGGATCAGTTCGTCCGCGCCGATGGGGGATTCCGGGTGGGTTAGGGCGGACACCAGCGGCAGTTCCTGCAGGCTGAAATGAGCGCGGCGGGCGGTTTCCTCGTCCTCGAGTTCCTGTCGGGCCAGCGGGTCGTCGCCGATGCCTTTCCAGATTGCGGACATGATGGCGTCGACCAGTTGCACGATGGCCTGCTTGATGCGCGTCTGGTCGCCGGGCAGCGCACAGGCCTGCTGGTAGGCCTTGTCCAGGGCCGCCTTGATTTCCAGTACCGTTTCGCTGGGCGTGTTGGGTTTGAGCTCGACGGCACGCTGCACCAGTGCCTGGAAGGAACTCATGAAGCGGTCCGCCTCCAGGCCGTCATCGAGACGCGCCGTGGCGATATCCTCGCTCGGCACCTCGCGGCGTTCCGCGTCGAACAGCGGGTTGTTGCGGCGGCGTAGCAGGTGTTGTTCCCGGATGCCCGGTTTTTGTTCGTGTGCTGTGCTCATTCGGCCATTCCTTGTACGGGATGGCTACCTTACCCGAAGCGCCGCCGATTAAAAACGTGGCAACAGTAGGGCTGCCCCGAACCGCGTATCGGCGTCAGCCGCCGCGGGCGACCTCGCGGCGGAACCCGGTTCCGTGGCATTTCGGGCACGGCGGCACCTTGCCCGCGTGCCGGAATTCGAGCCGCTCATTGCAGTTGGTGCAAACCAGCACACCCGGCCCGGTGACTTCGCCGGTATGACGGGTAAGGCGCTGGTCCAGCCCTTCCTTGAAGCTGCGCAACTCCAGCGACACCTTGTCGGCCGCCTGCGAGATCAGGTTCAACAGGCTGCTTTCGAGCAGGCTGGTTTCAAAACCGAGCCAGTCCCTGATTTCCGCGCCCGTTTCCGAGAGCTGGTCCCCCAGGTCGGCGATATCGCGTTTCAGTGCATCGGCAACCTTTTCCGCTTCCTCGCGCGTCAGCTCGCCGAGTTCGGTGGCCTTGTCGCGCGCGTCGTCGACCAGCTTTTTCAACGCCGGCGCGGTGTGCTCTTTCGCCTTGCGGTATTCCTCCAGCGCACGTTCCAGCATCAGTTCGTAGGCTTCGCCAATCGCCTCGATGGGATCGCGGCGAACAGGATCTTTCGTGGTCATGATGCACCCTCCATTGTCGCAATGGACTCCACTACCCCAAATGGGGGTTGCCGCCGCGTATTTAAAGGGGGATCAGCGATGCCAGCGGATTTCCAGCGCGGTGGCCGATCCGACCACGCAGTCGGCCAGCGAGTCCGGCATCACGGCGCGTTGCCGGTCGATGGGAATGCGGCCGCCCATGATTTCCGCGCGCTGTTGCGGGTGCAGGGGGCTGCGGTCAGGCTCGGCATAGCCGATGGGGTAGAGCGGCAGGTTGGTGGACGGGTCGTACTTGTCGCTGGCGCCGACCGTGTGCAGGAATTCATGGGCCACCACCACGTTGTTGCGTCTTGCCAGGGGCTTGCTGGCAAAGGCGTTGACGACGCCGATCAGGCCTTTCTGCAGGCCCAGCGAGTGATTCAGCCGTTTGTGGGTTTGCGGATCGTAATAGACCACGAACATGCGCACGTCGGGTTCCGGACCGTCGAAGGTGTCGTGGGTAGCGGCCCAGTAGCGCAGTTTCAGGCTCCACAGCATCACCGACAGAACGGTTCCGTTTTCGGGGGGCGCCGGCGGGCGTTCGCTGACCGGCGGGGCGAGCTTGACGGTCACCGGCTCATCGATCGCCACGCCGTGGCGGTGTGCTTCACGGGCCAGGAAGGTGGCGACCTGTCGATAGGTATCGGCCGTCAGGCTGTCGATGTAGCGGGCAGTGGCGGGGCTGTCATCACCGTTTATGGGGTAGACGGCCAGCCACAGGGTGTCGTCCCAGTCGGTGCTGCGCAGCCGGGTCAGGTAGCTGTTCATGGCGACGAAAAACAGCACCATCATCAGCAGTGTAATGCGAAATTGTCGAAAGAATCCGCCCGAGGCCATGTGCCGGGTTCCCGTGATCGAGGCTGATATTTCACACTATAGGGGAGTCTGCGCGTAAACCTTGAATTTTCGCTAGAATACGGCGCCTTGCCAACAACCGCGTGCGCGCCATGTCCAGACCCGTTTTGCTGAGTATCGTCGAGCTGGGAGGCTATCCCGACTTTCGCCCCCTGTACCGGAAAGCCGGTTACGAGGTGCTGATGGAAACCCGCATGCGCAAGGCCATGGGCACCATCCGCAAGAAGAAACCCGACGTGATCGTCGCGGAATTCAATTTCCAGTCCGATTTCCGGGACCGGACCAGTTCGCTGGAATCGATGATGTCGGTGGCCGAGCGGCTGCCGGACACGCGGGTGATCGTGTTCTACGAAAAGGAATACGCACACCAGTTCGAGCGCCTGCAGGCGGTGTGTCGATTTTACCGGACGTTCAGCTTCCCGATCCCGGAGCAGGAACTGGCCGAGGCGCTTCAGGCGCTGGTCTGACCGTCCGTGGCGCGCGCCGCGTTCAGGTGGATCAGTTGCGCCACCATGTCCTCGTCGAGATCCAGACCCACCTCGTGACCGGGGTTGATGGAAATGCCGACGCCGCCGCCGATGCGCTCCAGTATCCAGCTCATTTCTGTCAGCAGGCCGCCGTTATAACCCGGGAAGTTCGCCACGAAGCCCTTGGCGCGCTCCGGGCTGGTAAACAGGATCAGCACCGTTTCCCCGTCCTCGGTTTCCAGCGTCAGCGGTTTCGCGCGGGTCGACTTCTGCAGACCCTGGATTTCCGACGCGTCGTCCTCCACCGGCATGAAAAGTTGCTCGTCGAGCAGGCCATGCATGAAGGCGTTGCCGTCGAGTCGGCCTTCCTGCAAGGATACCAGGCGGCTTTCGAGGTCGTTATGGGGAGTGAAGGTATCGGTCATGGCGGGTTCACGTCTGCGTATCTTAAGGTAGGCAGGCAGTTTGCCTGCAATCCCTGCGCAAATAAACAGGGCAGCCCGTAAGGAATTTCAATCCTCATTGAAAGAAAGCGTGGAACAAAAAAAGCGGCGCTTGCGCGCCGCTTTCCCCCGCGCTCCGTGCGGGGCTGAGTCAGGTGAAAGGTTTCGCATGATCAGTCGTTGTCGCCACCGATGCCGCCGATGCGGATGTCTCCCGCCATGTCCAGCGTGCAGTCCTCGACGGTGAGCGGGTCGGATTCGGGTTCCGGCCAGCGTTGTGCGGGCAACTCTCCCAGCGCGATGACTGGCTTGCGGTCGCTGTCCAGCACCACCAGGTAGGCGAGTTCATCATGGTTGACGATATTGCGCAGATATTCGTCCAGGCTGGCGTAGCCCACCTCGACCAGGTAGCCGCCGGTGGTGGTGACCTGTTTCAGCACACTGCTGGCGCTGTCGGGCAGGCGGTCGCCGTGCGCCTGCCGGATCACGCCCAGATTGCTGCCGGGATCGACGGCGGCTTCTTCCAGTCGGGCGCGGACCAGCACCGTGGCCAGCGCCAGTGGATCAGTGGTTGCCAGGCGGCGCGGCGCGACGATCACCGCCGGCATCGCCGGCCGGTCGACCCGCGCGACCGCCCGGTAGCCGCGCTCGCGGTGAGCGAGGTAATAGAGGTGCGGCGCCGCGAACAGGATGTCGTAGCATTGCGTATCACGGGTGCGCCGGACGAAGGTGGCGAAATCCGGTGTGGTTTCCATGCGGATCTCGACGCCCAGTCGCTGCGACAGGTAGTCGGTGAGTGGGGGCGAAACGTCTTACCAGCCGTTCCGGGCTGACGATGGGAAGAAAGCCGAAGGTCAGGTGTTGTGTTCCGTTAACCGGCGCTGCCGGCGGCTCCGCGCGGATGGCGGTGCAGAAAAGCAACAGCCACAACCCTGTCAGAAGTATCAGGGGCATGCCGGCCAACACTTCCCTATAGTGTTGGTGACCGGGGGTGCCGACCCCGCCGGGACGCCGTAACAGGTTGTTTTGATGTGCTGTTCTCATGCCGGATACGGGAGTGGTGTCGATCGGGCGCCGTTTCTCATGTTGCCGGGAGCGAGGGTGCCACAGGCGGCGATGCCGGCGCGGATACGGGTTTAACCCGGTTGCAAAATCTGATCAAATATTCCTGCGGATTGCAGGATGTGAACCGGAAAGCTGGCCACACGGAGGGCTCATGGCAGATACCAGAACGCCGGAGAAAGTCGATAACCTCAACGAACAGCGTTCCGGAAATCGCGCGGACAGGCGGATGGAACCCCTGGCTTTCAGGGTTCTGATTGCGGACGATCACGCCATCGTTCGCGCCGGTCTGCGCCTGCTGCTGGCGGAGTGCCCCGATATCGCCGTCACGGGGGAGGCGGCCAGTGGTCAGGAGTTGCTGAGAAAGATCCGCGAATCGGCCTGGGACGTGGTCCTGCTGGACATCGCCATGCCGGGTCGCAGCGGCCTGGACATCCTCCGCCAGATCAAGAACGAGCGCCCCAAACTGGCGATTCTGATACTGAGCTCGCACGATGAGGGGCAATACGCGATTCGCGCGCTGCGCGCCGGCGCGGCCGGTTATCTCACCAGGCACTGTGCTCCCGAGGAGTTGACCGGCGCGGTGATCCGCGTGGCCCGTGGTGGCAAGTACATTTCCCCCGTACTTGCGGAAAAACTGGCCAATGCCATCGACAATAACGTGCACGATGCACCGCACGAGGCGCTCAGCAACCGCGAGCTGCAGGTATTCCAGATGCTGGCGGCCGGCATGCAGGTCAGTCAGATCGGCCGTGCCCTGTCGTTGAGCAGCAAGACGATCAGCACCCATCGTGCCAAGATCCTCAAGAAGATGAACATGCGCAGCAATGCCGAGTTGATGTTCTACGCCATCGACAACGGCCTCATCGATCGCGAGCAGGTGTCGTGTATCGAGCGCGACGCCGGTTGATCCGGCGAAAATATCAGATTATTCCCCAAGCAATAGTCTCCTCACTTTCCTACTGAAATATCAGCCAAACATCTAGCTCTATCCGTGCCGGTTTCCTATCCGGTCTCATCTCCCCGCGCCGACAAATCCGGGTAAGCCGAAACAGCAAGGCGGTTCCGTCCGGGACATGCCGAATCGACCGGAAGCAAGGGAGCAGGATATGAACCGGAACGAAAGGATGCCCGGCAACCAGGCCGCATCGCAACGTCAAAGGCGACGTTTCCCGGTTCTGATGGAACTGTTCAGCCTTATTGCGCTGGCCGGGTAGATGCAAACACGACAGTCTGTTCAGGGTGGACGCGATGGATGACAGGGAGCAGGTCAGGGTGGTTCTGGAGGCAGTGGTGGATATTGCCGGGGTCAACGATCTCAAGGGGAAACTGGCGCAACATCTTGCCGGTTCGCAGCCTCTGGTTCTCGATGGTAGCGAAGTACAGCGGGTCGATACAGCCGGCCTGCAGTTGCTTTGCGCCTTCGTGCAGACGGCGATCGGCGCCGGCCCGCAACCCCGATGGTCGGGTATTTCCGAACCGCTGCGCGAGGCCGCGCGCCTGACCGGGCTGGAAGCCGGCATGGCGATGGAGCGCGTTTCAAACGAGGTATGAGAAGGACAATGGAGTAAAGGCGATATGGCAACGATACTCGCAGTAGACGATTCGACATCGATGCGCCAGATGGTGGCGTTCACGCTCAAGCAGGCTGGTCACGAAGTGGTCGAGGCCGAAGATGGCCAGAGGGCGCTTGCCGCCGCGCGCGGCAAGGCGTTCAACCTGGTGATCTCCGACGTCAACATGCCGGTGATGGACGGTATCACGCTGATTCGCGAACTGCGCAGCCTGCCGAGCTACAAGTACACACCCATCCTGATGCTGACCACCGAATCGGGCGGGGACAAGAAACAGGAGGGCAAGGCGGCGGGCGCGACCGGCTGGATCGTCAAGCCCTTCAACCCCGAGCAACTCCTCTCTACGGTCAAGCGGGTACTGGGCTAGGACATGTCCATCGACATGAGTCAGTTCCACCAGGTGTTCTTCGAGGAAAGTTTCGAGGGCCTGGAAAACATGGAGTCCGCGCTTCTCGATCTGAATCGTGGCGAAGCCGACGCGGAAACGATCAACACCATCTTTCGTGCCGCGCATTCCATCAAGGGCGGAAGCGGTACGTTCGGGTTCGTCGAGGTCGCCGGGTTTACCCACGTCATGGAAACACTGCTCGACCAGATGCGCGACGGCCGCCGCGAGGTTACCGGGCAGGCCGTCGACCTGTTGCTGGCATCGGTGGACGTGGTGAGGGAGTTGCTGGGCGCCGTTCGCGACGGTCAGACCCCCGACCAGGAACGGGTAGCCAGCACGCGCTCGGCGCTGGAATCCCTGCTGGATGGCGCCGATGCCGTCGGCGATAACCGGCAAATGGCCGGCGACCATGGTGGCGGTGAAAGCATGGGCGGCTGGCGCATTCGCTTCCGCCCGCATCCCCACCTGATGCAGACCGGCAACGATCCCGTGCGCATGTTTCGGGAACTGGCGGCCCTGGGCGAACTGCAAGTGGAGGCCGATCTGTCCGGACTGCCAGCCTTCGAGGACCTGTCACCCGAGGAAGCATGCCTGGGCTGGTCCCTGGTGCTGCGTGGCGAGGTTGCCAGGGAGCAGGTCGACGAAATCTTCGAGTGGGTGGAGGGCGACTGTGAACTGGATATCGAGGCGCTGGATGTCGCGCCGCCGGATGGTGGGGACAAGGCGACAGACGGTGCGCCGGATGTTGCCGTCGTCCCCCGGAAGGAGGCGGGACGCGCGAAAACCGGCGGCACCGAAACGAGCTCGATCCGGGTTGGCATCGACAAGATCGATGCCCTGATCAATATCGTCGGCGAACTGGTCATCACCCAGTCGATGCTGGGCCAGGTTGGCGGCAGCGACTTCGATTCGTTCGACCAGGCGGCGTTCGAGCGCCTGCGCGACGGTCTCGCCGATCTCGAGCGAAATACGCGCGAACTGCAGGAAGGTGTCATGCGTATTCGCATGCTTCCCATCAGTTTTTCCTTCAACCGCTTTCCGCGCCTGGTGCATGATCTCAGCCAGAAACTCGGAAAGCAGGTGGAACTGCGCCTGTCGGGAGAACACACAGAACTCGACAAGACGGTGCTGGAAAAGATCGGCGATCCGCTGGTGCACCTGGTCCGGAATTCCATGGACCACGGCATCGAAACGCCGGAGCGGCGACACGCCGCCGGAAAACCCGAAACCGGAATTTTGCACCTGAACGCCTACCACCAGGGCGGGAACATCGTTATCGAGATCAGCGACGATGGAGCGGGGTTCAACCATGAAAAGATTCTGGCCAAAGCCCGGGAACGGGGCCTGGTCGGGCCGGGCGAGGAACCCGGCGAAGAGGATATCAGCGACCTGATCTTTCAGCCGGGCTTTTCCACCGCGGACGAGGTCAGCGACGTTTCCGGTCGCGGCGTCGGCATGGACGTGGTGCGGCGCAACATCAAGGACCTTGGCGGCAGCGTCGAGGTCCGCTCGCGGCAAGGCGAGGGGACGACCTTCACTATCCGCCTGCCGCTGACGCTGGCGATCCTGGATGGCCAACTGGTCCAGGTCGGGGATGCGATCTACATCATTCCGCTGGTGTCTATTGTCGAGTCATTGCAGATCGACCGGCGCCGGGTCAGCTCGGTGGCCGGGCAGGCTGACGTGTACAAGCTGCGGGACGAATACATTCCCGTCATAAACCTGCACGACCTGTTCGATGTGCCCCGGCGCTCCGGCGACTTCGCGGAAAGCCTGCTGGTGGTGGTGGAGGGAAGTAACGGGCGTATCGGGCTGGTGATCGACGATCTGCTCGGCCAGCAGCAGGTGGTCATCAAGTCACTGGAGAGCAACTTCCGGCCGGTCGAGGGGCTGTCCGGGGCCACCATACTCGGCGACGGGACGGTGGCGCTGATCATCGACGTCGCCGGTCTGATCGAACTGGGCAGAAACCGGCCTGGCAGCGGGCGCCTGCAACTGTTGAACGGCGACGCCGCCTAGGCGACAGGGAGACATTTTCATGAATACGGCACAAGCAGTGGACGAACAGCCGGGCGATGAAAGCAAGGCCGCCGAAACGGCGCAGTACCTCACCTTCATCCTCGCCGGGGAGGAATACGGTGTGGATATCCTCAGGGTACAGGAAATCAAGGGCTGGGAGCGGGTGACCCCGATCCCCAACACGCCAGACTTCGTCAAGGGCGTGATCAACCTGCGTGGCACCATCGTTCCCATCATCGACCTGCGCCAGCGCTTCGGCCTGGACCGGATCGAGTACGGCAAGACCACCGTGGTGATCGTGCTGAAGATCCGCCACGAGGAACAGGAACGCACCATGGGTATCGTTGTTGACGCCGTATCGGAAGTCTATGACGTGCAAGCGGAGGAAACACGAGCGACGCCGGATTTCGGCGGCGTTGTGGATACCGATTCGGTCAAGGGCCTGGCCACGGTGGATGACAAGATGATCATCCTGCTGGACATCGACCACCTTATCAATGCCGGTGTACTGGAACACCTGGACGGTATCGGCGAGGAAACAGCGGACGCGGCGTCTTGAGCCGGTCCGGGCAACGGAAATCAGGAGCGAAGCCATGAAGATCAATTCACCAGTCACCAACCACGAAGTCGAGATGGAAGACGGTCAGACCATCGTGTCGAAGACCGACCTCAAGGGCGCTATTACATACACTAACGACTATTTCAAGAAAATCAGCGGTTTCGTGGATGACGAGTTGCTGGGCAAGAATCACAATGTCATCCGCCACCCGGACATGCCGCCGGCGGCTTTCAAGGATCTGTGGTCTCATGTGAAGTCGGGCCGGCCGTGGACGGGGCTCGTCAAGAATCGTTGCAAGAACGGCGACCACTACTGGGTGGAAGCCCACGTCACGCCGGTGCGCAAGAACGGCCACGTGGTCGAATACATGTCGGTGCGAACCCGTCCGACCCGTCAGCAGGTCGAGGAAGCCGAAGCCCTGTACCGGGATCTCAACGCCGGCAAGGCGTCGCTGGAGCCACAGGGGCGCGTCGGCAGGCTGCTCGCCGCCGTGCGCCAGTTCGGACTGCGCCAGAAGTTCGCGGCCGTGGTTGCCGTTTCCACGCTGATTTTTGCCTTTGCCGGCTGGGGAATCGACAACGCGATAAACAACGGTACCGACCACATGACGGCGTTTGCAGGCGGCATGGGCGGCGCACTGCTGGTGCTGTTCTCCATGTTGTACCTGGCCATGGAAAGAGGAATTCTGAAGCCGCTGGAAGGCGTGATCCGGCATTTCGGCGAGATCACCGAGGGTAATTTCAATGATCGCATCGATATTCATCGCGGTGACGAAATAGGCGACGTGCTGCGTGCCTTGAAGTCGATGCAGATCAAGCTCGGTTTCGATCTCGACGAGGCGCGCCGCCAGGGCGATGCCGCGCAACGCATCAAGGTCGCGCTGGACAACGTGTCCACCAACGTGATGGTGGCCGACAACGACGGAAACATTATTTACCTGAACCAGTCGGTCGAGGAGATGATGCGGGACGCCCAGGACGATTTGCGCGAGGACCTCCCCGAGTTTTCCGCCGACAAGCTGCTGGGCGCGAACATCGACGTATTCCACAAACACCCGGAACACCAGCGCGAACTGCTGGCGCGCATGACCGACACCCACCGGGCAAGGATCAAGATCGGACGCCGCACCTTTGAGCTGGTCGCCAACCCGGTGGTCGACGACAGCGGCAATCGTCTTGGTACCGCCGTTGAATGGAAGGATATTACCCTGCAACTTGATGCCGAGCACCAGGTCGAGTCGCTGATCGCGGACGCAACCGTAGGCAAGCTGGACAAGCGCATCAACACCGACAGCTACGAGGGCTTCATGAAAACACTTGGCGAGGGAATCAATGAGTTGATGAGCGCGGTTGTGGTGCCCATCAAGGAGACTCGCCGGGTGGTCGCCGCGCTGGCAGAAGGCGACCTGGGGCAGAAGATGGAAGGTGATTTCCAGGGCGAGTTTGCCGAGTTGCGGGATGCCATAAACGCCTCGATGACCAACCTGCTGGACATGGTTCAGCAGATTCGCGGCGTCACCGCCGGCATTTCCACCGGCGCATCGGAGATCGCGCAGGGCAATACCGACCTCAGCCAGCGGACTGAACAGCAAGCCGCGTCGCTGGAGGAGACGGCCTCCAGCATGGAGGAAATGACTTCCACGGTGAAACAGAACGCGGACAACGCCCGGCAGGCCAATCAGCTCGCGGCCGCCGGACGCGAACAGGCGGAGCAGGGTGGCGAAGTGGTCAGCCAGGCGATCGACGCAATGGCCGCCATCAACGCCAGCAGCCAGAAGATCGCCGACATCATCGGCGTCATCGACGAGATCGCGTTCCAGACCAATTTGCTGGCCCTGAACGCCGCCGTCGAGGCTGCACGCGCGGGTGAACAGGGCCGCGGTTTCGCGGTAGTGGCCGCGGAGGTGCGCAACCTTGCTCAGCGCAGTGCCGGAGCCGCCAAGGAGATCAAGGGGCTGATCGAGGACAGCGTCAGCAAGGTGGAGGAAGGTGGCGAACTGGTCGACAAGTCCGGCGAAGCCCTGCAGGAGATCGTCACCGCAGTGAAAAAGGTCAGCGACATCGTGGCCGAGATCGCGGCAGCCAGCCAGGAACAGTCCACCGGCATCGAGCAGGTCAACAAGGCCATCATGCAGATGGACGAGGTCACCCAGCAGAATGCCGCGCTGGTCGAGGAGGCCGCGGCGGCGTCCAAGTCACTCGACGAACAGGGTGCCCGGCTCACCAGCCTGATCGGCTTCTTCAAGACGGGCGACGATACCGCGGAACAGACCGATGCCGTATGGGAAGGCGCGGAGAGGCGTTCTCCTGAACGGCCCTTCACGTCTCCCGCGCCTGCTTCAAAGCCCGAGACCAGGCCGGCAGCGGGCGCCCGGCGTAGCAGCGGCTCGAAGGCTGTCAACCAGGACTTCGACGACGGGGAATGGGAGGAGTTCTGAGCATGTTCAGGCGCGGGGACGACAGTGAAGGTCGTGGGTGTTCCCGGTGAACCTGGCCGCCGAAACGGCGCACGACGGGCGTGGCGACGCGGACGCGCCCGGCGCTGTTGCGGGCCGCGAGTTCCCTTTCAGCGACGCCAACTTCGAGTGCGTGCGCGGCCTGCTGCGCGAACATGCCGGGATTTCCCTGTCGGGCGCCAAGCGCGGCATGGTCTACAGCCGGCTGGCGCGGCGCCTGCGGGCACTAGGCCTGGGCAGTTTCGACGCCTACTGCCGCCAGGTCGCCACCGGGCAGGGCGAGGAGTTCACCCACTTCATCAACGCCCTTACCACCAACCTCACCGCATTTTTCCGCGAGGAACATCATTTCGACTATCTCGCCGCGGAGTTGCTGCCGCGCTGGCGGGAACAGCACGCCGGCGACAGGCGTCTGCGCATCTGGTCGGCCGGCTGTTCGATCGGGGAGGAAGCCTTTTCGATCGCCATGACGCTGTCCGAGGCCATGCCCGACATCGGCGACTGGGATGTGCGTATTCTCGCCACCGATATCGATTCCAGCGTGATTGCCACCGCCAGCCGCGGTGTCTACGACCTGGAACGCGTTTCCAGTCTGGATCCGGCCCGGTTGCGCCGCTGGTTTCAGAAGGGGAAGGGGGAAAACGCCGGAAAGGTGCGCGTGTCACCGGAAATCCGGCGCCTGGTCACCTTCCGTACCCTGAACCTGATGCACGCGTGGCCGATGCGTGGGCCTTTCGACGCGATTTTTTGCCGAAACGTCGTCATCTATTTCGACAAACCCACGCAGCGCATGCTGTTCGACCGGATTGCGGATCTTCTGCCACTTGGCGGACACCTGTTTATCGGACATTCGGAATCCCTGTTCAAGGTCTCGGAGCGCTTCGAGAACCTTGGGCGGACGATTTACCGGAGACATTGCTGATGGTAGTTGCCAATCGGGTTCCGGGCGTCCACGCCCCTGACATGTCGCCGGCCTTGCCGGGATTCGAACGCATAAAGCGTTACTGGGACAAGACGCGAAACTGTTACGTCGCCAAGATACTGCCCGGCGAGTACTACGTGACACTGGCTGACGAAAAGATCACCACGGTGCTGGGGTCCTGCGTGTCGGCCTGTATCCGGGACAGCCATTTCGGCATCGGCGGCATGAACCACTTCATGCTGCCCGATTCCTCACGCATGAACGACAGTTGGCGGCAGGGACCGAACAGCAGTGCGGCTCGGTATGGAAGCTATGCCATGGAAACGATGATAAACGAGATTCTCAAGCACGGCGGGCGGCGCGAATTCCTCGAAGTCAAGCTGGTCGGGGGCGGGCGCATACTCCGTGGGACTACCGATATCGGCCGGCGCAATATCGATTTCGTGCTGGACTATATCGCAACGGAGGGCCTGGTCCTGGCCGGACAGGATCTCGGGGACGTTTATCCGCGCAAGGTCGTTTACACCCCCGCCAGCGGAAAGGTTCAGGTGAGGAAACTCCGAAACATGCACAACGAAACCATCGTCGAGCGGGAGACCCACTACCTCGACGACCTGCGGAAAACGCCGGTAGACGGCGGCGTGGAACTGTTTTGAAGGAGTGTGGCGCGGCATGAAACGGGACAATGGAAAGATTCGGGTGCTGGTGGTGGATGATTCCGCCCTGATCCGCAAGATGCTCCGTGCGATTCTTGAATCCGACCCGGCCATCGAGGTGGTCGGTACGGCGCCCGACCCCTATATCGCCCGGGACAAGATAAAGACCTTGAATCCCGATGTGCTTACACTGGATGTGGAAATGCCGCGCATGGATGGCATCACCTTCCTGCGCAACCTGATGCGCCTGCGCCCAATGCCGGTATTGATGGTTTCCTCCCTGACGGAGGAGGGCGCCGACGTCACGCTGGAGGCGATGGAACTCGGTGCTGTCGATTTCGTGACCAAGCCTGCGATTGACGTCCAGCACGGCATGCAGGATTACGCCGACGAAATCGTTTCCAAGGTAAAAATTGCCGCGTCCGCGCGGCCGCGTGCCTGGAAAGGACCCACGGATGTCCGCCCCCGTCTGTCGGCGGACGCGGTGATCGCGAAACCCGGCGCCAGGCGTCCTTTCCGGACCACGGACAAACTGATCGCCATTGGCGCCTCCACCGGTGGCACCGAAGCCATCAAGGAAGTGTTGCAGGCCCTGCCCGCCGACACGCCAGGGGTTGTCATCACCCAGCATATCCCCGCCGCCTTCAGCGGGGCATTCGCCAGGCGCATGGACGGTGTCAGCGCCATGTCGGTATGCGAAGCGCGCGATGGTGAACAGATCCTTCCTGGCCATGCCTACATTGCCCCGGGTGACCGGCACTTGCTGGTGGAGCGCAACGGCGCCCGGTTCGTGTGCCGCCTCAGTGACGGTCCGCCGGTGAACCGTCATCGTCCCTCGGTAGACGTGCTGTTTCGTTCTGTTGCGGACCAGATCGGAATCAATGCAGTCGGCGTGCTGCTGACGGGTATGGGTGACGACGGCGCGCGTGGAATGGCGGAGATGAAACAGGCCGGCGCCAGCACCCTGGCCCAGGACGAAGCCAGCAGCGTGGTATGGGGCATGCCCGGCGAGGCAGTGAAACTGGGATGCGTCGACCGGGTGCTGCCCTTGCAGCGGATCGCCTCCGCATTGCCCGGGGCCTGCGAACGCGGCGCTGCCGCGGCCAACGAATAAATGACAAACCAACAAGGAATGTGTAAACGATGCGCAGCGACAGACTGATATACATGATCGTGACACTCGCCCTGTTTGGCAGCGGGGTGCTGGCACTCACTGAACTGCCGGGGACCGGGGGCTGGGCGCTGATGGGCGTGGTTTCCGCCTCGTCTTTGCTTGCCGGCTGGTTACTGGCTCGAAAGTTTCCGACACGGGAAGGTGGAGAGAAAATTCGCGATGATGCTGGCGCTCACTTGCCGGACCAGGCCCGTGCCGTGGCCGAGGACCTCTCGGGCGCCGTTTCGAGCGAAGTGGAGGCCATCCGCGAGGAGATCCAGCGCGTCCATTCACTGCTACGCGATGCAATCAATCCCCTGAGCGAGAGTTTTCACGGCATCGTGGCCAAGTCCCAGTGCCAGGAAGACGCCGTTATTGAACTGGTCGAGCGCGTCGCGGTAAAGGCCAGTGGCGGGAACGTCAAGGGCTTTATCAAGGAGGCCAGCGATCTCATGAGCTATTTTGTCGAGATCATGGTGGATACCGCGAAGCAAAGCGTCGAGACCGTCTACAAGATCGACGATATGGTCGAGCACATGGACGGGATCTTCCGCCTGCTTGAAAATGTCCGGTCGATTGCCGACCAGACCAACCTGCTGGCGCTCAACGCGGCCATCGAGGCGGCCAGGGCCGGCGAGGCAGGGCGGGGATTTGCCGTGGTGGCCGACGAGGTCAGACAGCTTTCACTTCGTTCCAACGCCATGAACGAAGAGATCCGCGGGCAGGTGAATGCCGCCAGGGACGCCATTGC
>WGBO01000068.1 GCA_015494295.1 Gammaproteobacteria bacterium | reverse complement strand
GGACGCGGGCGCGCGCCGCAGGGGCGTCCGGGTACCAGTGCCCGCCGTCGTGTTTGCCGGCAAGGTAGACCAGTATTGCGTGCGAGTCCCAGACGACGGTGTCGCCGTCGACCAGCACCGGGATCTCGCCGCGCGGGTTGAGCGCCAGAAAGGTCGGCGAACGGTTTTCAGCGGTACGCAGGTTCACCGCGATCCGCTCGAGTCGCATCCCGAGCAGGGATGCCAGCAGCCTGACCTTGTAACAATTTCCGGACAGTTCCATGTCATACAGCGTCATCATGACGGGGCGCCTCCCTTTTCAGTATTTTCAGGAATAAATGAGTGTACATACAAACAAATGAGAGAATCAACCGTGCCGCAAGGGGGGTGGACTAATCGGACGGGTCCAGTTGTTCGCGGATATCGCGGAGTTCCCGAACGAAGGCGTCGAAGCGGCGAGCGCCCAGCTTGCGCCGCAGCCGGTTATAGAGCGCCTGACCGGATTCTTCCAGTGCGGCCTGCAGTCTCTTGCCGGTGCGGGTGGGATGGAGTGCGATTTCACGCGCGTTGTCGGCCGCCGGGCGTCTTTCGAGTAGCTGGCGGGCGGCGAGTGCGTCCACGAAGCGGGTAACGGTGGAAGGCGCCAGGCTCAGTTCGTCGGCCAGCGCCTTCTGGTTGATGCCGGGGTTGGCCAGTACCGCGCGCAGCAGGTAGGCGTGCGCGGGTGACAGTCCCAGCGCCCTGAATTCCTCGTCCCAGATCCGGTTGAGGTCACGCGTCAGTGCGTTGAGGTTGAAATAGATGCAGCGGTCGAACATGGCGTTGATTATAGGCTGCGTCGATGTGCATGCAACGGAATTCGCGGCCCCGGCCCGAGACCGGCGGCGCGGGCCTGTCAGGCGAGTTCGTCGGCCACTACGTGGTAGCGCGGGTCTTCCAGTACGTTGACCTCGACGAGGTTGCCGGCCTTGTGCAGGAGCTGGCGGCATTCCGGGCTGAGATGACGCAGGTGCAGGGTCTTGCCCGCGCTCAGGTAGCGTTCCGCCAGCGTGTCGATGGCCTCGATGGCGGAATGGTCGACCACCCGCGAGTGCTGGAATTCGATGATGACGTCATCCGGGTCGTCCTTGCAGTTGAACAGATCCTGGAAGTTCTTGACCGAGGCGAAGAACAGGGGGCCGTGCAGTTCGTAGACCTTGGAGCCTTTTTCGTCCATGAAGCTTTCCACGCGGATATGCTTGGCGTGTTGCCAGGCGAACACCACGGCGGAAACCAGTACGCCCACCACGACCGCCACGGCGAGGTCGGTGGCGACGGTGACTGCCGATACCAGCACCAGCACGAAGGCGTCGCTGGGCGGGATCTTGCGGAAGATGCGCAGGCTGGACCACTCGAAGGTGCCGATGACGACCATGAACATCACCCCGGTGAGCACCGCCAGGGGGATTTTCTCGATCAGGTCGGAGGCGACCAGGACGAACAGCAGCAGGAACAGGGCGGCACTGATGCCGGACAGGCGTCCGCGACCTCCGGAATTGATGTTGATCATGCTCTGGCCGATCATGGCGCAGCCACCCATGCCGCCGAACAGGCCGGTGACGCTGTTGGCGACGCCCTGACCGATACACTCGCGGTTGCCCTGTCCGCGTGTTTCCGTGATTTCGTCGATCAGGCTCATGGTGAGCAGGGATTCGATCAGGCCAATGGCTGCCAGGATGACGGAATAGGGCAGTATGATTCGCAGGGTCTCGAGGCTGAAAGGCACCTCAGGCAGGTGGAACTCCGGCAGCCCGCCGGCGATCGAGGCCAGGTCGCCGACCGTGCGGCTGTCGATGTCGGCAAAGATCACCAGCAATGACACCGTGACGATTGCAGCCAGCGAGGCGGGCACCTTGCTGGTCAGGCGCGGCAGAAACTGGATGATGGCCATGGTCAGGGCGATGAGACCGAGCATGGTCCACAGCGCCGGCCCCTGCATCCACTGTAGCTCACCGGCGGTGTTTTCCACCTGGAAGTTCTTCAGCTGGGCGAGAAAGATCACGATGGCGAGGCCGTTGACGAAACCCAGCATGACAGGGTGCGGCACGATGCGGATGAACTTGCCCAGTTTCAGCAGGCCCACTCCGATCTGGATCAGACCCATCAATACCACTGCCGCGAACAGGTACTCGACGCCATGTTCCGCGACCAGGCTCACCATTACCACCGCCAGCGCGCCGGTGGCGCCGGAGATCATGCCCGGGCGTCCGCCGGCGACCGCGGTAATGAGGCCTACCATGAACGCGGCGTACAGGCCCACCAGCGGCTCGACACCGGCGACGAAGGCAAAGGCGACGGCTTCCGGGACCAGGGCCAGGGCCACGGTGAGACCGGACAGAATGTCATTGCGCGGGCAGCCGCGCTCGGTGCACTCGAAGTTGAAGAACATGGGCGGGGGGAACCTCCGGGGTGGTATTGCCGCACGGCCGGTTGGTTGTTGCGGGCCGTAAAAACCGGAAAGTCTAGCATATTCGTGAAATCCCGGCCAAATCGGCCGGTGTGTTGTGGGGGCGTGGCTTGGCTCCGTAGCGGCTGAAGCGGGCGAGCTGATCCAGACCGCCGCGCTGGCCATTGCCGGCGGCATGACGGTCGCGGCGTTGGCTAAGCGTCTGTTTCCCTACTTCAGTCTTTCGGAAGGACTGAAACTGTGCGCGCAGTCCTTCATCAGCGACGTGGCCGGCCTGTCCTGCTGCGCGGGCCGAGGCGCTGCCTAGCCGCCGACCCGTTCATTGATCACGATTTCGACCCGGGCGTCCGGACCGGCGTTGGTGGCGACCGGGCTTTTCAGACCCTGCAGGTCGCCGGGCGCGGCCATGGCCTGGCCGGTTTTCGATACCCGCGCGCCGACCACCACCTGGGGGAACTTCGACAGGGTCATGGCCGGCATCATCGACAGCGAGTCGTCCAGGGTAACCGTTACCGGCAGGTCGCGGACCTGCTTGCGCACGATCGCCAGCGGCATGCGCGGGCCGCTCACGGCGCGCGCGAAAATGAATACCGTGTCGTCGGGGCTGACACTGTCGCGCAGGGCCGGGTCGAGCGACACGCTGACCTGGATGGATGCGCCGTCCGCCGCCGGGGGCGCCGGCGTGGATTCCGGCGGCGCCGCGTCACCCAGTCGGGCACGGGCGATCTGGATTTGCTGTTGCAGGATTCTGGCGTTGTCGCTGCCGGGCTGGACCATGGGCACGACACGTTGCCAGGCTTCCAGGGCGTTGCGGAAGTCACCGCGCTGGAAATACCAGTGCCCCATCAGCCACTGGCCCTTGGGGTTGTCCGGCTGCTGCTCCAGCGCCTGTTTGAGCAGTTCCCCGGCCTTGTCGCTGAAGTTTCCGCCCTGGGCCGCGATCAGCGTGTCGGCGTAATCGATCAGCAGTTCCGGAGAATCGCCGCCGTACTTGCGCGCCTGCTCGTAGGCTTCCACTGCCTCGTCGAAGCGTTGCAGGGTGGTGTAGGTGCGCCCCAGCAGCATCCAGCCCTCGGGGTGTTCGGGTTCCGCGCGCAGCCGCTCGGCGAGCTTGTCCAGCATGAGGTTGATGTCGTGCTCGCTCATGCCGCCGGCCTGGTTCTGCGCGGCGCTGGCCTGAGCGGCGCGTTCCTCGAAATCGCTCATGCCCAGTTGCAGGTAGATCATGACCGCCAGCACAGGTACCGCGGGTACCAGTATCGCCAGTAACCAGCGCCCGCGGCGGATGGCTGTGGCGGGCGCCGTGTCTTCCCGGCCGTCGACGGCGTCCAGCAGTTCGCGTTCGAGGTCGTGGCGCGCGGCTTCAAAGGCGGCCTCTTCCAGCTTGCCGGCTTCCATGTCGGCTTTCAGCTCGGCGAGCTGTTCGCGGATGACGGCGACGTTCAACTGGTCCCGGTCGATGGTCTGGTGCTGGCGGCTGCGCAGCAGGGGCAGGGCGATGAAGGCGAGCGCCAGCACGGCCATCAGGCCGGCCAGCAACCAGAAAGCGGTCATGCGGGTTTGTCTCCGTTGTCGTCGTCGCCGAGCAGGGTCTTGAGCTTCTGCTGTTCCTGCTCGGACAGCGGGGTGTCGGACTGGCGTTTGCGCTGGCGCACGGTGAAGGCCAGTATCAGCAGGCCCACGCCCAGCAGCGCGAAGGGACCGTACCAGAGAATCCAGGTTTCCGGTTTGACAGGCGGGTTGTAGAGCACGAAGTCGCCGTAGCGCTGCACCAGGAAGTCGACGATCTCCTCGTCGCTCTTGCCCTGTTGCATCAGTTCGTAGATTTCGCGGCGCAGGTCGTGGGCGAGGTCCGCGTCGGAGTCCGCCAGCGACTGGTTCTGACACACCAGGCAGCGCAGTTCGACGATCAGGTGCTTGAATCGCTCCTCGTCCACGTCGCCGGTGAAATCGAAGGCTTCCAGACCGGCGGCCCGCGCCGGCGGCGCATGGCCGGTGACGCCAAGGGTCAGGAAGACGGCAAACAGCAGGTACAGGGATTTTTTCATCCGTCGCTCTCGCGCAGTTTCCGCAGCAGCGGCATGATTTCGTTCTCGATGTCGTCGTAGCTGAGCGGCCCGATGTGCTTGTGCCGGATCACGCCCTGCCTGTCGATGACAAAGGTCTCGGGCGTGCCGTACACGCCCCAGTCGATACCGACACGGCCTTCCTCATCGAATGCGTTGGCGACGTAGGGGTTGCCATAGGCCTGCAGCCAGCGTTGCGCATCCTCGCGCTTGTCCTTGTAGTCCAGGCCGTAGATCGGCACCCCGAGTTCACGCAGCCGCATCAGCACCGGGTGTTCCTGGCGGCAGGCCACGCACCAGGTGGCCCACACATTGAACAGCACCACCTTGCCCCGGAACGCCTCGTTGTCCAGGAAGCGCCCGGGCTGTTCCAGGGTCGGGAGGCGAAAGGTCGGCGCGGGCTTGTCTATGAGCGGCGAAGGCACCTTGCGCGGGTCCAGGCTTAGCCCCTTGTAGAGCAGGCCGGCCAGCGCCAGGAACGCCAGCAGCGGCGCCAGGTAGCGGACGAATGCCGGCATCAGGCGTGTCCCCCGGCCAGCGCGCCGGACGCAGTCTGGCCGCGCAGCCTGGCCAGCACGCGCATGCGGTAGCGCGGGTCGGATGCCGCCAGCAGGCCGCCGAAGGCCATGAACAGGCCGCCCAGCCAGATCCAGCGCACCATGGGCTTGTAGTACAGGCGCAAGGCCCAGTCGCCGTTGCCGAGCGGCTCACCCAGCGACACGTAGATGTCGCGGAACAGGCCAGGGTCGATGCCGGCCTCGGTCATGGGTTTGCTCTGCACACGATAGGTGCGTTTTTCCGGGTGCAGCACGGTGATCTCGCGACCGTCGAGCAGCACGTGCACGGTGCCGCGTTGCGCCGTGTAGTTGGGGCCCTCGTGCGGCGCGACACCGTCAAAGCGGAACACGTAGTGGTTGAGGGCGATTTCGTCGCCCGGACTCATGCGCACGTCTTTCTCGATATCGAACTGGGTCACGAAGGTGACGCCGATGATGAACACGGCGACTCCGAGGTGGGCGAACCACATGCCGTAGTAGGAGCGGCCGCCGCGTCCGCGCAGGTCGGACATCAGGGCGCCGAATCCGCCCTTGTTGCGGAGTCGCTGGCGCAGGCTCGACAGCAGCGTGGTCAGCAGCCACATCGACAGCCCAACGGCCAGGCCCGCCGACCAGGATCCGCTGGCGAAGGGCAGTGCGGTGACGATGGCGGCGGCGATACTGACGGCCAGCGCGGTGCGCAACTGGCGCAGCAGCGCGGCGGGTTCGTGGTGCTTCCAGCGCGTCAGTGGCGCGGCGCCCATCAACAGGATCATCAGGGGCGTAAAGATCACGAACATGCTGTTGAACCAGGGGAAGCCGACCGAGATCTTGCCCCACTCGAAGGCATCGTAGAGCAGCGGCGCCAGGGTGCCGAGCAGCACCAGGGCGGTGATGATCACCAGCAGCAGGTTGTTGCCGAGCAGCAGGGTTTCTCGCGACAGCATGTCGAAGCCGCCACCGCGTGATATGCCGGGCGCGCGCAGCGCGTACAGGAACAGGGAGCCGCCGATGACAATCATCAGGAACATCAGTATGAACATGCCGCGCGCCGGGTCGGAGGCGAAGGCGTGCACCGAGGTCAGTACGCCGGAGCGCACCAGGAAGGTGCCCAGCAGGCTCAGTGAAAAGGCCAGCAGGGCCAGCAGCACCGTCCAGCGCTTGAAGGCACCGCGTTTCTCGGTGACCGCCAGCGAGTGCACCAGCGCGGTGCCGACCAGCCAGGGCATGAACGAGGCGTTCTCGACCGGATCCCAGAACCACCAGCCGCCCCAGCCGAGTTCATAGTAGGCCCACCAGCTTCCCAGCACGATGCCCAGGGTCAGGAACACCCAGGCCACCAGCGTCCAGGGCCGTGACCAGCGCGCCCAGGCATTGTCCAGCTTGCCGCCGATCAGGGCGGCGATGGCGAAGGCAAAGGCCACCGACATGCCAACGTAGCCCATGTACAGCATGGGCGGGTGCACGGCCAGGCCAAAGTCCTGCAGCAGCGGGTTGAGTTCGCCGCCCTGCAAGGGCGCCGGAAACACGCGCGCGAAGGGATTGGAGGTGAACAGCAGGAAGGACAGGAAGCCGATACTGACCATGCCCATCACCGACAGGACCCGCGCCACCATCTCCTCGGGCAGACTGCGGGTGTTGGCGGCCACCGCCACCGTCCAGCCTGAGAGGATGAAGACCCACAGCAGCAGCGAGCCCTCGTGCGCGCCCCATACCGCGGAAACCTTGTAGATGGTCGGCAGTTCGGTGTTGCCGTGCTGGGCGACGTAGACCACCGAGAAATCGTTGACCAGGAAAGCGTGTACCAGCGCCGCGAAGGATATGGCGAGGAACACGAACTGGCCGTAGGCCAGCGGGCGCCCCATGGCCACCCAGGCCGGTGTGCGGTTGAGGCTGCCCACCAGCGGCACCGTGGCCTGCACCACCGCCAGGCACAGGGCCAGGATCAGCGCGAAGTGTCCGAGTTCGGGAATCATGGCGTCGTCCCGCCCTGGCCGGTCGCTTCCTTGTGCGATTTTTCCAGCGCCGCCGCCACTTCCGGCGGCATGTAGTTCTCGTCGTGCTTGGCCAGCACCTCGTCGGCCACGAACACGCCGTTTTCATTGAGCTTGCCGTGCGCCACGATACCCTGCCCCTCGCGGAACAGGTCGGGCAGGATGCCGGTGTACTCGATGGTCACCGTCTGCGTGTTGTCGGTGACGGCGAAGCGCGTGGTCAGCCCGTTGGACATGCGCTGCACGCTGCCGGTGGTGACCAGCCCCCCGAGCCGGAACGGGTGGTCGACCGGCGCCTTGCCGCCCACCACCTCGCTGGGCGAGTAGAAGAACATCAGGTTCTGGTTGAAGGCGTTGAGCGCAAAGCCGACGGCGACAGCCACGCCCGCGACCATCAGCCCGATGAGAATCAGGCGTTTCCTGCGTACCGGGTTCATCGTTGCATTCTCCGCGCGCGCTGTTTACTGCGCGCCAGTTGGGATAGAAGTTTCCTGCGCGCCCGCACAGGCGCGATGACGTTGGCCAGCAGCACCAGCAGCGCAATGCCGTAGGAGCTCCAGACGTAGACGGCATAGCCGCCCATGTGAAAGAAATCATTCATGTTCTTTTACCAGTTCCTGGACCCAGGCCGAGTTGCGTTCGCGTTGCAGCACCTCGACGCGCGCGCGCAGCAGCAGCACCACGGCGTAGAAGATCTTGAAGGCGACCGCCATCAGCAGCAGCGGGATGAGCATACGCAGGTCGATGGAGGGCGCGTCGAACTTGGTGACGGTCGGCCCCTGGTGCAGGGTGTTCCACCACTCCACCGAGTAGTGGATGATGGGAATATTGACCACGCCGACCAGCGCCAGGATGGAAGTGGCGCGCGCCGCCGTGCGGCGGTCCTCGACGGCGTTGTACAGGGCGATCACGCCGAGATACAGGAACAGCAGTATCAGCTCGGAGGTCAGGCGCGCGTCCCAGACCCACCAGGTGCCCCACATCGGCTTGCCCCAGATGGAGCCCGTGATCAGCGCCAGGAAGGTGAAGGAAGCGCCGATGTGCGCGCTGCTGATGGCGACGATCTCGGCCAGCTTGATATGCCATACCAGGCCGATGACCCCGGCCGCCGCCATGACCATGTAGATGAACAGCGACATCCACGCCGCCGGGACGTGGATGAACATGATGCGGTAGCTGTCGCCCTGCTGGTAGTCGGTGGGCGCCACCACCAGTCCCTGGTAGACACCGGTCAGGGTGAAGACCAGGCAGGCGAGCGCCAGCCACGGGATCAGTTTGCCGCTGATGCGGTAGAAATGTCTGGGCGAAGCAAGCTGGTGAAAGAAACGTAACATGGCTAACTCATACTGATGCGCAGTGAAGCGGCGGTGGCGGCCGGCGACAGGCTGATGGACAACACCAGCAGCGCCGCGAGCAGGGACAGGTGGGCGTTCACCGGCAGCCCGGCGTCGCTGTTGGCGACTGCGCTGGCAGCGAAAATCAGTACCGGAACGTACAGCGGCAGTACCAGCAGCGACAGGATGGTGCCGCCCTTGCGCAGGCCCACCGTCAGCGCCACGCCGATGGCGCCGATCAGACTGAGCACCGGGGTGCCCAGCGCCAGCGTGATCAGCAGGGTGGCTGTGGCGTCGCCGGACAGGTTCAGCAGCACGGCCAGCAGCGGCGCCACGACCAGCAGCGGCAGGCCGGTGATCAGCCAGTGCGCCAGCACCTTGGCGATCATCAGCACCGACAGCGGGTGCGGACTGAGCAGCAACTGTTCCAGTGAGCCATCGTCGAAGTCGGAGCGGAACACGGTCTCCAGCGACAGCAGGGAGGCGAGCAGCGCCGCCACCCAGATGATGCCCGGGCCGATGTTGCGCAGCAGCTCAGGGTCGGCGCCGATGCCGAGCGGGAACAGCGCCGTCACCAGCACGAAGAACAGCAGCGGGTTGATCATTTCCGAGCGGCGTCGGTAGGCCAGCGTCAGGTCGCGGCGCAGCAGGATGGCAAAGGCTTGTGGGAGCGTGGCGGGTTTCATTCGGAAAGATTGATGCGCGTGATCTCGGAACTGTCCAGCGTCACCGTATGGTGCGAGGTGACCGCCAGCATACCACCCTCCGAAAGATGTTTGTCGACCATGTTCTCAACCAGCGAGATGCCGTGGGTGTCCAGCGAGGTGAACGGTTCGTCGAGTATCCACAACTGCGACCGGGTTACCAGCAGGCGCGCCAGCGACAGCCTCCGTTTTTGCCCGGCGGACAGATTAATAGCAGTGACATCATCGAAGCCGCCAAGTTCCATCCGCTCCAGCGCTTCGGAGATTTCCAGCCCGGAAGGCGTGCCCAGGCTGCGTGCGAACACCAGGTTCTCGCGCGCGGTCAGTTCCAGCTTGATGCCGTCCTTGTGGCCGACCCAGGCGGTGACGGCGTTGTATCCGGTGGACAATCGGTAGATATCACCACCGTTCCAGTGGATATAGCCCTCGTCGGGCTGGCGGATGCCGCACAGGATGCGCAACAGCGAGGTCTTGCCGCTGCCGTTGCGGCCCTCGACCAGCAATACCTGACCGGGGCCAAGGGTAAAGGAGAGCTCGCTGAACAGTGTGCGGTCGTCGCGGATGCAGCTCAGATCGCGTGCTTCCAGTGTTGCAGCCGGGTGGGAGTGGGTCATGCGCCTCGCGGGTGTCGGGTAACCGGACGCTGAGTGTACCCGATGCATGCAGGCGGGTCGAACCGACCCGCCGCGCGGGTCGGCCGTTCCGGCCCGCGACTACTGCAGCCGCGAGCGCCGGAAACGCGCCTTGAAGCGTTGCAGCAGCGTCATCGGCCTGGCCTCGGCGAGCGCAGTCTGTTGCGGGTGTTCGACCGCGCCGCTGCTGGAGAAGGACAGCTTCAGGCGGCTCCAGCTGACCAGGTGGTTGCCGGCCGCCGCGCTGGACAGGCCCAGCGGGTCGGCGCCCAGGGTGCCGACCAGGCTCTTCAGGTAGTCGCGGCTCTGCACCTCCTTCAGCTTTTCGGTGGCGCGCCGGTAACGGCCGGCGATATCCAGGCGTTCGGCCTCATCGGCATAGTCGTCGTCGTCCAGAAACTGTTTCAGGTAGCTCACGTTGCGCTGCCAGAGCGCGATGTCACGGTGCTGTTTCACTTCCAGGCGCTGCTTGTACCAGCGTGACTTGAGCAGGTGTTCGCGCGTGAACATGGCGCGGAACTTCGGGTGCTGTGCGTCCATGCCGTCGGACTGGCCGGTGGCCATGATCTCGATCAGCGCGCGCAACGGCGGGCAGGCGTCCTCGATGCTGCCGTCATCGATGTAGCGCTGCGCCTCGCGCTGCTGGGCCTCGACGATGTTGTTCACGCCGTCCACGAACACGTCCAGGTTCTGGGTTTCGGGCTTGAGGATCTCGTCGGTGAACACCGCGCAGGGGTTGTCGAAGATCTTGCCGAAGAAGCCATGCACAAAGCGGTTGGTGATGCGGTAGCCGAGGCGGCTGGCCAGCACCGGGCGGCCGTCGTGCTCGAAGTCCTCGAGTTTTTCCAGGTAGCCGTTTTCGATCAGCCAGGCCGGGTCGCGCTGCTGCGGTTCCAGGCGCGCCCAGATTTCCGGCATCAGCAGACTAATGTCGTGGTCGACACGCATGTCGGGTCCGACGTGGCCGGCGGAACTGGAAAAGCCCGCGTGCCCGGTCAGCACGAAGGATACCAGTGCGTTGTTGAGGTCGGCGATGGTGCGCAGGGCGTTGAACGGACCCTTGGTGAGCGCCCCCTCGCTGCCGGCGCCGGTGGTGGAGGGCGACTTGCCGGTGAGGCTGCACAGGAAATCCATGAACAGTTCCGGCAGTTCCTGGTAGTGGATCGGGTTATACACCGCCAGCGGGCGTATGCCCGGCTCGGGCGGGTTGTTGCGGCGCCCGGCCAGCACTGCGTCGACCGGGTGGCATACCGGCTGCTGCAGCGGCAGCTTGCGGTGGAAGCGGGTGCTCATCTCGGCCACGTATTTGCGGACCGGGTTGACGAGGTCGGGGCGGGTCTGCAGGTAGCGCGGGTTTTTCGACGGCGCGCCGTCGACCATGCGCGGGTGGGCCGACGACACCACGTAGGCACTGTTGTCGTCGCATGCTGCCTTGAGCGTATCCTGCATCGGTTGCGTGAACTGATAGAAGGTGTGCACGTCCTCGACCAGTTCGCGTACCCGCTGCCGGTCCAGCGGTTCGTAGTTGGCGAAGAAATTGTCCGGCTGCGACATGTCCAGCTCGGTCTGCTTGTCGAAGCCGGGAATGATGGCGTCGTCAGGGCGCTGGAACAGGCGGTATTCGCAGTTGTGGGCCAGCTTCACACTGTGCTCGCCGGCACGTGCCGGTGCGCAGTCGGCGATACAACTCGACGGCACCACGATGGAGGCGGTGATGTCGTCTTCCATCTGGATCTTTTCGGTGGCGATGTAGTCCTGGCGCAGCTTGAAGGTGCGCCACTTGTTGTCGCGGTCGAAGCCGACGCGCAGGTAGGAGGCGACGATGTGACGGTCGTCGAGTTTCAGCTCGTGCGCCGGCGCGCCGTCCACCTTGTCCACCGACAGGTGTTCGCGCCAGCGGTCGCCCCATTCCGGCCGGTAGAAACGCTTGATGATGAAAGCCAGCGCCAGGATGCGCGGCGAGATCGAGTCCAGCCACTGGTTGAATTCGTCGGTATAGCTGGAACTGGGCGTGAGCAGCTTGATGACCGAACCCAGGCTGCGCTCCGGGCTGAGCGGCTTGCGGGTCGGGTCGCGGTCCTCGTGCTCGAAGCCGGGCTTGAAGCGGGTGGTGTAGTCCATGTCGAAAATGGCCTGCACCTGGTCGAGGTCCTTCTGCAGGTCGTCGACGAACAGCGAGCGGTAGATGACGGCGTCGTTCAGGGACTTGGAAATCTCCGACTTGCCGCCGCCGGAGACGGTGGAGGGCTTGTGGCAGAAAGTGCCCTCGGGGTTGGTGCCGACCAGCCGCCAGGAGGGCGCGCCGGGGTGCTTCTCCATTTCGATCTTGTAGCCGTTGGGCTGCATGTAGATCTTTTCCGGCTGCAGGCGGATGGTCTGTTGCTGGCCGTCCTTCTCCCAGGTGATGGTTTGCGCGTTCAGGTCCATGCGCACCTTTTGCGGCACGTACACGATCTGCGGGTAGCGGCGGTCGATGGCGTAGCCTTCCGGCTTCACATCCATCAGTTCACCGTAGCGCTCGACGATCTCGTCGAAGGAGTAGCCGGGCTTGTGGGTGCGGCTGTCGACGCCGTATTCCTCGCCATGGTTACGGCGCGGGAAGGCCAGCGCGCCGCCGGCGTGCTCTTCCTCGGCGAGGCCGTACAGGTTGGCCGAAAAGCCGATCTGGGTCTTGACCTCTTTCTTGCAGTAACCGAAATAGTTGTCGGCCAGCAGGGTGACGATCACGCCGCTCTCGTCGCGGGCGGTGATCTTGAAGGCCTGGCCGTCGTTGTAGACTTCAGCCTCGTCCTTCCAGCACATGCCGTCGGCGCGCTGGCGTTCGCTGGCGTCTTCCCAGTGCGGCAGTCCCAGGTCCTTCTTGCGCAGGCCGACCAGTTGCGGCGCCAGGATCACGCAGCCGGTGTGGCCGGTCCAGTGGTCGATGTCCAGTGCCGCGTCGAACTCCGCCAGGTAGGGGTTGCCGCCATTGCCGAAGATGCTCTCCACGAAGTCCAGGTTGCTGACCAGGTTGCCGGGCGCGAAGAAGTGGATCTCCATCGACTTCTCCGGTTCCTTGCCGGGGATGGCCGGGCACACCACCGGGCGCAGCAGCAGCGACACGAACATGCGCGCCGGTTCCGGCAGGCTGGCTGTGAAGGGGATGGTGAGCAGTTCATCCGGCGGTGTCAGCGCGTGTTGCAGCATGCGCGCGAAGGCGATCTTCGGCACCGCCTTTTTGTCGCCGGGTATCGGCAGGCCGCCCTCGGCGATGTGGAAGGAGCCCTTGGTGGTGCGGCGGTCGCTGGCCGGGTTGTGCAGCACGCCGTTGCGGACCCGGTAGCTGGACACGATGTCGGAGTGGAATTCGTCCTCGCCCATTGGCAGCGACAGTTCGCGCGCCACACCGTGGCGGTCGAGGATGAACGACTGGGTGGGCAGCGAGGGTACCTTGCCGAGCTGTTCCAGATCGCCGAGGTAGCGGTTGAGGAAATCCTGGATGCGCTGGTCGACCCAGCAGTGGTAGTCGGTGAGCAGCCGGTTTTTTTCCCGGTAGCTGCGGAGCAGGTCGCCGGAGACATCCAGGAAGCGCGCCGACTGTTCGGGCATGCAGGTCGGCTGGCCGGAGGAGGCCAGCTTCAGGTTGATATAGAGTTGCAGTTCCTCGCGGTTCTCTCCGGGGTGTTGCCCGTCCGTGTTCAGGCCCAGCGCGTGTGCAAAATCCATCAACGTCTCCTCACAGGCTTTCATTATTATGGCGCGCTGCGCGGAGGCGACCCCGGAAACGCGGCGGGGGTATCTTAGCGAATCCCTGTGGGGAAAACAGGGCCGTTAGCGGAAGGTTATGCCGTAAAACGCTAGAAATAATTTGTAACATGTTGTAATATAAAGTCATCGTTGAGAGTGGATTTCTCCGGATGGGTGCGCGAGGGCCGCTCGGGTGATCGCACTGTCGAGACGGCTGCGGTGATCATCGGGCTACATTTTATAAAGGCCTTCTGATACAATAGCGGGGATGTCTCCCGGACCGCAGGGCAAATCATGCGGTTTCCGGGTTTTGCAGTGGGCCGTTGGCCCATTTTTTGTTTGTGGTGGAAATGTATGCCGCGAGAATCGGCGGAATTGCGCGCGCTCCTGGAGCCCGCGGTGGAAGCACTGGGCTTTGAACTGGTCGGGGTGGAATTCATCCGCGCCAAACAGGGTGTGCTGCGCGTATACATCGACAGCGAACGGGGCATCACGGTGGACGACTGCTCGGCGGTCAGTCACCAGGTCAGCGGCATCCTCGACGTGGAGGACCCGATCCGCGGGCAGTACGCACTGGAAGTGTCGTCGCCCGGGCTGGACCGGCCGCTGTACCAGGCGCGCGATTTCGCGCGCTTTGCCGGACGCGAGGTCAACGTGCAGCTTGCCGCTGCCGTCGACGGACGGCGCAAATTCAGGGGCACCCTGATGGGTCTGAGAGAGGACCAGGTCGTGGTGCAGATGAGTGAGGACGAAGAACTGGTGGTGGCGCTGGACGAGATCGACAGCGCACGGCTGGTTCCCGATTTTGATTCGCATCGTGCGGAGGGTGCGTAATGAGTAAAGAGATTCTTCTGGTCGTGGACGCCGTCTCCAATGAGAAGGGCGTCAGCAAGGACGTGATTTTCGGCGCCATCGAGGCGGCGCTGGCGTCGGCGACCAAAAAGTGCCACGAGGAAGACATCGATGCGCGCGTCGAGATCGACCGCGAAACCGGTGACTACAAGACCTGGCGGCGCTGGGAAGTGGTCGAGGAGCGCACCGAGGGCGAAGAGGATGGGGACGACGAGGAAGGTGGTTACCGCCACCCCAGTCGCCAGATCCTTCTCGAGGAGGCTCGCAAGATCAAGCCGGACGTGCAGGTTGGTGACTATATCGAGGAAGAGATCGAGTCCGTCGACTTCGGCCGCATCGGCGCCCAGACCGCCAAGCAGGTGATCGTGCAGAAGGTGCGCGAGGCCGAGCGCGCCCAGGTGGTGGACGCCTACAAGGACCGGGTCGGCGAGCTGGTGACCGGTATCGTCAAGCGCGTCGAGCGTGGCAACGTGTACCTGGACCTGGGCGGCAACGCCGAGGCCATCATCTACCGCGAAGACATGATTCCGCGCGAGGCGGTGCGTCCCGGCGACCGCCTGCGCGGCTACCTCAAGGATGTGCGCAGCGAGCCGCGCGGCCCGCAACTGTTCGTCAGCCGCGTGGCGCCGGAATTCCTGGTGGAACTGTTCAAGCTGGAAGTGCCGGAGGTTGGCCAGGAACTGATCGAGATCCTCGGCGCCGCCCGTGATCCCGGCCTGCGCGCCAAGATCGCGGTCAAGTCCAACGACCCGCGCATCGATCCGGTCGGCGCCTGTGTCGGCATGCGCGGCTCGCGCGTGCAGACGGTGTCCACCGAACTTGCCGGTGAGCGCGTCGATATTATCCTCTGGGACGAGAACCCGGCGCAGTTCGTCATCAACGCCATGTCGCCGGCCGAGGTGGTGTCCATCGTGGTCGACGAGGACAAGCACAGCATGGACGTGGCGGTCGCCACCGACCAGCTCTCGCAGGCCATCGGCCGCGGCGGGCAGAACGTGCGCCTCGCCAGCCAGCTTACCGGCTGGGAACTGAACGTGATGGACGAACAGCAGGCCGCCGAGAAAACCGAGGAAGAGATGCAGGCTCTGCAGAAGCTGTTCATGGAAGACCTCGACGTCGACGAGGAAGTCGCCGCCATCCTGGTGCAGGAAGGTTTCTCGACCATCGAGGAAATCGCCTATGTGCCCAACAGCGAGTTGTTGCAGATCGAGGAATTCGAGGAAGACATCGTCGAGGAACTGCGCGGGCGCGCTCGCGACGTGCTGCTGACCCGGGCCATCGCCAACGAGGAAAAACTCGGTGGCGCGCGTCCGGCGGACGACCTGCTGGAGATGGAAGGAATGGACGAGGACCTGGCCTTTACGCTGGCGGCGAAAGGAATCGTCACAATGGAAGATCTGGCAGAACAGGCGATCGATGACCTGATGGATATCGAGGGCATGGACGAAGAGCGTGCCGGACAATTGATCATGACCGCTCGCGCCCCCTGGTTTGCGGAAGAACAAGGGTAACCGTCGAGGAGACGCCTTACGATGACCGACGTTACGGTACGACAGTTTGCAGATGTGGTTGGCTTGCCCGTGGAGCGCCTGTTGGCGCAACTGGGCGAGGCAGGCATGCAGATTACCGGTGCGGATGACACCATCTCCGACAAGGAGAAAATGCAGTTGCTGAGCTATTTGCGCAAGGCCCACGGACGTTCCGAGGGTGCGGTGGCCCAGCCCAAGAAAGTGACCCTGCGTCGCAAGATGCACACCGAGTTGCGCACCGGTTCCGCCGGCCGCGGTTCCGCCGCGCGCAAGGTGAGCGTGGAAGTGCGCAAGAAGCGCACCTACGTGAACCGCGCCGAACTGGTCGCCGAGGAACAGGAACGGCTCAAGCAGGAGGCCGAGGAAAAGGCGCGCCTGGAGGCCGAGCGCGAGGCCAGGCTGCAGGCTGAAAAGGATGCTCTGCGCCGCGCCGAGGAAGAGGCGCGCCGCAAGGAAGAAGAGGAAGCGCGCAAGCGCGACGAGGAAGCCCGCCGCCGCGAGGAGGAAGAGGCGCGCAAGGCGCAGGAAGCCGCGAGCAAGGAAACCGAACAGGCCCAGGCGCAGGCGCGCGCCGAGCAGGAAGCGCGCCAGCAGAAGGCGGACAAGGAACGCAAGACGCGTCACCGCGAGAGCGGTGACCAGCAGACCCGTTACGGCCGCAAGGAACTGCACGTGGCCAAGGGCAAGGGCGGCCGCCGCAAGAAACCCAGCGGCCGTCGCGCCGGGGTGGCGGTCAAGTCTTCCGGTGAGCACGGTTTCGAGCGTCCCACCGCGCCGGTGGTGCGCGAGGTCGATGTGCCGGAAGCGATCACCGTGTCGGAACTGGCGCAGAAGCTGTCGGTGAAGGCCACCGAGCTGATCAAGTCGCTGATGAAGATGGGCGTGATGGCGACCATCAACCAGACGCTGGACCAGGACACCGCGGTGCTGCTGGTCGAGGAACTGGGCCACACCGCCAAACCGGTGTCCGAGAACGATCTGGAAATCGAGATCGAACAGATGGCTGCCGCCGAGATCAGCGGCGAGAAGGTGCCGCGTCCGCCGGTGGTGACCATCATGGGCCACGTCGACCACGGCAAGACCTCGCTGCTCGACTACATTCGCAGCACCCGCGTCGCCGCTGGCGAAGCGGGCGGCATCACCCAGCACATCGGCGCCTACCACGTCGATACCGGCAAGGGTTCCATGACCTTCCTCGACACCCCGGGACACGCGGCCTTTACCGCCATGCGCGCCCGAGGCGCCAAGGTGACCGATATCGTCATCCTGGTGGTGGCCGCCGACGACGGCGCCATGCCGCAGACCATCGAGGCCATCGAGCACAGCAAGGCAGCCGGTGTGCCGCTGGTGGTGGCGGTCAACAAGATCGACAAGCCCGAGGCCGACCCCGAGCGGGTCAAGAACGAGCTGTCGCAGAACGGCGTGATTCCCGAGGAATGGGGTGGCGACACCCAGTTCATCGAGGTGTCCGCCAAGACCGGCCAGGGCGTGGATGAACTTCTGGAGGCCGTGTTGCTGCAGGCCGAACTGCTTGAGCTGAAAGCGGTCGTCGAATGTCCCGCCCAGGGCGTGGTGATCGAGTCCGCGCTCGACAAGGGGCGCGGGCCGGTGGCCACCATACTGGTGCAGAACGGCGTGCTCCGGAAGGGCGACACGCTGGTGGCCGGCCACGAGATCGGGCGCGTGCGCGCCATGTTCGACGAATCGGGCAGGAGCATCGATTCGGCCGGGCCGTCCATGCCCGCCGTGGTGCTCGGCCTGTCCGGCACCCCGGCTGCCGGCGAGGAAGCCCAGGTCATCAACGACGAGCGCAAGGCGCGTGAACTGGCCGAGTTCCGGCAGCAGAAGCAGCGCGAGATGAAGCTGGCCCGCCAGCACCAGGCGCGCCTCGAAGACATGTTCAGCAACATGGGCAAGGGCGAGAAGCAGTCCCTAAACATCGTCCTCAAGGCCGATGTGCAGGGCAGCGTGGAGGCCCTGCGCGAGGCGCTGACCAAGATCGTCACCGACGAGGTGACGGTCAATATCATCTCCTCGGGCGTGGGCGGCATTACCGAGACCGACGCCAACCTGGCGCTGGCCTCCAATGCCATCCTCATCGGCTTCAACGTCCGTGCCGATGCGTCCGCGCGCCGCATCGTCGAGGAAAACGACATCGACCTGCACTATTACAGTGTCATCTACGATGCCATCGACGAAGTGAAACGCGCCGTGTCCGGCATGCTGTCGCCGGAAGTCTCGGAGGAGATCATCGGTCTCGCCGAGGTGCGCGACGTGTTCCGGGCGCCGAAGATCGGCGCCATCGCCGGCTGCATGGTGGTGGAGGGCGTGGTGCGCCGCAGCGCGCCGATCCGCGTGCTGCGCGACAACGTGGTCATCTTCGAGGGCGAACTGGAATCCCTGCGCCGCTTCAAGGAAGACGTCAACGAGGTGCGCAGCGGCACCGAGTGCGGTATCGGCGTGAAGGGCTACAATGATGTCAAGGTCGGCGACCAGATCGAGGTCTTCGAGCGGACGGAGAGGGCGCGTACGGTCGAGTAAGCCCGGCCGTGACCGCGCCGGTAACGGTGGCGGCGGTGAGTAATCCATGCCCAGAGACTTTCCCAGAACGCGCCGTGTCGGCGAGCAGATCCAGCGCGAACTCGCGACCCTGATTCGCGACGAGGTGCGGGATCCCCGTATCGGCATGGTCAGCGTGTCGGCGGTTGAGGTGTCGCGCGACCTGTCGCACGCCAAGGTCTACATCTCCACCCTGGGCGAGCAGGAGGAGATGGACGCCTCGCTGAAGGTGCTGGAAGGCGCCGCCGGTTACCTGCGCCACCTGCTGGGCCAGACACTCAAGATGCGGCACGTGCCGCAACTCCACTTCAAACAGGATCATTCCCTGCAACGCGGGGCGCGTCTGAGCGCGTTGATCGATGCCGCCGTCAAGGCGGACGCAACGCCTCACGACGACACCGATCAGGACAACTGAGGATTTCACAGCTTATGGGCCGACGCCGCGTACGAGGTCGGGACGTCAACGGGATTCTGTTGCTGGACAAGCCGTCGGGGATTACCTCCAACGAAGCCCTGCAACAGGTCAAACGTCTGTTTTTTGCAAAGAAGGCCGGCCATACCGGCAGCCTGGACCCGCTGGCGTCCGGCGTCTTGCCGATCTGCATGGGCGAGGCCACCAAGGTGTCGGCCTTCCTGCTCGACGCCGACAAGTGCTACCAGGTGCGTTGCCAGCTCGGTGTCAAGACCGACACCGCCGACGCCGAGGGCGAGGTGATCGAAACCCGCCCGGTGGAAGACTACAGCGACGCCCGCATCGAGACGGTGCTGGAGCAGTTCCGCGGTCCCATCGAGCAGATCCCGCCCATGTACTCGGCGCTCAAGCACGAGGGGCAGCGCCTCTACAAGCTGGCCCGCCAGGGCGTGGAGGTCGAGCGCGAGCCACGCCCGGTGGATATCCACGAGCTGAGCGTGACCGCGCGCGGGGAAGACTGGCTGGATATCTTCGTGCACTGCTCCAAGGGCACCTACGTGCGTACCCTGGTCGAGGACATCGGCGAACGGCTCGGCTGCGGTGCCCACGTGTCGCGGCTGCGGCGTACCGCGGTCGGTCCCTACGGGGACGACGGGCTGGTCACCCTGGAGGAACTGGAAGCCATCAAGGCGCGCGACAAACGCGCCACCGACGATCTGCTGCTGACCATCGAGACCGCGCTAACCCAATGGCCGGGCGTGAATTTGTCGCCCGACGCGGCATTCTACCTGCGCCAGGGGCAGGCGGTGCTGGTTCCGCGCGCGCCGACCAGCGGCTGGGTGCGGCTGTACGAGGGCGAGGATACCTTCCTCGGCATGGGTGAAATCCTCGACGACGGAAGAGTGGCGCCGCGCCGCATGATGAAAGGCGCCTAAGCTGTTGAGAGAAATGGCCCGGGCGGGTAAAATACGCCGCTTGCGTCTGGCCTGTTCGCTGGATGCATCACACGACTCACATTTGGAGCAAAGCATGGCTTTATCGACCGAACAGAAAAAACAGATCGTCAGCGAATACCAGCGTGCGCCGGGCGACACCGGCTCACCCGAAGTGCAGGTTGCGCTGCTGACCGCCAACATCCAGGAACTGACATCGCACTTCCAGGAGCACAAGCACGACCACCATTCCCGTCAGGGTCTGCTGCGCATGGTCAGCAACCGTCGCAAGCTGCTCGATTACCTGAAGCGCAAGGACGTCAGCCGTTACCAGGACCTGATTGGTCGTCTGGGCCTGCGTCGCTGATTGCGCCGATCCTGCACCTCAACCAACTGTAGCCATCAGTAAGGACTAGCCAGTGAATCCGATCAAGAAATCGTTCCAGTACGGCGACCACACCGTGACGTTCGAAACCGGCGAGATCGCCCGCCAGGCCAGCGGCGCAGTCATGGTCAGCATGGGCGAGACAGTGGTCTTCGTGACCGCCGTCGGCCTGAAACGCGGCTCCGAGGGCCGCGATTTCTTCCCGCTCACCGTGGACTACCAGGAACGCACCTACGCCGCCGGGCAGATCCCCGGCGGCTTTTTCCGTCGTGAGGGGCGCCCCAGCGAGAACGAAACGCTGCTGTCGCGCCTGATCGACCGCCCGATTCGCCCGCTGTTCCCGAAAGGCTTCACCAACGAGGTGCAGATCATCGCCACCGTCATGTCGCTGGACCCGGAGGTCAACCCGGACATCCCGGCGCTGCTGGGTGCTTCCGCGGCCTGTTCGATTTCCGGTATGCCCTTCGCCGGGCCGGTCGGCGCCGCCCGCGTTGGCTACATCGACGGTGAATACGTGCTCAACCCCACCGACAGCCAGCTTAAGGATTCCAAGCTGGATCTGGTGGTCGCCGGCACCTCCAAGGCCGTGTTGATGGTGGAGTCGGAAGCGAAGGAGTTGTCCGAGGAAGTGATGCTCGGTTCCGTGGTCTACGGCCACGAACAGATGCAGGCCGCCATCGACGCCATCGCCGAACTGGCCGCCGAGGTCAACGCCCCGGCCTGGGACTGGCAGGCGCCCGAACCCAACGAGGCGCTGGAGCGGGCGGTTGCCGAGGCCGGCGAGGCCGCGTTCGGCGAAGCCTACCAGATCGCCGACAAGCAGGACCGCTACGCGCGCCTCGACGCCATCCGCAGCGAGTTGATCGAAAAGCTCGCCAGTGACGAGGAAGGCGGTTTCTCCGCCGACGACGTACGCGGCGCGATGGAGAAGCTCGAAAAGCGCATCGTGCGCAGCCGTATCATCGAGGGCAACCCGCGCATCGACGGACGCGACACCCGCACCGTGCGCCCCATCACCATCCGTACCGGCGTGCTGCCGCGCGTTCACGGTTCCGCGCTGTTCACCCGTGGCGAGACCCAGGCGCTGGTGGTGACCACGCTCGGCACCGAGCGCGACGCCCAGATCATCGATGCGCTGCAGGGTTCATACCGCGAGAACTTCATGCTGCACTACAACTTCCCGCCCTACTGCGTGGGCGAGACCGGTCGCGTCGGCAGTCCCAAGCGCCGCGAGATCGGCCACGGCCGCCTCGCCAAGCGCGGCGTGCTGGCGGTTATGCCGTCGGTCGAGGAATTCCCCTACACCATTCGCGTGGTGTCCGAGATCACCGAATCGAACGGCTCCAGCTCCATGGCCAGCGTGTGTGGCACCAGTCTGTCGCTGATGGATGCCGGCGTGCCGATCAAGGCGCCGGTGGCTGGCGTGGCCATGGGCCTCATCAAGGAAGGCGAGCAGTTTGCCGTGTTGACCGACATCATGGGCGACGAGGATCACCTCGGCGACATGGACTTCAAGGTGGCCGGTACCGAGGCGGGTGTGAATGCCCTGCAAATGGACATCAAGATCGACGGCATCACCCGCGAGATCATGGAGCAGGCGCTGGAACAGGCCAGGGAAGCCCGTTTGCACATCCTCAAGGAAATGAACGCCGCCATCAGCGCGCCGCGTGAGGAAATGTCCGCGCACGCGCCGCGTTACATCACTATGAAGATCAACCCGGATCGTATCCGCGACGTCATCGGCAAGGGCGGCGCCACCATCCGCGCGCTTACCGAGGAGACCGGCGCCAGTGTCGACATCGATGACACCGGCACCGTCAAGATCGCTTCGGTCGACCGCGCCGCGGGCGAGGAATGCAAGCGTCGTATCGAACAGCTCACCGCCGACGTCGAGGTGGGTCACGTCTACGAAGGCAAGGTTGCCAAGCTGATGGACTTCGGTGCATTCGTCACCATTCTGCCCGGCAAGGACGGCCTGGTGCACATCTCCCAGATCAGCGACGAACGCGTCGAGAAGGTCAGCGACAAGCTGTCCGAGGGCGATACCATCAAGGTGAAGGTGCTGGAAGTCGACAAGCAGGGCCGTATCCGCCTGAGCATGAAAGCCGTCTGACATCCATCCCATCCACCCAAAAAAGGGCCTTTCGGCCCTTTTTTCTCGCCTCGACAAAGCGAAAAAGGGGAAAAGGGGGGCGGAGTCGACTTTTTCCGCACCATTGAAAAAGGGCCGTGAGGCCCTTTGGGGTGGTGCGGTGTTGCGGGACGTTAGTCCAGCATGCTGTAGAAGCTGTCGAGCGGATCGTCGTACTCGACGTGCATCAGGCCGTTGTCGGACTTGCGGCCGATGTTCTGCTTGTTCCAGATCAGCTTGCCGGTGTGGGCGTCATAGACGCGCAGCAGTCCGCCCTTGCACCCCACCGCGACGCGCTGGCTGTCCGGCGAGATGTCGGTCACGCAGCGCTTGCCTTCGGTCATGGAGTCGGTGATTTCCAGTTCGGTGCGTTCGCCGGTGGCCGTACTGAGCAGCACCACCTTGTCCGCCTTGCCGTAGGAGTGCGGCAGTCCGTCGTCGCCGAAGGTGATCAGCGAGCGCTTGGGCATGACGATGGCGAAGAAGCTCAGGTCGGGTGACACGCGCACGCTGGAGATGCGGCGCGGTTTCTTGGCGCCACCCTCGGCCCACTTCAGTGGCCGTTCGACACCCGTTTCGATATCGTAGATGTTGCGCAGCGAGATGAGCTGCTTGCCATCCCGGCTGAATTGCAGCGAGCTGAACTGGCGCGGAATCATGAACTGGCTCGGCGGGTAGGTTTCCACCACGTGGCGCTCGTTGTCCTCGGTGTCGATCACCGCGAACTGGTCGCGCCCCACGAAGGCCACGCGCTTGCCGTTGTCGGTGATGCCCAGGGCGTACACGCCCGCGTCGATGTGCTCGATGGTGCGGGTGATCTCGAAGCGGCCCAGGTCCATGATGTGCAGATCGGACTGGTATTCGAAAGCGACCTGCTGGTCCTTGTCATTGATCTTCGCGGTGCAGGTGTTGACCACGATGGCGGCGAACTTGCCGTTGTTGGATGGCACGATCGGCCCGACATAGTCGTGGAAGCCGGTCTTGGGGTCGCAGTTGCCGCCCTTGGCAGCGATGTCGGAAAGTTCAATGCGTGCCGACTGTTTGCCGGAAAAGTCCATGTAACCGCCGATGAAGCCGGGGAGCTGTCCCTTGGTGCTGCTGGTAATGCGGCCCAGCGAACTGGGCAGCAGCAGAACCTTGCCGTTCGGATAGGTGCCGCTCAGCACCACGTCCTTGAAATTGCTGATGCCCCAGCGGCGGTTGCCGACACGGCCGTACTGCGCGCCAAAGATATTGTCGAGGTCCTTGCGATCGCCCAGGGCTTCCACCAGTTTGCCGGTTTCGGCGTCCCAGATCTTGATGCCGCCGGTGTGCTCCACGTCAGGGGCCAGGGTGTAGCCGCCGGCGCCGCCGGTGATCAGGTGCTTCCCGTCCTCGGAGAAGTGGATGGCGTAGATATCGGCCTCGGATGCCTGCGCGGCACCGGACAACAGGGCCAGGCTCAGTGCGGTGGTCTTGAACAGCTTGAAACATGTCATATGGTTTAGTCCCAACAGTCATTCATGTATCCGGGCGCAAACCGCGCGGACCCCAGAGTGAAAAAATCTTTCGGTTCTGTGCGTCAAGGCGTTGACGAATCAGTCTGGGTGGTGTATCGGCACCCCCGTTGCCAGCTTGAGGCAAAGCGTGAAAATTTCTCTGAGGACAAGGACTTCGAGGCCTGAATGCAGGGAATGGCGGGCACTATCAGGCGCCTTTAATCAATGGGTTATATTCAGAATCTAACGGAATGGATCATGTATGCGCGCACGAGTGGAAGATGCCTGGCAAACGCAGAAAGCGGCCCGGCAGGCCGGCGAGGCCAGAAATTAAGCGCATGCTAATACTGCCCTATTTTTGTGCATGCCGAGCGTCGGGTCGTCGACGGGCACCCGTGGCAGATGCTCAGGAGAGAAAGCGGACCAGGCGTTCGTCGAGCCAGTAGCGGGGCCGGAACGGCACCCGTCCGGCCACGAAGCCGACGTGTCCCCCGGAGGGCTGGGTCTCCAGGATGACGCCGGGGCCGCAGGTATCCGGGATTGCATCCGGTGTCATGAAGGGGTCGTCGAGCGCGTGCACGATCAGGGTGGGGGTGGTGATGCGGGCGACGAAGGGTCGGCTGCTGGCGCGCGCGTAATAGTCGTCCACGCCGGTGAAGCCGTGCAGGGGGGCGGTGACGGCGTCGTCGAACTGGCGGAAGCTGTCCAGTTCCGCCAGGCGTTCGGGCGCCAGCGGCAGTTTGACGTTGGCCATCTTGGCGCGCAGGGCGCGTCGCAGCTTGCGCAACAGGTAGGCCTGGTAGAGGCGTGACAGGCCGCGTTCCAGGCGTGCGGCGGCGTTGGCCAGGTCGAAGGGCACGGATACGGCCATGGCTTTCCTTACCTGCTGCTGGCCGGGGTTCTCACCCAGCCACTTGAGCAGCACGTTGCCGCCCAGCGATACGCCGGCCACGTGAATGTCGCGCCCCGGGTATTTGTGCGCAAGGTGGTCGAGTACCCGCTGCAGGTCGCCGGTCTCGCCGGAATGGTAACTGCGCGGCAGGCGGTTGGGTTCGCCGCTGCAACCGCGGAAGTACAACTGCACACACTGTCGGCCGGCGCTGTCCAGGGCGGCGAGAAAGCCGGCCGCATAGTGCGAGTTCAGCGAGCCTTCCAGTCCGTGCAGCAGCAGAACCAGTGGCCCCTCGCGCTCGCGCGTCCAGTCCAGGTCGAGAAAATCGCCGTCGTCGAGTTCCAGACGTTCGCGCCGCAATGGCGGTGGCCGCCGGCGCCGGAACAGGGTGGGAAAGAGTGTTTGCAGGTGGCCGCCGGGCAGCCACCAGGCTGGCCGGAATGCGTTGTCGTCGGGCACGGTTCAGGCCAGCAGGCGCTGGATGGTGGTGCGCAGGGTATCGACGGTGAAGGGCTTGTCGAACACCGCGGACACGCCGCTCTGTTCCATGCCCGCCAGGCGTGTCTTGTCGGTTTCGGAGGTGACCATCAGCACCGGCACGCCGGGCTGGCTGCTTTCGTCGCGGATGAAACGGCTGAGTTGTTCGCCGTCCATCTCCGGCATGTTGTAGTCGGTCACGATCAGGTCGAAGAATTCCTTCTGGATGGCGTCCACGGCCTGACGCCCGTTTTCCGCTTCGCTGATTTTTTCCACACCCATCTTTTCCAGCATTTGCCGCACGATGCGGCGCGAGGTGAAGCTGTCGTCGACCACCAGGACGTTCATATCCTCCGGCGCAATGTGTTCCAGCTCCAGCGGTTCCGGTTCCAGGAATTCCAGCGCGGCGTACAGCGAGGCGCGTAACTGCTCGGGCGAGCAGGGCTTGGGCAGCATGGCGACCACGCCCGCCTGGCGCAGTGGCTCCAGGTAGCGGATGCCGGTTTCACTGGATACCAGCATGAAGGCCACGTCGATCAGCTTTTCGTCGCCACGCATTTCCTGGACCAGTTCGGTGCCGGTCATGTCGGGAAGGTGCATCGTGCTGATGACCAGGTCGGGCACGCTCTGCTGCATGTGCTGCATGGCGGATGCGCCATCCTCGGCCCAGCGGACCTCACCGGTGCCAAGGGTCTCCAGGTAGCCCGACAGGATGCGGTGCTGGGTGGCGGACGGTTCGACCAGCAGCACGTCCAGTTGCCGGATGGACAATCCCGTCATCGGCTGGCCCGGTTGGCAATCAGTTCCTCGACCACTCCGGGGTCGGCGAGCGTGCTGGTGTCGCCCAGGCTGTCCACTTCGTTGGCCGCGATCTTGCGCAGGATGCGGCGCATGATCTTTCCGGAGCGGGTTTTGGGCAGCCCCGGCGCCCACTGGATCACGTCGATGGTGGCGATCGGGCCGATTTCGTTGCGCACCATCCCGACCAGTTCCGCTTTCAGCTCGTCGCTCGGTTCCACGCCCTTGACCAGTGTTACGTAGGCGTAGATGCCCTGGCCCTTGATATCGTGTGGATAGCCGACCACGGCCGCTTCCGCGACCGCCTCGTGCTGCACCAGCGCGCTTTCCAGCTCGGCGGTGCCGAGCCGGTGTCCGGAGACATTGAGCACGTCGTCGACACGGCCGGTAATCCAGTAGTAGCCGTCCTTGTCGCGGCGCGCGCCGTCGCCACTGAAGTACATGCCCGGGTAGGTGGAGAAATAGGTGTCCTTGAAGCGCTGGTGGTCGCCGTACACGGTGCGCATCTGTCCCGGCCACGGGCGGGTGATGACCAGGTTGCCCTCGGCCTCGCCTTCCAGCACCTTGCCGTCGCTGTCCACCAGTGCCGGCGCGACGCCAAAGAAGGGCAGGGTGGCGGAGCCGGGTTTGGTGGCGATGGCGCCCGGCAGCGGGGTGATCATGTGGCCGCCGGTTTCGGTCTGCCACCAGGTGTCGACGATCGGGCAGCGGCTCTCGCCGACCACCTGGTAATACCACTCCCAGGCTTCCGGGTTGATCGGTTCACCCACGGTGCCGAGCAGGCGCAGGCTGCTGCGGCTGGTCTTTTTCACCGGGCCGTCGCCTTCGCGCATCAGCGCGCGAATGGCGGTGGGGGCGGTGTAGAAGGTGGTGACCTGGTGCTTGTCGCAGACCTGCCAGAAGCGCGAGGCGTCCGGCCAGGTGGGGATGCCCTCGAACATCAGGGTGGTCGCGCCGTTGGCGAGTGGACCATAGACGATGTAGGTGTGGCCGGTGATCCAGCCGACGTCCGCCGTGCACCAGTAGGTCTCGCCGTCCTGGTAGTCGAACACGTACTTGTGGGTGATGGCCGCGTACAGCAGATAACCGCCGGTGGTGTGCAGTACGCCCTTGGGCTTGCCGGTGGAGCCGGAGGTGTAGAGGATGAAAAGCGGATCCTCGGCATTCATGGGTTCCGGTTCGCAGACGGCGTCCACGGTGGGCGCGATTTCGTGCAGCCACACGTCGCGCCCGTCGTGCCATTGTATGTCACCGCCGGTATGCCGAACCACCAGTACGGTGTGCACGTCGGGGCAGCCTTCCAGTGCCTTGTCGGTGTTGGCCTTGAGCGGTACGGTCTTGCCGCCGCGCACGCCCTCGTCGGCGGTGATGACCACGCGGCAGTCGGAATCGAGAATGCGGTCCTTGATCGACTCGGGAGAGAAGCCGCCGAACACGACGGAGTGCACGGCGCCGATGCGCGCGCAGGCGAGCATGGCGTAGGCGGCTTCGGGAATCATCGGCATGTAGATGCACACCCGGTCGCCTTTTTTTACGCCGCGTTTCTTCAGCACGTTGGCAAGGATGCACACTTCGCTGTGCAGTTCGCGGTAGCTGATTTGCTTGTCGGTGGCCGGGTCGTCGCCTTCCCACAGGATGGCGGTGCTGGAACCGCGGGTTTCCAGGTGGCGGTCGATACAGTTGTAGCTGGCGTTGAGTTCGGCGCCGCGGAACCATTCGATGCGCGGTTCGTTGTAGTCCCAGTCCAGCACTTTGTCCCAGGGTTTGTACCAGTCCAGAAATATCTCCGCCTGTTCGGCCCAGAAGCCTTCGGGGTCCTCGATGGAACGCTGGTACATGTCACGGTACTGGTCCGCCTTGATGTGGGCGCGGGCGGCAAAATCGGCGGGAACCGGGTAGACCTTTTCGTCGGACATCCTGATACTCCTTGTCATCGGCCGGACCAGCAAGTCCGTGTTGTTGTTCGAATTCGCTCTATTGTACGGACTTTGTGGAAGCGGTATCAACGCGCTTCGATCGCCGCCACGGCGGGCAGGCGGGCGGGGTTCCAGGCCTTGCGTGCCCAGTCCAGAAACTCAATGGGTGGCGACTGTTCCAGTTCTTCCGGCACGGCGTGGCCCAGGAAACGCAGGGCGCGCGCAAGTTGCGGCGTGGGTTGTTTCGGGTCGACCGGGGGGGCGAAGGTCTGCTTGCTGAGCTTGGCGCCATCCGGTTTGACCGCTACCGGAAGGTGCAGGTAGCCGGGCATGGGCAGGTCAAGCTGGCGCTGGAGCCAGATCTGGCGCGCCGTGGAATCCAGCAGGTCGGCGCCGCGCACAATGTCGGTGATGCCTTGCGCTGCGTCGTCGACGACCACCGCGAGCTGGTAGGCGTACAGACCATCGGCGCGGCGCAGAATGAAATCGCCGCACTGTTGCGCCAGGTTTTCCTCCACCGGACCTTGCAGGCGGTCGCGGAAGCCAATGCGGCTGTTCTCCACGCGCAGCCGGATCGAACGGCCCTCGCGCCCGGTGGGCAGGCCGTTGCGGCAGGTGCCGGGGTAGATGCCGCCGGGCAGGCCGGCGGCGCGGATTTCACGGCGCGTGCAGGCACAGGGGTAGGCCAGCCCGGCGTCCAGCAAGCGTTCGAGCACGGCCTGGTAGGCCTCGTGTCGCCTGCTCTGGTATATCACCTCCCGGTCGTGGTGCAGTCCGAAGCGTTCCAGGGTGCGCAGTATGTCGTCCGCCGCGCCGGGCATTTCGCGTGGCGGGTCGAGGTCTTCCATGCGCACCAGCCATTCACCGTTGCGCGCGCGTGCGTCCAGGAAACTGCCCAGCGCGGCCACCAGTGAGCCGAAATGCAACGGTCCGGAGGGCGAGGGCGCAAAACGGCCGATGTAGCGGGGGTGTGGCATGCGGATGATGGTACGTTGGCGCGGGCGGTTTTGTAAAAGCCCGGATTCCCCTGCATTCAGGGGGATTTGCAGGGCTTGAAACCGGCTCCGCCGGCCCCTATGTCACTGGTGCGATGTTCTGATGGCTGTGAAGTTATGACAGCAAGGAGGTGCGTATGAACATGTCTACCGAAGGCAGAGTGATTCATCGCTTCGACTCGCTGGCGTATGTTGCGACCGATCCGATACCCCGGGATCGTGAGCCTTCACACCGCTTACACGAACCGGCGCAGATGGTCGTCACCACCGACCCGATCACGGGCCGCGAGCTCGATGATCTCGCCAACCGCCCGTATGTCGTGGACGGCAACATGACCATCTATTTCGAATCGGAGCAGTCGCGACAGGCCTACCTCGACATGCCCGTCGACCACCCGGTACCACTGCCGGACAATCCGGTCGACGAAGGGTGGGCCGAGGGGTAAGAGAAGCCCCGATGCCAGTCGGGCGCCCCGGCGCGGGTGAGTGCGTTCCCGCAGCCGGGGTCTTTTTTGGGTGAAATCAGCTACGCTGTTTTTCGCGGATTTCGTCCAGCGTTTTGCAGTCGATGCACAGGGTGGCGGTGGGTCGCGCTTCCAGGCGGCGAATACCGATTTCGATGCCGCAAGCCTCGCAGTACCCATATTCGTCATTTTCGAGGTGCATCAGCGCTTCGTCGATTTTCTTGATCAGCTTGCGTTCGCGGTCGCGGGCGCGCAGTTCCATGCTGAACTCGGATTCCTGGGTGGCGCGGTCGTTGGGGTCAGGGAAGTTGGCGGCCTCGTCCTGCATGTGGTGCACGGTTCGGTCCACCTCCTCCATCAGGTCGCGCTTCCATGCGTTGAGAATCTTGCGGAAGTGCTCGACTTGCGCCTCGCTCATGTATTCCTCGCCCTTCTTCTCGATGTAGGGCTTGATACCCGGCACCGGACCGGCGTGCGACGAGACGGGCGGCGGCGCGGGCTTGTGCGCCGATTTCTTTCTGGCCGCGCGCGGCCTGGTGGTGGAGGGCGAAGCGGTGGTTCTGGTCGTGGTCTTGCGGGCGGAGACCTTTGCCTTTGACGCGGCCTTTTTCGCCGTGGCTTTCTTCTTGCTGGCCGCGGTTTTCTTGCTGACGGTCTTTTTCTTTGCCGTAGCCTTCTTTTTGGCGGCAGCCTTCTTTTTCACCGGTGCCTTTTTGGCCGCCACTTTTTTCTTGGTTACAGCTTTTTTCGCGACAACCTTTTTCTTCGCAGCCTTTTTCTTGGCAGCCATGCAACTTCTCCAGATAAAAACAAGCGGTGCTCTATACCAAAAACCCCGGGCGAGGGCAAGCTTTCGCCTCCCGACCAACCAAGTGCGCTAGTTTCCGGCTGTGCCCCGGTGGAGTCAAGCGTCAATCCCACAAACCGCGGGGGATCCTGCGGCTTGTTGCGGGTTTCGCCAGTGCGGTACGCTAGCGGAATTTGACGGTCAGGAAACCTGTTTATGAGTCGTTTGACAACCCTGCTTTTCGATGTCGACGGAACCCTCGCGGATACCGAGGAGATTCACCGGCAGTCCTTCAACAAGGCCTTCCAGCAGGCGGGCCTGGACTGGGAGTGGTCGCAGGATCTGTATGGCGAACTGCTGGTGGTGACCGGCGGCAAGGAGCGCATCAAGCATTACCTCGCCACGCACCGGCCGGGCTTCGAGCCGCCGCGCAACCTCGACGAGTACGTGGCGGGCCTGCACGCCGCCAAGACCGACATCTACACCCGCGCCATGGCCGCCGGCGAGCTGCCGCTGCGTCCGGGTGTGTTGCGCCTGCTCAAGGAGGCGCGCGAGACCGGCTTGCGGCTGGGCATCGCCACCACCACCACGCCGGCCAATGTCACGGCGCTTTTGCAGCACAACGTGTCGCCTGACGCCATCGGCTGGTTCGAGGTGATCGCGGCCGGCAACGTGGTGCCGGCGAAGAAACCGGCGCCGGACATCTACCATTACGCCATGGAAGCCATGGGCGTGGATGCGGATGAATGCCTGGCGCTGGAGGATTCCGAAAACGGTCTGCGCGCTGCGCTCGAGGCAGGCCTGGCCACGCTGGTCACGGTCAACCACTACACGCACGATCACGATTTCGCCGGTGCGGCCATGGTGGTCGATTCGCTGGGGGAGCCGGACGCGCCCATGGAGGTGCTGGCGGGCATGGCCTGCGACAAGCACTGCGTGGATGTCGCGTGCCTGCGCGAGTTGCACGCCGCTGCCCGGGGCGGGGCGCAGTGAGGTGACCGCGCGGCGCATTGCTTCCATCACACCGTTCCATGTCATGGCGCTGCTGGCGCGGGCGCGCGAACTGGAGGCGCAGGGGCGCACCATCGTGCACATGGAGATTGGCGAGCCCGATTTCTCCACGCCGCAGCCCATTGTCGACGCCGGGATTCGCGCCCTGCGGGAAGGGCGTACCTACTACACGCCGGCGGTTGGCCTGCGGGAATTGCGCGAGGCCATTGCCTGCGACTACCGGGAACGCGACGGGCTGGACATCGATCCGCGCCGTATCCTGGTGACGCCCGGTGCTTCCGGTGCGCTACAACTGCTGCTGGCGCTGCTGGTGGATCCGGGCAGTGAAGTCCTGATGACCGACCCGGGGTATCCCTGCAACAGCAATTTCGTGCGCCTGTTCGACGCCACGCCCGTGCAGGTGCCGGTCGATGCCGGCCAGCATTACCAGCTCGACGCGGACAGCATCGAGGCGCACTGGCGCGAGGCGACCTGTTGCGCGTTGATCGCCAGTCCCTCCAATCCCACCGGAACCATTATCGAACCCGCGAAACTGGAAGCCCTGTATGGCGCCGTGCGGGAGCGCGGCGGAAGTCTGATCGTGGACGAGATCTACCAGGGGCTGAGTTACGGTGAACGGCCGCGGTCGGCGCTGGCGCTGGGCGCTGACGACCTGTTCGTTATCAACAGTTTTTCCAAGTACCAGGGCATGACCGGCTGGCGGCTGGGCTGGCTGGTGGCGCCGGAACGGTATATCGACGCGCTCGACGCGCTGGCGCAGAATCTGTTCCTGGCGGCGCCGACGCTGGCACAGTACGCGGCGCTGGCGGCGTTCGGGGAAGACGCGCAGGCCATAATCGAGACGCGCCGCCAGGCCTTCCAGTCGCGCCGCGACTACCTGCTTCCGGCGCTGGTCGAACTGGGTTTCGACATCCCCGTGCAGCCGGCCGGCGCCTTCTACCTCTATGCCGGTTGCGAGCGCTTTACCGACGACAGTTTTGCTTTCAGCCGCGACTTGCTCGAGACCGCGGGCGTGGCCATTACCCCCGGCATTGACTTCGGCGACTGGCAGGCGTCGCGCCACGTGCGTTTCGCCTATACCACGGCGATCGACAATCTGACCCTTGGCGTCGAGCGCATCGGCGCCTTCCTGGAGCGTACTGCATGAAGGATGTCGTCAACGGACCACGCTACCTCTTCGAGGGCTTTTCGTTGCTGGCGAAACCTGGCCTGCGCCGTTTCGTGCTGGTTCCACTGGTGATCAACCTGTTGCTGTTCGGCGGCCTGATCGTGTGGGCCTACGGACAGGTCGACGATGTCACCCAGTGGCTGCTGTCGCGCCTGCCCGACTGGTTGCAGTGGTTGAGCGTGGTGGTCGTGCCGCTGTTCTGGATCACCAGTCTGGTGGTAGTGTTCTACGGTTTCTCGGTGGTTGCAAACCTGGTGGGCGCACCCTTCAACGGTCTGCTCGCCGAGGCCGTGGAAGCGCAACTGACCGGCCGCGCCTTCGAGTCGGGATGGGCCGATGTGATCCGCGATATTCCCGCTGCCGTCGGTTCGGAGTTGCGCAAGCTGGTCTACTACCTCGTAAGGGCGGTGCCGCTGTTCATTCTGTTGTGGGTGCCCTTGCTCAACCTGCCGGCCATGGTGCTGTGGGTATTGTTCGGCGCCTGGATGATGACCGTTCAGTACCTCGATTTTCCCATGGGCAACCACCATCTGTTTTTCCCGGAACAGCGTCGACGATTACGCAAGCGGCCGCTGCTGGCGTGGAGTTTCGGTGGGCTGGTGATGTTGTGCACGATGGTGCCGGTGGTGAACTTCGTGGTGATGCCGGCGGCGGTGGCGGGCGCCACTGTGATGTGGGTGCGGGAACCGGGGTTGCGTGAAACTGGCTGAAAGCGCTCCGCCCGGATTTCAAAGGGCTGGGGACAGGCGCGATTGAGTCATAAGCCTTTCGCGCGGAGTTCCCTGTGTAAGCAGGTGCCCACCCGAGGTCACGGTTTACGCATCGAGCCCACGCGCCAGCCGCGCCGCGCCGAAGGCCGCTTCACCGTTTTTTGCCCGCGATACCGGAACCCGAAGCCGGCGTGCGCGCAATTGCCGCCAGCGGCTGTTGCCGGCGCCGCCGCCCACGCTGAGGACTTCCCGCAGGGCAGGTGCGCCGCAGGCGCGCAACAGGCGATAGCCTTCGGCCTCGATGGCGGCCAGGCCTTCCAGGATGGCCTGGAAGAACACCCGCTCCGAGGACGGGCGCGGTTCCAGCCGGGGCGCCAGTTCGGGGTCGGCGACCGGGAAGCGCTCGCCGGGCGCCGGCAGCGGGTAGTAGTCCAGGCCGGTGGACTGGTCGGGATCGAGCAGGCGACTGTAACGGTGGATGTCGCAGGGTCCGAAAAACTGCCGCAGGACGGCGCCCCCGGCATTGGAGGCGCCCCCGGTCAGCCAGCGCTCGCCGAGGCGGTGGCTGTAGATGCCGTGCGCTGCGTCGAACACCGGGCGGTCGGACAGCACTTTCACGACCAGCGTGCTGCCCAGCGAAGTGACGCCGGTCCCGGTGCGGCTGGCGCCGGCGGCGAGGAAACCGGCGGTGCTGTCGGTGGTGCCCGCCACCAGTTGCGCCTCCGGCCAGCCCCAGCGCTCCGCCAGTTCGCCGCGCAGGGAACCGAGCGGAGTGCCGGGGGGGAAGACCGCGGGCAGCCGTGCCCGGTCGATGTCCAGTTGCGACAGCCAGTCGGGCCAGCGGCGCGCCACCGGGTCGTAGCCGAGCTTGAGCGCGTTGTTCTCGTCGCTGTTCCCGAACCGCCCGAGCAGCCGGCCGCTTAGCCAGTCGGCCTGGTGGCAGGGCAGGGCGTCGCGATCGTTCAGCCGTTCCCGCAAGTACAGATACTTGGCGAGACTGGCGCTGGCGCCGCGTGCCGCGCTGTCGGGCGGCGCCACCCGGTCGATGCGCGCGGCCGCTTCACTGGCGCGGGCATCGTTGTACATCAGCGCCGGGCCGAGCGGCGTGCCGTCGGGCCGGCACAGCAGCAGGGTGGACGAGGTGGCGTCGAGCGCGATGCGCTCCACCCGGGCGTGTTTCAGCGCGGCGGAAAGCCGGTCCAGTACCCGACAGAGGGCCTCCCACCACACGGCGGGATCCTGATCGACGCACTTGCCGTCGCGGCGCGGCGCGGGCAGTGGCAGGGCGGCCGAGGCCAGTTGTGTGTCGCCGGCGTCGATGGCGCAGGCGCGGATGCCCGAGGTCCCGACATCGATTCCAATGAACGTCTGCCGGCGGGTCATGGCGGGGTCAGGGCAGTTCGACCCGCTCCGGGGCTTTCCAGGCCGGGTCGCGGTGTTCGGCGACCACCGTGGTGTAGATGCCGCCGCGCACGTTGAACTCCGCGGTCAGGCGCATGAAGCGCGGCTCGCATACCGACACCAGCTTGTCGAGGATCTGGTTGGTGACATCCTCGTGAAAGGCGCCCTCGTCGCGGAACGACCAGATATACATCTTCAGTGACTTGAGTTCGACGCAGCGCCGGTCGGGCACGTATTCGAGGTTCAGCACGGCGAAATCCGGCTGTCCGGTCTTGGGGCACAGGCAGGTGAATTCCGGCATGCGGATACGGATGGTGTAATCGCGCTGCGGGTGCGGGTTGTCGAAGGTTTCGAGTGTCTTGCTGGGTTGTGTAGGCATGCGCGCAAGATACAGGAAGCGGGCGAAACAACACAAGTTGCGCGGTATCAGGAGCTTGTCCCGCGAATATCGAAACCGCGCGAATTGCGGCGCCGGCCATTCGGCCGGCCGGGGGCTTCGGGAGGTGCTGCCGACCTTGTCAGACATGGTGTGGATCGGTACAGTTCGGCCATGCGATTGAGCAAGCTCAAACTCTCCGGTTTCAAATCCTTCGTCGACCCAACAACCGTGCATTTCCCGTCCGCGCTGACCGGCGTGGTGGGGCCCAACGGTTGCGGCAAGTCGAACGTAATCGACGCGGTGCGCTGGGTGATGGGCGAAAGCTCCGCCAAGCACCTGCGCGGCGATTCCATGGCGGACGTCATCTTCAACGGGTCCACGGCGCGCAAGCCCGTGGCGCAGGCCTCGGTGGAGCTGGTGTTCGACAACTCCGACGGTGGACTCGGCGGCCAGTGGGCCAAGTACAACGAGATCTCCATCCGCCGCCAGGTGACGCGCGACGGCCAGTCCTCGTACTTTCTGAACGGCACCCGCTGCCGACGCCGCGACATCACCGACATTTTCCTCGGTACCGGCCTCGGGCCGCGTAGCTACTCGATCATCGAGCAGGGCATGATTTCGCGCCTGATCGAGGCCAAGCCGGAGGAACTGCGGATCTTCCTGGAGGAGGCGGCAGGCATCTCCAAATATAAGGAACGCCGTCGCGAAACCGAAAACCGGATTCGTCACACCAAGGAAAACTTGAGTCGTCTCGATGACTTGCGAGATGAAATTGAGAAACAACTTGAAAAGTTGAAGCGGCAGGCGCGCAGCGCCGAGCGGTTCAAGGAGCTGCGCGAGCAGGAGCGTCGCGTGAAGGCCGAACTGCTGACCCTGCGTTACCAGGCGCTGCACGAGGAGAGCGCCGACCGCCGCAAGCGCATCCAGGAAAATGAAACCGCGCTGGAAGCGGTGATGGCGGAACTGCGCGCCGTCGAGGCCGAGCTGGAGAAGGGCCGCGAGGCCCAGGTCGGGGCCACCGATGCTTTCAACGAGGTGCAGAGCCGTTTCTACACCCTGGGCTCCGAGGTGGCGCGCATCGAGCAGGCCATCCAGCATGGCAAGGAGACCCGCCGCGCCCAGCAGGAAGAGCTGGAGAAGACCGAACAGGCCTGGAACGAGGTGCAGGCCCACATCAAGGTCGACAGCCAGCGCCTCGAACAACTGGCGAAGGAACTGGCCGAGAACACGCCCGCTCGTGACGCCGCGCGCCAGCGCGCCGACGCCTCGCGCGCGCGCCGCGAGCAGGCCGAGCAGGCCATGCAGGCCTGGCAGGGCGAGTGGGACAGTTTCAATGCCCGCGCCAACGAAACCACCCAGACCGCGCAGGTGGAACGTACCCGCATCGATCACCTGGAGCGCCAGCTCAACCAGTTGAAGCAGCGCCAGGAACGCATCGAGCAGGAACAAAGGCAGCTCGACAGCGCCGCCCTGGAGCGCGAGATCGAGGAACTGGAACAGCGCGCCGCCGAACGCCAGCAGGCCGCCACGGCCTTGCAGGAACAACTCGAGGCGCTGCGCGCGCGCATTGACGAACTGCGCGAGAGCACCCGCAATCAGCAACGCGAACTCAACCAGGCGCAGGGCGAGCAGCAGGACATTCGTGGCCGTCTGGCGTCGCTGCAGGCGTTGCAGCAGGCGGCGCTGGGCGAGAACGAGGGCGAGGTTCGCCAGTGGCTGCAGGCCCAGGGCCTGGAGGAGGCGCCGCGGCTGGCCAAGCAACTGGACGTCGACAGTGGCTGGGAGCGCGCCGTGGAAACCGCGCTGGGCTTCTACCTGGAAGCCGTGTGCGTCGAGGGCAGCGATGCCGTCGCCGCCACCCTTGCGGATCTCGGGCAGGGCGCGCTGTCGCTGGTCGATACCGCCGCCGGGGTGACCGCGCAGGCCGCGGGAGATGGCGTGCCGCTGATGCGGAAGGTACGCGCGCCCTGGCCGCTCGACAGCCTGCTGGCTGGCGTGTACGCCGCCGGGACGCTCGACGAGGCGTTGCAGTTGCGCACCCGGCTGGCCGCCCACGAGTCGGTCATTACCCGCGATGGCATCTGGGTCGGCCCCGGTTGGCTGCGCGTGGCCCGGGACGCCGATGGCACCTCTGGCGTGCTGGAGCGAGAGAAGGAAATCAATGGCTTGCAGGAACAACTTGAAGCCAGGCAGAAGCTGATATCGGAGCTGGAAAGCGCGCTCGAAGCGGGTCGCGCCGATCTCCAGCAGGCCGAGGCGCGGCGCGAGGAACTCCAGGTCGAGGCCAACCGGGCGCACCGGGAGTTCAGCGACGCGCGCGCCCAGTTCGACGCCCGCCGCACCCGCCTGGAGCAGATTCACAAGCGCAATGAGGCGCTGCTGCGGGAGGCCAGCGAGATTGCCGCCCAGCAGGCCGAGGATACCCGCGCGGTGGACGAGGCGCGTGCGCGCCTGCACGAGGCGCTGGCGGCTATCGATACCCTGGCCGACGAGCGCGAGCAGCGCGCGGCCCAGCGCGAGCGCCTGCGCAGCGCCCTCGACGAAGCGCGCCGCGAGGCCCAGCGCGACCGCGACCAGGCGCACGAGCTGGAACTCCGCTATCAGTCGATGCACACCGAACAGGAAACCACCCGTCAGAACCTGGAGCGCATGCGCGGTCAGCAGGGACATCTGCACAAGCGCCGCGAGGAACTGCGCCAGGCGCTGGCCGATGGCGAGGCGCCACTCAAACAGCTCGGGGAAGAACTGGAGACCAGTCTCGCGCAGCGCCACGAGGTTGAGACCGAACTGGCCGATCGCCGCCGTGCCCTGGAAGCCGTGGAGCACAAGCTGCGCGAGGACGAGCAGAAGCGCCACCGTAAGGAGCACGAGGCCCAGCAACTGCGCGAACGTCTCAACCAGGAAAAACTCCACTGGCAGGAGATCAAGGTTCGCGGCGAGACCTTGCTGGAACAGATCGCCGAGAGCGGCTTCGAACTGGCGCAACTGATCGAGGAAATGGCCGGGGATGCCACTGTCGAGGCCTGGGAGCAGGAAGCCGAAGCGCTCGCCACCCGCATTGCCCGCCTCGGTCCGATCAACCTGGCCGCCATCGAGGAATACGAGGAACAGTCCGAGCGCAAGAAGTACCTCGACGCCCAGCACGAGGACGTCACCAATGCGCTGGAGACGCTGGAAAACGCCATCCGCAAGATCGACCGCGAGACGCGCACCCGCTTCAAGGAAACCTTCGACAAGGTCAACAGCGGCTTGCAGGCCATGTTCCCGCGCCTGTTCGGTGGCGGGCATGCCTATCTGGAACTGACCGGTGAGGACTTGCTCGATACCGGCGTGACGGTCATGGCGCGGCCGCCCGGCAAGCGCAACAGCACCATCCACCTGTTGTCCGGTGGCGAGAAGGCCTTGACCGCGGTGGCGCTGGTGTTCTCCATCTTTGAACTCAACCCCTCGCCGTTCTGCATGCTCGACGAGGTTGACGCGCCGCTCGACGACGCCAATGTCGGCCGCTTCTGCGACATGGTAAAGGAGATGTCGGAGCGGGTGCAGTTCATCTTCATCACCCATAACAAGATCACCATGGATCTTGCCAACCAGCTCACCGGCGTCACCATGCACGAACCGGGCGTTTCGCGTCTGGTGGCCGTGGATGTTGACGAGGCCGTCAAGTTCGCGGCGGTGTAGCCCGGCATGGATGAACTCCGTGTCATCCTGCTGATCCTCGGCGCCGCGGTCATCGCCGGGGTCTACGCCTGGAGCCGCCTGCAACAGCGCCCGGCGCGGCGCAGGCCGGCGCGCGGCGGCGCATCGCAGCTGCACGGCGAGGACGGCGACGTGGATGCCGAACTGGCGCGCATGGAACGGCTGGTTGCGGAGCGTGACGCCGAGCCGGAACTCGACGCGGCCAGCGACGAACGTTCGCCGCGAGCGCAGGCTGGCGCCAGCGACGAACAGTTGCTGGTGATTTCGGTGGTGGCCGGGGCGGACCAGCCGTTCCGCGGCGACAAGCTGTTGCGCGCCTTCGATAACAACGAACTGGTGTACGACAGCAAGGGTATCTTCGAACGCCGCCATCCGCAGGTGGGGCGCGATGAGGCCATCTTCGGCGTCGCCAACCTGGTCAAGCCGGGCACCTTCCCGGCGCAGGACATGGCCGCCTTCACCTCGCCCGGCATTACGCTGTTCCTGCAACTGCCCTGCGCCATGCCGGCGCTGGACGCTTTCGACGACTTCATGAACACCGCCGAGCGCCTGGCCGTGGAACTGGCCGGTGAACTGCGCGACGAGCAGCACCGTCTGCTTACCCACCAGGCCCTGATGCAGGTGCGCGAACGGCTCGCCGAGGCGCAGTTGCGCGCCCGCGCGACCGCCTCCTGAACCAGACCCGACGGACACCCCGGTGAATATCAGACAACGCATCGAAAAGCTGCGCGATCAGATCCGTTACCACAACTATCGTTACTATGTGCTCGACGACCCCGAGATCCCGGACGCCGAGTACGACCGCCTGATGCGCGAGTTGCAGGAACTGGAGGCCGGGCACCCGGAACTGGTCACGCCGGATTCGCCTACCCAGCGCGTCGGCGCGCAGGCGCTGGAGGGCTTTGGCGAGGTACGTCACGAAGTGCCCATGCTGTCGCTGGAGAACGCGTTCAGCGACGAGGAACTGGCCGAGTTCGACCGCCGCGTGCGCGAACGCCTGGAAGTCGACGAGGTCGAGTACGCGGCCGAACCCAAGCTCGACGGTCTCGCCATCAGCCTGTTGTACGAGGAAGGGGTGCTGGTGCGCGGCGCCACGCGCGGCGACGGCGCCACCGGCGAGGACGTCACCCGGAACGTGCGCACCATCCACTCGGTGCCGTTGCGCCTGATCGGCAAGGGTTACCCGCGCCGGCTCGAGGTGCGTGGCGAGGTGATCATGCCGCACGAGGGTTTTCGCAAGCTCAACGAGCGTGTGCAGGCCGAGGGCGGCAAGCCGTTCGTCAACCCTCGCAATGCGGCCGCGGGGTCCTTGCGCCAGCTCGACCCGCGCATCACCGCCCGGCGGCCGCTGGAAATGTACTGCTATGGTGTCGGGCTGGTGGAGGGCGGCAGGCTGCCCAACCGTCACAGCCGCATCCTCGCGCGCCTGCGCGACTGGGGCCTGCGCGTCTACAAGGGTATCGAGACGGTGCGCGGACTCGGCGGCTGTATCGCCTACTACGAGAAGATGGAACGCGTCCGCAACAGCCTGCCGTTCGACATCGACGGCGTGGTGTTCAAGGTCGACCGTCTCGACCAGCAGCAGGCGCTGGGCTTCGTGGCGCGCGCGCCGCGCTGGGCCATCGCGCGCAAGTTCCCCGCCCAGGAAGAACTCACCCGCGTGCTCGATATCGACGTGCAGGTCGGGCGCACCGGGGCCATTACGCCGGTCGCGCGGCTCGAACCGGTGTTCGTCGGCGGTGTCACCGTCACCAACGCCACCCTGCACAACGAGGACGAGATCCGGCGCAAGGACGTGCGCATCGGCGACTGGGTGATCGTGCGCCGCGCCGGTGACGTGATTCCCGAGATCGTGCGGGTGGTGAAGGAACGCCGGCCAAGGAACGCGCGCCGTTTCGTGATGCCGCGCAAGTGCCCGGTGTGCGGTTCCGACATCGAGCGTGTCGAGGGCGAGGCCATCGCGCGTTGCAGCGGCGGCCTGTATTGTCCCGCGCAGCGCAAGGAAGCCATCAAGCACTTTGCCTCGCGGCGCGCCATGGACATCGAGGGGCTGGGTGACAAGCTGGTGGAACAACTGGTGGATCAGGAACTCATCCACGACGTCGCCGACCTGTACCGGCTCGATGCGGACACCCTGGCGGGCCTTGAACGCATGGGACAGAAATCCGCCCGGAACCTGATTCGCGCGCTGGAGGCCAGCAAGCACACCAGCCTGGAACGCTTCCTGTTTGCGCTCGGCATCCGCGAAGTTGGCGAGGTGACCGCGCGCGCGCTGGCGCGCGCCTTCGGGTCCAGCGATGGCAAGGGCATGAGCGACAGCGAACGCGCGCGCGCCGATATCGAACGGCTGGCCCGGGCCAGCCAGGAAGAACTCGAAGCCATCCCGGATATCGGCCCGGTGGTGGCGGATCATATCGTGCGTTTCTTCAAACAGCCGCACAATCGCGAGGTCATCGACAAGCTGCTGCAAGCCGGCATCACCTGGCCGCCGCAGGAACAGGTTGCGGAACAGCCCTTGCAAGGCAAGACCTATGTGCTGACCGGTACCCTGTCGCGCATGACGCGCAGCGAGGCGAAGGAAAAACTCCAGGCACTGGGTGCTAAGGTTTCCGGCAGCGTGTCCTCGAAAACCACCGCGGTCATCGCCGGCGAAAAAGCCGGTTCCAAGCTCGCCCGGGCCGAAAAACTGGGGGTGCCGGTACTGGACGAGGACGATCTGGTTGCCTTGCTGGAACAGGGCGCATGAACGGACAGGTGCAGTACTGGCCGTTGTTGATGGGCTGGACGGTGGTCGTGATGCTGTTGCTGTTCGGCTGGAAGCGCCAGGCCGCGATCGCCGCGGCCGGCATGGCCATCGTGACCTGGGGCGTCCTGTCCGTGGGCCTGGGTGGGACATGAAGCAGGCCTTGCGCCGCGCGGAGCGCCACCTGGCGAAAGCCGACCCGGTGCTGGCGCGACTCATCGAACAGCACGGGTCCTGCACCCTGCAACGCGATCCGCACCCGCGTTTCCATACCCTGGTGTGGGCCATCGTCAACCAGCAGTTGTCCGTCAAGGCGGCACGCAGTATCGAGAAGCGCCTGCTCGCGCATTTCCGCAGCGAGGTGTTTCAGCCCGACCATTTTCACCGGGTGCGGGATACCACCCTGCGGCGCTGCGGGCTGAGCGGCGCCAAGATTCGTTATATCCGGGAAATCGCGCGCCGGGTGCGGCAGGGCGAACTCGACCTGCACTGCCTGGACACGCTCGACGACGAGCGCGTCGCCGCGCTGCTCATGGACCTGCCCGGCATCGGCCAGTGGACCGCCGAGATGCTGCTGATGTTTTCGCTGGGGCGTCTGGACGTGCTGCCGGTTGGCGACCTGGCGCTGCGCAAGTCGATGCGCCTGCACTGGGGCCTGGACGAAGACGCGCCGCATGCCGCCTACCTGGAGCTGGCCGAAGCCTGGCGGCCCTACCGGACGGTGGCGAGCTGGTATATCTGGGCGGCGGTGGATTGATACTTCGGCTGGAGTGAAAAGTGAAGGCCCGGTTCGGTACCTATGCATTGATTCTTCGGAGCGAAAGGCCAATCAGTCTCGAAGTAGGCCGGCTGGGCATGATCAATGTTCAACCCGGCTTTTACATCTATGTTGGCAGCGCATTCGGTCCCGGTGGCATACGTGCTCGGGTGTCGCGGCACTTTCGCCGACACAAGCCCCGGCACTGGCATATCGATTACTTGCGCGAGCGCATGACGCCGGTTGCCGCCTGGTGCAGTTACGCGCCGGAAAAGCTGGAACACCGCTGGGCGGGCGTGTTTGCCGGCATGCGGGGTCTGTCGCCGGTGAAAGGTTTCGGTTGCACCGACTGTCACTGTGATTCGCACCTGTTCCACGCGCGAAGAATGCCGGGCGTCAGGCGATTTTCAGCGCTTGTGGGGGGCGGAGTTCACGTCGTCAGTCCAGGGTGCGAGGGTTGCCGGGTCTCGTAATCCTGCTACTCTTTTTCATATGGCATGGCTGTTTTCAGGAGGTGTCGCGATGCCTGCGGCCTGCCGGGATAGAGACGCGCGCGGTAGGCGATACGCGGTCGCCTACGGGGCTTTTCTGGTCTCTGGCGTGGTGACGGCGCTCTTCGGTGTCGCCGTTTTTACAGCCGGGAGCGATGGTCTGTTCGTCGACATGGACCTGTCGGGGTTTATGCTGCTGTCACTGGTAATGGTTGCGGGTATCGTGATCGGCTGGGTCTTCTCCTTCCTGCTGCGGCCGGACAGGCGCTTGTTCGTTCTCTCGATTGCGGCATTCCTGTTCCTGGCCGAGCTTATGGGCGGCGCCGGGCCGCCTGCGTTCTATCATCTCGTCGTGGTGACCTACGCGCTGCTGGCGATCGGTGTGCCGCTATGGTGGTTTCTGCATGGGCGCAGGAGTGGACGAGCCCGGAATGGCGTATAGCGGGGTGCCGCGTCCGCGCGGCACCCCGCCGTATCAGGCGCAGGGATGCGTCATGGCAAAGGCGCCGTTGGGGTTCAGGCGATAGAGCCACAAGTGCAGCATGTAGAAGGTCCCGGACTCGCCACCGGCTTGCTCGCAGCGCGCCGGCGGAACATCCTCTTGGAATTTCACGGTCTTGATCAGGCCGTAGTTGACCACGCAGGAGTGGTTGTGGCCGTGCCACATCTGCGGCTCGGAGAACAACCGGGGCGGGGGCAGGCTGCCGACCGGGAAGGCGGTGGCCAGGCGTTTGCTTTTCGGGGTCCGTTTTTTCATGTCGATGCTCAGTTATGGTGGGTTTCGCCCCTTACAACGCAGCGTTCGCAGGTCGGTTGACAGGCCGGCCCGGTTTTTTTCATAGTGGCCACGAGACTGGCTGGCGTGTCCCGGCAGGGAGGGTGACGATGAACAGGATGAATACGGTGTTTCGAGGGTTGGCGTTGTGCATGCTGGCGCTGGCGGTGTCCGCCTGCATGGGGCAGCAGATTCGCGCCCGCAGCAGCGTGGTCGATTACCTGTACCCGGGACGGGCGGCAACCGTGGTCGAGCCTTCGACGCCGGTTCTGAAGCTGCCGGTCAAGGTGGGGATCGCGTTTGTACCGGAACAGGCGCCGAGCGCCCGCGGCGGTATTTTCCTGGCACAGGTCAGGGGTGGCGAGGCGCTGACGGAGACCCGGAAGGCCGAGTTGCTGGAGCGTGTGGCGGCGCATTTCCGCAAGCACGATTTCGTCAGCGATATCGAGGTGATCCCCTCGGCCTACCTGACGCCGGGCGGCGGTTTCGCCAACCTCGACCAGATACGCACCATGTACGGCGTGGATGTGATTGCGCTGGTGTCCTACGACCAGGTTCAGTTTACCGACGAAGGCCTGGCCTCCATCGCCTACTGGACGCTGGTGGGCGCCTATATGATTTCCGGAGAAAAGAACGATACCAGCACCATGCTGGATACGGTGGTATATGATATCCCGAGCCGCAAGATGCTGTTTCGGGCGCCCGGCACCAGCAAGGTGAAGGGGCGTGCCACGCCGATAAATCTCAGCGAGGAGTTGCGCGCCGACAGCGAACGCGGATTCGAGCTGGCGACCGACAGAATGATCGCCAACCTCGACCGCGAACTCGAGCGTTTTCGAGAGCGCGTACGCCGCAACCCCGAAGCGGTGAAGATCGTGCACCGGCCGGGCTTTGGTGGTGGCGCGCTGGGCTGGCTGGAGATCGGCCTGCTGCTGGCGTTGCTGCTCGCCCCTGGCGCCTGGCGCAGGGTTACGGCCAGGCGCCAGGCGAGCGCCGGCTCAGGCCTGCGCGGCCTTGCGGGTTTTCTTCTTTCCCCGTTTCGCGGGTTTGAAGTCTTCCCGGGCGCTGCGTTTGACCCGGCTTTTGCCGCGCTTGAACGGGCCGCCGGGTCGCGCCTTGTCACCGAGCCGGGAGATGCGCAGGGCCTGACCCGCCACCCGTACCTTCTTCAGGTCGTTGAAGATGTCCTTCGGCATGCCGCTCGGCAGGTCGATCAGGGTATGGTCGTCGAGGATGTTGATGCGGCCGATGTGCTGGCTGTCGAGCCCCGCCTCGTTGGCGATGGCGCCGACGATGTTTCCGGGCTTCACGCCGTGCGCGTGACCGACTTCCAGGCGGTAGCGCTCCATGCCTTCCTCCGGCGCCGAGGAGCGGCGCGCGGCACGCTTGCCACCGTCGTCGTGGCTGCGCGGAGCGCGCTCCGGTTTCGCCTGTAACAGGAACGGGGTTTCGCCCTGCGCCAGTTTGGCCAGCGCGGCGGCAATCTCCGTGGC
>WGBO01000067.1 GCA_015494295.1 Gammaproteobacteria bacterium | reverse complement strand
GGCAGTTCCTTCTTCAGCAGCAGCAGGCCGTAGAAGGTGAAGAAGATCGAGGTATCCCAGCCCAGCGCGGCCGAGGTCGACGCCAGGATGAAGGGCGGATAGGCCCAGTCCAGCGTGCCCTTGGTGGCAATGATGGACATCGAGGGTGTCCGCGACTCGTCGATGGCCTGCAGCTTGGCCGGCAGCAGTTCGTCCAGTTTCTTATTCAGCCACTCGTCCATTTGTGCTTCGTTCATATCTGACATCAGTTTTCTCCTCCTAGCCGTTTCTTATACGGATAGTTCTCTACAAATTAAGCGGATGCTGCGCCACTGCGTAACAAGACCGCACCCCAAAAAAAGCTTCAGTGCCACTACCTTCAGATTACAAATGGCAACCTGGACAAAATGGCAGAGGGTTGGCACCCAGCGTTTGAGTATAGGAGGGGAGTTTTTCGCGGTCAAACAAATGACAGTAAATCGGCAGCAAAAGTCGTGTGACTTTCAACACTGTTCCCAGGGCAGACCGTGGAATCGCCAGCCTCCCAGGGTGCCGCGGTGGTGGTGTTCGTCAAGCTCGCCCTCGAACCCCTCGGCGACATTGTAGACTTCACAAAACCCTTCTTTTATCAAAAGGTTACCTGCCTCCAGCGAGCGCTTGCCGCTGCGACAGATCAGCACCACCGGGGCGCTGGAATCGACCACTTCGTGGCACACGCCACCCAGCACCAGCTTGCGCACCTCGGTGACGAAATTCGGGTTGATATTCCAGTCCGGGTAGTCGATCCAGGGGATGTGGATGGCACCGACGGGATGGCCGACGAACAGGAATTCCATGTCGGAACGCACGTCCACCAGCACCGCGCGCGGCTCGTCCTGCAACAATTGCCAGGCCTCCCTGGGCGACAATGTCTTCACCGCTGCTTCCATCGAGTCTCTCCTTGTCCAATCCAGTACGAAGTATAGCCGTTGCACGGACGCCTGAATCCTGGCAACCAAAAATCCACCATACCGACTATTAAAAGCACAATAAATGGACGGCTTCCCACCAGATTGGTGTATTGCGGAGAATATCGGGGAACTTGTGTAATGGCTCACTGGAAGGCACCCAAAACCGACGACGCCCGCCAAACACCCCCTCACGGTGGGGTTTCAGATATGAAATCAGGCACTTTTCCCGGATTTTTTCAGTATGCGCTTCAGGAACACCTTCATTTCCTTGGCGGCCTGGATATCGCCGTTCAGTTCCGCGACCTCAATGCCGGTGCGGAACGCCTGCGTGGCCTCCTCATCGCGCCCCAGTTCGCCCAGTACCTTGCCGTACGCCTTCCAGGCGGCGGAATACTCGGCATCCTGCTCCACCGCCGCGGCCAGGTGGGCGGCGGCGGCTTCGGGCTTGCCCTCACGCTGGTATTCAATCCCCAGGCTGTAGCGCAGCAGCGCGTTGTCGCCGCCGGCTTCCAGCATTTTCTCCAGATTGTCGATGATGCTCATCCCAGTCGCCTCAGCGTTTTTCTCCACTCCGGGTTGGGCTCACCCCCGCCAACCCGCTGGCGCCGACCCAGTTCGTTCTCGTACCAGCCACGGTGGTATTCCAGGGGCTCGACCTCGTAGACCCACCAGCTTCCATCCGCGTCCTGGGCCAGCCAGCGCGCCCAGGCCGGCAGGTCCGCGGCATCCGGCACCGCGCTCATCGCCGCCAGAACGCCGGCGACATCAACACCAGCAGGGTGAAGATCTCCAGCCGACCCAGCAGCATCGCCAGACACAGTATCCACTTTGCCGTGTCATTGATATCACTGTAATGATAACCAACCTCGCCGAGACCGGGGCCGAGGTTGTTCAGACACGCCGCCACCGCCGAAAACGCGGTCACCTGGTCCAGGCCGGTGGCCAGCAACCCGAGCATCATCAGCGTGAAACAACCGATATAGGTGGCAAAGAACCCCCACACGGCTTCCACCACCCGTTCCGGCATGGCCTTGTTGCCGACCTTGACCGGGATCTGGGCATTGGGGTGCACCAGGCGGCTGATTTCGCGCATGCCCTGCTTGAACAGCAGCAGGAAGCGAATCACCTTCATGCCACCGCCGGTGGAACCGGCGCAGCCGCCGACGAAACTGATGAACAACAGCATGACCGGCAGGAACCCCGGCCAGTGGAAATACTCCGCGGTGGTGAAACCGGTGGTGGTGCCGATCGACACCACCTGGAACACGCCGTGGTGCAGGGCGTCGCCGAAGCGCTCGAAGGTACCGCTGAGGTACAGATAGGACACGGTCAGTACCGCCGCCAGGCTGAGCACCGCGATGTAGGCGCGAAATTCCGAATCGCGCAGGTAGGCGAGCGGGTCGAAGGAGCGCCAGGCCACGAAGTGCAGCGAGAAGTTGATGCCGGCCAGCAGCATGAACACCATCGCCACCATTTCGATGGCGGTGCTCTGGAAATAGCCGATACTCAGGTCGTGGGTGGAAAAACCGCCGATGGCGACGGTGGAAAAACTGTGTGCGATGGCGTCGAAGCCGTTCATGCCCGCCAGCCAGTAGGCCAGCGCGCAACTGATGGTGAGCGCCAGGTAGATGTACCACAGCGCCTTGGCGGTTTCGGTGATACGCGGGGTGAGCTTGTTGTCCTTCATCGGCCCCGGCGTCTCGGCGCGGTAGAGCTGCATGCCGCCGATACCGAGCATGGGCAACACCGCCACCGCCAGCACGATGATGCCCATGCCGCCCAGCCATTGCAGTTCCTGCCGGTAGAACAGGATGGACAGGGGCAGGCGGTCAATGCCGGTGATGACGGTGGCGCCGGTGGTGGTGAGGCCGGACATGGACTCGAACATGGCGTCGGTGAAACTCATGTGCGGGTGGTGCGCCAGCGAGAAGGGCAGCGACCCAACCAGCGCCAGCACCACCCAGAACAGCGACACCACCACGAAGCCGTCGCGCACGCGCAGCTCGCGGCGCTCGCGGCGCACCGGGAACCAGCACGCCGCGCCGGCAACAAGTACGCCGAAGAACGCGCCGAGGAATGGCGTATGGGTGCCCTCGCCCAGCCACAGCGCGATCGCCAGCGGCGGCAGCATGATCAGGCTGGCCGTCATCAGCAACAACCCGAGGATGCGCTGAATGGTCCCGAAACTCATGGCGCGGCCCGGCTCAGAAGAAGGTGACGCCGACCTGGAACAGGCGTTCGACCTCGGCGACCTGTCGCTTGTCGATCAGGAACAGGATGACGTGGTCGTCGCTCTGGATCACCGTGTCGTGGTGCGCGATCAGCACCTCGTCGCCGCGCACGATGGCGCCGATGGTGGTGCCCGGCGGCAGGCGGATTTCGTCGATGGTGCGCCCCACCACTTTTGACGTCTTGTGGTCGCCGTGCGCCACCGCCTCGATGGCCTCGGCCGCGCCGCGACGCAGCGAGTGCACCACCACCACGTCACCACGCCGCACGTGGGTGAGCAGACTGCCGATGGTGGCCTGTTGCGGGGACACCGCGATATCGATGGCGTCGCTCTGCACCAGATCCACATAGGCGGCGCGGTTGATCAGCGACATCACCTTGCGCGCGCCCAGGCGCTTGGCGAGCATGGCCGAAAGGATGTTCGCCTCCTCGTCGTTGGTGAGGGCGCAGAACACGTCGGTGTTCTCGATGTTCTCCTCGATCAGAAGTTCCTCGTCGGCGGCGTCGCCCAGCAGCACGATACTGGATGCCAGCCGCTCGGACAGGCGCTGCGCGGTTTCGGGGTTGCGCTCGATGAGCTTCACCTGGTAACGCCCCTCGATCGCCCCGGCCAGACGCAGGCCGATGTTTCCGCCGCCGGCGATCATCACCCGCCGCACCCGCTTGCCCAGCGAACGCAGCTCGCTGGTCACGGCGCGGATGTGTTCACGCGCGGCAATGAAAAACACCTCGTCGTCAGCCTCGATGACGGTGTTGCCTTCCGGCAGGATGGCGCCGCCGCGACGGAAGATGGCGGCCACGCGCGCCTCCACGCCGGGCATGTGCTCGCGAAGCTCGCACAGCTCCTGTCCCACCAGCGGTCCGCCGCGCACCGCGCGCACCGCCACCAGTTGCACGCGGCCATTGGCGAAATCGAGCACCTGCAAGGCCTCGGGCTGTTCGATCAGGCGTTCGATGTAGTCCGTGACCAGTTGCTCCGGGCTGATGAACACGTCGACCGGCAGGGCCTCCTGGGTGAACAGCTTGGGGTGTTCCAGGTATTCCGGCGCGCGCACGCGCGCGATCTTGATCGGCGTGTGGAACAGGGTGTAGGCCACCTGGCAGGCCACCATGTTGGTTTCATCGCTGTTGGTGACCGCGAGGATCATGTCGGCGTCCTCGGCGCCGGCGCGCGTGAGAATGTCCGGGTGGGAGGCGTGTCCGGTCACCGTGCGAATATCGATGCGGTCCTGAAGATCCTGCAGGATGTCCGGCCGGTGGTCGACCACGGTGATGTCGTTGGCTTCGTTGGACAGATTCTCGGCCACCGAGGATCCCACCTGGCCGGCGCCCAGGATGATGATTTTCACGGTTCAGTCACCACCCTTCTTGAAGTCGATGCCGAGGCCGCGCAGCTTGCGGTAGAGGTGCGTGCGCTCCATGCCGACTCGCTTGGCGAGCTTGCCGACGCTGCCGCCCACCTCCTGCAACTGGTGTTCGAGGTATACCTTCTCGAACTGTTCGCGCGCCTCGCGCAACGGAAGGTCCAGCGGCAGATCGGTGTTCAGCTCGCCAGCGTCCGGTTCGTGGCGGTGCTGGAGCGCGCCTTCCACCTCCTCGACCTCGATCACCGGTCCCTGTCCCAGGATCAGCAGCCGCTGCACCATGTTCTTGAGTTCGCGGATATTGCCCGGCCAGCCGTAGTTGCGCAGCCGGTTCTGCGCGGCGATGGAAAACTCGCGGTAGGGCAGGTTCTCCTGCATCACGAAACGGTCGACGTAATAATTGAGCAGTTCCGGCACGTCCTCGCCGTGCTCGCGCAGCGCCGGCACCTTCAGCGGCACCACGTTGAGGTGGTAGTAGAGATCCTCGCGAAAACGGCCCGCCTTCACTTCCTCTTCCAGGTCGCGGGAAGTGGTGGCGATCACGCGTATGTCCACCGGCACCGGCTCGGTGCCGCCCATGCGCAGAAATGAGTGGGTCTGGAACACGCTCAGCAGGCGCGACTGGGTCTGCATGTCCATGTCGCAGATATTGCCCAGCAGCAGGGTGCCGCCGTTGGCCTGTTCGAGCCGCCCGTAGGTGATGGTGTTCTCGTCCTCGCTGCCGAACAGTTCCGCCGCCGAATGCTCCGGCGACATGGAACCTACCGCCACTTCCACGAACGGCTTGTCGCGCAGCGGACTGTGCGCGTGGATGTAGCGCGCCACCACTTCCTTTCCGGAACCGGGCTCGCCGCTGACCAGCACCCAGGTGTTGTGCTGCGCAATGCGCTGCGCCTGTTCGCGCAGGGCCTGCATGACCTCGCTCTTGCCCGCCGGCTCGACCACCGGCAGCGCCTGACGTTTCAGTCCCTGGTTCTCCTGCTGGAGTTTCTCCGATTCCAGCGCGCGCTTCACCACCAGCAGCAGCTTGGCCAGCGAAATCGGTTTCTCGATAAAATCGTAGGCGCCCAGGCGGGTCGCCTCGACCGCCGTCTCGACCGTGCCGTGTCCTGACATGACCACCACCGGGCAAGGCAACGCACCACCTTCCGACCACTCGCGTAGAAGGGTGATGCCGTCGACGTCGTCCATCCAGATATCGAGCAGGATCAGGTCCGGACGCCGCTTGCGGCGCGCGTGCCGTGCCGCCTCGCCACTTTCCGCGACGCTGACCTCGAAACCCTCGTCCTCGAGAATTTCCTTGACCAGATTGCGGATGTCCGGCTCGTCGTCTACCACCAGAATGTGTCCGGAGGACATGTGGTCACCTGTTCCTTTCGGGGGTTTTGGGAAGCCTTTATACGACATTCCCTGCCGGGCTGTACAGGGTTGTGTAGCTCAGCGCCGAACGTGTCCGGGCTCGGCGTGGAAACGCAGTTCGATACAGGCGTGATGCTGCTCGGTGTTGCGCGCGCGGATCTGCCCGCTGTGTTCCTCGACGATCTTCTTCACGATGGCCAGCCCCAGGCCCGTGCCGCGCGTCTTGGTGGTAACGTATGGCTCGAACAGGCGTTCCAGAACCTCGTCGGAAAAGCCCGCGCCGTTGTCGGCGAAACTGATGTCGATGAAACGGTCGCCGTTCTCCAGCGCCCAGCGCGTGCGCACCGTCAGCTCGCCGTCCTCGCGTTCGCGCACCGCCTCCAGCGCGTTCTTGAACAGGTTATGCAACAACTGGCGCATGCGCCCGGCATCGCCGCTGATGACCGGTACGGGTTCGGTCAGGTCGAGGTTGATGTGCAGGCGCGAGCCCCGGTACAGCTCCGCCACGTCGCGCAACAGTTCGTGCAGGTCGAGCGGTTCCAGTTGCAGCATGGGCGCGCGCGCATAGTCGCCGAAAGCGTTGACCATGTCCTTGAGAGTGTCGACCTGCTGGACAATGGTGCGGGTAGCGCGGTCCAGCACCTCGGCCTCGCTGTCCTGCATGGTCTTCAGGTACTTGTGGCGCAGGCGTTCGGCCGACAACTGGATGGGCGTGAGCGGGTTCTTGATCTCGTGCGCCAGGCGCCGCGCCACCTCGCCCCAGGCGGCGTCGCGCTGGGCGCGGATCAGGTCGGTGACATCGTCGAACACCACCACTTCGCCGCCCGACGAACCCTCGCTGACCGGCAGCGCGGTACTGCGACACATGAGCACGTGCCGGCCGGCGCTGTCGAACAGCGTGATCTGTTCCTGCCAGTCGAGCTGTTGCGCCGCGTGGCGCCGGGCGATCAGCGAGAACAGCGGCTCCAGGAAAGGGTGCCGCGCCTGAATGTCGGCCAGCGGCTTGCCAAGCTCGCGGCTGAGGTCGATGCCGAGAATCTGCGAGGCGGATTCGTTGACGGTGCGCAGCTCGCCGGCGCCGTTGATACTCAGCACGCCCGAGGACAGGCTGCCGAGCACGGTTTCCAGGTAGGCGCGCTGGCTTTCCACTGCCTGCTGGCCGCGCCGGGTCTGGTCACGGGCGCGCGCCAGGCGCCGCGTCATGTCGTTGAAGGAACGCACCAGGAAACCCAGTTCGTCCTCGCTGGTCACCGGCAGACGCTTGCTGTAGTCGCCCTCGGCCACCGCGCGCGTGCCTTCCGCCAGCACCGCGATGGGCTGCACCAGGCGCCGCGCCGAGAAGAACGCCGCCCACACCGCCGACAGCAGGCTCAACACCACCACCAGCGACAGGGTGAGGGTGTAGCTGTACTTGAGGGGCGTGCGCAGGTAGGCGAGCTTGCGGTAGCGCACGATCTGGTTCTCGACGTTGCTGGCCAGCCGCGCCAGCCGCTCCGGGATGGGGTACAGGGCCTGCAGGGTCAGCGGTTCCGCGGCGCGCCGCGAGGTGGTCACCGGCACCACCGCACGCACGTACAGGCCACTCTTTTCGTCGATGGGTTCCAGCGCCACGTAGGAACGCCCCGGCGTCAGCGACAGCATGGCGGGGTCGCGGGGGCGGTGCGGGATGATATCGGTGCCCTCGACACTGCTGGAGGCGACGATGCGGCCGTCCATGCCGAACACGGTCAGCTCGGTGGCGCCGGTGCGCACGCGGAAATCGTAGAGGCCGAACGGCAGCGCGGTGGGCGACATGTCGCCGAGTTCCGACGCTACCTTCTCGGTGAGCCGCAACAGGTCGCCGAGCCGCACATCGAGGGAACCGCGGCTGAGTTCCAGCGCGTCGTCCAGCGCCTGTTCGATCTGCACGTCGAACCAGGAGTCGATGCCGCGCTGCAGGAACTGCAGGGAAAAGTAGTACACCACCGCGATCGGAAGCACCGCGAGGATGACGAAGGTGATGACCAGCCGCGAGGTAAGGCGCGCGCCGGGCGCGCGGGCGCGGTACTGCGACACCAGCCAGTACAGGTTGGTGCCGATCAGCCCGATCAGCACCACCAGGCCGAGGGCGTTGATCAGCAGCAGCCAGGAGTACAACTGGCCGAAGCGCTCGGAGTTGTGGGTGGCATCGCTCATCAGCGACAGCGAGACCAGCAGGATGCCGAACAACACCAGCATCGGCAGGATGCCGAAGCGCGACGAGCGGTTTACGGCAGCAGTGGCCATCTATGCCAGTCGCCCTGCAGACTCCATTCGTCACCAAGGTAGGCCCATACCCGGATCGGCGTCGGCAGGGCTTCCACGTCCAGATCGGCGCGCATCCGCACCCAGTACTTGCGGCCAGCGCGCAACAGATTGGCGTCGATCAACGGCAAGTCGTAGACGTTGCCGATGAACGCCAGCGCGTCCTTGAGGGTGCGGAAACTGTGCTGGGTCCCGGTGCTGGACACCCGCACCAGGTAGCTCTCGGTGAGCGCGTGGTATTCCAGCTCGAAGGTCTGCACCAGTTCCGCCACCCGTTCCGGGAACAGCCACTTGCGTTCGCGGATCACTTCCACGCGCAGTTTCAGCACCAGCGGCACGCCGTGGTGCAGCGCCTCCTGGAGGGTGTCGTTGAGGTGGATGTCCACGCGCGCGCCGACCCGGTAGACACCGTCCACCAGCAGGGTGCGGGTGTCGCGGATCTGCACGTCGTCGGCCCAGGCCGGGCTCAGCAGCAGGCAGCAGGAAATCAGCCACAGCGGCCAGCGCCAGCGGCGGCGCCCGGCCGGGGAGTTGATTGTCGCTGTCATGTGTTCCGTCACGGAGAGGTCGTCGAACCCTTGATCAAGCGTGCGTAATAAAAGCCGTCCATACCCTGCTCACCGGGCAGCAACTGCCGGCCCACCGGCTGCCGCCGCCCCGGTTCGCCTTCCAGCGGTAACTCGGCGGCGTCCGGGTGCCGCGCCAGGAAGGTTTCGACCGCGCCGGCGTTCTCGTCCCGGAACACCGAACAGGTGACATAGAGAAGAATACCGCCTGGCGCCAGCAAGGGCCACAAGGCATTCAGCAATCGCTGCTGTTGTTCGCGCAGTCGGGGCACGTCCTGTTCGCGGCGCAGTTGCTTGATGTCGGGATGACGGCGCAGCACGCCGCTGGCCGAACAGGGCGCGTCCAGCAGGATGCGCTGGAACGGCTGGCCGTCCCACCAGTCCTCCGGGCGGCCGGCGTCGGCACAGCGGCACTCGGCGTTGAGCCCGATGCGCCGCAGGTTGTCCTCCACCCGCGCCAGGCGCGCGGCGCTGTCGTCCAGTGCCAGCAGCGACACATCCCGCTCAAGTTCGAGGATATGGCCGGTCTTGCCGCCCGGCGCAGCGCAGGCGTCCAGCACCCGCTGCCCGGCGACCGGCGCCAGTTGTACGGCAGCGAGCTGGGCGCCGGCATCCTGTACCGACACCCGTCCCTGCGCGAACCCCGGCAAGGCCTCGACCGGCACCGGCGCGTCCAGCTCGATGGCGGAAACCGCCGCCGGGTGCGGCCGCGCGCCGATGCCCTCGCGGTCGAGTTCGGCAAGGTAGTCGTCCCGCGACACCTGGCGGGCGTTGACGCGCAGTACCATGGGCGCGCGGCGGTTGCCTGCCTGGAGTATCTGTTGCCAGTGATCGGGCCAGTCGGCCTGCAGCCGCCGGATCCACCAGTCGGGACAGGACCAGCGCGACACCGGCTGTGCATCGGCGGCTTCCAGCAGGGCGTCGGCCTGGCGCAGCGCATTGCGCAACACGCCGTTGACCAGTCCCGCCGCCCAGCGTTTGCCGGAGCGCCGCGCCAGCGCCACGCTCTCGCTGACGGCGGCGTGATCAGCCGTGTCCAGCATCAGCACCTGGTAGAGGCCCACCAGCAGCAGTGCGTGCAGGTCGCGGTCCTTGTTGCGCAGCGGCTTCTGCAGCAGGCGGGCGAGCACGAATTCGAGACGCTGCCGCCAGCGCAGCGTGCCCAGCACCAGTTCGCGCGCGAAGGCGCGCTGGCGAGGGTCGTCCAGCCCGGCCAGTTGCGCCGCCAGGATGGCGGACAGGGACTCGCCCTGCTCCAGCACCCGGTATACCAGGCGGGTGGCGAGTTCGCGTGGCTGGCGCACGGTCGCGGCTGCGCCGCTCATTCCGCCACGGCCTTCATTCCAGCACCAGGCCCTCGACGGAGCGGGCGTTGAGGAAGTCCGCCGCGCCCAGACGCTTGCCGCCGGGCAACTGGATTTCGGTGAGCCGCAGGCAACCACTGCCGCAGGCGACGTCGATGCCGTCGCGGCCGGCGGCGACCACCGCGCCGGGTTCGCCACCGCGCGGACACTCGATGGCGTGTGCGGCCCACACGCGCAGTTTTTCGCCACGGTAGCCGGCCTGCGCGACCGGCCAGGGATTGAAGGCGCGCACCTGGCGCTCGATGGCGCGCGCATCGCCGCGCCAGTCGATGGCGGCCTCGGCCTTGTCGAGCTTGGCGGCGTAGGTGACGCCGGATTCGTCCTGCGGCTGCGCCGCCAGCCGCCCGGCCGCCAGGTCGTCGAGATGTTCAGCCAGCAGTTGCGCCGCCAGCAGGCTGAGCCGGTCATGTAGCGAACCACCGGTTTCGTCGGGCGCGATCGGCGTGCGCACGCTGGCCAGCACCGGCCCGGTGTCCAGCCCGGCTTCCATCTGCATCAGGCACACGCCGGTTTCGCGGTCACCGGCGAGTATGGCGCGCTGGATCGGCGCGGCGCCGCGCCAGCGCGGCAGCAGCGAGGCGTGCAGGTTGACGCAACCGAGCGCCGGCGTGTCCAGCACGGCCTGCGGCAGAATCAGGCCGTAGGCCACCACCACCATCAAGTCCGGCCGCAACGCGGCCAGTTCCGCCTGCTCGTCGGCGCCCTTGAGGCTGCGCGGCTGAAACACCGGGAGTTCGTGTTCGAGGGCGAGTTGCTTGACCGGCCCGGGACGCAGCTTGCGGCCACGGCCCGCCGGCCGGTCGGGCTGGCTGTACACCCCGACCACCTGGTGAGAACTGTCCAACAGCGCCTGCAGGACGGGGACGGAAAAATCCGGGGTGCCGGCGAAAACCACGCGCATGGGCGTGCCCGCGCCGCTCACCGGGGACGCCCCGCTATCTTATGATGGGCCGGCGACACTAGATGACCGGTTCCGAATGGCGCTCGGGCGTCTCTTCGTCCTGGCCCAGGCGTGCCTGCTTTTCGAGCTTCTTGCGGATGCGGTTGCGCTTCAGCGAGGACAGGTAGTCGACGAACAGCTTGCCGTCGAGGTGGTCGATCTCGTGCTGGATGCACACCGCCAGCAGACCGTCGGCGTCCAGCTCGAAGGGCTCGCCGTCGCGGTCGAGGGCACGCACGCGGATGCGCTCGGCGCGTTTCACGCGCTCGTAGATGCCGGGCACCGACAGGCAACCCTCGTCCATCTCCTCCTCGCCGTCGCGTTCGAGGATCTCGGGGTTGATGAACACCCGCGGTTCGTTCTGCTCTTTTGACAGGTCGATCACCACCACGCGCTTGTGGACGTTGACCTGGGTGGCCGCCAGCCCGATGCCGGGCGCCGCGTACATGGTTTCGAACATATCGTCGACCAGCCGGCGCAGCGTGTCGTCGACCGTGTCGACGGGCCGGGCGCGGGTGCGCAGCCGGGAATCGGGAAAATGGAGGATTTCGAGTTTTGCCATGTGATGTACGTCACAATCTGCCGTCTGTACCGTGAATATACTCTAACATAATGATCGTTAGGCTGTTTGCGCAATCCCCGCGATTTTGTGGCGAAACAAATTCCGCTACACTCCGCGCGCCGGCTGCCGTTAACTATCACCGGATAACTGTGTCGGCAGCGGGCCGGCGCGTATTGCAGACAAAAAACGGAACGAAACAAAGGGACGCCCATATGTCGATACTGAAATCGCTGGCGCTGGCTCTGGCTCTCGTGGCCACAGCCGTATTCGCGGACCAGGTGACACTCAAGGAAGGCCATCCTGACCGCTATGTCGTCGTCAAGGGCGACACACTCTGGGATATTTCCGCGAAATTCCTCGACAGCCCCTGGCTGTGGCCGGAAATCTGGTACGTGAACCCCCAGATCGAAAATCCGCACCTCATTTACCCCGGCGACGTCATCAACCTGGTGTACGTGGACGGCAAGCCGCAACTACGCCTGCAGCGCGGCAAGGGCACCTTCAAGCTCAAGCCGAAGGCGCGCGTGGAACGGCTGGACAAGGCCATCCCCACCATTCCGATCGACGCCATCCAGCAGTTCCTGACCCAGCCGCTGGTCGTGGACGAAACCACCATGGAAAACGCCGCCTACGTGGTGTCCAGCGCCGGTGAGCACCTGATTGTGGGCGCCGGAGACCGCGTCTACGTGCGCGGCATCAGCGCCGACCAGGGCAACCGCTACAACGTGTTCCGGCCCGGCGACGCCTATATCGACCCCGACACCGGCGAAATCCTGGGTTACGAGGCCATGTACCTCGGCGACGGCCGCAGCGAGCGCTTCGGCGACCCGGCGACCCTGAAACTGGACCGCACCACGCGCGAAATCAACATCGGCGACCGGGTGATGCCGATGAGCCACGAGGACGTGTACGCCTACTTCACGCCCCACGCCAGCCCCGCAGGCGTCGAGGGCACCATCATCGCCGTGGTCGACGGCGTCACCCAGATCGGCCAGTACCAGGTGGTGGTGATCAACCGCGGCGAACGCGAGAACATCGATGTCGGCACCGTGTTCGCCATCGAACAGCGTGGCGCGCGGATCCCTGACCAGGTCACCGAGGACACCAGGGACCTGGTGCAACTGCCGGACGAGCGCGCCGGCCTGCTGATGGTGTTCCGCACCTTCGACAAGGTGAGCTTTGCCCTGATCATGAAGGCGACCAGCCCGCTGCACGTGGGTGACGTCATCCGCACCCCCTGAACGCCGGCCGCCACGGCTGGCAAAAACCGGTACCTTCGGGCATGGTAGGATCATGCACCGAGGTACCGGTTTTTCATTCAGGGGCTCTCAAGGATGAGTTCACACCCGCACACACCTGAAAACGACGCGGACCGCCGCGAATGCCTGCTGCCCTGGCTGGCGTTGCTGCGCGTGCCCGGCATGGGCAGCCGCCGCATCAGCCGCCTGCTGGAAGCGCTGGGCACGCCGCAGGCCGCCTTCTCCGCCTCCCCGTCCCGGTTGCTCGAGGCCGGCGTGCCGGAACCCGCGCTGGCGGGCTTCCTGCACCCGGACCACGAGGGCGCCGAGGCCGACCTGCGCTGGGCCGGGGGCGCCGGCAACCATATCCTGACCCTGGACGACCCGCGCTACCCTCCGCGGCTGCGCGAGATCCCCGACCCGCCGCCGCTGCTGTTCGTGCACGGCGACCCGGACTACCTGCACCAGCCGCAACTGGCCGTGGTCGGCAGCCGCAACCCCACCGCCTCAGGCGGCGAACTCGCGCGCGAGTTCGCCGCCTGGCTGTCGGGCCGTGGCCTGACCATCTGCAGCGGCCTGGCGACCGGTATCGATGCCGCCGCCCACGAAGGCGCCCTGCAGGGTCAGGGCGGCACCGTGGCAGTGACCGGCACCGGCCTGGACCGCGTCTACCCGGCGCGCCACCGCGACCTCGCCCACCGCATCGCGGCCAACGGCGCGCTGGTGTCCGAGTTTCCGCCCGGCACGCCGCCGCAGGCCTCCAACTTCCCGCGCCGCAACCGCATCATCAGCGGACTCAGTATCGGCACGCTGGTGGTGGAGGCCGCGCTGCGTTCCGGCTCGCTGATCACCGCGCGGCTGGCGCGCGACCAGGGGCGCGAGGTGTTCGCCATTCCCGGCTCCATCCACAATCCGCTGGCACGCGGCTGCCACGCACTGATACGGGACGGCGCCAAGCTGGTGGAAACCGGGCAGCACGTGCTGGAGGAACTGGCGCCGCTGCTGGACCTGGCCGCGCGGCCCGCGGCGACGGCCGAGGAGGAGACTCCCGACAAAACCCCGGCACTTGCCGAGGATTACCTGCAACTGCTTGACTGTATGGGCTATGAACCGGTTTCAGTGGACGAACTGGTGCAACGCAGCGGATTGACGCCGGAGGAGCTTTCCTCCATGCTGCTCATGCTGGAACTGGATGGCCATCTCGTTTCCGGCGCCGGCGGGCGTTACACCCGCGTACGATAGAGGCCTGAAATGAAAGAAAATATGTTTGACGTGCTGATGTATCTGTTCGAGCACTATTACATGGACGAAGAAACCGATCTGAGTCCGGATCGCGAATCCCTGCACACGGAACTGGTGGAAGCCGGATTCCCGTCGCCGGAAATCAACCAGGCCTTCGAATGGCTCGAGGGGCTGGCGGTGCAGGAACACCAAATCCAGTCGCCACAGACCGAAAACGCCATCCGCATCTTCTCGGACCGCGAGTGCGAACGACTCGACACCGAATGCCGCGGTTTCCTGCTGTTCCTGGAACAGATGGGCATTCTGCCGCCGGATTCGCGCGAACGCGCCATCGAACGCGCCATGGCGCTGGAAACCGACGATTTCGACATCGGCCAGCTCAAGTGGGTGATTCTGATGGTGTTGTTCAACCAGCCAGGCGCCGAGGCGGCCTACGCCTGGATGGAGGATCTGGTGTTCGACAGCGTGCCGGGCGGCTACCTGCACTAGGCAAAAGGACATACGAATTCAGCACCAAGCCGCACACTGTGCGGCTTTTTAGCTATACAGGCTATGAGTAAAAACCTCGTCATCGTGGAATCGCCGGCCAAGGCGAAAACCATCAAGAAATACCTCGGCAAGGGCTTCGAAGTCCTGGCCTCGTACGGTCATGTCCGCGACCTGGTGCCCAAGGAGGGCGCGGTGAAGCCCGAGGAGGATTTCGCCATGAAGTACCAGGTCATCGAGCGCAACGCGCGCCACGTGGACGCCATCGTCAAGGCGCTGAAGAAGGCCGACGCCCTGTACCTCGCGACTGACCCGGATCGCGAGGGCGAGGCGATTTCCTGGCACCTGCTGGAACTGCTCCGCGAGCGCGGCGCGCTCAAGGACAAGGAAGCGCACCGCGTGGTGTTCCACGAGATCACCAAGCGCGCCATCAACGAGGCGGTCGAACACCCGCGCGAACTCTCCACCGACATGGTCAACGCCCAGCAGGCGCGCCGCGCGCTGGATTATCTGGTCGGCTTCAACCTGTCGCCGCTGCTGTGGAAAAAAATTCGCCGCGGCCTGTCCGCCGGGCGCGTGCAGAGCCCGGCGCTGCGCATGATCGTCGAGCGCGAGGAAGAGATCGAAAAGTTCAAGCCGCGCGAGTACTGGACCATCGAGGCCGACCTGGAAAAGGACAGCCAGGGCTTCACCGCCAGGCTCACGCACCTGCACGGCAAGAAACTCACCCAGTTCTCGATCAGCAAGGAAAAGCCCGCCCGCGAGGCCGAGAAGGAGCTGCTGGAAGCGGCACAGGGCAAGCTGACCGTCAGCGCCATCGAGAAGAAACAGCGCAAGCGCAACCCGGCGGCCCCGTTCACCACCTCCACGCTGCAACAGGAAGCCTCGCGCAAGCTCGGTTTCACCACCAAGCGCACCATGACCGTGGCGCAGCAGTTGTATGAAGGCATCGACATCGGCGAGGGCGCTGTGGGTCTGATCACCTACATGCGTACCGACTCGGTGAACCTCGCCAACGAGGCGCTGGACGAGTTGCGCGAACTGATCGCCGAACGCTACGGCAAGAAGGCGCTGCCGGACAAGCCGCGCCACTTCAAGACCAAGGCCAAGAACGCGCAGGAAGCCCACGAGGCGATCCGCCCCACCTCGGCGAGAAACATCCCCGAGGAGATCAGGAAACACCTGAGTTCCGACCAGTACAAGCTCTACAACCTGATCTGGAAGCGTACCCTGGCCTGCCAGATGACCCACGCCACCATCCACACCGTGGGCGTGGACTTCGCGGTGGGGGACGGCAATGTGCTGCGCTCCACCGGTTCCACCGTGGCCGACCCCGGCTTCATGGCGGTGTACGAGGAAGGCGTGGACGACGCGCGCAAGGGCGGTGGCGATGAAAACCGCCTGCCGCCGCTGGAGAAGGGCGACACGGTGGACCTGAAGAAGATCCGCCCGGAGCAGCACTTCACCGAACCGCCGCCGCGCTACAGCGAGGCCAGCCTGGTGAAGACGCTGGAGGAACACGGCATCGGACGTCCGTCGACCTACGCCACCATCATCTCCACGCTGCAGCAGCGCGAGTACGTGACGCTGGAGAAGAAGCGCTTCCAGCCCACCGACGTGGGCCGCATCGTCAGCAATTTCCTGACCAGGCACTTCACCAAGTATGTCGACTACGACTTTACCGCGCGCCTGGAAGACGAACTGGACGCCGTGTCGCGCGGCGAGAAGGAATGGATCCCGCTGCTGAAGGAATTCTGGTACCCGTTCAAGGAACTGGTCAAGGACAAGGAAGAAAGCGTGTCGCGCAGCGAGGTCACCACCGAGCCGCTGGGCGAGGACTGCCCCAAGTGCGGCAAGCCGCTGAACATCCGCCTGGGCCGTCGCGGCCGCTTCGTCGGTTGCAGCGGCTACCCCGACTGCGACTACACCCGCAACCTAGGCGAGGACGGCGAGAGCACCGAACCGGAAGTGATCGAGGGCCGTAGCTGCCCGGAATGCGACTCGCCGCTGATCATCCGCAGCGGCCGTTACGGCAAGTTCATCGGCTGCTCCAGCTACCCGAAGTGCAAGTTCATCGAACCGCTGGAAAAACCCGAGGACACCGGCGTCACCTGCCCGAAGTGCAACAAGGGCAGCATGCTCAAGCGCAAGTCGCGGCGCGGCAAGATCTTCTATTCCTGCTCCACCTACCCGGACTGCGACTACGCGGTGTGGAACGAGCCGGTGGAAGGCCCGTGCCCCAAGTGCGACTGGCCGATCCTGACCATCAAGACCACCAAGAAACGCGGCACCGAGCGCGTCTGCCCGCAGCAGGACTGCTCCTTCGCCGAGCCCTTCGAGCAGGACGAGGCCGAAGAAGAAACCAGTAACGCCGATTGAACCGCTTCCCGTCACACTGGCGCATCTCGCAGGCGGCGCGCCGCATCCGGCGCGGCGGCATCGTCGCCTACCCGACCGAAGCGGTGTTCGGCCTGGGCTGTAACCCCGCCGATCCCGATGCCGTCATGCGCCTGTTGGCGCTCAAGCAACGACCGGTGGAGAAGGGCCTGATCCTGGTCGCCGCCTCGCTGCAACAACTGCTGCCCTGGATCGCGCCGCTGTCGGCCCGCCAGCGCCGCACCCTGGAAAAGACCTGGCCCGGCCCCCATACCTGGCTGGTGCCGGCCGCCCCGCACTGCCCGCACTGGCTGACCGGGGCGCACGAAACGCTGGCGGTGCGCGTCAGCGCCCATCCCGTGGTGCAACGGCTGTGCGTGGCCGCCGGCAGCGCGCTGGTATCCACCAGCGCCAACCCCGCCGGCAGGCCCCCGGCTCGCTCGCGGCTGCAAATCCGGTTACGCTTTCCGGCCGGAATCGACGACTGCCTGCCCGGCAAACTGGGCGGGCTGCAACAACCCACCCGGATCTGCGACCTGCTGAGCGGGCGCGTGATCCGCTGAGCGGAGCCGACATGCCACTCGACGAAAAGAACACACCGTCCATCCCCGCCGTGCGCGATTATCTCACCGGCCTGCAGGACCGCATCTGCGAGGCCCTGCAGGCCTTCGAGCCGGACACACCGTTTCGCGAAGACGAGTGGACCCGGGAGGAAGGCGGCGGCGGTCGCTCACGGGTGCTGGAGGACGGCGCCGTGTTCGAAAAGGCGGGCATCAACTTCTCCCACGTGCATGGCGGGCAACTGCCGGCCTCGGCCACCGCCCACCGCCCGGAACTGGCAGGGCGCGGCTTCGAGGCGCTGGGCGTGTCACTGGTGATCCACCCGCGCAATCCCTATGTGCCCACCTCGCACGCCAATGTGCGCTTTTTCATCGCTGAGAAGGAAGGCGCCGAGCCGGTGTGGTGGTTCGGCGGCGGCTTCGACCTCACGCCCTATTACGGGTTCGAGGAAGACGCCGTGCACTGGCACCGCACCGCCCGCGCCGCCTGCGAACCGTTCGGCGAGGATCTCTACCCGCGCCTGAAAAAATGGTGCGACGACTATTTCTACCTGAAACACCGCGACGAGCCGCGCGGCGTCGGCGGGCTGTTCTTCGACGACTACAACGCGGCGGGCTTCGCCGACAGCTTCGCCTTCATGCGCAGCGTGGGCGACCACTACGTGCCGGCCTACGTGCCGATCGTGGAAAAGCGCAAGGACCACGCCTGGGGCGAGCGCGAACGCGACTTTCAGCTCTACCGGCGCGGCCGCTACGTGGAATTCAACCTGGTCTACGACCGTGGCACCCTGTTCGGCCTGCAGACCGGCGGGCGCACCGAGTCGATCCTGATGTCGCTGCCGCCGCTGGTGAAGTGGCGCTACGACTGGCAGCCGCAAGCGGGCAGCCCCGAGGCCGCGCTGTACGAAACTTTCCTGAAACCCCGCGACTGGGTGTGAACACCCCGCCGCGCGTAACCATCGACAACAAGGAACCGGATATGAAGAAATGGGAATGCCTGATCTGCGGCTTCATCTACGACGAGGCGGAAGGCTGGCCGGACGATGGCATCGCCCCCGGCACCCGCTGGGAAGACGTGCCCGAAGACTGGGAATGCCCGGAATGCGGTGTCTCCAAGGCCGATTTCGAGATGGTGGAGGTCGGCTGAGGCGCATCCGGCGGACAAAAAAAACCCCACCGGGGTGGTGGGGTGAAAAACGCTTTTCAGCGTCGGAGGAGTCAGTCACACAACAATGAAATCGTCTCGTTTGGAGTGCACCTTCAATCCCTTGGAAGGCGCAGTCCAAATCAAGTTCCATCCATGGATCGGGATTCGCCGACCTTGTTCCCTGTATCGGTCGGCCCGGCGAAATCTTTAGCCATTCCCTGGCTACCGGTTCCCGTTCCTTGCCAACACATGATGCAAGTGTAGTGCCAGCTTTGACAGAACCTTTGCATTTGCTGATTTTACAATCGCTTGGGATTGACCAGCTGGGGGCAGGCCATGGCATGTGGTCAGCGTTACGTCCCGCGCGGCCGGAAAATGCCGGCTTCCTGACGGTTTGACGGAAAAATAGCGGTAAAATTCCCGGCCGATGGCCGGCGCTAGCCGAGCGTGTCCTGGCGGTGGCCGCGCGGCGGCCCGGAAATGCCGCGCGCGCCGGGGCCGAGCAGGCGCTCGATGACACGCGCTTCCCGCAACAGGGCCTGCAGGCCGCAAGGCTCGGCGGGCCGGTCCGACAACACCAGCACCGACAGGGTATGGTGCCGCTTCATGACGCGGAAATAGTCGTCCGGCGCCAGCAGGTGGGCCGCCAGCGCAAAACCACGTTCCAGGTGGCCGCTCGCCGCCGCCAGCTTGCGCGCCAGCAGCAATTGCCCGTAACAAAGTTCCAGCAGCGCCCGTTCGAAGCCCGGCTCCGCGGCCACAGCCAGGCTGCGGTAGCTCATCGCCGCGTCGCGCCCCGACCAGTAGCGCGCCACCAGTTCCGCCAGGCGCTCGCGGAAGGCACGTGCCGCGTCCGGGCGGGCGCGCGATGGCGGCCGTTGCAGGCGTTCCGCCCAAGCGTCCGCCAGGTCCGCCGGCAGGGGCTCGCCGTACCAGTCGGCCAGCGACAGTTCGTCGTCCGACAACAGCCGTGACAGGGATCCGGGTGCCTGCATACCTCGCTCCGCGACAATAGTTCTGCAAGGACACACAGGTTACACTGTCCCCTCTCGGGTTCCTACGATCAACAGGGAGTCACAACGTGTCCCAATTCGAAACCGGCCGCGGCCGCTACCCCGGCGTGCGCATGCGACGCATGCGGCGCGACGACTTCTCCCGGCGCCTGATGCGCGAATCGCGGCTTGCCGCCGACGACCTGATCTGTCCGCTGTTCGTGCTGGAAGGCCAGGGGCAGCGCGAGGCGGTCGCCTCCATGCCGGGCGTCGAGCGCCTGAGCATCGACCTGTTGCTGGAAGAAGCGCACGCCCTGCACGAACTGGGGGTTCCGGCGGTGGCCCTGTTCCCGGTCACCCCGGCCGCTGCCAAGAGCGACGACGCGGCCGAGGCGTACAACCCCGACGGGCTCGCGCAACGCGCGGTGCGCGAACTCAAGCGGCAGTTGCCCGAGCTGGGCGTGATCACCGACGTGGCGCTCGACCCCTTCACCAGCCACGGCCAGGACGGCCTGATCGACGACAACGGTTACGTGCTCAACGATGAAACCGTCGAGGTGCTGGTGAAACAGGCCCTTTCCCACGCGGAGGCCGGCGCCGACGTGGTGGCGCCCTCGGACATGATGGACGGGCGCATCGGCGCCATCCGCGAGGCGCTGGAAGCCGCCGGTCACCGCAACACGCGCATCCTCGCCTACTCCGCGAAGTACGCCTCCAGCTTCTACGGCCCCTTCCGCGACGCGGTGGGCTCGGCGGCCAACCTCGGCGGCGGCAACAAGTACAGCTACCAGATGGATCCCGCCAACAGCGACGAAGCCCTGTGGGAAGTCAGCCTGGACCTCGACGAAGGCGCGGACATGGTAATGGTCAAGCCAGGCATGCCCTACCTCGACATCGTGCGTCGGGTGAAGGACGAGTTCGGCGCGCCCACATTCGTGTACCAGGTCAGTGGCGAGTACGCCATGCTGACGGCCGCCGCGCAAAACGGCTGGCTGGACGAAAAGGCCGTGGTCATGGAATCGCTGCTGGCGTTCAAGCGCGCCGGCGCCGACGGCATCCTTACCTATTTCGCCAGGCGCGCCGCGCAATGGCTGCGCGAAACATGAGCGGGGAGCGCGACCGCTACGCGGTCATGGGCAACCCGATCGCGCACAGCAAGTCGCCCCGGATCCACCGCCTGTTCGCGCAACAGACCGGCGAGGCTCTGGACTACGAGGCCCTGCTGGTGGAAGCGGACGATTTCGCCGAAGCCGTTGCGGACTTCTTTTTCAGCGACGGCGGCAAGGGTCTGAACATCACTGTGCCGTTCAAGCAGGAAGCCTGGCAACTCGCCGACCGTCTCAGTCCGCGCGCCGAACCGGCCGGCGCCGTCAACACGCTGATGGTAAAAGACGGCGCGCTGTACGGCGACAACACCGACGGCGCCGGACTGGTGCGCGACCTCACCGTCAACCACGGCGTCGAACTGCGTGACAAGCGCATCCTCATGCTCGGCGCCGGCGGCGCGGCGCGCGGCGTGATACTGCCGCTGCTGGAACAGGGACCCGCGCTGCTGCACATCGCCAACCGCACCGTGGCCCGCGCCGAACAGCTTGCGGAGCACTTCGCCCCGCACGGCGCCCTCGGCGCCAGCGGTTTCGACACCCTGGACGACGACTTCGACATCGTCATCAACGCCACCGCCGCCGGCCTCGACAACGATGTACCACCGCTGCCCGAAGGCGTGGTCAACCCGCACACCCTCTGCTACGACATGATGTACGGCTCCGGACCCACCGCCTTTGTCCGCTACTGCACCGGCCGCGGCGCCGCACGCGCCCTCGACGGCCTTGGCATGCTGGTCGAACAGGCCGCCGAATCCTTCCACCTCTGGCGCGGCGCCCGCCCCGACACCCGCCCCGTCATCCAGGCCCTCCGCCACCAGCCCTGATCCCCCAAAAAGGGGACGGGTTAGCGCATGGTGACGAGTTCTTCGGCGCTGGTGGGGTGAATGGCGATGGTATCGTCGAGATCTTGCTTGGTGGCACCCATGCGGATAGCGACGGCGAAGCCCTGCATCATTTCGTCGGCGCCGGGACCGATGACGTGACAGCCGACCACGCGCTCCTGCGCGCCGACCGTCACCAGTTTCATGGCGGTCTTCTGCTTGCGCTCGGTCAGGGCGTTGTACATGGCGGTGAAACGGGTCTGGTAGACCTTGACAGCGTCGCCGTGCTGGTCGCGTGCGACACTTTCGGTGAGACCAACCGTTCCGATGGGGGGATGGCTGAACACCACGGTGGCAATGTTCTCGTACGGCAGGTAGCGGTCACTCATGCCACCGAACAGGCGGTCGCCCAGCCGGCGGCCGGCGGCGATGGCGACCGGGGTGAGCTGCGCGCGCCCGGTCACGTCGCCAATGGCGTAGACGCCGGGGACATTGGTGTTCTGAAACTTGTCGGTGGGAATGTAACCGTTGGCGTCGACTTCGACGCCGGCCTGTTCCAGGTCGAGGTCGCCACTCAGCGGATACCGCCCGATGGCCCAGATCAGTTCGTCGAAACCCTCCAGCCGCTGACCGTTCTCGCACTCGATGGTGAGCGTGCCGTCGTCGGCGCGACAGACTTCCCTGACCTGGGTGCGGGCCAGGATGTCGATGCCATCGCCCAGCATTTCCTCCATCAGGTTTTCACGCAACATGGCGTCGAACTCGCGCAGCAGATGCTCGCGGCGCAGCAGCATGGTGACATCCGCGCCGAGCGCATTGAGCATGCCCGCCAGTTCCACGGCAATGTAACCGGAACCCACCACCGCCACGCGGCGCGGCAGGTCTTCCAGCTCGAAGAAGCCGTCGGAGGTGATGCCGAGTTCGACTCCCGGTGTGTCCGGCACGCTGGGGGCGCCGCCGGGCGCGATCACGATGTGGTCGGCGGTGTAGCGCTTGCCGGCCACTTCCAGGGTATGGGCATCGACGAAGCGGGCGCTGCCGACTATCTCGTCGATGTTCGAGTCGGCCAGGTAGGTGTGGTACCAGTCGTTGATGCCGTGCACGTAGGCATCGCGCGCCGCCTTCAGTTTCGCCCAGTCGAAACCGCTGTCGCCGATCGAAAACCCGTAGTGCGGAGCATCGTGCAGCGTGTGTGCGATGCTGGCGGCGAACCACATGACTTTCTTGGGCACGCAGCCGACATTGACGCAGGTGCCGCCGAGCCGACCGCGTTCCACCACCGCGCAACGTGCGCCATAACGCGCCGCCCGTTCGGCCACCGACAGTCCGCCGCTACCACCACCGATTGCAATCAGGTCATAATGCTGGCTCATCGCACACCCCGCTGTTGATCAGGGGTGGCATTCTACTGGAAAGCCGACGAGACGACATGAATCCCTTACTGGAACTGGACGATCTTCCCGCCTTCGACCGTATCGAGGCGGAACACGTGGTACCCGCCGTCAGGCAGGTACTGGGCGAAGTGAAGGAAGACATCGAAAAGCTGCTTGCGGCCGGCCCGCCCTTCACCTGGGAAAACACCCTGGCGCCGCTGGAACTGGCGCTCAACCGCCTGCACCGGGTGTGGTCGCCGGTGAGCCACCTGAACGCGGTGATGAACAGCGACGCCCTGCGCGAAGCCTATAATGCCTGCCTGCCCGAACTGAGCGCCTTCGAAACCCGGCTGGGCCAGCACAAGGGCCTGTACCGCGCCGTCAGGGACATCGCCGAAAGCCCGGACTTCGCGCGCCTGGACGCGGCGCAGCGGCAGTCGGTCCGCCACCGGCTGCGCGACTTCCGGCTCTCGGGCATCGAACTCGACGAGGCCGGGCAGGCGCGCTTCCGCGACATCCAGCAACGCCTGTCGGAGCTCCAGTCGCGGTTCCAGGAAAACCTGCTCGACGCCACCAACGGCTGGCAGAAGCACGTCACCGACGAAGCCTCGCTGGCCGGCCTGCCCGACTCGGCCCGCGACCTGGCGCGCCAGAATGCGGCCGAAAAGCGCCTGGACGGCTGGCTGTTCACGCTCGATTTTCCGTCCTACTTTCCGGTGCTGGCCTACGCCGACGACCGCGCCCTGCGCGAGGAAGTCTATACCGCCTACATCACCCGCGCCTCCGACGCCGGCCCCAACGCCGGACGCTGGGACAACGGCCCGGTGATGGAGGAAATCCTCGCGCTGCGCCACGAGTCCGCGCGCCTGCTGGGTTTCGACAACTACGCCGAGTACTCGCTGGCGACCAAGATGGCGGAGTCCCCCCAACAGGTGCTGCAATTCCTCGAAGACCTCGCCGGTCATTCGGTGGAGGCGGCCCGCGAGGACATGCGCGCGCTGCGCGAGTTTGCCCGCGAGCAGGGATTCAACGCCGGGATGCAGGCCTGGGACGTCCCCTACTGGTCGGAGAAACTGCGCAAGCAGCGCCACGATCTTTCGCAGGACATGCTCAAGCCCTGGTTCCCCGACAGCCGCGTCATCGAGGGCATGTTCGCGGTGGTGGAGCGCCTGTACGGTGTCCGCATCCGCGAGCGCGACGGGGTGCCGGTGTGGCACCCGGAGGTGCGCTTCTTCGAGATACGGGACGCTGGCGGCTCGCTGCGCGGCCGCTTCTACCTCGACCTGTACGCGCGCGCCAACAAGCGCGGCGGCGCCTGGATGGACGACTGCGCCTCACGCCTGCACATCGGGTCACAGCGACAGGTCGCCACCGCCTACCTGACCTGCAACTTCTCGCCGCCCATCGGTGACCGCCCCGCGCTGCTCACCCACGATGAGGTCACCACCCTGTTCCACGAGTTCGGCCACGGCCTGCACCACATGCTGACGCGGGTCGACTACCCGAGCGTGTCCGGCATCAACGGCGTCGCCTGGGACGCCGTAGAGCTGCCCAGCCAGTTCATGGAAAACTGGTGCTGGGAACGCGAACCGCTGGACATGATCTCGTCCCACGTCGACACTGGCGAACCCCTGCCTGACGAGCTGTTCGAGCGGCTACGCGGCGCCCGCAACTTCCAGTCCGCCATGCAGATGGTGCGGCAACTGGAGTTTGCCCTGTTCGACATGCGCCTGCACGCGGAATACGACCCGGCGCGGGGCGGCCGTATCGACGACATCCTGCGCGAGGTGCGCGAACAGGTCTCGGTGGTGCCGGTAGCGGACTTCAACCGCTTCGCGCACGGTTTCGCGCACATCTTCGGCGGCGGCTACGCGGCTGGCTATTACAGCTACAAGTGGGCCGAGGTGTTGTCCGCCGACGCCTTTTCCCTGTTCGAGGAAAGCGGTGTGTTCGACGCCGCCGCCGGCCGGCGTTTCCTGGAAAACATACTCGAAGCTGGCGGTTCGGCCGATCCCATGGAGCTGTACCGCGCGTTCCGTGGCCGCGACCCGGACATCCAGGCCCTGCTGCGCCACAGCGGGCTCGCGGCCTGAGCCGAACCAACTGAAAAATAGCGCAATTTAGCCATGTGGCCAATTTAAGGCCGGCGTAAACCGGCCGTTACAGTGTCCATGGAAAGGACGATCAGAATCGGCTGCCTGGCCTTGTGGCTGGGCCTCGCGTGGGCCGTGCCGGCAACGGCCGACAACCGCGACCTGAGCCCGGAGTCCATCGACGGCGCCATGCGCGTGGATGCCGAGGGCCTGATCGACCTGCATACCGAACACCCGGAACTGCTGATCATCGACGCCAGGCTCGCCGGCGATCGCAAGTTCGGCTACATCGAGGACTCCATCAGCCTGCCCGACACGGAAACGAGCTGTGACACGCTGTCGACGTTCATCCCCGAACCGGACAGCCTGGTGGCCTTCTACTGCAACGGACCGAAGTGCGGGCGCAGCGCCAACAGCGTGCGTATCGCCGTGCGTTGCGGTTACCGCAAGGTCTACTGGTTTCGCGGCGGCATCGAGGAGTGGTCCGCCAAACAGTACCCGCTGTTGCGATGAACCGTTCCGCCACACCACGGCTCGTCCAGCGCATGTCGTTCCGGCGCGGCCTGAATCTCACCATCCTGACGATGGGGGCGTTCACCCTTGCCCTGATTGTCATCCTCGGCAGCCTGTACCAGCAACTCGCCCTGGAAGCGGAACAGCAGACGCTGCAAAACAGCGTGGCCATCGAAACGGATGAAGTCATGAACGCGCTGGCCGGCAACGCCCGCCAGCTTGGTCTCGATATCCAGCGTGATCCGGCGCTGCGCCGCGCGCTGGGAGACCACAATGGCGACACGCTCACCGACATCCTGGCGAACCAGTTTCACCGCTACTTTGTCACCGCGGGCATTATCCGGCTGAATGCCATCATCGCGCTCGATCCCGAACTGGGGACACTGGCGACCGTTTCGGGCAAACCCGGCACGACGCCCGCTCGCGCATGCCCGCGGCTGATGGTGGACGCCAGGCGGCGCGGCGGTAGCGACCGGCTGCGCCCCCTGACCCAGCTGTGCGTCAATGGCGGGCGCGCCGAGCAGCAGGTCATGGTGCCGGTAGGCCTGAAACCGCTTGGCTACATCGTGGTGTCCACCGATCCCGCCTACAGTCTCGTGGAACTGGAGCGACGACTCTCCAGGCCGGTCAGCATCGCCGCGCCCGACGGCACGCTGCTGTACCGCTCCACGAACTGGAACCCGCGCGCGGACGACGCGGGTTTGCTGATCGGCGAGTACCGGATGCGGGACGAAAGCGGCGCCCCGGTCCTGTCCGTCTCGGCGCAGAGCAAGCCACACGCCTTCCACAGCAAGCTCGCCGGAATCCAGAAGATCGTGTTGATGCTGGCGGTCCTTGCGACGCTGGCTACGATGGCTGTCGCGCATTACTTTGCGCGCAAGATCATCCTCGAGCCGCTGCAGGCGTTGAGCCGCAACCTGCGCGGGAGCGACGCAGGGCGTCGCATCGCCGACCGCGCCCGCTCCGATACGCAACCGGTTTGCGAACTCTCGGAGCTGCAGGAACTGTATGGTGCGCTGGAGGACATGGCGCTCACCGACCCCCTGACCCGCCTTCCCAACCGGCTGTGCTTCGAACAACGACTCGAACAACTGATCCAGGGCGCGCACGAGAACGACGAACATCACGCGCTCTGTTACCTGGACCTCGACCAGTTCAAGATCATCAACGACACCTGCGGCCACGCGGCGGGCGACCTGTTGTTGCAACAGCTCGCGGCGCGTTTCCGCGAACACACGCGCGCCGCCGATACCTTCGCCCGCGTGGGTGGCGACGAATTCGCCGTGCTGCTGGAACATTGCACACCGCCGGATGCCATGCGCATCGCCGAGCAGATCCGGGAAAGCGTCAGAAACTTCCAGTTCTTCTGGCGCGACCGCCTGTTCAGCGTCGGGGTCAGTATCGGCGTGATACCCATACACTCTGACAGCGGCAACAGCACCCGGATTCTCAGCCTGGCCGATGCCGCCTGCTATGTGGCCAAGCAGCAGGGGCGCAACCGCGTCCACCTGTACCGAGACAACGATACCCACGTCGCGGCCCGGCAGACCTCGATACACTGGGCGTCCGAGCTGCAACTGGCCCTGGCGGAGAACCGCTTCCGCCTGTTCTGCCAGCCGGTGGTCTGCTGCGGCGCGACGGACAGCGACAAGACCTTCCATGAGGTTCTGGTATGGCTCGAGGATACCGATGGCAAACTGTTTGCGCCCGGCCGCTTCCTGCCCGCGGCCTGCAAGTACAGCCTTGCAACCGATATCGACGAATGGGTGTTTCGCGAACTGCTGCGTCAGATTGGCAACGATACCGGCAAGTCGCGCGCCTACAGCGTCAACATCTCCGGCCAGTCCCTGGCCGACGACACGTTTCTCAAGTTCGTCATCGATGAACTGGACCGCAGCGGCGTGGAACCCGGCCGCATCCTGTTTGAACTGACGGAGTCGGCGGCCGCCCACGACTTCACGCGCACCCTGAAGTTCATTTCAGTACTGAAGGGTATGGGCTGCCGCTTCGTGCTCGACGACTTTGGCAGTGGGCTCACTTCCTTTACCTACCTGCAGAAGCTGACCGTCGACTTCGTCAAGATCGACGGCGGTTTCGTTTCGCGCATACCGGAGTCGGACACTGACCGGCGCGTACTCGATGCGATCGTGCATATCAGCCGCGCGCTGCACATACACACCATCGCCGAATGCGTGGAAAGCGAAACCGTTCTGAACGAGCTGCGCGCACTCGGCGTCGATTACGCGCAGGGCTTCCTGTTCGGAGAACCGGCGCCGCTGAACAGCGTACTGTGCAACGACGCGGAGCCAGACCAGGCAGCGGACCCTGCCCGCGCCGCTCGCTGAGCAGGACTCCCGGGCGCCGGTAAAGCGTACGAAAGCGCATGCGGCGGCGCAGCCGCTTCCGGTACAATGTCCACCGGGCACGCCGGAACCGGGACACCAGACATGCACTACCAGGATCTACGCGACTTCATCCGCCAGCTCGAATCGGGCGGACAGCTGCAACGCATCACCCACCCGGTCGACCCGCGGCTGGAAATCACCGAAGTCTGCGACCGCACGCTGAGGGCAGGCGGACCGGCGCTGTTGTTCGAGAACCCCGTCGGTTCCGATATCCCGGTGCTCGCCAACCTGTTCGGCACGCCGGAACGAGTGGCCGCCGGCATGGGCGCCGACTCGGTTTCCGAACTGCGTGAAATCGGCAAGCTTCTGGCCTTTCTCAAGGAACCCGAACCGCCGAAGGGCATGAAGGACGCGTGGCAGAAACTCCCGGTTTTTCGCAAGGTACTCGATATGGCGCCGAAGGTGGTGCGTTCCGCGCCCTGCCAAAAACACGTCATCGAGGGCAACGATGTCGACCTCGGAAAACTGCCGATCCAGACCTGCTGGCCGGAAGACGCCGCGCCGCTCATCACCTGGGCCCTGGTGGTCACGCGCGGGCCGGAGAAGGAACGCCAGAACCTGGGTATCTACCGCCAGCAGGTGCTGTCGCGCAACAAGGTGATCATGCGCTGGCTGGCGCACCGTGGCGGCGCGCTGGACTACCGCGACTGGCAACAACGGCATCCCGGCGAACCTTTCCCGGTGGCGGTCGCGCTGGGCGCCGACCCGGCGACCATACTGGCTGCCGTCACCCCGGTTCCCGACAGCCTTTCGGAATACGCTTTCGCCGGCCTGCTGCGCGGCGCCAAAACCGAACTGGTAAAATGCCACGGCCTCGGTCTTCAGGTCCCGGCCAGCGCGGAGTTCGTCCTCGAAGGCCATATCCATCCCGGCGAGGAAGCCCTGGAAGGGCCGTTCGGTGACCACACCGGCTATTACAACGAGCAGGAACGGTTCCCGGTTTTCACCATCGACCGCATCACCCATCGCGACCAGCCGATCTACCACAGCACCTACACCGGGCGGCCGCCGGACGAACCCGCGATCCTCGGCGTGGCGCTCAATGAGGTGTTCGTCCCCATCCTCCAGAAGCAGTTCCCGGAGATCACCGACTTCTACCTGCCACCGGAGGGCTGTTCCTACCGGGTGGCCTGCGTCAGCATGAAGAAGCAGTACCCCGGGCACGCCAAGCGTGTGATGTTCGGGGTATGGAGTTTCCTGCGCCAGTTCATGTACACCAAGTTCGTCATCGTCACCGACGACGATGTCGACGTGCGCGACTGGAAGGATGTGGTCTGGGCCATGACCACCCGCATGGATCCGGCGCGCGATGTTACGCTGGTGGAGAACACGCCCATCGACTACCTGGACTTCGCCTCACCGGTGTCGGGGCTGGGTAGCAAGATGGGCATGGACGCCACCGCCAAGTGGCGGGGAGAAACCGAGCGCGAGTGGGGCCGGCCAATTCGCATGGACGCCGACACCCGCGCCCGCGTCGACGCCATGTGGGACGAACTGGGCATCCGTCTCGATTGAAACCGGGACGGGCGCCGCCCCCACGGCGCCCGCACGGCTCAGGCGGATTCGCAAAGCAGGCTGTTGTCGCCCTCGGCGCTGAGCGCCATCTGTTCCAGGTATTCCAGCACTTCCATGCTACAGGCTTCCATGGCCTCGAGTTCACGCAGGGTCTGGTCCACATTGCCTTCGTGGTACTGGGCCAGTGCTTCCAGGGCGTGGCGGTGCACACCGCGATGCGGTTCTTCCAGTTCACGATAGCCCGGCAGCTTGCTGAAGCAACCGTGACCCTCACCCTCGTAATACCACTTGCCCAGGCGGCAGCGTGTATGATCGGCGAACTCGTCGATGCTCTTGTTGGACACGCCCATCATCACCTGGTAGATCTGGAACTTGTATACCAGGTGATCGGTCTTGGCCAGTTCGACGAAGCTGCGCAGGGCGCCGGCGGAAATCACTCCCTCCATGTCCTTGGACAGTTCCAGGATCGAACCCATGCTGCTGCTGGCGGCGTTGCCGATACTGCTCAGCTCGCTGGACTGGTTTGCCATCTGGCTCATCTTTTCCTCGGTGGCGCTGGTTTCTTCCTGGATCTTGGCAACCTGGGAAGCAATTTCCTGGGTCGCCTCGTTGGTGCGCTTGGACAGGTTGCGAACCTCGTCCGCCACCACCGCGAAGCCACGCCCGTGTTCGCCGGCGCGCGCCGCCTCAATGGCCGCGTTGAGCGCCAGCAGGTTGGTTTGTTCGGAGATTTCGGTAATCAGGTTGACGATGTTGCCGATCGCGTCGGCACGCTCGTTGAGGCCCTCGACATTGCTCACCGCCTGTTCGACGGTAGCGTTCACCTGACGCAGGTTGGACACCATCATCTCGGTGCCCTTGCGCGCGTCGACGGAAACCGTCGCCGCCTTGATCGCGACTTTCTTTTCGTCCGCAAGACTGGTCGCGAGTTTTGCCAGCGTCCCCTGAAGTTCGCCCAGGCTGTTTCCGAAATTCCGGAAATTGCGGTACAACCCGTCGGCCATCTGGATCCTGGCCGCCATGCGCTCCTGTTCCTCCAGCGCTGCTTCAAGTTGCCGCCGCATGTCATCGAGCGCCGCATCCTTTTCGGCAAGTTGACTGCTCAGGCGGGTAACTTCGTTCTCGGCTTCTTCCAGCAGAGCCCTGCTACGCCCAAAAATTGCCATTTTCAGTACCTCTCCACGAGTCGTTTCTTGTCATAATCCACCCCCGGTAACGGCCGTTTGCACCATGACTTTACATCGGCCCTCCTCGATGCCCTCGCGCGCAAACACCGTCAACCCATTGACGTAGGTAGGCATTTGGCCAGAGAACACAACCGGGTTCCGGCGTAGACTGGCAGGGGCCGGAACGGCGTCAGGCCACGGTTTGCGCCGTTTCCGGGGCGTCCTCGAATGCCTCACGGGGCAACGGCGCGTTTTTTGCTATACCTAATAAACTGCACCAGGTACTCGCGGTGCGAAGCCCGGGCTGTTGAGGAGGCTTGACCCATGAGCAACCGGCTCTATCGACTGTTGTTTGGCGCGCTGTTGCTGGTGGCGCTGTATTTTGACCTGTACCCGCTGATTCACGTCCTGGTGGGCATGGCCGTGCTGGAGGCGATTACCAACCAGCGTATCCCCATCCTGGTATCACGGCTGCGCGGCGTGCCCGAGCCGGATGCCAGTGAAGGATCCCTGGGCATCGCCTTCCACACCCGGACCGGCTTCGAGGCCGAACGCGGCTGGCGGCTGATGGTCGCGAGCATGCTGGCGCTCAGCCTGCTGGCGTTTCCCGAACAGCTCTGGTTCGTGCCCTGGTTCATGGGCTTTGCAATCCTCGGCGCCGGCGTCAGCGGCGTGTGTCCCATGTTCCTTGCCCTGAAGTGGGCCGGCCTGAAGTGAAGACAGGCAGCCGCACGGAAAGCGTGCGCATCGGCCTGCCACTGAAGATTGCAGGCATTATCTTCTGGGGACTGCTCGCCATCGGCCTGCTGATGGCCGCGCTGGCAATGCCGTGGATGGAACGGATCGTGGTGCTGGAACACGAGTCCACCGCCCGGCAGATGTCTTTCCTGGTCGAACAGGTCCTGCACGACAATCCGGGCGAAACACTGGACAAGCTGCGGCCGTCGCTGCTCCCGCTGATGCAACGCCTCGACGTGGCCGCCATCCATATCGAGCGCGGCACCGACACGGCTACCTTAGGCGCGCCATCCCCCGGACTTTCCAGTTACACGGCAGCATTCCCGACGCTCACCGCCGATGGCCGACACACCACCGAGCTGGTCATCACGGTATACCAGACACCGCCACAGAAAACGCTGGAACGGCGCAAGAAACTGTTGATGCTGGCCTTTGGCGGCAGCTTTTTCGCATTTGGCCTGATCATCCAGTGGATCCTGCAGAAAGTCATCACGCGCCCCTTCTACCGCATGGTGGAAACCGCGCAGTCATGCTCGCGCAACGATGACGCTCGCTTCGACGAGTCACGGCCGGACGAGTTCGGCTACCTGGCCCGCTTCATCAACAAGGCCATGGCGACGCTGCGCGCGCGCCAGGCGGAACTGAGCGAGGCGCTGAAACGCGCACAAGCCAGCGAACACGCCCTGTTCGACGAGAAACAGCGCGCCGAGGTTACCCTCAATTCCATCGCCGAGGGCGTCATCACCACCGACCGCGAGGGCAGGATACGCTTCATGAACCCGGTCGCCGAACAACTGTCCGGCTGGAGCCAGCAGGAGGCAACAGGCCGGCCGATCGACGAAATCGTCCAGCTCGTCGACGAACAGAGCGGGGAACCCATCCCCTGCGCCATCACGGGAAGCCTGCGCAGCGACGCCGTCGAACGCAACCTCCAGGGACGCATGCTGGTGCGCAAGGACGGCGAGGAAATCGCTGTGGCGGAATCCGCCGCGCCCATGCACGACGCGTCCGGGCGGATCGTCGGCGCGGTACTGGTGTTCGACGATGTTCGCCAGACCCGCGAGCTGACCCGCCAGCTTTCGCACCAGGCCACCCACGACGCGCTCACCGGCCTGGTCAACCGCGGCGAGTTCGAACGGCGTATCCAGCGCGTGCTGGACAGCACTCGCGACAACGGCGCGCACTATGCGCTCTGCTATATCGACCTCGACCAGCTCAAGATCGTCAACGACACCTGCGGGCACACGGCCGGCGACGAATTGCTGCGCGAACTCGGCGCGCTGCTGACGAAGAAACTGCGCGACAGCGACGTGGTGGCACGGCTGGGCGGCGACGAGTTCGGCATCCTGCTACAGGGCTGCACCATGGAGGATGCCGGGAAACTCGCCGGTGAAATTCGCCAGGCAATCCGCGACCTGCATTTCGTGTGGGACGGCAAGACATTCGAGATCGGCGCGAGCATCGGCATCGTGCCACTTTCGGCAAGTACCGAAAGCGTCGGTGAGGCGCTTTCCGCCGCGGACGTGGCCTGCTACGCCGCCAAGGAACAGGGGCGCGACCGTGTCCACGTCAGCGAGCCCGATGACCGTGAACTGAAGCGCCACCGCACCGAAATGCGCTGGGTCGGCCGCATCCGCGCAGCGCTGCGCGAGAACCGTTTCACGCTGTTCCGGCAATCCATCGTTCCGCTGCAGGCCGGCGACCAGGCGCCGCCGCACGCCGAACTGCTGTTGCGCATGGTGGATGAAAACGGGCGCCTGGTGGCGCCGGAACGCTTCATGGGCGCCGCTGAACAGTACGGGCTGATGCCGGCCATCGACCGCTGGGTACTCCATCACGGCCTGCAATGGTTCGCGGCCCACCGCCATGGCGGGCAGCCGGGGCTGACCATCTCCATCAACCTCTCCGGCCAGTCGCTCAGCGCTCACGGTTTCCTGTCGGAAGCCGTGGACCTGATCCACGACAGCGGCGT
>WGBO01000066.1 GCA_015494295.1 Gammaproteobacteria bacterium | reverse complement strand
TGGCTGAACCGTATCCAGTCCTTGCTGCTGCTGGCCGTGATGGCCGGCTTTCTCGCGCTGCTCGGCAACCTGCTCTGGGGGCCCGACGGCACACTGATGCTGATGGCGGTGGGCTTGCTGGGCGTGCTGTTCAACCCGGTGGTGTCGCCACGTCTGGTGATGCGCATGTATGGCGCCCGGCCGGTCGCGCCGGAGCAGGCGCCGGCCCTGCACCAGGCGGTGAGCCGGCTGGCGCAGCGTGCCGGGTTGCCGGCGGCGCCCACGCTCTACCATGTGCCCAGCCAGATGCTCAACGCCTTCGCGGTCGGCAATGCCCGGCGTTCGGCGATCGCCGTGACGGACGGCCTGTTGCGGCGTCTGGACATGCGGGAACTGGTCGGGGTGCTGGCGCACGAGGTCAGTCACATCCGCAACAACGACCTGTGGGTAATGGGCCTGGCGGACATGTTCAGCCAGTCGACCCGCATGCTGTCGTTGCTGGGGCAGTTCCTGCTGTTCGTGAATCTGCCGTTGATCATGTTGTCGCAGGTGCACGTCGACTGGTTCGCGGTGCTGTTGCTGGTGTTCGCGCCCAACCTGAGCGCGCTGATGCAGCTCGCGCTGTCACGCACCCGCGAGTTCGACGCCGACCTCAACGCGGCGCGCCTGACCGGCGACCCCGACGGACTGGCCAGCGCGCTGCAGAAGATCGAGCAGGCGCAGGGCGGCTGGCTGGAACGCATCCTGATGCCGGGCCGTCGTGAACCCGTGCCCTCGATTCTGCGCACGCACCCGGAAACCCGCGACCGCATCGCGCGCCTGATGGAGCTCAAGCAGCAGTTGCCGGGCGTGGACACGCGCTTCAGCACGCCCGGGGATTTCGACCGCGACGCCGTGTTCGGAAAGCCGGTGTCGCGGCCGCCGCGCTGGCACATCAACGGGCTCTGGTATTGAGCGCCCGGCCGGTAAGTTGCTTTCCATCTACGGGAGAGTAAATCCGCGCGACACCCTTGATTTCCTGTTTCGAGCCCGCATGTATCAGTTGCACGACGTGGGCGAACGGTTTTCCCGAAAAACAACTGGAACAGGAGTCGAAGAAATGAGTGTCGGAGACAAGAAGCTGGATGACATCCTTGAAATTCTCGACCCGATTGCGCTTCCCCCGGCGGACTATCCGCCCGCCATTATCGTACGCGACACACCGCGAGAGGAAATCACGGCGCGCATCAAGGCGAACGCCGACCGGGTTGGCATCAGCCTGACGGACGAACACTGGGAGGTGATCAACTTCCTGTTTGATTTCTATACCCATTGCTGCGAGACGCGCGACCCCGGATACATCAGTTCCGAGGTCTACTGGAAGTACGTCAACTGTCTCGACGACCCGGATTGCAAGAAAGAGGACGAAACCGCGGAGTGTCCACACGGGCAGTTGAGTCGCGAGGAGTGCATGAAGGCCTATCGTTTGTACCGGATACTGCTGAAAGCCTTCAGGGAAAAGGGTGGCAAGAAGTACCTGTACAAGCTGTTCCCGTACGGACCGCTGTTCACCATTCATCTGCTGGCGCAGTTGCCGCGTTTGCGGCACGACGTCGACCCGCACTTCGGGACGGCGTACTGATGGGGGCTGAGGACCCCGGGCCGATGGATGCAACCGCGAGGAGCCAGTGATGAAATACCGGATTGACTTCAGAAACGTCGACAAGGGCACGCGGGCAAAACTGCGCTCGCTGATCGAGGAACGGATCGAACACCTGGAGAAACGCGCCAGCAGTTTCTCCGCAAAGGATCTGCGACTGCACGGCGCGGTGCAGAAACATGGCAACAAGGAGCTGTACAGGGTCGGTCTGTCGATTCACCTGCCCGGCCGCGTCCTCGGTGTGGAAGAAGAGGGCGAGAACGCCGCGGCGGTGGTCACCGAAGCCTTTTCCGAGCTGGAGCGTCAGGTGTTGCGTCACAAGGCGCGCATCAAGCACGAGCACCTGTGGAAGCGCAAGGCGCGGCGCCGTGAGCTGCACGCCGGAAAGGCGGCAACCGGCACCGATGCCGCCGTGGGCACCGCCGAGGGCGCGCAGCCTTCGGGCTGGTTCGAACAGATCGAGCCCTGGCTGGACGGCCTGTATGACTTCGCGCGCCATGAGATCACCTACCTCAAGGACCGTGGCGACCTGGCCGGTGACGACATCCAGCCGGACGAACTGGTCGACAGCGTGGTAGTGGCCGCCTGGGAACGCCAGGCCGAGCGGCCCGAGTCGCTGGACCTGCGCGGCTGGTTGTACCGCGTCGCGGTGGAGTTGCTCGACGATGAGGTTCGCGATCACGCGCAGCGCGAGCGCAGTGTCAGCATGGAGGCAGTGGTGTCGCGCGGTTATGACCCGAACGACGATTCCATCTACGAGTTCTACCAGCCTGACGAGCTGGTGCGGGTGGAAGATCTCATAGGCGCCCGCGACGCCGAGGTGGAGTTCCAGCGGCATATTCCGCCGGTACTGGCGCAGTTGCCGAGGCTGTGGCGGCGTGCCCTGCTGCTGCACCGCCTGTTCGACCTGCCGGACGACCAGGTGGCCGCCATACTGGACATCGAGCGCGCCGCGCTGGAAGCGATGCTGGAACACAGCGCCCAGTTCATTTCCGCGCACCTCAACGAGAGGCTTCCGGAACAGCCGACGGAGCCGGAACGGCTGGAGTCCGTGCTCAAACAGTTGCCGCTGGATGGCTACCCGGGTTCCCTGTACGACGAACTGAAACGCAAGTTCACCGGCTGACCCCGCGCCGCCCCCGGTTCCCGGGGGCGGCTTGTGTTAGACTCGCTGGCAGGATATCCAGCGTAACGTGGTGAAGGAGATATCACTGAGTCAGTCAACACCCAATCCAGCGACTTGCCCATCGATCAGGATGGCGTGGCAGGCGGTGGCCGCCCTGCTGCTGTTGCTGTGCCTGGCGGACCCGGGTGGCGCCGCCTCGTTCCCGCAACTCGACGTGGTGGTGATCCACTCCTACCACCACGATTATCCCTGGACCGCCGGTCAGCACGACGGCTTCACCCGGGAGCTGGCGCGGGCGCTGCCTGAATACGAGATCAACTTTTCCGTCGAATACCTGGACACCAAGCGCGTCACCCCCTCGGCCGACTACTCGCAGAAGTTTCTCGGCTACCTGCTCGCCAAGCACCGGGACACCGCCCCGGATCTGATCTACGTGACCGACGACAATGCCATGAACTTCGTGCTGTCGATGGGCGAGCGCCTGTTTCCCAACGTGCCGGTCTTCTTTTCCGGGGTCAACAACCTGTCACTGGCGCCGATATTGAACCGGCGCCGTTTTAGCGGCGTATTCGAACGCAAGAGTGTCGAGCGCAACATGGAGCTGGTCCGGCGCCTGCACCCCGACACCGAACGCATTATTTTCGTGGGGGACGGTGGGCCGACCGATCAGGCCATTGGTGCCCGGGTCGAGGAGGTGGCGCGGCGCCACCCGGGCATTCCGGTGGTCCGCATCGGGGAGAACAGCTCCGAAGCCCTGCTGTCCGGACTGCGGCAAGCCGGCCCGGGAGTGGTGATCGTCACCACGATTGGCGGTGTCCGTGACCGCCTGGGGCGGGTGCTGGAACTGGACAAGGCTCTCCGACTGCTTACTGACACCGGTCGCATGGTGTTCATCATGGAGGATGCCTACATGTTCCCGGGCGTGCTGGGCGGTTACGTGACCAGCGCGCGCCTGCAAGGCGAGACGGCGGCAGGACTCGCCGCCCGTTTCGTGCGCGGGGAGGCCGTGTCCGCCATCGACCCCGTGACCGAGAGCCCCTCCGAACTGTTGTTCGACTGGAACGCCCTGCGGCGCTTCAATCTGCGCCTTGACAGCGAGCTTGCCAGTGAGGCGGTAATCGTGAACCAGCCCCTGCCCATTATCGACCGCTACCCGGTACTGGTGCGCTGGGTGGCGGGAATTCTGGGGGTCGTGTTCCTGGTGGTGATCGGTGCGTTTGCCTTCGTCACGCGGCGCAAGAACCGGATTATCCGCGAGCAGACCACCGACGACCTGACCGGGCTGCCGAACCGGACACGCCTGTTGCAGGATACCTGCGGCATGAGCTCGCCGCGTTTCGCGGTCATCGACATCAACAACTTCAAGGCGATAAACAGTTTCTACGGGCTGGAAACGGGCGACGCGGTGCTGGTCGCCGTCGCCGACGAGATCCGCCGCCTGTTGCCGTCGGGCATGAGTCTGTACCGCATGGGCAGGGACCAGTTCGGGGTGCTTGCCGACGGCTCGGTGAGCCTGGTTTCCTTCCAGTCGCTGGTCGAGGAGATCGTCGAGACATTGCGTCAGAGCCACCTGACCATCGGTGATCCGGAAATCCATATCACGGCCACGGCCGGTATCAGCGGCCGTGAGAGTACCTCGCTGATCTCGGGCGCCGAGCAGGCCCTCAACATCGCGCGGGAACGCAACGCGGGTTATGCCATCGACGAGAACGCGCTCGAGGATGCGGAACGGCAGAAACAGAATATCCTCTGGGCCAACAAGCTCAGCGATGCGCTGGACACGGGGCGTATCCGGCCGTTCTTCCAGCCGATCGTGCACAATGCCACAGGCCGCGCCGAGAAGTACGAGGCGCTGGTGCGCCTTATCGACGAGGATGGCAGCGTGGTTTCACCATTCTGGTTCCTCGACGCCGCCAAGCGCACCCGCCAGTACGCCATGCTGACGCGCGCCATGATCGAACAGAGTCTCGCCATGCTGGATGACCACGCCGTCAGCATTTCGCTTAACTTCACCGTGGACGATATCCGCAACGAGGATACCGTGCGCTTCTTCAAGCAGAAGCTCGACGAGTACCAGGCGGCGAGCCGGGTGGTGGTCGAACTGATCGAGAGCGAGGGTATCGAGAACTACGAGGAGGTCAGCCGTTTCATCGCTGACATCAAGGCGCTGGGTTGCCGGGTGGCCATTGACGATTTTGGCACCGGCTATTCCAATTTCACCCACCTCATGCACCTGAACGCCGACTATCTGAAGATCGACGGTTCCATCATCCAGCGTATCAACAGCGACGTGAACTCGGAGCTGGTGACGCGGACCCTGGTCGATTTCGCGCGCAGGCTGGGCATGGAGACGATTGCGGAATACGTGGATTCGCAGGCGATCCTCGACAAGGTGATTGCGCTGGGCGTGGACTATTCGCAGGGGTTCTTCCTCGGCGAACCGGGCCCGGACCTGCCGGGCGCGGGCAGCCGGGACAACGCGGAGGGCGGAGACGGCCTGCGCTCCTCGGCGTCATCCTGAGGGTGGCTTGAGCGGCGCAAAACTGTGTGCCTGGGCCAGCGCCCAGTTGATCCGGAACAGGGGGTTCTCCGTTCCTTCCAGCAACTCCCCCGCCTCCAGGAAATGCAGCGCCATGTTGCCCGGTATGGCGGTGTTGGGTTCGTTTCTCAGGTAGAAGTGATACGGCCGGAGCTGGCAGGGATGGTCGAGTCCCGCGGCGGCGATGACCTCGGCCAGGGCTTTCAGCGTATTGCGGTGGAAGTTGTACACGCGCCGCGCCTTGTCTTCCACTACCAGTGCGCGTTGCCGTTTCGGATCCTGGGTGGCGACGCCCACCGGGCAACGGTTGGTGTGACAACTCCGCGATTGCACGCAGCCGAGGGCGAACATGAAACCGCGTGCCGCGTTGCACCAGTCGGCGCCCAGGGACATGGCGCGTACCATGCCGAAGGCGGAAATGATCTTGCCGCTGGCGCCGATTTTGATCCGGTCCCGCAGGCGCGTGCCGTAGAGGGCGTTGTGGACGAACAGCAGGCCCTCGTAGAGCGGGGTGCCCAGATGGTCCGAGAATTCCAGCGGCGCCGCCCCGGTGCCGCCCTCGGCGCCGTCGACGACGATGAAATCCGGCAGGATATCCGTTTCCAGCATGGCCTTGACGATGGCGAGGAATTCCCAGCGGTGGCCGATGCAGAGCTTGAAGCCGACCGGTTTGCCGCCGGACAGCCTGCGCAGTTCGGCGATGAATTCCAGCAGGCCGACCGGCGTGCTGAAAGCGCTGTGCCCGGGCGGCGAAAGGCAGTCCTCGCCGGGCGGAACGCGCCGCGCCTCGGCGATTTCCGGGGTAACCTTGTGGGCGGGAAGAATGCCCCCGTGGCCCGGCTTGGCGCCCTGCGAGAGCTTGATCTCGATCATCCGCACCGATTCCCGCGCGGCCTGTTCCGCGAACATCTCCGGGTTGAAACTGCCATCCGCGTTGCGGCAGCCGAAATAGCCGGTGCCGATCTCCCAGATCAGGTCGCCGCCGTACTCCAGGTGATAGCGGCTGATGGAGCCCTCGCCCGTGTCGTGGGCGAAATTGCCCATCTTCGCGCCCTTGTTCAGCGCGCGGATGGCATTGGCGCTGAGCGCGCCGAAGCTCATCGCAGAGATATTGTAGACGGAGGCAGAGTAGGGCTTGTCGCACCGTTCGCCGCCCACCTTGATGCAGAAGCAGGAATCCAGTCGCGGCGAGGGCGCGATCGAGTGGTTCAGCCAGGCGTATTTTTCGCCGTAGACGTCGAGGTCGGTGCCGAAGGGGTGTACGTCGTCTGTGTCCTTGGCCCGCTCGTAGACCAGCGAGCGCTGTTCGCGGTTGAAAGGAATGGCCTCGGTATCGCTTTCCACCAGGTACTGGCGGATCTCCGGGCGGATGCCTTCGAAGAACCAGCGAAGGTGTGCCAGCAGGGGATAGTTCCTGAGCAGGCTGTGGCGGGTTTGCAGCAGGTCGTGGATACCCAGTATGGACAGCGGGACGGTCGCCAGCAGTGGCCAGTACCATTCTTCCTCGTGCGAGATCCAGGCCAGCAGCGGCAGCGTCGCTGTGAGCACGAGAACGAGGATAAATGGAAGGTAGCGCATGTCGCGTACAGTGTAGCCGTTTTGCTGCGCGGAAGGAAAATATGTGCGACGCCCGGGGAGACCGGGCGCCGGCACACGGTGTATGGCTGCTCAGGCTGCCTGGCGTTCGTCCAGGTAACGGGCCAGCTCTTCCGCGCCGCCAATGTGTTCACCGTCGATGAACACCTGAGGCACCGTCGGTGAACCGGCGACGGCACGAAGGCTGGCTTCGCTATAGTCGCGGTTCAGGACCAGTTCCTCGAAGTCGAGATCCGCATCGGCCAGCAATGCCTTGGCGCGGGTGCAGTACTCGCAGCCCCGGCGGGTGAACAGGGTGATGCTGGGCGGGCAGGCCGCCTGCGGGGCGATACAGGCGAGCATGGTGTCGGCGTCGGAGACCTCGAAGGGGTCCCCCGGCAACTCAGGCTCGACGAACATTTTCTCGATCACCCCGTCCCGGACCAACATGGAGTAGCGCCAGGAGCGTTCGCCGAAGCCGAGCTCGTCCTTGTTCACCAGCATGCCCATGGCGCGGGTGAAGTCGCCGTTGCCATCCGGCAGGAAGGTGATGTTGAAGGCTTTCTGTTCCTCGCGCCAGGCGTTCATGACAAAGCCGTCGTTCACCGAGATGCAGATTACCTCGTCGACGCCGTGCTCGTGAAACACCGGAGCAAGCTGGTTGTAACGCGGTACATGGGTCGACGAGCAGGTCGGCGTGAACGCGCCGGGCAGTGAGAACACCACGACCGTGCGGCCCTTGAAGATATCGTTGCTGTCGACGTCGACCCACTCGTGGTCGCGGCGGGTGTGAAAGGTAACGCGTGGAACCCGTGTTCCCTCGTGTCGCTTGTGCATGGTTTGTCTCCCTTGAATCAGAATACGGGAGCCATTGTGGGTGAGTCTGCGAAATTAATAAAATGATTTGTTTTGATAAACATAATAGGTGATGGCTATCAAATGCATCGTTCAGCCGGTGCCGGTTCGTTTCGCGGGCAGTTCGACCTGGAAACACGTCACGCCGTTTTCGGAATTGACCTCGACCTTCCCCCGGTGGGCGTCGATGATGGACTTCACGATGGCGAGGCCAAGGCCGGTGCCGCCCTCCTGACGGGAGGGGTCGACGCGGTAGAACCGGTCGAACAGCTTGGGCAGATGTTCGGGGGCGATCTCCTTTCCCGGGTTCTCGATGCCGATGCGCACCCGGCCGTTGCTCCCGGTCTCGATCCGGATCCGCACGGAACCACCGGACGGTGTGTGCTGGATGGCGTTGGATATGAGGTTGCCCAGCGCCCGTCTCAGCATGAGCTGGTCGCCTTCGACGCTGCCCCGGCCCTCGACGTCCAGGGTGACGCCGCGTTCCTCTGCCCACGCCTCGTAGTACTCGAACAGGATCTCCACTTCCTGGTGCAGTTCAACGGGTTCGATGTTCAGGCTGTCCAGTCCGTTGTCCGCCTTGGCGAGGAACAGCATGTCGTTGATCATGCGCGCCATGTGTTCGTATTCCTCGATATTGGAATAGAGGATTTCCCGGTATTCCTCCACGCTGCGGTTCTGCGACAGGGCCACCTGGGTCTGTGTCATCATGCTGGTCACCGGTGTGCGCAGGTCGTGCGCGATATCGGCGGAGAAGTTGGACAGGCGCTGGAATGATTCCTCCATGCGCTCCAGCATTTCGTTGAACGAGCGTGCCAGGTCGGTGAGTTCGGCGGGTACGGATTCCGGGGGAACTCGCGTGTTCAGCGCATTGGCGCTGATGTGCCGGATCTGTTCCACGATTTCATGCAATGGCGCGTGCCCATGGCGGACCGCCGCCCAGCCCATGAGGCTGGTGATGATGAAGCCACTTGCAACCATCAGCCACAGGGTCTGACGGAAGCGGTCGAGGAATTTCAGGTGGTAGTCGATGGGTACCGCGACGCTTATCGTGTAGGGACGCAGGGCGGTCTGTTTGCTCGCATCGATGCGACGGGTCAGGACGCGGTAGTGATGTTCGCCGTCCTTCCAGTCCTGTACGGAGCCGCCGGGGCGCCCGGTGCCGGCCCTGGCCAGCCCGGAAAGATCCGGTCCGCTGCTGGCATAGACCGTTTTTCCCTCGTTGTCCACGATGTACAGCGATGCGCCATGGTGTCCGACAAGAATATCGTCGAAGCGTTGCTTAAGCTCGGCCGGTTGTTTTTCGGGGCTGTTGGTCAGAATGGCCTTGTCGACCGCTTGCGCGACGATGCGCAATTCGCTGGTATCCTGCTCGGCGAAGTGGCGCTGGATCGAATCATTGATCAGCCAGCCGAATACCGAAAACACAACCACCGACACGAACCCGAACATCAGGGTGAGCCGCAGTGTCAGCGACGATGGACGAAGCGTGCGTCCCGCGAAATCAGCCATCGTCGGGCACGTCCAGCATATAGCCCATGCCGCGCAGGGTGTGAATCAGTCGTGGTTCGAAGTTTTCGTCGATCTTGGCACGCAAGCGCCGGATGGCGACATCGATGACGTTGGTGTTGCTGTCGAAATTCATGTCCCAGACCTGGGAAGCGATAAGCGAACGTGGCAGTACCTCGCCACGGCGGCGCAACAACAGTTCGAGCAACGCAAACTCCTTGGCGGTAAGCTGGATCCGCTGGCCGGCGCGGGTCACGCGGCGTTTCAGCAGATCGAGTTCGAGATCGGCGGCCCGCAGGGTCGTTTCGTTGGCCGGGCTGGCGCCGCGGCGCAGCAGGGTCCGCACGCGGGCCAGGAGTTCGGAGAACGCGAAAGGCTTGACCAGGTAGTCGTCCGCCCCCAGTTCCAGTCCCCTGACCCGGTCGTCCACCGTGTCGCGGGCGGTGAGGAACAGCACGGGAAGATTGTGTCCCGCTTCGCGCAGTGATTTCAGGATGGTCCAGCCATTGATATCGGGCAGCATGATGTCCAGGATGATCAGGTCATAGCTTTCGGTCATGGCCTGGTGGTGGCCATCCAGCCCGTTTTGCGCCAGGTCGACCATAAAGCCTGCTTCGGCAAGCCCCTGTTTCAGGTACTCGCCGATCTTGCTTTCGTCTTCGATTATCAGCAGCTTCATCGATTTCCGTTCCGGCTGTCAGTTTTCGGGTGTGTGCTGGTGCGGGCCAGCCACGATTCGTTCTTGATGATGCACAGCCATTTCTGGCGGGAAAATGACGAAACGATGACAGGATTGTAATGATAGTGTCATTCGAGAGAAAGGGCTGGCTGCTATCTTCATTCACACCCGGAACGGTATCGAACGGGCGCGAGAGTATGGCGATGCCCGGGACCTTGCCAGGTCTTCGGGGCAGGATGCGGGTGAATCCCGCTTCTGACCGGTGAATGTATATATCACGGTTCTGGGTCAATGAGAGAGATGTAGCGATGATGAAAAAGAAACTGTTGGTTGTTCTTCTGGGCGCCCTGCCGCTGGTGTCCCTAGCCGGGGGCGGTCACGAGGGTGGTCATTCGCACGGCGGTAGTCATTCGATGGCGCATGGAACCGGATCCGGTCACGCGCATGGACCGGACGAGGGCGGCCACAAGGCACCGGCGGGTTGTCCCGGCGATCCCGATCGGGTAGACCGGATGATCGAGGTTGTCATGGAGGACAGCATGCGCTTTATTCCAGGCGATCTGACGTTTCGTTCCGGGGAGGCTGTGCGTTTCGTCGTGCGCAATCACGGCAAGATCCGGCATGAGATGGTCATCGGATCCGTCGAGGAACTCAGGGAGCACGCGGAGATGATGCGCCGCCGGGCCCTGTCGGCCCGGTCGGCGGTCTAGCGGTTTTCGTAGCGATTCAGGTCGAACAGGCCGGCGCCGACCGCGTGCGTGTGCGCGTAGCGATCCTGGAACCAGTCGGCGAGTTTCCAGAATTCCGGATTGGTGCGGCGGACGCCGAAGCGATCGACAAACTTCTCATAGTCGTGGCGGTTGCGGATCGCAGCGCAGCGGCGGGTGAACTCGTCGATTTCGTCCAGATCGATGGAAAAGAAGAAGTTCGGGTAGGCGCCCTCCAGCCAGTTCACCACGCTCAGGCTGTCTCGCTCGATGTCGGCACGATTGCGCTCCTCCTCGTCGGCGAGGAACGAGGTCACATTCTTGTAGGCTTTGTTGCGAATCAGGGTGTAGGCCAGATCGCGGTGCCGGTCGCCGGTGCGGATGCGCAGGAAGGCGACGTCCGGGAAGGCGTGCAGCTTGGCGCCGCGCAGGTGTGCGAGGGTGGCGATGGCCCGGTCGGCGCGCGCGCTGAGGACGTCGGCAGCCCCCTCCGGGCAGGTGGTGTCTCCGCACAGGTTCATGGCGCGCGAGGCCGGAGCGACCGGGGTCAGGCGGTGTTTTATCTTGCCGTACAACTCTCGCTGGGGGTCGTCGCTGCGGTAGCCGCGTACCGATTCGATGCTGAGCCATTCCTGCGGGCCGGAGAACAGTTTTTCGATGCCGCTGCGTTGACCCACGTACCAGCTGTCACGGATGGTCTTGCGCTTGTCCGCCGGCAGGAAGGCGAGGAAGCTGTCTTCGCCCTCCATGCGCAGGAAGTCCATGTAGATGCGTGTGTTCACCTGGTGGACGATGTTGCCGTACACGTCATAGCCGGCGACCAGCAGGTAATGGATGCGTTCGAACAGCGGGTAGTCGATGATCCAGGTGGTTTCCGGATTGTCGCCCACCAGTCCATAAGTGACCGAGGCGCTGTCGAAGTGCCGGAAGATGGTCAGCGCGGCGTTCGGATTGTTGCCGTCACCGTCCCAGATGTAGTTCATGGCATGGTCGATGTCGTGGGTGCCGAGTTTCCGGAACCAGTCCTGCTTGGTGGCCATGTAGCGGCGCTGCCGCTGCCAGTACTCGGTCCAGATCGCCAGCAGGTCCAGGTCCCCGGCCTTGCCGGCCGGTGTTTCGAGTTCGTCGGCGATGGTGCCGATGAAACGGGTACTGTTGGTCAGCATCGGACGGTCGGGGTTGAAGAACAGTACCCAGAACTGGTCCTCGATCACGCTCAGCGCGATCTGTCCCCGGCACACCGGTCCCTTGACGAAACCCTCGATGAAGAAATGCGCGTCGTCGAGCAGGAAACGGTAGCGGGACTCGGCCGGGATGGCGGCGAACACCCGGAAGGGGTTGGAGCTGATCTCCGGGTCCCGGCTCGAAGGGCCGGCGACCGGGTAGTCGGGTGCCAGGAACAGTTCCCGGTAACGCGCCATGCGCGCGTCCGAGAACTCGTAGACGATGTGGTTCTTGGCCACGATGCCCGGATGGTAGCGCACCAGGCGGTAATGGAAGCCATCATTGCCGGGATCGTCGAAGGGACGGCGCGTGGCGATCTCGTCGACAGGCCTGCCCGGGCCGGTAACGGAACGCACCAGGCGGTAGAACTCGCGCGCCGGTGAGCCGGCGAAGTGGATGTGTGCGTGGAACAGGTGTTCGTACAGGTAGCGGCTGACCAGCTTCTGCTTCGCCGAGGACCGGTTCAGGAACTGCTCCCAGCGGGCGATTTGGGGCGCGACATCCGCGGACGGTGGGGGCGGCGCGGGCGCAGGCGCGCCCTGGGCGAGCCAGGAAACCAGCGTGCGGTATTCGTCGTCGGACAGGTTGGGCATGGCGTAGGGCATGCCCCACATCGGGTGCTTGCGCGCGTATTCGTCCACGGTATCGAGATCCGGGCAGGTCTGCTCGCGGTTGAGCCCGAGGGTGAAACTGTCGGGAAGCCGGCCGGTGCGTGGCTGCGGGTGTTGCTGTTTCAGGCGCAGCAGCCGAAACAGCACGGAATTGCGCAGGTTGTCTTCTTCAGCCGACGGACCTTCGTTCAGCACGGGCGTGAAGCCGCGTGAGCGCCACTCCGCCGGGCTGCGGGCGTCGATGAACAGCCGCGTGGGCGCCATAGGTCGCAGGCGGGCGGCGTTGTAGACCCGTTCCTTGCTGGCGCCACGCCGAAGTCCTTCCATCGACGACAGTTTCAACTGGCAGGGCGCGTCGTAGCAGCCGTGGCAGACCACGCAACGCCGTTCCAGGATGTGGCGCACATCGGGCTCGTAGGCGATCGGGGTTTCAATGAGGTCGCCGGGCAGCAGCGGTTCCTCGGCCTGCACGGGTTCCAGGGGGAAGGGTGGAGAAGCCCGGTCGTAGATCAATAACAGCAGTACTGCGGCTATCGACAGAATTGCCAGGAGTCGCCTTCTGCCGGGGATTTTGCGCAGCACATTCACCGGCACTATGGTAACAGAAGATGTCGTTGACGGATTGCGCGCGTGTTCGCCATCCCCCGGTCAGTAAAAGGTTTTGCGGCCGGCAAGGCGCTGTGCTCATATGTATAATGACCCGCTAATATTCCCTGAGCTGAGGTCCAGTGACATGGCATACGAAATTGAAGTCGACAACATCAAGTGTGGCGGTTGCGCGGGCACTATCGTCAAGCGTCTCACGGAACTCGATGCAGTGACATCCGTGGACGTGGATGTGGAACGTGGCACGGTGCGGGTCGAAGGTGAAGAATCTGCACGAGAAGAAGTTTGTAATTTACTGAAATCCCTTGGTTATCCTGAGTCAGGGACTACCAGCGGCCTGGCTTCGGCAACGGCCAGGGCGAAGTCCTTTGTCAGTTGCGCGGTAGGGCGCTTCGGGGACACGCAAGACTAGCTGCTGTCACGCCGCGGTGCCGCTCACCGCATGCACAAGGCGGGTGTGGATGGGCAGGTTGACGAAACCGACCCGCATGCGGGTATCACGCGCGCGGCGGACGATGCGCCGGTGGCCGGTATCGAGGCGCTCGAAGATGGTGAAACCATCGCTTCCATCCTTGCGAAAAAGGACAGCCTGGCGGGGCAGAAGGTGCGCGTGCGCGGCAAGGTGGTCAAGTACACCCGTGCCGTCATGGGGCGAAACTGGATACATATCCGCGACAGCAGCAGTGGCCAGGATCTTACCGTCACCACCAGCGACAGCGCGGCGCTGGACGATGTGATCGTGGTTGAAGGCACATTGGCCGCCAATCGCGATTTCGGCTATGGCTACGTCTACGAACTGATCCTGGAGGATGCTACCGTCACCCGGGAGTGAAGCCATGACGCTGGAGAGCCCGAAGTCGCGGGTGCCCTGCCTGCCGCCCCCCTTTTGGGGGGTTATTTTCGTTCCTTCAGTTTGGCGCGGGAGAATACCTGGTACAGGACAGGCAGCACAAACAGGGTAAGTGCGGTGGACGAGAACAGTCCTCCCACGACCACGGTTGCCAGGGGGCGCTGCACTTCGGAGCCGACGCCGTGTGACAGCAGCATCGGTATCAGGCCGAGTGCGGCGATCGAGGCGGTCATCAGCACCGGGCGCAGGCGCGAGAGGGCGCCTTCGTAGGCGGCGCGTTCCGCGTCGGCGCCGTCGATGACGCGCTGGTTGATGGCGTTCACCATCACCACGCCATTGAGCACGGCCACGCCGAACAGGGCGATGAAGCCGATTGAGCCCGGCACCGACAGGTATTGGCCGGAGATGAACAGCGCGGCGACGCCACCGATCAATGCCAGCGGCACGTTGAGCATGATCAGCGAGGCTTGTCCGACCGAGCCGAAGGCAAAGTAAAGCAGCAGGAAGATCAGTCCCAGCGACAGCGGAACCACGATCATCAGGCGCGCCTGGGCGCGTTGCTGGTTTTCGAACTGGCCACCGAATACCACCGTGTAGCCGGCGGGGAGGTCGATCTCCCGGTTGATGCGTTCACGCAGTTCCGCCACCAGGCCGCCCATGTCGCGGCCTTCGACGTTGGCCTGTATGACGACCCGGCGTTGTACGTCGTCGCGCCGGATCTGCGGCGGGCCGGATTCGATGGCGACTTTTGCCACGTCGCCTAGCCGCACCCAGGCGCCGGTAGGCGATTGCAGCATCAGGCCGCGGATCGATTCCACGTTGTCGCGGTACTCGTGGGCAAGGCGCACGTAGATGTCGTAGCGTTCGTTGCCGTTGATGACCTGTCCGGCGGCGCGGCCGCCAATGGCGTCGGAGACCAGGTCCATGACCTGGGCGACCGGGATGCCGTAGCGGGCCAGCGCATCGCGGTCGGGGCGGACCGCGAGCTGCGCCTCGCCACCGATCTGTTCCATGGCCACGCCGCGCGTGCCTTCCACCCGTTTTACCAGTGCTTCGATCTCGCTGCCTTTCTGCGCCAGCACGTCGAGATCCTGCCCGAACAGCTTGATGGCCAGTTGCGCGCGCACGCCGGACAGCAGTTCGTCGACGCGCGTGGCAATCGGCTGCGAGAAGGAGAACAGCAGCCCGGGGTGAACTGACATCTTCTCCTCCATCAGCTTCTGCAAGGCCGGCCGGTCGGGGGCGCTGGTCCATTCATCCACCGGCTTGAGGCCGACGAAGATTTCCACGTTGGACACGGGTTCCGGGTCGCCGCCTATCTCCGCGCGACCGACGCGGCTGGTGGCGTACAGGACTTCGGGGAAGGTCAGCAGTTGCGCTTCCAGCCTGGAGGCCACGCCCAGCGCGGTGTCGAGGCTGGAGGATGGCGCCAGGGTCACGCGGATGTTGAGTGTTCCTTCTTCCAGTTCCGGCACGAACTCGGTGCCGAGGTAGGGCACCATGGCGAGGGAACCGGCGAACAGCAGCAGCGCCGCCGTCACCACCTTGCCACGGTTCTGCTGGGCTTTTGGCAGGATGCGCTTGTAGATGGCTTCCAGCGGCCGCATGACCGGGCTCTCACGGTGTTTCACCCCGCGCTTGAACAGGTAGGTGGCGAGCGCCGGCACCACCACCAGCGCCACCATCAGCGACGCCAGCATGGCCAGCACGATGGAGATTGCCATAGGCTGGAACAGCTTGCCCTCGACGCCTTCCAGGCTGAACAGCGGGGCAAACACGATAATGATGATCATCACTGCAAAAAATACCGGACGTCCGACCTCGCGCGCGGCCTCCTGGATGCGCAGCGCAATGCCATGACTGTCGTGAGCGGCGTCATAGGGGGTTTCGTCACCGGGCGCCACCTTGCGCTTCACGTAGTCGTAGTGTTCGGCGTCCGGGCGGGTGAGGTGGCTGAATATATGCTCCATCATCACCACGGAACCGTCCACCATCATGCCGATGGCGATGGCCAGCCCGCCCAGCGACATGAGGTTGGCGGACACGCCCCAGTGCGCCATGGCCATCAGTGCCAGGCCGATGGAAATGGGCACCGAGATCAGCACCAGCAGGGTGGCGCGCAGGTTGACCAGGAACAGCATCAGCACCACCACGATCAGCACGAATGCTTCCAGCAGCGCCTTCGAGACGGTGTTGACGGCCTGGTCCACCAGGCTGGCCTGGTCGTAAAAAGGTTCCAGGGTGACGCCGTCGGGCAGCGCGGTCTGGATCGCCGCCATGCGCGATTCGATACCGTCGATGGTGGCCTTGGTGTTGGCGCCCAGACGCTTGAGGATGACACCGGCGACGACTTCGCCGAGCGCTTCTGGCTCGCCGTTTTCGCCGCGCCGCGTGATGCTCACCGCGCCCTGCCGGATCTCCGGCCCGAACTCGACGCGCGCCACGTCGGAAACACGCACCGCCACGCCGTCGACGTCCTTGATGGGGATGTTGCGGATGTCGCGCAGGCCGTCCTCGCCGCTGCGCACCCAGCCGACGCCGCGCACCACCAGTTGTTCCTCGCCGCGGTTCATGTACCAGCCACCAGCGTTGCGGTTGTTGGCCTCGACCGCTTCCGCGACGTCGTCGCTGCTCAGTCCGTAGGCCAGCAGGCGTTGCGGATCGAGCTGGATCTGGTACTGACGCACTTCACCGCCGAAGGACAGGACTTCGGTGACGCCGGGCACCGGCATCAGCAGCAGCTTCACGATCCAGTCGTTGAGGCTGCGCAGCGCCATGGTGTCATACTTTTGTGGATCCTCGGCGCGCAGGATGTACTGGTAGACCTGTCCCAGGCCGGAGGTGTTGGGGCCGATGCCCGGCGTGCCGATGCCTTCCGGGATCTGCTCGCGCGCCGTCTGCAGGCGTTCGAACACCAGCTGGCGCGCGAAATAGATATCGGTGCCTTCCTTGAACACCACGGTGATTACCGACAGGCCGGTCTTGGAGATCGAGCGTACTTCCTCCACATCCGGCAGCGCGTACATGACCGCCTCGATGGGGAAGGTGATGAGCTGTTCGACTTCCTCCGCCGCCAGGCCGCGCGCTTCGGTGTTGATCTGCACCTGTACGTTGGTGACGTCCGGGAATGCGTCCAGGTTGAGTCCGGGCAGTATCAGCGAGCCGCCGACGATGCCGGCAATCAGGGCCAGCACTACCAGCAGGCGGTTTTCGACGCCCAGGTCGATCAGTTTGTTGAGCATGAGCCGCCTCCTAGTGGTTGTGGACTTCGAAACCGCTCTTGGCGATCTCGGACTGAATGAAGAAGGCGCCCTTGCTGACGATGCGTTCACCTTCCTTCAAGCCCTCGACCACGAGCCGCTTGCCCACGGTGCGCCGCACCTCGACCTCGCGCGGCTCGTAGCGGCCGGGCGCCTCCTCGATGAATACCTGCCAGTCACCGTCCGGGCTGCGCAGCACGGCGCCCATGGGTACCGCGATGGCCGGCTGGACGAGTGCGCTTTCGATCTCGGCCGTCACGAACTGGCCGGGGTGAAGCTGGTCGTCGGGATTGGCGACTTCCAGGCGTACCGAAAGCGTGCGGGTGGCTTCGTCGAGCGCGTGGCGGGTCTGGATAACCTTGCCGTTCAGCCATTGTTCACCGATACGGATACGCGCGGGCGAGCCGACCTTGACGAGGTTTGCCTCGTTGGCGTTCAGTCGCGCGTCGACCCAGAGCCGCGATTCGTCGGTAACGGTGAACAGCACGCGCCCTGGCTCGGCCAGTTCACCAACCACGAAATCGTCCTCGATCACGGTGCCGGCCTGAGGGCTGAGCAGTTCCAGTTCGCCGTTGGCGCGCGCTGCGTTGCCCGGCCGCAGCAGTTCACGCACCTGCTGTTCGGTCATGCCATAGGCGAGCACTTTCGCAAAGGCCTGCTGGCGCGCCACCTGGGCCTCGATATAGCGGCGTTCCGACACCACCTTGCGCCCCAGTTTCTGCACACGCTTCCATTCCCGGTCACTGACCAGCAACTGTCCCTGCGCTTCCGCCACTTCGACGCTGGACAGGGTGACCAGTGGATCGCCGCTCGCGACGTGGTCGCCAAGATAGGCGTGACGCTTGACGATCTGGGCGGGTATGCGTGGCGTCACGCGGCTGGTGCGGTAGGCGTTGAGCATGACTTCGCCGGGCGCCACCAGGATGTCCGCCACCGGTTCGACGTGAACCGTCATCACCTCGATGCCGGCGGTACGAATCTGGGCGGGCGTCAGTTCCGCGGCGCCTTCTTCCTCGTGATTGCCGGCTTCGCCGCCGTGCTCGTGGTTTTCCTCGTGACCGGCTGTTTCATCCGCGTGGTCGTGCTCGTCCGCGGCCAGGATGTTGCCGGACGCAAGCGCCAGCCACAGTACAAACAGGTGTGAAATACGCATCGTGGATAGTCTCCGTGATCAGTTGGCTGCCGGCGCTGCATTCAGCCCCAGCCAGTGTTCGATAGTGCCGGATGCCTGCAGCCAGGCCAGCCAGGCATCCCAGGTGGCGCGCTGCAACTCGACGGCTGACAGCCGCGTGTCCAGGGTTTGCTGCAACTGCACCAGGTAGTCGGTGGTGTCGATTTCGCCGCTTTGCCACAGCCGCTGCAGGGCCTCGATACGGCCGTGCAGGCTGGATACGCCGGCCTGCTCCCAGTAGGCGAGCGCCGAGCGGGTGACCCGGTAGCGCTGGGCGGCGGCCTGCATGGCGCTGCGCGCGCGCCGCAGGCTTGCCAGGTAACGCTGTTCGGCGCCAAGGGCGCCGGCGCTGGCCGCGTCCAGTTCGGCGCGGAAGCTGTTGCGTACATACAGGGGAATGGAAACGGTCACGCCAATCAGGTTTTCGCTGGCTTCCCGGCCGCCGCGCAGCGCGACGGTCGGATCCGGACGTCGATCGCGGCGCGCCACGTCGACGGAGGCGCGCGCCGCCGCTGCCGCGGCGCGTAGCTGGCGCAGTTCGGGGTGTTGCTCCAGTAGTGCGTCAGCGTCGTAGTCGGCCAGCGACAGTGGCAGGGCGGGCAATGCCGGCCAGCCTTCCGCCGGCGTTTCGACCAGGGCGCTGAGTCGGGCCTGCGTGGCTGTGGCTTCGGCGCTGGCGGCTGCCGCCTGCATTTGCGCCTCCGACAGCGCCAGCCGCGCGAGGTCCACATCGGTGCGGCTGACGTCGCCGGCGGCGAAACGTCGTTCGGCCAGTTGCAGGAATTCCTCCAGCAGGGTCACCCGACGCGCCGCCAGCCGCGCGGCGTCGCGGCTGGTCGCCATGCGGCTGAGTTCCGCGAGCAGTTCCGCGAGCATCGACTGGCGGGTGGCCGCCAGCGTGGCCCGGGCGGCGAGCACATCGTCACGAGCCGCGGTATCGCGGGCGCGGCGCTTGCCGTTCCAGTCGAGGGTCTGGGCGAGGCCGACGGTTCTGGTGACGTCGCTTGCATCCTCGTACTCGATTTCAATTTCCGGGTTGTAGAGCGGGCGCCCGGCTGCGCGTGCTTCGGCTTCCACGCGTTGCAGTTCCGCCCGCGCCGTCTGCGCGGCCGGATGGCGCTCGATGAAATCCTGTAGCAGGCGTTTCAGGGCCGGTGAGCTTTCGCCTGCCATGGCGCTGAAAGAGAGGGCCACGAGCAGGCAGCCGAGCACGCGGCCACCCCATACATTTGCATTTTGCATTGGTCTGTTTCCTGGAAAAGTACAGCACTGCCATGCAACCTTGTCGCACGGCACGTCTATTCAAGGAAAATCAGGCAATAGGGGGTTCGAACAGGGGGGGCTGCGGGTGGGAAATCGGTTGCTGGTCGGATACCGGGCGGATATCCGTGCTGCGCGCCACGAACCATTCCGGCGTGACGCCGGGCAGGCCCAGGAAATGCGCGCTGGCATGGCAGCAATGATCGCTGCAACCATCGTTGGGCGTGTCCGGGGCAGCCGGGTGCCCGATACTGACATCGGCCGCCGCAATGTCGTCGGAAACCAGGTGATAGTCCGTTGCCGCCCACGCCGCATTGCCCGCGAACGCGAACAGGAGGCAACAGATTGTCAGAACGTGTTTCAGTGACATGGGCTGTATAACGGCTGGAATGTGTCCAAGTTTACGGGGCATGGCTGGATTTGCCAAGTGTGAGAGTCCTTGTCGGGGGAAAGGTTCCCCGG
>WGBO01000065.1 GCA_015494295.1 Gammaproteobacteria bacterium | reverse complement strand
TACGCCGAGGCCGACCCCACGTTCGACGTCGAGGGGATCGACGCGGCGCACAAGCTGACCATCCTGGGTTCGCTGGCCTTCGGTATCCCGCTGCAGTTCGACAAGGTGTATACCGAGGGTATCAGCCGCATCACCCGCGATGACGTGGCGTTCGCCGAACAACTCGGTTACCGCATCAAGCACCTGGGTGTCGCGCGGCGCACCGCCGCCGGTGTCGAGTTGCGCGTGCATCCCACGCTGATTCCCGAGCGCCGCCTGATCGCCAATGTCGACGGCGTGATGAACGCGGTGCTGGTCCAGGCAGATGCCGTGGGACCCACGCTCTACTATGGTGCTGGCGCCGGCGCCGAACCGACCGCTTCGGCGGTGGTCGCGGACCTGGTGGACGTGACGCGCGTGCTGACCGCGGACCCGGAAAACCGCGTGCCGCACCTGGCGTTCCAGCCGGACGCCCTGTCCGACCTGCCGATCCTTTCCATGGACGAGGTCGAGACCGCCTATTATCTGCGCCTGTGCGCCGTGGATCGTCCCGGGGTGCTGGCCGAGGTCACGCGCATCCTCGGCGACGGCGGCATCAGCATCGAGGCGGTCATCCAGAAGGAACCCGCGGAGGGCGAGGAGAAGGTCGCCGTTATCCTGCTGACCCGCCGTGTGCGCGAACAGCAGATGAATGCCGCCATTGCGCAGATCGAGGCGCTGGACAGCATCGACGGCGAGGTCACGCGCATCCGCGTGGAACACCTGGCGAGCGACTGAGCGCGGGCTTCATCATTCACAGATTCATTATCAACAGGTAACCGACATGCCATTCCGTCAACGCTATACCGGTCTCATCGAGAAGTACCGCGACCGTCTGCCCATCCACGACGATACCCGCCTGATCAGTCTCGGCGAGGGCAACACGCCGCTGATCCGGCTCAACAACATTCCGCGCGAGCTGGGCAAGGACGTCGATATCTATGTCAAGTACGAAGGACTGAATCCGACCGGTTCGTTCAAGGATCGCGGCATGACCATGGCGGTGACCAAGGCGGTCGAGGAAGGCAGCAAGGCGGTGATCTGCGCGTCGACCGGCAACACTTCGGCTTCCGCCGCCGCCTACGCGGCGCGTGCCGGCATCACGGCTTTCGTGCTGATTCCGGAAGGCAAGATCGCGCTCGGCAAGCTGGCCCAGGCGATGATCCACGGCGCGGTGGTATTGCAGATCCGCGGCAACTTCGACGAGGGCATGCAACTGGTCAAGGAAGTCGGCGAGAACACCCCGGTGACCATCGTCAATTCCATCAACCCCTTCCGCCTGCAGGGCCAGAAGACGGCCGCCTTCGAGATCATCGAGGAACTGGAACGCGCCCCGGACTTCCACTGCCTGCCGGTCGGCAATGCCGGCAACATCACCGCGCACTGGATGGGTTACAGCGAGTACTTCGAGCACGGCATCGTCAACAACCGGCCGAAGATGGTCGGTTACCAGGCGGCCGGCGCGGCGCCTTTCCTGCGTGGTGAAATGGTCGACAACCCGGACACCGTCGCCACCGCCATCCGTATCGGCCACCCGCAGTCCTGGGACAAGGCCTGGAAGGTACGCGAGGAGTCCGATGGCTGGTTCGACGAATGCACGGACGAGGAAATTCTCGCCGCGCAGAAACTGCTTACCGAGAAGGAAGGCATTTTCTGTGAGCCGGCGTCCGCCACCTCGCTGGCCGGCGCCATGCGCGATATCCGCTCCGGCAAGATTCCCGAGGGCAGTTCGGTGGTCTGTACCCTGACCGGGCACGGCCTGAAGGATCCCGACACCGCCATCAAACAGTGCACCGAGGGTGTCATCACCATCGACGCGAAACTGGGCCCGGTGCGCGAAGCCATCGTGGGTAACCTGAACTGAGGCATAGCGTCAGCCTGCTGGTTCCCGGGCTGGCCGCCGATTTCAGCGGCTACGCGGACGATGTTTTCCCGTCCGCGCCGGCCCTGTCGCGCTGGCTGGGGCGCAGCCGCCGACAGCCGTTTCCGCACACCGATATCGACAGCGCCGCCTGTGCGCTGTTCGGTGTGGACGCGGCGCAGCCACCTGCCGCCGCGCTCGCCTATCTCGCCGACTTCGGCGAAGCCCCACCGGGCATCTGTTTCCGGCTCGACCCGGTGCACCTGCGCGCCGATACCAGCGGCCTGGTGCTGCTGCCAGCCCGGTTTGACGATCTCGACGACAACGAGAGCGGTGCGCTGTTCGAAACCGTCGCCGACTGGCTGGAGCAGGACGGCTGGACGATGCGGCGCGCCTCCGCCGATCGCTGGTATGTCTGTAGCGACACGCCGCGCCCGTTGCCATCCACCCACCCGGTATCGGAGCTGGAAGGGCGTCCGGTCAGTGGCTTCCTGCCGACCGGCCCAGGCGCGCGGGACTGGCTGCAGCGTATCAATGAAGTGCAGATGTTGTTGCACGACCACCCGGTCATCCGTGCCCGGGCGGCGCGTGGCGGGCGGGTGCCGAACGGTGTGTGGCTGTGGGGCGGGGGTGTATTGCCGGCGTCGGCCGGCGCCCCCTGGGAGCGGGTATCCGTGGCTTCCGGGACGTTACGCGGACTTGCGGTGTTGCAGGGAATTTCCCGCGCGTCGTTGACGAGCTGTTCCGGGGTGCTGGCGCCGGGTGGCGACCTGTTGCTGGAACTCGACGCATGCGCGCGTGCCGGAGCGGACATACAGGTCTGGTGCGCGGCATTGACAAGACTGGAAGACGGGTATTTTGCGCCGCTGCTCGGCGCACTCGCGCGCGGCGCCGTCCGGCAACTGGAACTGTTTCCCCTGGACGGTTTCCGCTACCCGTTGCGGCGCGCCGACCTGCTTGCCCTGTGGCGCCGGCCGCGCCCCTGCCACCGGGTGCTGGCCGTTCGCGCGGGGTTCAGGGCATCCCCTCCAGCGGATCCTTGATGACCGGCGGGCGGCCGCATGCGATATTGCGCCGGTCGAGGGCGCGCCGAAAAAGCTGGATCATGTTGTTGACCGGGCACACGCGCTTGAACGCCATCAGGATGAGCTGGCTGCGGTTGTTGACCTCGAACTTGCGGAACAGATGGCCGAGGTGCAGCTTGATGCTTTGCTCGGACAGGCCCAGGTCGGCGGCGATCTCACGTGTCGACATGCCTTCCAGCACCCGCTGCAGCACGTCGGTTTCGCGTTGCGTGAGACGGTCTTTCATGTGTTCGATCTTGTCGGCGATGCTCTGTTCCACCAGGTGATCCATTTCGGACACCGAGCGGACCAGGTAGCGGAGCGCGTCACGTCCCAGCCAGTAACCGCCGGCGTGTACCTCGGCGATGGCGGTGCCGAGCAGTTGCGGGCCGGTGCGGCTGTCGATGAAACCGTGCGCGCCGGCATTGAGCATGCGGCGAATGAAGATATCGTCCATGCCGTGGCCGAGCACGACGATGCGCAGTTCGGGATTCAACTGCGCGAAGGGTTCGAACACGGCGTCCGCCGGCTGCGCTCCGGCCAGCTCGAGCAGCGCCGACTGTTCAATCATGAGAATGTCCGCCGGATGCGCGGCGTAGTGCTCGACGCAGTCGCTTTCCGGGCCGCTGCGGGCGACGATGTCGATGCCCGGCAGTTCGGTGAGTATGCGGGTAAGCCCGTCGACGTAGATGTCCTGTCGGGCGATGATGAAAATCGTGGCGGGCTGTTCGCCGGGCTCCACGGGGCGGGAGGAATCTGGCGTGGCACTGTCCATACTTGCACCTTTTGTTTTTATAGTGAAAAGTAAAACGAATCAATCATGAATATTGTTGTTTTCAGTCCTGATTTAAGCACAGGAACAAACATTCGCCAACTGCGGGAAGCGTCTTTCGACGGTGTTGCCCATGCCCGCCCGGATTGCCATTTTCATGCGTGCCAATAAGCACATACGCGCTCGACCGATTCCGGTACAAGCGCCCGCCGACAGCGCCGGCTTGCATCCCTTGTTGAGCCGCCTGTATGCGGCGCGCAACGCCGACGACAGCGAACTGGAAGACAGCCTTTCGTCCCTGTTGCCCCCGGATGGCCTGCTCGGCATCGACGTGGCGGCGGGCCTGCTGGAGGAAGCGCTGCGACAGCGCTGGCGCATCCTGGTGGTGGGCGACTTCGATGCCGACGGCGCGACCAGCAGCGCGCTGGTGGTGTCGGCGTTGCGCGACATGGGCGCCGCGCACGTCGATTACCTGGTGCCCGACCGCTTTCGTTTCGGTTACGGACTCACGCCCGGCATTGTCGAGGTTGCGCTGGGTCGCGAACCCGACCTTCTGATTACCGTGGACAACGGTATTTCCAGTATCGACGGTGTGGCGCGCGCCCGCGAGGCAGGTTTGAAGGTGCTGGTGACCGACCACCATTTGCCCGGTGACCGCCTGCCGGAGGCCGACGCCATCGTCAATCCCAACCAGCCCGGATGCGGTTTCGCATCCCGTTCGCTGGCCGGCGTCGGCGTCGCCTTCTATCTCATGATGGCGCTGCGCAGCCGCTTGCGGGACAACGGATGGTTTGAAAGCGGGGGCGGCGGGGAACCCAACCTGGCGCGTTACCTCGACCTGGTTGCGCTGGGCACCGTCGCCGACGTGGTGCCGCTGGACCGCAACAACCGCCTGCTGGTCCGGCAGGGCTTGCGACGCATCCGCGCCGGCCATTGCCGGCCGGGCATCGCGGCCCTGCTGGAAGTGGCGGGGCGTAACCCGGCGCGCATCGTCGCCTCGGACTTCGGCTTCGCGGTCGGACCGCGCCTGAACGCGGCCGGCCGACTCGACGACATGTCGCCGGGCATCGAATGCCTGCTCAGCGAATCGCGCGACAGGGCGCTGGCGCTGGCACGCGAGCTGGATGCGCTGAACCGCGAACGCCGCGAGATCGAGGCGCAAATGAAGGAGGGCGCCACGCGTTACCTCGATGCCATGAACCTGGACGGCGCAACACTGCCCGCCGGTTTCTGCCTGCACGATCCGGAATGGCACCAGGGCGTGATCGGGATCCTTGCCTCGCGGATCAAGGAGCAATACCACCGGCCGGTCATCGTGTTCGCCGATGCGGACGAGGGGCAGGTCAAGGGCTCGGCGCGTTCGATTCCCGGCCTGCATATCCGCGACACCCTGGACGCCGTCGCCGCGCGCCACCCGGGGCTGCTCGACAAGTTCGGCGGTCACGCGATGGCGGCCGGCCTGTCGCTGGCGGCGGACCGGCTGGACGACTTCCGCGTCGCCTTTCTCGACGAACTGGAAAGCCGGCTGGACGATGACATGCTCACGGGCGTGCTGGAGACGGATGGCGCACTGGCGCCGGAGGACTTCAGCCTGGAAGTATCGGAACTGCTGCGCGATGCCGGACCCTGGGGACAGGGCTTTCCGGAGCCGCTGTTCGACGGGGTGTTCACCGTGGTGTCACAGCGCGTGGTGGGCGAACGCCATCTCAAGCTGTCGTTACGTCCGCCGGGCGGCCGCCCCCTGGACGCCATTGCCTTCGGCCAGGTCGAGCGCTACGTCCCCGAGACCGGGGAAAGGGTGCGGGTGGTCTACCGCCTGGACAGCAACGAGTACCGTGGCATGCTCGGCCTGCAACTGGTCGCGGAATGGATGGAGCCCTGCTAACACACGGAATTTCATGTAAAATGGCGGAATATCGCAGTTATACCGTGCACCTGGATATCAGCGCGGAGGCTTACCGGGAGATGTATCGCGGCGTTGTGCGCAATGTCATTGCGCGCGACCTGGAAGGACGTCGTATCCAGTTTCCGGCGATGGCGCTGAGGTCCTTCGTGACCGCGAGCGGCATCCAGGGGCGGTTCGTGGTGCGCGTCGATGCCGACAACCGCCTGGTGGATATCCAGCGCCGTTAATACCCGGTATGATTCGCGTTTTTGTGCGTACGCCGCGAGCGGCATCAGGAGTGATTTTGGAAGTCAATCCCGTCATCAACCAGATCAAGGACCTTCGCCAGCGCTCCGAGGCGCTGAGGGGGTATCTTTGACTACGAAAACAAGCGTGAGCAGCTGGTAGAGATCCAGCGCGAGCTGGAAGACCCCGAGGTCTGGAACGATCCCGAACGCGCCCAGCAACTGGGCCGCGAACGCGCGCGCCTGGAGGAAGTGGTCGATACCCTGGGTGAACTCGAAACCGGCCTGCAGGACGCCGAAGATCTGCTGGACATGGCGGCCGAGGAGGGGGACGAGGAAACCTTCGAGTCCGTGGTCAGCGACCTGGCCGCCATGGAGTCGCGGGTCGCCGCGCTGGAGTTCCGACGCATGTTCTCCGGCGAAATGGACGCCAGCAACGCCTTCGTCGACATTCAGGCCGGCTCCGGCGGCACCGAGGCCCAGGACTGGGCCAACATGCTACTGCGCATGTATCTGCGCTGGGCCGAGTGTCACGACTTCAGCACCGAACTCATCGAGGTGTCGCCGGGCGAGGTGGCGGGCATCAAGAGCGCCACCATCAAGGTCAACGGCCCCTATGCCTTCGGCTGGCTGCGCACCGAAACCGGTGTGCACCGGCTGGTGCGCAAGTCGCCGTTCGATTCCGGCAACCGCCGTCATACCTCATTCGCCGCCGTGTTCGTGTCGCCGGAAGTGGACGACGACATCGATATCGAGATTAACCCGGCGGACCTGCGCATCGACGTGTACCGCGCCAGCGGCGCCGGGGGGCAGCACGTCAACCGGACCGAATCGGCGGTGCGCATCACCCACGAGCCGACCGGTATCGTGGTGCAGTGCCAGAACGACCGTTCCCAGCACAAGAACCGCGCCACCGCCATGAAACAACTCAAGGCCAAGCTGTACGAACTGGAGATCCAGAAGCGCAACGCCAGCCAGCAGCAGGTCGAGGAAAGCAAGTCCGACATCGGCTGGGGCAGCCAGATCCGCTCCTACGTGCTCGACCAGTCGCGCATCAAGGACCTGCGCACCAACGTGGAAACCGGCAACACCCAGGCGGTGCTTGACGGTGACCTGGATCCTTTCATCGAGGCCAGCCTCAAGAGCGGCCTGTAAATCCCACCCACAAAGACGATACCCATGACCGATCAGCAGGACGAACACAAACTCATCGCCCAGCGGCGCCAGAAACTCCAGCAGTTGCGGGAACGCGGCAACGCCTTTCCCAACGACTTCCGGCGCGACTCGCTGGCGGCCGAACTGCACGCCCGGTACGACGACAAGGACGAGGCGGAACTCGACGCCAGTCCGGTCCGGGTCAAGGTGGCGGGACGGATGATGGGCAAGCGGGTGATGGGCAAGGCCAGCTTTGCTCACATTCAGGACATGTCCGGCCGCCTGCAGTTGTTCATCCAGCGCGACAGCCTGCCGGAGGGCGTCTACCAGGACTTCAAGAGCTGGGATATCGGTGACATCATCAGCGCCGAGGGCGTGCTGTTCAAAACCCGCACCGGCGAGTTGTCGGTCAAGGTGGACGAGTTGCGCATCCTCACCAAGTCGCTGCGGCCATTGCCGGAGAAGTTCCACGGTTTGACCGACCAGGAGATCCGTTACCGCCAGCGCTACCTCGACCTCATCATGAACGAGGACTCGCGCAACACGTTCATTATCCGTTCACGCATCGTGCAGTTCATCCGCGAGTTCCTCAACACGCGAGGCTTCCTGGAAGTGGAAACGCCGATGATGCAGGTGATTCCCGGCGGCGCCACGGCGCGTCCCTTCGTCACTTACCACAATGCGCTGGACATGCAGTTGTACCTGCGTATCGCGCCGGAGCTGTATCTGAAACGCCTGGTGGTGGGCGGTTTTGAAAAGGTCTACGAGATCAACCGCAACTTCCGCAACGAGGGGCTGTCGACCCGTCACAACCCCGAGTTCACCATGCTCGAGTTCTACGAGGCCTACGCGGATTACCACGACCTGATGGACATCACCGAGGAACTGCTGCGCGCCATGGCCGGGCACGTGCTGGGCACGACGGTGTTGCAATACCAGGGTGAGTCCTGCGATTTCGGCAAGCCCTTCACGCGCATGACGGTGCGCGAGTCCATCCTGCACTTCAATCCCGGGCTCGAGGCCTCGCAGCTCGACGAGCTGGAATCCGCGCGCAAGGTTGCCGAGGCGCTGGATATTCCGGTCAAGGACAGTTACGGACTGGGCAAGGTGCAGATCGAGATTTTCGAAAAAACGGTGGAGCACCGCCTCAAGGATCCGACCTTCATCACCGCCTATCCCACCGAGGTGTCACCGCTGGCGCGGCGCAACGACGAGGATCCCTTCGTCACCGACCGCTTCGAGTTTTTCGTCAGCGGCCGCGAGATCGCCAACGGCTTTTCGGAGCTCAACGATCCCGAGGATCAGGCCGAGCGCTTCCGCAAGCAGGTGGAGGAAAAGGAGGCCGGCGACGACGAGGCCATGCACTACGACGAGGACTACGTGCGCGCCCTGGAACACGGCATGCCGCCGACCGCGGGCGAGGGTATCGGTATCGACCGTCTGGTGATGCTGTTCACGGACTCGCCGTCGATCCGCGACGTGCTGCTGTTCCCGCACATGCGGCCCTAACGGGCGGCGCTAGCCGGTGACGGAACGCGCCTGCGTGCGGCGTGCGTTCCAGGGGCTGTTGCGGATAAATTGCAGGAAGTCGTCGCCGCTCAGTGGCCGGCTGATCAGGTAGCCTTGCACCATGTCGCAGTTGAGCTCGTTGAGACGGCCAAGCGTGTGGCGGTCTTCCACGCCTTCCGCGACCGTGGTCAGTCCCAGGTTGTGGGCAAGGTCGATGGTCGAACGCACGATCATGTCGTCGTCTTCGTCGCGAACCATGTCGTGCACGAAGGAACGGTCGATCTTGAGCTGTGTCACGGGCAGGCGCTTGAGGTAGCTCAGCGAGGAATAGCCGGTTCCGAAGTCGTCCACCGACAGTTGCACCTTCATCCGCGCCAGCCGGTTGAGGATTTCCAGGCTGTGTTCCGGGTCGTGCATGATGGCGCTTTCGGTGATTTCCAGTACCAGCAGGCGCGGGTCGAAGTCGTGGCGGGCGATGATTTCCCCGATCTGTTCCGGCAGTTTGTCGTCGCGAAGGTTGTGCATCGACAGGTTGACCGCGATGCTCAGGGCCATGCCCTCGCGGTGGCACCGCGCACAATACGCGATGGCCTTTTCCACGATCTGCAGGGTAAACGGCTTGATCAGGCCGGTCTGTTCAAGAATCGGGATGAACTCGTAGGGCGGGATATCGCCCTTTTGGGGATGGCGCCAGCGCGCCAGCGCTTCCACCCCGACGATCAGGCCGCTGAACAGGTCCAGCTTGGGCTGGAAGGCGGCGCTGATTTCATTGCGCTGTATGGCCTCGCGCAGGTCGCGCAGCAGCGCCAGGTGGTCGGGCTTGTAGTGGTCGAGTTCCGGTTCGTAGACCGCGTAATCGTCGTGCGCGCGCTTCGCCACGTACATGGCGATGTCGGCGCCGCGCAACAGGCTGGAGGGGTCCGGGCCGTGCGCGGGATAAAATGATATGCCAATGCTGGCCGCGACCGAAAAACTGTTCTGGTCGACAGTCACTGGCTGACGCAGCGAGGATTGCAGTTTTTCCGCCACGGTGAGCGCGTCCTCGCGGCTGGCGTGCGGCAGCACCACCGCAAATTCGTCGCCGCCCAGCCGCCCCAGCGTGTCGGGTTCGCGCAATACGCCCTGGAAGCGTTCGCCGACACGGATCAGCAACTGGTCGCCGACCAGGTGTCCGAGGGTATCGTTGACCTCCTTGAAATGGTCCAGGTCGATCATCAGCAGCGCCATGGGTTCCTGCTCCCGCCGCGCCGCCAGGATGGCCTGCTGCAGGCGGTCGATGACCAGCGAACGGTTGGGCAGGCCGGTGAGCGGGTCGTGCAGCGCCAGGTGTTCCAGTTCCTCGTTGGTCCTTTGCAGTCGCTGGTTACTGAGTTCCAGTTGACGGCGGTAGGCCTCGGTGCGTTCGGTGGCGGCCTGCAGCTCTTCCAGGTAGATGGCGTTTTCCACCGCGAAGCCGACCTGGCGGGAGAACAGGCTCAGCAGTTCCAGGTCGTGTTCGTCGAAGTCGCTGCCGTCGCTCTTGTCGATGGCGGCGATACCGCCGAGGAAACGGCGCTTGCCGGCCAGCGGCACCAGGATGATCTTGCCGGCGCGTCTTTCCCATTCGTTGCGTTCATGGGGTTCCAGTTTATCGACGGCGCCGCGCCACCAGGGTTTGCGGTGGCGCAGCACCCAGCCGCACAGGCCGACACTGATGGGGAGTTCCTCACCGAGCAGTTCCTCGGCGTGCAGGCCCGCCGCCGCCCGGTAGGTGTAATGGCTCTGGTCGCGCGACAGCAGGGGCACCGTGACGGTGTCAGCCTTGAGCAGTTCGCGCACGCGGCGCGCAATGGTGTCAAAGGCGGCATCCAGTCCATCCTCGCTGGCGACGATTTCGGTGATTTCACGCAACAACGCCAGTTCGGCTTCCTTCTGCCGAAGCCGGTCTTCCAGTTGACGTATGTAATCGCGACTGGCCCTGTTCTCGCCCTGACGCATGGTTCCTCCTGACAGCCCTGACCCGTCGGTCACAGGATTATGTTCAGAATCGGCCGGGAAAAGCGAGTCTTAACAACTGAATTCACGAAAAAATTGCGGTTTTGAACCGGCCTCTGCCCGGGTCGGGTTCAAAAACCTTGTTCTGCATCAAGTATGGATTGTAACCTGTTGTAGTTACGAGAATAATTCCTGAACGTCCTCGATCTCCTCGACGTGGTCGGTGAGTTCGATCTCGTCGATATCCTGTTCCATTCCCAGTTTCTGGAAGGCGGCCACCTGGCTCCAGTCGGTGTCGGCGAGGCGGTGGTCGCTGCCCATGTGGCTCTGCAGGTTGGCTACCTGGACCACATCGACCAGATCGGGACCGCCTTCGTGCTGGCGCGACAGGTCCTCGTGCAGGGCCGCGACATCGACCAGCGGGTCCGGGAACTTCCAGTGGCGCAGGATGGCGCTTCCCACGCGGGTGTGCAGGTTGGCGATCAGGTGGTCGAGCAGGCCGGGGGTCTCGAGCAATTCCACGCGTTCCTCGGCCCGGTACAGGATCGGCAGGGTGCCGATATCGTGCAGCAGGCCGGCCAGCATGGCCTGGTCCGGGGAAATGCCCGGACATTGGCCGGCCAGGACCCGCGAGATGGCGGCGACCTCCACGCTGTGTTCCCATACCGCGCGCAGGTGCCCGTCCACCGCATCGTGGGTGGCCTGGAACATCTGCTTCATCACCTGGCTGGTGACCAGGTTGCGCACCAGCTTGTTGCCGAGCCGGGCGATGACCATGTCGAGGCGGTCGATCTCGTTGCGCCCGCGGTACAACGGAGAGTTGGCGACCTGGATCAGGCGCGCGGAGAGGGCGGCATCCTGGGCGATAACTTCGGCGATCTGGTGGGCGTTGGTGTTCTCGTCGTCGACAACGTCCCTGACCCGTAATGCGACCTCGGGCAGGGTGGGCAGTTGCAGTTGCCCGGTTTCGAGATCCTCGATCAACTCGTTGACGAAGACGTTTTCCGGTTCCATGTATTGACTCCTTTCAGCATATTCACGGGAATCCGTATCCCTGTAGCGACGCGCCGGCGCGAATATTGATAGCGGCCGGCGGTGGTCTGCCCGTCACTCCACGTCGGGAAACGGGTAGGGCAGGTGCTCGAGTTCGATCGGTGCGCCATCCGGGGTGCCGAGGTACAGGGTTTCACCGGACTCGGCGCTGGAAATCTGCAACACCGCGAGCAGCGCATAGCCGCCATCGGGGTGGGGAGCGGCCGAAACCAGCTTGCCGACCGCCTGCGACTCTGCCTTGCCCGGGAAGACTTCGTCGCCGGGTGCCGGCCGTTCGGCGCTGTCGGTGCGCGCGCGATACATGCGGCGCTTGAGCTTGCCGAGATACTGCATGCGCGCGACGATCTCCTGTCCCGGGTAGCAGCCCTTGCGGAAACTCACGCCGTCCACCAGTTGCAGGTTGACCATCTGCGGCACGAAAGCCTCGCGGGTCTGCGGGTAGATCACCGGGATGCCGGACTCGATGTCGAGCAACCGCCAGGCGTCGGCGCCCACCGGGGCGCTGTGGACATTGAGGGTGTTCCACAGCGCGGTGGCCCCTTCGACGGTGGTGAAGACTTCATAGCCGGGACGCACGCCGGGCACGCGGATGACCAGGCCCTGTTCGTTCTGCGCCACGGCGTGCAGCTTGCCGGGCAGCGCGCCGAATACCTTTTCAAGGTCAGCGGCGGCGGTGTCTCCGGACACGCCGAGGTGCACGAAGGTGTCGCTGGCGTCCTCCAGGGTAACTTTAGAACGCAGCACGAACATGCGCAGCCGCTTGAGGGTGGATTCGACCATGTCGGCCGGCAGGCTGAGATAGAAACTGTCGCCGCGGCGGAATACCCGGAAGGTGGCCAGCAGGCGTCCCTTGGCGTTGCAGTAGCCGCTGTACTGGCTGTGCGACTCGTCGACTTCACGCAGGTCGTTGGTGAACTGGCCGAGCAGGAACTCGGCGGCGTCTTCCCCGTGGGCGGAGATCAGGCCATAGTGGGAAAGGTCGGCGAACACGTTGCCGGTCAGCGCCACGCTCAGTTCGCGCCGCAGGTTGCCGTAGTGGGCGACGCCCCGATCGTCGAACTCGGCGCCGGCGTTTTCGAGGAAATCTTTCCAGTCTGGGATCATGGTTCTCGCGTATCCGGTGAACGGGGCCTGAATGGTAGACAATCCCGGCGCCGATGTCAGCCATACAAAAACTGGCGAATCCGGTGGGCAGGTGGTATAAAACTGCAAAGACAGGGGTAGTCGACGTTTACATGACAAAACAAAAAGCTGCACCCAGGTTCCTCAATCTGCTCGCCATCCGTCTGCCACCCGGCGGCGTGGCATCGATCGGCCACCGCATCTCCGGCGTGCTGATGTTTCTTTCCATTCCGCTGTTCGCCTGGCTGTTTGCGCTGTCGCTGCAGAGTGCCGACGGATTCGATCGCGCGGCCGCCTGGCTGCATACACCGCCGTTCCGGCTGCTGTCGTTGCTGCTGGTGTGGTCCCTGAGCCACCATCTGCTGGCCGGCTTGCGCCACCTGTTGCTGGACGTGGACATCGGGGTCGACAAGGCCAGGGCGCGCGCCAGCGCCCGGCTGGTCAATTTCGGCGCGCTGGCGCTCGCTGCGCTCTACGCCGGGAGCATGCTGCTGTGAGCCGGGCCGCCCAGGGACTGCGCGCCTGGTTGATGCAGCGCTTTACGGCCATCTACCTCGCCGTCTATTTCATCAGCGTGTTGTTCGTCTACCTGCGAGCCGGTGACTGGGACTACCCGGCCTGGCGCGCCTGGATGGGGAGCCCCGTGATGGGGGTGGCGACCGTGCTGTTCTCGGTCGGCTTGTTGCTGCACGTCTGGGTCGGCGTGCGCGATGTGCTGATCGACTACATTCATGTCGTCTGGCTGCGGCTGTTGCTGATGGCGACCACCGGTCTTGTGCTGGCGGCGAGCCTGCTGTGGGTGCTGCGCGCGCTCGGGCTGGCGGCGCTGGCGGGCGGGGGGTAGACGATGAGCGGCATACCCAAACGCAGTTTCGATACCCTGATCATCGGCGCCGGTGGCGGTGGCTTGCGCGCCGCGCTGCAACTGTCACAGGCCGACGCGCGCGTGGCCGTGGTGTCCAAGGTGTTCCCGACCCGTTCGCACACGGTGGCGGCGCAGGGTGGCGTCAATGCCGCGCTGGCCAACGTGGTGCCGGACAACTGGCACTGGCACATGTTCGATACCGTCAAGGGTAGCGACTACCTCGGTGACCAGGACGCCATCGAGTACATGTGCCGCGCCGCGCCGCGCGTGGTTTACGAACTGGAACATTTCGGTGTGCCGTTCTCGCGCCTGGACAGCGGCCGCATCTACCAGCGCGCCTTCGGCGGGCAGAGCCGCGACTTCGGCGGCGACCAGGCCGTGCGCACCTGTGCGGCGGCGGACCGCACCGGTCATGCCATTCTGCACTCCCTGTACCAGCAGAATATCCGCGCACGCACCCACTTTTTCGACGAGTACTTCGCCATCGACCTGCTGAAGGACCAGGACGGGTATTTCCTCGGCGCGCTGGCCATCGAAATCGCGACCGGCGAGCCGATTCTGATCGAAGCCAAGACCACCCTGCTGGCCACTGGCGGCGCCGGGCAGTTGTTCCGCACCAACACCAACGCGCTGGTCAACACCGGCGACGGCATGGCCATGGCGCTGCGCGCGGGCATTCCGCTGCAGGACATGGAGTTCTTCCAGTTCCATCCCACCGGCATCGCCGGCAAGGGCATGCTGATTACCGAGGGCGTGCGCGGGGAGGGCGGTTACCTCATCAATGCCGACGGCGAGCGGTTCATGGAACGCTATGCGCCCAATGCCAAAGACCTGGCCAGCCGCGACGTGGTGAGCCGGGCTATCGCCACCGAGGTGCGCGAGGGGCGTGGCGTGGGCCCGAACAAGGACCACGTGCTGCTCAAGCTCGACCATCTTGGCGCGGATATCGTCAAGAAGCGCCTGCCGGGCATTCGCGACACGGTGATGACCTTCCTGCACATCGACCCGGCGGAGACGCCTATCCCGGTGTTCCCGACCGCGCACTACACCATGGGCGGCATTCCCACCGACCGTTTCGGCCAGGTGGTGGTGCCGGTGCAGCAGGGCGCGGAGGAACCGGTGCCGGGGCTGTACGCGGTCGGCGAGTGCGCCTGCGTGTCGGTGCACGGCGCCAACCGGCTGGGGGGCAACTCCCTGCTGGATATCCTGGTATTCGGACGCGCGGCCGCCAACCATATTATCGACCAGCTGGCGGAACAGCGTTACCACCGTCCCATCCCCGAGGGCGCCGCCGATGCCGCTATGGCGCGCTTGTCGCGCTGGAACCGGCAGGGCAAGGGTGAATCGGTGCCGGCATTGCGGCGCGAGCTGGCGCGGGTGATGGAAGACCATTGCAGCGTGTTCCGCAATCAGGAAGTGTTGCAACAGGGTCGCGACAAGGTACTGGAGATCCGCGAACGCCTGCGCGACGCCTGCATCGACGACCACAGCCAGGTGTTCAATACCGCGCGCATCGAGGCCATGGAACTCGAGAACCTGGTCGAGATCGGGGTGGCCACGGTGACCTCGGCGCTGGCGCGCACCGAGAGCCGCGGCGCCCACTCGCGCATCGACTACCCGGAACGCGACGACGCGCGCTGGATGCGCCACAGTCTGTTCTCGCTGGACGGCGACAAGATGGACTACAAGCCGGTGCGCATGAAACCGCTGACCGTCGACAGCTTCCCGCCGAAGAAACGGACCTACTGACATGAAGTTCTCGATATACCGCTACGACCCCGACCAGGATGCCCGGCCCTACATGCAGGACTACGAACTGGCCGAGGACAAGATTGAACCTGGCATGATGCTGCTGGACGCGTTGCTGCTGCTCAAGGAGCAGGACCAGAGCCTGAGTTTCCGGCGTTCCTGCCAGGAGGGCGTGTGCGGTTCGGACGGCATGAACATCAACGGGCGCAACGGACTGGCGTGCATCACGCCGCTCAAGGATCTGAAACAGCCGGTGGAGATTCGCCCGCTGCCGGGTCTGCCGGTGAAGCGCGACCTGGTGGTGGACATGTCGCAGTTCTACAGGCAGTACCGCACGGTCAAGCCCTACCTGATCAACGAGGAGCCCTGTCCGGAAGTGGAACGCTTGCAGACGCCCGAACAGCGCGAGAAGCTGGACGGTCTGTACGAGTGCATCCTGTGCGCCTGCTGTTCCACCTCCTGCCCCTCGTTCTGGTGGAATCCCGACAAGTTTCTGGGGCCGGCGGCGTTGTTGCAGTCGTGGCGCTTCCTCGCCGATTCGCGCGACCAGGCCACCGAGGAACGGCTCAACGATCTGGAAGGGCCGTTCCGCCTGTTCCGCTGCCACACCATCATGAACTGTGTCGAGGTTTGCCCCAAGGGACTCAACCCGACCCGCGCCATCGGCCACATCAAGGCGCTGATGGTCAAGCAGTCGCTGTGAGCGACCTGGCGCGCCTGCGCTGGAAGTGCCGGCGCGGTCTGCTCGAACTCGACCTGCTGTTTCGCGATTTTCTCGACCACGGCTACGCGCAACTGGACGCCGAGCAGTCCGCGCGTTTCGATGCCTTGCTCGACTACCCCGATGCGGTCCTGCTGGAATGGATGATGGGGCGCATTACACCGACCGACACGGATGTCGCCCGGCTTGTCGAACAGATTCGATCTTCCGCTCGCCCTTGAACTGCGGCCGTCGCCGTTCCTGTGGCGGGCGCTGTTTGCGCTGCACGCCGCCGCGCTGGCCGGCTGGCTGCTGTCGCCCGTGCCCGCCGTTGCGCGCCTGATGGCGTTGCCGGTGCTGGCGTTCAGCCTGTTATCCCTGGGCCGCCGGCATGCGCGTCCGTCGTCGGCGCGTGCCGTCATCGGCCTGTACTGGGAACAGGAAACAGGCTGGCACGTGCGCATGCGCGGTGGCTGGCAGGCGGCGGAGTTGTGTCTGCCCTGTTACGTGACGGCGACGCTGGCGGTAGCGCGGTTCCGGGTCGGGCGCTGGCGGCGCGTCGCGGCGATCGTGGTACCGGACCGCGTGGATACCGACGCCTTTCGCCGCCTGCGGGTGCGCCTGTTGCAGTGCGCTGCGCACGCCGGCAAGCGCGCGCGCTGAGTTTGCCCCGGAAGGCGCCGCCGCTTCCGGCGCCGCCGGGCGGCTTGCTACAATAGCGCATGGCTATCGAGATCGAACGCAAATTCCTGGTCCGTAACGACGACTGGCGCGCATGGGCCGATGCCGGGGAGGTCTATCGTCAGGGTTACCTGTCGCACGACCCGCACCGCAGCGTGCGGGTGCGCATTGCCGGTGAACGTGCCGAACTCAATATCAAGAGCGCCATCACGCCGATCCGGCGGCTCGAATACGAGTATCCCATTCCGCTCGCCGATGCCCGGGAAATGCTCGACCTGTTGTGTGACGACGAACGGGTGGATAAGGTGCGCTACCATGTTCGTCATGGCCAGCACGTCTGGGAGGTCGACGTGTTCGAGGGCGCCAACGCCGGGCTGGTGCTGGCGGAGATAGAACTCGGCGACGAAAACGAATTCTTTGAAAAGCCGCCATGGCTGGGCGAGGAAGTGTCGAACGATCCGCGCTATTTCAACATGAACCTTGCGAGGCATCCCTGGACGCGCTGGTGAAGTGGCCGGTGCTCGTGCTGTTGGGGTGCCTGCTTGCCGGCTGCGAACCCCCGAACGGGTCCGAAGCCATCCGTTTCGCGCTCGCCACCATGCCGTCGACGCTCGACCCGCGTTTTGCCAGCGACGCAACCTCGGAACGGATCAACCGCCTGCTGTATGCGCGCCTGGTCGATTTTGATGAACAGTTCCGGCCGCGGCCCGCGCTGGCGCAGTGGCGGCAACTCGGCGACACCCACTACCGTTTCGTGCTCGGCGAGGAGGGGCGGCGGTTCCACGACGGCAGCCGGCTGGACGCGCGCGACGTGGCGGCAACCTACCGGTTCATTCTCGACCCGGCCAATGCCTCGCCGCACTACGGCAGCCTGAAGATCATCCGCCGTATCGAGGTCATCGACGCCGACACGCTCGATGTTTTCCTGGAGCGGCCCGCGCCGCTGTTTCCCGCCTGGATGACGGTGGGCATCGTGCCCGCCGGGCTGGCCACCGGCGGATCCCTGCACCGGCACCCGGTTGGCAGCGGCCCGTTCCGGTTTCGGGCCTGGCCACGCGCGGGGCGGCTGGAGCTGGAACGTGTCCGCGACGGCCAGCGACTGGTGTTCGAACAGGTGCACGACCCGACCATGCGGGTACTGAAGCTGCTGCGTGGCGAAGTCGACCTGTTGCAGAACGACCTGCCGCCGGAGCTGCTGGCGTGGCTGGACGAACGCCCGGACATCCATGTGACACGGCGGCCCGGCAGCAACTTTTCCTACCTGGGCTTTCAGATGGAGGACGCCGCCACCGCGCGTCCCGAGGTGCGGCGCGCGGTGGCGCTGGCGATCGACCGCGACGCCATCATCCGTTACCTGTTCCGGGGCGCGGCGCGCAAGGCATCCGCCCTGTTGCCGCCCGAGCACTGGGCGGGCGCTCGGCTGCCGCCCATCGGCCGCGACCTGCCGCAGGCACGCCGGCTGCTGGCGCGGGCGGGTTACGACGCCACGCGGCCGTTGCGGCTGGTCTACAAGACCTCCAGCGATCCGTTCCGCGTGCG
>WGBO01000064.1 GCA_015494295.1 Gammaproteobacteria bacterium | reverse complement strand
GCTACAGCTCGTTGAGGGCGTCCAGGGTGGCGTGGATCTGTTCGGGGTCGTCGCTGTCGAGGATGCGCTTCACCAGCTTCGCATAAGTGTCGGTGTGGCTGCGGCGGATGGTGTCCTTCACTTCCAGCAGCGCAGTTGGGGGCACCGAGAACTGGCGCAGTCCCATGGCCAGCAGCAGTCGCGTGTAGCGCACGTCGCCGGCCATTTCGCCGCACATGGCGACCGGCGTCATGTGGCGGTGGCCGGCCTCGATCACCATGCGCACCAGTTTCAGCACGCCGGGGTGCAGGGGGTCGTAGAGGTAGGTCACGCTGTCGTCGACGCGGTCGATGGCCAGCGCGTACTGGATCAGGTCGTTGGTGCCGATGGACAGGAAATCCAGCTTGCGCGCGAACAGTCCGGCCGAGAGGGCGGCCGCGGGCACCTCGATCATGCCCCCGACCGGCATGTTGCGGTCGAAGGGCAGGCCGTCCTCGCTCAGTTGCCGCCTGGTTTCCTCCACCATCGCCAGCACCTGGTCGAGTTCGCTGGCGCTGGACAGCATCGGGATCATCATCTGTACCGGCCCGCGGGCGGAAGCGCGCAGGATGGCGCGCAACTGCGGACGGAACAGTTCCGGCTGGCTGAGGCACAGGCGGATGGCGCGCAGGCCCAGCGCCGGGTTCGAGCAGCTACGCTTGTCGGCGGCGATGCAGTCCTTGTCGGCGCCGAGGTCCAGGGTGCGGATGGTGACCGGCAGGCCCTTCATGGTGCGGATCAGTGACAGGTAGTGTTCCAGCTGCTCCTCCTCGTCGGGCACATCGTCGCGGTTCATGAAAATGAACTCGGTCCGGTACAGGCCGATGCCGTCCGCGCCCGACAGGCGCGCGATGCGTATGTCCTCCAGCAGTTCCACGTTGGCGAGCAGGTTGACGGGCACGTTGTCGGCGGTCACCGCCGGTTCGTTCCTGAGCCGCTTCAGCTCGGTCTGGCGTTTCTTCTGTTCGCGCTGCTGGCGCCGGTATTCCTTGAGGGTGCGCGCGTCGATGTCGGCGAGCAGCAGGCCGCGCCCGCCGTCCAGGATCACGGTTTCGCCATCACGCACCTGGTGCGAGGTGGTGTGGGTGCCGACGATGGCCGGCAGCCCCAGGCTGCGCGCCAGGATTGCGGTGTGCGACAGCGGGCCGCCCGATTCGGTGACGAAGCCGGCGATGCCCTGATGTTGCAGCAGCACGGTCTCGGCCGGGGTCAGGTCGTGGGCGAGAATGATGGCGCCGTGCAGTGTATCGTCGTGGTCGCCGTGGGTGGCGGTCTTTTCGCCGATCAGGATGCGCTGGATGCGCGTGACCACGTGGTCGATGTCGTCCTTGCGTGTGCGCAGGTAGGGGTCGTCCATTTCGTCGAAGACCCGCGCCAGTTCGTCGCGCTGTACCTTGAGGGCCCACTCGGCGCTGTACTGCTTGTGCCGGATCAGTTCCACCGGCGCCGCAGTGAGCATGCTGTCTTCCATCATCAGCAGGTGGGTGTCGATGAAGTCGGTGATGTCGGCCGACGTGTTTTCGGGGATGCTGTTGCGGATGGCCTTGAGCTGCTGGCGCGCGGTGCGCACGGCGCGCCGGAAGCGCGCCACCTCGTCCTCGATCAGTTCGCGTGGTACCGCCGCCTCGTAAATTTCCAGTTCACCATCGTCCAGCCGTTGCGCGCGGCCTATGGCGATGCCGCGTGAGATGCCCGTGCCGGAGATGGTGATGGTCATTCCTGCTCCCCGAAGCGGTTTTCGATCAGTTCGGTCAGCTTTTCGATCGCCTCGTGTTCGTCGCTGCCGTCGGCGATCAGGCGGATGTCGGTGCCCCTGGAGGCAGCCAGCATCATGACCCCCATGATGCTCTTGCCGTTCACCTCATGGCCGTCGCGCGCCAGCTTGATGTCACTGGCGAAGGACGACGCCAGGGTGACGAACTTGGCGGCGGCGCGGGCGTGCAGGCCCAGCTTGTTGACGATGGTGACGGTCTTATCCAGCATGCGGCGGGTCTTCCAGGTTGCAGGTCAGCACACCGTCGCGTCCGCCGGTGACCGCCTTGTGGGTGAGTTCGTCGAGGTCCATGTCGGGGTAGTTGAGCACCCGGATCAGCATCGGCAGGTTGACCCCGGATACCACCCGGACACGGTGCTGCTCGCGCAGCCGGCAGGCGATGTTGCTGGGCGTCGAACCGTACAGGTCGGTGAGCACCAGCACGCCGTCGCCGGTGTTCAGGCGGTCGGCGGCGCTGCTCGCCTCGCGGAACACCCAGTCCGGGTCGCAGCCGGCGGGAGCCGACAGGGTGGTGGTCTGCAACGGGCAGACGCCGAGGACCTCGATGGCCGTTTGCAGCAGGACGGCCCCGATGTTGCCGTGGGTGATGAGCAGGATGCCGACGTTCACGGTAGCTCCCGGTGGCGGATGGTGACGTTGGGGTAGTGTTCGGAAAAGTGCTTCGCCAGTCGCTCGGCGAGGTATACCGAGCGGTGCTGGCCGCCGGTGCAGCCCAGCGCCACGGTCAGGTAGCTGCGGTTGTCGGCCTCGAAGGCCGGCACCCAGGTTTCCAGAAAGGCGGTGATCTGTTCGGCCATGGAGCCGACCTTCGGTTCGCTGTCGAGGTAGCGGGCCACCGGTTCGTCGCGGCCGGTGAGCGGGCGCAGTTCAGGGTGCCAGTGCGGGTTGGGCAGGCAGCGCAGGTCGAACACGAAGTCGGCGTCGGTGGGGATGCCGTGCTTGAAGCCGAAGGACTGGAACATCAGCGACAGGCGGCTTTCCTCGCGCCGTTCGACACGCTGGTGCACCAGGTCGCGCAGCTCGTGGATGGTCGTCTGCGTGGTGTCCAGGAACAGGTCGGCGCGGCGCGCGATGGGTTCCAGCAACTGCCGTTCCAGCTCGATGGCCTCCGCCAGCGATACCTGTTCGTTGCTGAGCGGGTGGCGGCGCCGGGTTTCGCTGAAACGCTTGATGAGCACATCGGGGTCGCTGGTGATGAACAGGATCTCGTTGCTGATACCCTGGACCTGTAGCTGGTCGAGGATGTCGTTGAACTGTTGCAGTGACTGCGGCAGATTACGCGCGTCGATGCCGACCGCCACGTTCTCGACCGGCTTGGGCGCCAGTTTCAGTTCCAGCGCGAGCGCACTCAGCAACCCGGCCGGCAGGTTGTCGATGCAGTAGTAACCCAGGTCTTCCAGCGTGTTCAGCGCAACGCTTTTTCCCGACCCGGAGAGGCCGCTGACGATGATGAGTTTCACGAACGGCTATTTTCCATGAAACGCGCCTGGCGTTCCATAAACAGCTTCGCCGAGTCGAATCCCTTGAGCAGCAGGGTGTGGTTGCGGGCGGCGGCCTCGGCCAGAACCGCGAGGTTGCGGCCGGGGGCCACCGGTAATGTGATTTCAGGCACTTCCACGCCGAGTATGGTCTGGGTCGAACGCGCCCCGTAGAGGCGGTCGATACTGTGCATCTGTTCCTCGGTCATCGGCACCAGGCGCAGGATCAGGCGCAGGTTGCGGCTCTGCTTGATGGCGCTGTCGCCGAACATGGCGCGCACGTTGAGCACGCCGATACCCCGTACTTCCAGGAAATCGCGCAACACCTCGGGGCAGCGGCCGTTGAGGGTGTCCGGGGCGGTGCGGGCGAACTCGGGCGCGTCGTCGGCGACCAGGCGGTGACCGCGCGCCACCAGTTCCAGCGCCAGTTCGCTCTTGCCGACGCTGGGGTCGCCGGTGATCAGCAGTCCGAGGCTGAACACTTCCATGAACACGCCGTGCAGGGTTATCTTCTCCGCGAACAGGTTGGTCAGGTAGTACTGCATATAATTGACCAGTTGCGCGGTGGGGCGCGGCGAGGTCACCAGCGGCGTGGAAGTGGCCTCGGCGCGCTGCTTGATGTCTTCGGGAATGGGCTGCCCGTTGCCGATGATGACCAGGTCGGTGTTACCGCCGAACAACTGGTCGAGCAGGTCGCGGCGCGAGTTTTCCGGCAGCCGGTCGAGGTACTGGATCTCGGTGGCACCGAGTACCTGGATGCGGTTGGGGTGGATCAGGTTGAGGTGGCCGACCAGCGCGGTCTTGGCGTTGTCCGGCTCGACGTTCTGGATGTCCCGGTTCTCGCCCATGCGATTGCCGGCCCACTGGAGTTCCAGCTTGTCGCGCAGCGCATCGAACAGCGCGCCGACCGAGGTGTCGGTGCCTTTCATGCAGGAAGCTTTTGCTTCGATTTCCAGTGGGAGATCAGGTCCAGGCAGTTTTCGCTACCACCGCTGTGACGCAGCCTGGCGCAGAACTCGGGGTTGCTGAACATTTCCGCGAGCTGGGCGAGGATCTGCAGGTGCTCGTCGGTGGATTCCTCGGGAACCAGCAGGGCCAGCAGCAGGTCCACGGGCTGCTTGTCGACGGCGTCGTAGTCGATGCCGTGCTCCAGTGTCAGCAGCGCCGCGATCGGTGCGTCCAGGCCTTTCATGCGCCCGTGCGGCAGGGCCACGCCCTTGCCGAGTCCGGTGCTGCCGAGTCGTTCGCGCCCGATCAGGCTGTCGAAGACCTCGGCATCGGTGAAACCGGGCAGGTCGTCGGCCAGCAGTTTGCTGAGCGATTCCAGCGCGCGCTTCTTGCTGGAACTGTCGCGCTGGCAGGCGATGCGGCCGGGTTCTAGCAGTTTGGCAATTTGCATGGTGTTCAACTCCGGGGAGCGCCACGCCGGGCGCCCCCCGTGCAGGGTACCGGTCTAGAGGGCCTGTTTCTTGGTCTCGGCGCCTTCGGAACGGTGGTGGTCGGTGATCTTTTCCTTGTGCTTCTTGATCTGCCGGTCCAGCTTGTCGGTCAGGCCGTCGATGGCGGCGTACATGTTTTCCTCGGTGTTGTCGGCAAACAGCTTGCCGCCGCTGATCTGGATGGTGGCTTCCGCCGTGTGGCGCAACTTCTCGACACTGAGCACGACGTGCACGTCGGTCACGTGGTCGAAATGGCGCTCCAGTCGCTGGAATTTTTCGTCAACGTAGGCGCGCATGGGTTCGGTAACATCTACGTGGTGCCCGGTAACGTCTATCTGCATGGATACACTCCTCGTCCATGGGCCTCAAGCGAGGCGTTTACGTTCATTGGATGGTGGTATGCCCATCGCCTCGCGGTACTTGGCGATGGTGCGTCTTGCAACCTTGATGCCCTGGTCGGCCAGCAGCTTGGCGATCTTGCTGTCGCTGAGGGGCTTGTTGGGTTTTTCCGCCGCCACCAGTTTCCTGATGATGGCGCGGATGGCGGTCGCCGAGCATTCCCCGCCGTCGGCGGTGCCGACGTGGCTGGAGAAGAAATACTTGAATTCGAAGATGCCGCGCGGTGTGTGCATGTATTTCTGGGTGGTGACGCGCGATATGGTTGACTCGTGCATCTCCACGGCCTCGGCGATGTCGCGCAGCACCAGCGGCTTCATGGCCTCGTCGCCGTATTCGAAGAAGTTGCGTTGCCGTTCGACGATACAGCGCGCCACCTTGAGCAGTGTTTCATGGCGGCTCTGGAGGCTCTTGAGGAACCAGCGGGCTTCCTGCAGATGGTTGCGCAGGTAGGTGTTGTCCTCGCTGTTGTCGGCACGCCGGACCAGGCTGGCGTAATGACTGTTGATGCGGAGTCTGGGTGTCGCTTCTATGTTCAGGTCCACCTGCCACTTGCCCTTCTTTTTGAACACGAATACATCGGGCACAACATACTGCGGCGTGGCGCTGGTGATCTGCGAGCCGGGGCGCGGGTTGAGCGACTGGACCAGCTTGAGCACCTGCTGAAGCTCCGACTCGCTGAGCTTCATGCGCCGCATGATCTGATTATAGTCCCGATTTCCCAGCAGGGTGACGTGTTCCTGCACCAGTTGCAGCGCCTGTTTGCGCCAGGGGGTGTCCGGCTCCAGTGCAAGTAACTGGATTAACAGGCATTCCGCCGGATCCCGGGCGCCGACCCCGACCGGGTCGAAATGCTGGATGCGGCGCAGCACCGCCTGCACCTCCTCGATGCCGATTTCCTGCTCCGGCGCCAGGTCCAGGCTTTCGCACAGTTCTTCCAGCGGCACGTCGAGGTAGCCGTCGTCGTTGATGGAGTCGATGATGGCCTCGGCGATTTCGCGGTCGACATCGCTGAACGGTGTCAGGTCGAGTTGCCAGTGCAGGTGTTCGTGCAGGCTTTCATTGCTGCCGAGGTGGGTTTCGAAGAAGTCGCGGTCGTTGTCACCGCCGGGCGCGCTGAAACTGGTGGCGCCCATGTCGTAGGTGTCTTCCCAACTGGTGTCGCCGGGCAGTTCGTCGGGAATGGTGTCGGTGCTGCTGGCGATCTCGGCGTCCGATCCATCGTTCTTGGCGTTGGCGGGGTCGGCGTCGGGAGCGGCGGCCTGGTCGGGCGCGCTCTCCATGGCGGCTTCGGACTCCGGCCGGGTCTCGAGTTCGCTCTCGTCGCGTTCCAGCATCAGGTTGGAATCGAGAACCGTTTGCACTTCCATCTGCAGTTCGAGGGTCGACAGTTGCAGCAGGCGGATCGCCTGCTGCAACTGGGGCGTCATGGTCAGGTGTTGGCCAAGCCGGAGCTGAATGGACTGCTTCATGGATTACACATCACCGGTCTCTGTCGGGGCGCGGCCAAAAAGGGGGGTGCCGCTCACGGAGCCATATTCTACTGCATTTATTGTGCCATAGGAGGGGGCGGAGCATTTTTTTTCCGCGTCACATCCGGAAATGGTCGCCCAGGTAGACCTCGCGCACCTTGCGGTTGCTGAGGATCTCGTCCGGCGAGCCTTCCGCCAGGGTGTGGCCGTCGCCGATGATGTAGGCGCGGGAGCAGATGCCCAGGGTTTCGCGCACGTTATGGTCGGTAATGAGGATCCCAATGTTCCGCTCTGTCAGATGTTCAACAATACGCTGGATGTCGATGACCGATATCGGGTCGACGCCGGCAAAAGGTTCGTCCAGCAGGATAAAACGGGGTTCCATGGCCAGTGCGCGCGCGATTTCCACGCGTCGGCGTTCACCGCCGGACAGGCTCATGCCCTTCTGGTTCCGCAGGTGTTCTATGTGCAGTTCCTGCAGGAGGTTTTCCATTTTATCGGCACGATCCCGACGACTTAAACCCTTTCGCATCTCCAGTACCGCCAGCAGGTTGTCGGCAACGCTCAGTTTGCGGAATACCGAGGCCTCCTGGGGCAGGTAGCCCACGCCCTTGCGGGCCCGGATGTGCATAGGGAAAGAGGTCAGGTTCTGGTCGTCGAGCCACACGCTGCCGCGGTCGCTGGGCACCAGGCCGACGATCATGTAGAAGCAGGTGGTCTTGCCGGCGCCGTTGGGGCCGAGCAGGCCCACTACCTCGCCGCTGTCGACATGCAGGGATACCGATTCGATGACCTGGCGGCCGGAATAGCTCTTGCTGAGTTCGCGGGCTTCCAGCCGACTCATGGCGCAGGCGTGGCCTTGTCGTCTTTTTTCGGTTTGGGGTGGATGGTGATGATGACGCGTTCGTCGGGCTGGTCGGTGCCGGCGTTTACCTGATCCCTGACCACGTCATAGACGATGCGCTCGCTGCGCAGCACGTCCCCGGCCTGATCCACCTCCGCCTGTTCCAGCAGGATGATGCGTTCCGGGTTGGTGTAGTACTCCATGCGCCGGGACTTTGCGTGCACGTCGTGATCCTTGCCGTCCGGGCGCTGCTTGTAGGTGGCGGGTTTGCCGTCCATCAGCACCTTTTCGATCTCGTCGCCCTTGTTGTACACCACCATGCGGTCGCCGGTCAGTACCAGCGTGCCCTGGGTGACCCGGACGTTACCGGTATACACGCTGACCCCGCGGCTGTCGTCGAGCTCCACGCGGTCGGCCTCGATCATCATCGGCTGGTCGCGGTCGCTGGACAGCGCGTGACACCAGGCCGGCGACAGGAGCGCGGCGAGCAGGACGAGATGTGCGGGACGGATCATGCGTCTACGGTACTGGGTTTACAGGTAGCTTTCCAGTTCCTGCTGCAATACGCCGCGGGCTTCCAGCAGCATTTCGCAGGTGTCGCGGGCGGCGCCGCGGCCGCCGGGGCGGGGTGTCTGCCAGTGGCAGTGCCTGAGCACGAAAGGGTGGGCATCCTGCACGGCGATCGCCAGCCCCACCTTGCGCATCACCGGCAGGTCGACCACGTCGTCGCCGACGTAGGCGACCTGGCGGGCGTCCAGCCCGGTTTGTTCCAGCAGCTCGGCGAAGCCCTGCAGCTTGTCGTGCTGTCCCTGCCAAACCAGCTCCGGGTCGATGCCGAGATTGCGGATACGGTGCTCGACCACGCGCGAGGTGCGGCCGGTGATGATGGCGCAGCGCACGCCGTGCTTCTGCAGCATCTTGATGCCGTGCCCGTCCTGGGAGTTGAAGGCCTTGTATTCCTCGCCGTCGTCGCCCAGAAACAGGCTGCCGTCGGTGAGTACACCGTCCACGTCAAAGATCAGCAGTTCGATGGCGGCGGCTTTTTCGAGTATGTCTTTCATGGTGTGTCTGCCTATACCACGCCGGCGCGCAGCAGGTCGTGCATATTGAGGGCGCCAATCAGTTTGCGCTCGTCGTCCACCACCAGCAGGGCGTTGAACTTGCCGTCTTCCATGATCTTCAGGGCCTCGGCGGCGAGCAGGCCGGGCGAGATCAGGGTGCAGTCGCGGGTCATCACGTCGTCGATGGCGGTCTTGTGCAGGTCCACGTCATTGTCCAGGGCGCGGCGCAGGTCGCCGTCGGTGAAGATGCCCTGTACCTGGTTGTCGCCGTCCACCACCGCGGTGGCGCCGAGGCCCTTCCGGGTCATCTCCAGCAGGGCGTCGCAGATCAGCGTGCCGGTCGGCACCCGCGGCACGCGCTCGCCGGTATGAATCAGGTCGTCGATCAGCAGCAGCAGGCGGCGGCCCAGCTTGCCGCCCGGGTGCGAGCGGGCGAAGTCGTCGGCGGTGAAACCGCGCACTTCCAGCAGCGAGATGGCGAGCGCGTCACCCATCGCCAGCGCCGCGGTAGTGCTGGCGGTTGGCGCCAGGTCCAGCGGACAGGCTTCCTTCTCCACGCTGACGTCGAGGTTGACGCTGGCGGCCTGCGCCAGCGGCGACGCCGGGTTGCCGGTGAGCGAGATCAGCGGCACGCCGAGGCGCTTGATGATCGGCAGGATGGTGAGGATTTCCTCGGTGGAACCGGAATTGGACAGCGCGATGACCACGTCCCGGGCGGTGATCATGCCGAGGTCGCCGTGGCTGGCCTCGCCAGGGTGGACGAAGAACGCCGGGGTGCCGGTACTGGCCAGGGTGGCGGCGATCTTGCTGCCGATGTGGCCGGACTTGCCCATGCCGATGACGACCACCCGGCCTTCGCACTCCAGCATGTAGTGGCAGGCGCGCACGAAGTCGTCGTCGATGCGTGGTTTCAGCGCCTCGATGGCGGATGCCTCGGTCTCGAGTACCGCCAGGCCCAGTTTTTTCAGTGTCGCGTCGGTCATGGGAATCGTTGCTGTTGCGTTGCGGTCCACTCAGTGAACGGCAGTGAAGTATAACAGGCTCTGGTAGCCGACATAGCAGCCCAGCAGCACGGCGCCTTCCAGGCGGTTGATGCGCCCCTCTCCGCGCAGCCCCCAGGCCATCGCCAGCAGCGCCAGGGTCAGGCCGACCATTACCGGCATATCGCGCGACAGCACCTCCGGGTCGATGCGGTCCGGTCGCAGCAGGCCGGGAATTCCGAGTACCGCCAGCAGGTTGAACATGTTGGAGCCGATGACGTTGCCGATGGCGATGTCCGGTTCGTTCTTCATGGCGCTGGCGATGGAGGCCGCCAGTTCCGGCAGGCTGGTGCCCAGCGCCACGATGGTGAGGCCGATGACCAGATCGCTGACGCCGAAGGCCTCGGCGATGCCCACCGCGCCCCATACCAGCAGGCGCGAACTGCCGATCAGCACCACGATGCCGACCAGCAGCCAGAACAGGGAGCGCCGCAGCGGCATGTCGGTGGGGATTTCCGCCTCGTATTCGGCCACGATCGGGTCCTTGTCGCGCGAGTGCAGGCCCAGCCAGATGACCCAGCCGAGCATCAGCGCCAGGCCGGCGAGCAGGATCATGCCGTCGCCGAAGCCCAGATGGCTGTCGGACAGCAGCAGCCAGGCCACGGCGGTGGTGCCGAGCAGGATGGGCAATTCGCGGCGCACGGTGCCGGAATGCACCGACAGCGGCACCAGCAGCGCGGTGGCGCCCAGGATCAGGGCCACGTTGGTGATGTTGGAGCCGATGGCGTTGCCCACCGCCATGCCCGGGTTGTCGTTCAGCGAGGCCATGATGGACACCAGGATTTCGGGGGCGGAGGTGCCGAAGCCGACGATGGTCAGGCCGATCAGCAACGGCGACACGCCGAGGCCGCGCGCGGTCGCGGCGGCGCCCATCACGAATCGTTCGGCGCCCCATACCAGAAAGGTGAATCCGGCCAGCACGGCAATAAGCTGCATCAACATAGGTGGCGTATAGTAGGGATTAGCACCGACGGGGACAAATCCGGTTCGTACCGGGAGGCACAATATGGGAGATATCGTCACATTCCGGCGTCCGAAGCCGGGCCGCAAGCACAGCGGCAATACCCTGTGCCGGCGGGGGTTCCACAAGTGGAAGCCGGTCGACAAGCCGTTTGACGTCAAGCGGGGACGGCTGGTGATCTGTTACCGCTGTGAGCGCTGCGGGCGCGAGAAGACCGACTCGGCCTGATTCGTGTGCGCGTTGCGGGCGCGGGACTCTCGCGCCCGTTTCCGTATAATGCCGGCCAGACCACAAGGACAGAATCGACAGGAACAATGGTGGACGCGGCCGAATCCTTACAATCCGACACGCTGGTGCGCATACGCGACTTGCACTTCTCGCGCGGCGAGCGTGTCATCTTCGATGGCGTCGACCTGGATATTCCGCGTGGCGGCGTGACCGCCATCATGGGGCCGAGCGGTACCGGCAAGACCACCCTGTTGCGCCTGATCGGCGGCCAGTTGTACCCGGACCGGGGCAGTGTGCAGGTGGACGGCGAGGAAGTGCCGGCGCTGGGCCGGGCCGGTCTGTACCGTTTGCGCAAGCGCATGGGGATGCTGTTCCAGTCCGGGGCGCTGCTCACCGACCTCAGCGTGTACGACAATGTCGCTTTCCCGCTGCGCGAGCACACGGAGCTGCCGGAGTCGATGATCCGCGACCTGGTGCTGATGAAGTTGCAGGCCGTGGGATTGCGCGGTGCGCGCAAGCTGATGCCCAGCGAGCTGTCCGGCGGCATGGCGCGGCGCGTGGCGCTGGCGCGCGCCATTGCGCTGGACCCGATGATGATCATGTACGACGAGCCGTTTACCGGGCAGGACCCGATTTCCATGGGGGCGCTGGTGCAGTTGATCCGCCTGCTCAACGACGCGCTGGGCCTGACCAGCATCATCGTGTCGCACGACGTGCAGGAGACGGCGGCCATTTCCGACTATATCTACGTCATCTCGCGCGGCAAGGTCGTGGGCCGCGGCACGCCGGAGCAACTCCGCAACACCGATTCCGAATGGGTGCGCCAGTTCATGCAGGGCCTGCCCGACGGCCCGGTGCCGTTTCACTATCCGGCGCCGGACTATCGCGAAGACCTGCTGCGTGGCGGGGGGGGCGACTGAGCATGCTGGACTGGATACGCCGGCTGGGCGCCGGCTGGATACAACTATTCGAAAAGCTGGGGCGCGGCCACCTGTTCCTGTGGAAGACGCTGGTGGGGTTGCCCTCGGTGCTGGTGCGGCCGCGCCTGCTGCTGGCGCAACTGTTCTCCGTCGGTGTGCTGTCGCTGATGCTGATCGCCGTTTCCGGCCTGTTCGTGGGCATGGTACTGGCGTTGCAGGGCTACAACACGCTGGTGGACTTCAGTGCCGAGGAGTCGCTGGGGGTCATGGTGGCGCTGTCCATGGTGCGCGAACTGGGGCCGGTGGTTACCGCGCTGCTGTTCGCCGGCCGCGCCGGTTCCGCGCTGACCGCCGAAATCGGCCTGATGAAGGCCACCGAGCAGTTGTCCGGCATGGAGATGATGGCGGTCGACCCGCTGCACCGGGTGATTGCGCCGCGCTTCCTGGCCGGATTCGTTTCCATGCCGTTGCTGGTCGCCATTTTCAGCGCCGTCGGCATCTGGGGCGGCTATTTCGTCGGCGTCGGCCTGCTGGGAGTGGACGAGGGCGCTTACTGGGCGCAGATGCAGGCCAAGGTGGACCTGCACGACGACGTGCTCAACGGCGTCATCAAGAGCCTGGTGTTCGGTTTCGTCACCACCTGGATCGCCGTGTTCGAGGGTTATGACACCATTCCGACCTCGGAAGGCGTCAGCCGCGCCACCACCCGCACGGTGGTGCATTCCGCCTTCGCCGTGCTGGCGCTGGATTTCGTATTAACCGCATTGATGTTCGGAGACAACTGAGCATGAAACAAACCAAGACAATGGAAATGCTGGTGGGAATGTTCGTCGCCGCCGGCCTCGCCGCACTGTTCGTGCTGGCGATGCAGGTCAGCAACCTGAGCAGTTTCCGCGAGGAGGGCAGCTACACGCTGATTGCCCGCTTCGACAACATCGGCGGCCTCAAGGTGCGCTCCGCGGTCAAGGCGGCCGGCGTGGTGGTGGGGCGTGTCGCCAATGTCGATTTCGACAACGAGCGCCAGGAGGCGGTGGTCACCATGCGCATCAATGAACGTTACAACCGTTTCACCGACGATACCTCGGCCGGGATCTACACCGCGGGACTGCTCGGCGAGCAGTACATCGGCCTGGAATCCGGGGGTTCGGACGAATACCTGGTGGACGGTTCCGAGATCGACGCGGGTCTGACCCAGTCGGCGATCGTGCTGGAGAAGCTGATCGGCAAGCTGGTGATGGACAAGGCGGGCGGCCAGTAACGATGGCGGACGCCGCGGCCAGCGTGAGGGAGGGCGCCGACGGGCGCCTGGAAGTCCACGGCGAACTAAGCTTCGCCTCGGTGCCGGCGCTGTGGCGTTCCTGCCGCGAGCGCTGCGCCGCGGGCAGCGCGCTGGATATCGACCTCTCCCACGTGCGGCGCGCCGACAGCGCCGGCCTGGCCCTGCTGGTGGAATGGCTGCGCGAGGCCCAGCGCAGCGGCACGCACTTGCGCTTTTTCAATATCCCGCCGCAGATGCTGGAAATGGCCCGGGTCAGCGGTCTGGAAGGGATCCTGCCGCTGCACGGCGACTGAGCCGCTACCCTCAGGCTTTCCGGGGGAGAGGAGCCGCCCGACTTATAGTATGATTCGCCTTCCAAATTTGGCAGAACGAGCGAAATCATGCAGGCAGACGAACTGAAGAAGATTATCGAGGACGGCATCCCCTCCGCGCAGGTCACGGTGCAGGGCGACGGCGACCATTTCGAGGCGACCATCGTCAGTCCCGATTTCGAGGGCAAGAGCAAGGTGCAGCAGCACCAGATGGTGTATGCCGCCCTGGGCGATCTCATGCAGGGCGCGGTGCATGCGCTGTCGTTCCGCACCTTTACCCCGGAAGACTGGAGCAAACAGCTCTGACCCGGCCTTTTCCCGGCACGCAATCCAGGCCCGACTCATGTCCGACACATTGACGATTGCCCTTTCCAAGGGGCGCATTTTCAAGGAAACCCTGCCCTTGCTGGCGCACGCCGGCATCGAGCCGGTCGACGACCCCGAGACCAGCCGCAAGCTGATCCTGGACACCAACCAGGACGACGTGAAGCTGGTGATCATCCGCGCCTCGGACGTGCCCACCTATGTCGAGTACGGCGCCGCCGACCTCGGCGTGGCCGGCAAGGACGTGCTGATGGAACACGGGGGCGGCGGTCTGTATGAGCCGCTGGACCTGCGCATTGCCTGCTGCAAGCTGATGGTGGCCGGGCGCGAACCCTGGACGCCGCAGACGCGCCGCCTGCGCATCGCCAGCAAGTACGTGAACAGCGCCCGCGCCTACTTCGCCGAACAGGGGCAGCAGGTGGAAATCATCAAGCTGTACGGTTCCATGGAACTGGCGCCGCTGGTGGGCCTGTCGGACCTGATCGTGGATGTGGTCGATACCGGCAACACGCTGCGCGCCAACGGCCTGCAGCCGCTCGACCACATCGCTGACATCAGCTCGCGGCTGGTCGTCAACAAGGCCTCCATGAAGCGCAAGCACGCGCGCGTGCAGGCTTTCATCGACCGCATCGCGGAAGCGGTACGGCAACAGCAGGCGGCCTGACCATGGTGGACATCACGCGACTCGACAGCAGCGCCCCGGATTTCTACGCGGCGCTCGACCAGGTGCTGGCCTGGGAGGCCTCCGCCGACGCGGCGGTGGAAAGCACGGTGCGCGAAATCCTCGATGCCGTCCGCGCGCGCGGCGACGCCGCGCTGCTGGAATACACCGCGAAATTCGACCGCCTGCAGGCTGCCAGCGTGGCCGAGCTGGAGATTCCGCGCGAGCGCCTGGAACAGGCCCTGGGCGGCGTTCCCGCCGACCAGCGCGAGGCGCTGGAGCGTGCCGCGGCACGGGTGCGCGCCTACGCCGAACACCAGAAGATGGCGTCCTGGTCCTATACCGAGGACGACGGCACGGTGCTCGGGCAGCAGGTGGCGCCGCTGGACCGCGCCGGCCTGTACGTGCCGGGCGGCAAGGCGGCGTACCCTTCGTCGGTGTTGATGAACGCGGTACCCGCCAAGGTGGCCGGTGTGCGGGAACTGATCATGGTGGTGCCGACGCCGGACGGCGCGGTCAATGAACTGGTGCTGGCCGCGGCAGCGGTGGCCGGCGTCGACCGGGTATTCGCCATCGGCGGCGCGCAGGCCGTGGCGGCGCTGGCCTGGGGCACCGAAACGATCCCGCGCGTCGACAAGATCGTGGGGCCGGGCAATATCTACGTGGCCACCGCCAAGGGCATGGTGTTTGGCCAGGTCGGCATCGACATGATTGCCGGTCCGTCGGAAATCCTGGTGGTCTGCGACGGCGGCACCGATCCCGACTGGATCGCCATGGATCTGTTCTCGCAGGCCGAGCACGACGAGGACGCGCAGGCCATCCTGGTCAGTCCGGATGCCGATTTTCTCGACCGCGTCGCCGACAGCATCGCCAGGCTGCTGCCCGAGATGCAGCGCGAGCCGATCATCCGCCAGTCATTGCAGGGGCGCGGGGCGCTGATTCATGTGCGCGACCTGGACGAGGCGGTGGACGTCGCCAACTACATCGCGCCCGAACACCTGGAGCTTTCGGTCGGGGATCCGCAGGCGATGGCCGCGCGCATTCGCCACGCCGGCGCGATCTTCATGGGCCGCTACACGGCCGAGGCGCTCGGCGACTATTGCGCGGGTCCCAACCATGTGTTGCCGACCTCGCGCACCGCGCGTTTCTCCTCGCCGCTGGGTGTATATGATTTCCAGAAGCGTTCCAGCATCATCTATTGCTCGGCGCAGGGCGCCAACGAACTGGGGCGCACCGCGTCCACGCTGGCGCGCGGCGAGGGCCTGGAGGCGCACGCGCGTTCCGCCGAATACCGGGTGGTGGACGACGCATGAGCGCGGCACCGAAGTCGCCGCAGTTCTGGATCCGTCCCGAGATCCGCGCGCTCAAGGCCTACCACGTGCCGGACCCCGGCGACAGTATCAAGCTGGACGCCATGGAGAACCCCTACGCCTGGCCGGCGCCGCTGGTCGACGCCTGGCTGGAAGTGCTGCGCGAGGTGGAACTGAACCGTTACCCGGATCCGGGCGCGCGCGCGCTCACCGAGCGGCTGCGCGAGGCCATGCAGGTGCCGGCCGGCGCCGGCATCGTGCTGGGCAACGGCTCCGATGAACTCATTCAGATGCTGGCGCTGTCGGTCGCGCAGCCGGACCGCGTGATCCTGGCGCCGGAACCCACTTTCGTCATGTACCGCATGATCGCCGAGGTGGCCGGTATGTGTTACCAGGGCGTGCCGCTGGCGGAGGATTTCTCGCTGGATCTCGATGCCATGCTGCGCGCCATCGACCTGCACCAGCCGGCCATCGTGTTCCTGGCCTACCCCAACAACCCGACCGGCACGCTGTTCGGGGCCGACGCCATCGAGACCATCATCGAACGCGCGCCGGGCATGGTGGTGGTGGACGAGGCCTACGCGCCGTTCACCGACGCCACCTTCATGCCGCGCCTGGCGGAGTATCCCAACCTGCTGGTGTTGCGCACCGTGTCCAAGATGGGGCTGGCCGGACTGCGCCTGGGCCTGCTGGCCGGCGCCCCGGAGTGGCTGGAGGAGATCGACAAGACACGCCTTCCCTACAACATCAACGTACTGACCCAGGCCAGCGCCCTGTTCGCGCTGGAGCACAAGGCCATGCTCGACGAACAGGCCGGACTGATCCGCGCCGAGCGCAGTCGCCTGATCGAGGCGTTGTCCGCGTTCGAGGGGATCAGGGTCTACCCCAGCGAGGCCAACTTCGTGTTGTTTCGTGTGGCGGAGGGAACGGCGGACGCGGTGTTCGAGGCGCTGCGCGCGCGCGGCGTGCTGATCAAGAACCTCAATCCCGCCGGCGGGCGCATGCGCGACTGCCTGCGGGTGACGGTAGGAACCCCCGACGAGAACGCCCGGTTCCTGGCCGCGCTGGAAGCGGCGCTGGCCGCGGACTAGGCCGCGCGTCACCTGTCGGTCGTCGCGCGCCGCCCGGCGTGCGCTATGATATTCGCACCGCGGAATCAGCCGGAGTCACGATCGTGGAACAGTGTATTCAGTGCCTGATCAGCGGCCGTGTGCAGGGCGTGTTCTTTCGCGCCTCGACACAGGCCGAAGCCGAGCGGCTGGGGCTTGCCGGCCACGCGATCAACCTGCCCGACGGGCGCGTCGAAGTGCTGGCCTGCGGCGGGCCGGAGGCCCTGCGGGCGTTGCGCGCCTGGCTGGCGCACGGACCGCCGGGTGCGCGGGTGGACAGCGTCGAATGCCGGGAAGTGGACGTGCAGCCGCCCGCGGGTTTTCGCACCGGCTGAGGCCGGCCCGCCCGCTTATTTGCCCGGCGCCACCCGCAATTGCTCGACCTTGCCGACCGCCACGTTGTGGCCGGGCGTGCGGTGCGCCTTGTCGGGAACCAGCACCGTGTCGCGCGGTGGCTGGCGGTCATCGGGTTTCGGGTAGTCCAGCGTGTAGTGCAGGCCGCGGCTTTCCTTGCGCATCTGCGCCGAACGGATGATCAGTTCCGCCACCTGCACCAGGTTGCGCAACTCCAGCAGGTCGTTGGTGACGCGGAAATTGCCGTAGTACTCCTCGATCTCGTGCTGCAGGGTGGCGATGCGGCGGCGTGCGCGTTCCAGGCGCTTGCCGGTGCGCACGATGCCCACGTAGTCCCACATGAAGCGCCTCAGTTCGTCCCAGTTGTGGCTGACCACCACTTCCTCGTCCGAGTCCGTGACTTTCGATTCGTCCCATTCCGGCAGTTCGGGCGGCATTTTCACCGCGTCCAGCCGTGCGCCGATGTCGGCGGCGGCGGCGCTGGCGAACACCAGACATTCGAGCAGCGAGTTGCTGGCCATGCGGTTGGCGCCGTGCAGGCCGGTACAGGCCGATTCGCCCACCACGTACAGGTTGTCGAGGTCGCTGCGCCCCCTGAGGTCGGTGCGCACTCCACCGCAGGTGTAGTGGGCGGCCGGCACTACCGGTATGGGTTCGCGGGTGATGTCGATGCCGAGTTCCAGGCAGCGCTGCTGCACGTTGGGAAAGTGTTCGTGGATGAAGTCGGCCGGCTTGTGCGAGATATCCAGCAGCACGTGGTCGATGCCCAGGCGTTTCATTTCGTGGTCGATGGCGCGCGCCACGATGTCGCGCGGCGCCAGTTCGCAGCGCGTGTCGAAGCGTTGCATGAACGGCTTGCCGTCGGGCAATAGCAGCTTGCCGCCTTCGCCGCGCACCGCCTCGGTGATCAGGAAGGACTTGGCCTGCGGGTGGTACAGACAGGTCGGGTGGAACTGGTTGAACTCCATGTTGGCCACCCGGCAGCCGGCGCGCCAGGCCATGGCGATGCCGTCACCGGTGGATGTGTCGGGGTTGCTGGTGTACAGGTACACCTTGCTGGCGCCGCCGGTGGCGAGCGCCACGAAGCGGGAGCGGAACACTTCCACGCGGCCGCTGTCGCGGTCCAGCACGTAGGCGCCCAGGCAACGGTTGTGGGGCCGGCCGATACGGTCGGCGGTGATCAGGTCGACAGCGATATGCTGCTCGAACAGGTCGATGTTGTCGCGTGCGCGTACCGCCGAGATCAGGGTGCTCTGCACTGCCTTGCCGGTGGCGTCGGCGGCATGAATGACGCGGCGGTGCTGGTGGCCGCCTTCGCGGGTTAGGTGAAAGCCCTTGCCCGGGCCGGTTTCCTCTCGGGTGAAGTCAACACCCAGGTCGATCAGCCACTGCACCGCCTCGGGGCCGTTTACCACCGTGTGGCGCACCACCTCCGGGTCGCACAGGCCGGCGCCGGCGTCCATGGTGTCCTGGACGTGGGACTCGATGGAGTCGCCCTGGTCCAGCACCGCGGAGATGCCGCCCTGGGCATACCAAGTGTTGCCTTCCTGCACGGGGCCCTTGGAGAGTACCGCCACGCGGGCCTGTTCCGGCAGCCGCAGGGCCAGCGACAGCCCGGCCGCGCCGCTGCCGATGATGAGGACGTCGTACTGGTGCTGGGTATGCATGAACGGTGGTCGCCTGTGCCGTAATCGGGTATGGTTGCCCCGGTTAACTCATTCAGAATAAAGCGCTTTGCACAGATATTTTACCTCAAGCCCCGGTTTCTGGCGAACTCTCGCGGGTTTCCCTGGTCTACAGCAGCCATGCATGCTATCCAGGAAAAAGCGGGGCTAGCCCGGATGGGCGACAAAAACCTCGACCAGGAACTGGTGCGCCGGGTGCAGAACGGTGAAAAAGCCGCGTTCGACATCCTGGTGCGCAAGTACGAGCACAAGCTCGCCAATGTGATCGGCCGCTATATCCGCGATCCCGGCGAGGTGCTCGACGTCGCCCAGGAGGCCTTCATCAAGGCCTACCGCGCGCTGCCGAACTTCCGGGGTGACAGCGCGTTCTACACCTGGCTCTACCGTATCGCCATCAATACCGCCAAGAACCACCTGGTGGCCTCCAACCGGCGGCCGCCGAACGACGATATCGATGCGCAGGACGCGGAACAATTCGAGTCGGGCGGGGGTCTGAAGGAATACGCGACACCGGAGCGCATGGCGCTGCAGAGCGAACTGGCCAGCACCATCCAGGCCGCCATCGACGACCTGCCCGAGGAGCTGCGTACCGCGATCGTGCTACGCGAGCTGGATGGCCTCAGCTACGAGGAAATCGCATCCGCCATGGACTGTCCCATCGGCACGGTCCGATCACGAATTTTCAGGGCGCGCGACGCGATCGACAACCGCATCCGCCCGCTGCTGACCGATATGGAAACAGGTGAAGAATGATGAACGACGAAATCCGCGAACAGTTGTCCGCACTGGCCGACGATGAGCTGAGCGAACTGGAGCGCCCCCTGTTGCTGGGACGGTTGCAGCGCGACGCCTCGCTGCGTGAGTGCCTGGGACGCTACCAGCTGATCGGTGAAGTGATGCGCGGCACCGGCACCTCTGCCGGGCTCGGTATCGCCCGGGGGGTGCAGGATGCGCTGGCCGGCGAGAAACCGCTGGCGGCGGGGCAGCCGCCGGCCTGGTGGAAACCGCTGGCCGGCCTGGCGGTGGCGGCGTCGGTGGCGCTGGTGGCCGTGCTCACCGTGACCAGCGTGCGCAATGACGAGGGCGCCGCGCCGGTGGTCGCGGATGCCGGCAAGGCGGCGCCGTCCGGCGTAACCCTGGCCAGCGATAGCCGTGAACAACAGTGGAATCGCATCGAACCGCAAATCGACAAACGTCTGTCGGGTTACCTGGTGAACCACAGCGAGTATGCAGCCAGTCGCGGTGTGCAGGGCGTGATGCCCTACGCCCGCGTGGTGTCCGACACCCACCAGTGATGACACGCACCTCAGTCGCCTTCCTGTCCGTCATCGTTGCGGCCCTGGCCGCGTCCACGATGGCGAACGCAGGGTCCGGCGACGCCCGCCTGTGGCTTGAGCGCATGTCCATGGCGTCGCGCACGCTCAATTACGCGGGCACCTTCGTCTATCAGCACCGTGGTGACCTTGAGGCCATGCGGATCGTCCATGCCGCCGACGGCAAGGGCGAACGCGAGCGGCTGATGTCGCTGACCGGGGCGAAGCGCGAGATCCTGCGCGACAACCAGGTGGTTACCTGTATTCTCGGCGACCGCGAGTCTGTGCACGTCAACCGCAGCCAGCCGCGCAGTCCGTTTCCGTCGGGTTTTCCCGAGAGTCTTGGCGAGTTGAGCCAGTATTACAGCTTCAGCGTCGGCGGCGAGGACCGTGTCGCCGGGCTTCCCTGCCGCGTGGTGGAAATCATGCCGCGTGACGAGTTCCGCTACGGGCGCCGCCTGTGCGTGCACGACCAGACTCATCTGCTGTTGCGCTCCGCGCTGACCGATATGCGCGGCGAGCCCATCGAACAGATGATGTTTACCTCGGTGTCTTTCCCCGAGCGCATCGACGAGCGCGAGCTGCTGCCCGACCTCAGCGGCGCGGACTACTCCTGGAAGCTGGAGCCCGAAGCCGCGCCCGAGCCGGGCAGCGATGTCTCCGACACGCGCTGGAAGGTGATCCGCGTGCCGGACGGTTTCGTGCTTACCGACCACAGTTGGCACCGCCTGTCGGAAGACGAGGCGGGGGTCGAGCACTGGCTGTACAGCGACGGGCTCGCCAGCGTTTCGGTATATATCGAGAAGGCGCAGGGCGGCGGGGAAGAGGACTACCAGGGCATGACGCATCGCGGCGCCCTCAACGCCTACGGCACCATGGTCGAGGGTCACTATGTTACCGTGGTCGGTGAAGTGCCGATGAAGACCGTGGAGATGATCGGTGAGTCGGTGAGGATCCGCTAGCGCCATGCTGGAAGAAACCGCCAGGGTGGTCAGGGTCGACGACGGGGGCGTGTGGGTGGAGACGCAACGCAGTTCCACCTGTGGTTCCTGTTCGGCCAGCAAGGGTTGCGGAACGGCGGCCATCTCAAGGGCGCTGGGAAACCGCCGCAATATCGTCCGGGTGCTGGCGGGCATGCCGCTGCGGGCCGGTGACCAGGTGGTGATCGGAATCCGCGAGCAGGCGCTGGTAAAAGGTTCGCTGGCTGTCTACGCTGTGCCCATCGCCCTGCTGTTGCTGGGCGCCGCGCTTGGCGAACTGGGTGCGCAGCGGCTTCTGTGGCAAAGTGCCGAGGCAGGAAGCATGGTGCTGGGCCTTTCCGGATTTGCAGCCGGCCTGGTATGGCTGCGAAAGTTTACCCGCAGGATCCGCTCCGACGCGGATTTTCAGCCGGTGGTGTTGCGCAAGCTCCCCGCCGAGGCGGTGATCAGATTCACGACACAGTAATTACGGGAGTAACTATGTCTTTGTTAAAACGAGCAGGCTCCGTCCTGGTACTGGTACTGGCATTCGCGGGACCCCTGCAGGCCAGGGGCCTGCCCGACTTCACGCAACTGGTCGAGGAGACCAGCGACGCGGTGGTCAACATCAGCACCACGCAGAAGATCAAGTCGGGCGGCATGCAGTTGCCGGAGGGCATCGAGATCCCGAATCTTCCCGAGGACTCTCCCTTCAACGACCTGTTCAAGCACTTCTTCGGCCAGCCGGGCGGCAGCGCGCCGCCGCTGCGCGAGGCCAAGTCGCTGGGCTCGGGCTTCATTATTTCCGAGGACGGTTACGTGATGACCAACAACCACGTGGTCAAGGACGCCGACGAGATTGTCGTTCGCCTCGCCGATCGTCGAGAACTCAAGGCAAGGGTGGTGGGCACCGACGAGCGCAGCGATGTGGCCTTGCTCAAGATCGACGCCGAAGACCTGCCGGTGGCGAAAATCGGCAAGTCGGAGGATCTCAAGGTCGGTGAATGGGTGCTGGCCATCGGCTCGCCCTTCGGTTTCGATCACTCGGCAACCGCCGGCATCGTCAGCGCCAAGGGCCGCGCCCTGCCGCGCGAAAACTACGTGCCCTTCATCCAGACCGACGTGGCCATCAACCCCGGCAACTCCGGCGGTCCGCTGTTCAACCTGGATGGCGAGGTGGTGGGCGTCAATTCGCAGATCTACAGCCGCACCGGCGGTTACATGGGCCTGTCGTTCTCCATTCCCATCGAGGTGGCGATGGACGTGGCCAAACAGCTCAAGGAACATGGCAAGGTCAGCCGCGGCTGGCTGGGCGTGCTGATCCAGGACGTGACCCTGGACCTTGCGGAGTCGTTCGGCATGAGCAAGCCGCAGGGCGCGCTGATCGCCAAGGTGATGCCGGACAGTCCGGCCGAGAAGGCCGGACTGCAGGTCGGCGACGTGGTGCTGGCCTTCAACGGCAGGGAGATCGACCGTTCCTCCAGCCTGCCGCCGGTGGTGGGCAGCACGCCGGTGGGCAAGCGCGTGCCGGTCAAGATCATGCGCAACAAGCGTACCCAGACCCTGTGGGTCAAGCTGGGTGAGCTGCCCGACAAGGACAAGCAGATCGCCAAGGCCGCCGAGAGCAAGGTGGCCAGCGACAACCGGCTGGGCGTGCGCGTGGCCGACCTCACCGAGGACCAGCTCAAGGAACTGGAGCTGGATGGCGGCGTGCTGGTGGAGGAAATCGGTGAAGGCCCCGCGGCCGACGCCGGTATCCGCCAGGGCGATATTATTCTGCGCATCGACGGCAAGCAGGTGGAGAACGTGGACCAGTTCGAGAAGATGATTCGCAAGCTGCCGGCCGGCAAGTCGGTGCCGGTGCTGATCCAGCGCCGTGGCGGTCCCATCTTCCTTGCCCTCAAGGTGCCGAAAGGCGACTGACCGGTATGTCGGACAGGCCGGCGCTGACGCTGTACTACCGCGAAGGCTGTCACCTGTGCGAAGCCATGCTGCAGGCCCTCCGGGGCCTGCAGTCATGTCCGGGTTTCGATTTGCGCGTGGTGGACATCGATCGCGACCCGGAACTGGCGCGTCGATACGACGAGTGGGTGCCGGTGCTGGCGGGTGGCGACACGGAAATCTGTCACTATCACCTCGACGAGGCGGCGCTGAGGGCCTTCCTGGACGGGGCTCGCGGTAGGTCGGCCGGGCAATAGCGTGTATACTGGCGCTCTTGAGTAATCCACAATGTCCAGATTTTCCGGATGGCGCCGCACTGGCGCCATTCTGGTTTGTAAATCAGGTTGTCAAACGTGTTCACGAAATCCGCCGGCGGGGATGGAAATGACTGATCTGTCCCACATTCGAAATTTTTCCATCATTGCCCATATCGACCACGGCAAATCCACGCTGGCGGACCGTTTCATCCAGATCTGCGGGGGGCTGAGCGAGCGCGAAATGGAGGCCCAGGTACTGGATTCCATGGACCTGGAGCGCGAGCGCGGCATCACCATCAAGGCGCAGTGCGTGTCGCTGCCATACCGCAGCAAGAAGGACGGCGAGTTGTACACGCTGAACTTCATCGATACACCCGGCCACGTCGATTTCTCCTACGAGGTGTCGCGTTCCCTGGCCGCCTGCGAGGGCGCCTTGCTGGTGGTGGATGCCGCTCAGGGCGTGGAGGCGCAGAGCGTCGCCAACTGCTACACGGCCATCGAGCAGGGACTGGAGGTGGTGCCGGTGCTGAACAAGATCGACCTGCCGGCGGCCGAGCCGGACCGCGTGAAGCAGGAGATCGAGGACATCATCGGCATCGACGCCACCGACGCCATCGAGGTCAGCGCCAAGACGGGGCTTGGCATCGAGGAACTGCTGGAGCAGCTGATCGAGCGTATCCCGCCGCCCGAGGGCGACGCGGATGCGCCGTTGCAGGCGCTCATCATCGATTCCTGGTTCGACAGCTACGTGGGCGTGATTTCGCTGGTGCGGGTCATGCAGGGCACGCTGCCGCGTCGCAAGAAGATCCGCATCATGTCCACCGGGCGCGATTTCGTGGCCGAGAAAGTCGGTATCTTCACCCCCCGGCGCGAGGACCGGGAGGCGCTCACGGCGGGCGACGTCGGTTATATCATTGCCGGCATCAAGGATATCGACGGCGCGCCGGTCGGCGACACCATCACCCTGACCGACCGCCCGTCCGGGGACATGCTGCCAGGGTTCCAGAAGGTGCAGCCGCGCGTCTTCGCCGGCCTCTACCCGGTGGTGTCCGACGACTACGAGGACTTGCGCGAGGCTTTGCAGAAGCTGCGTCTCAACGACGCCTCGCTGCACTTCGAGCCGGAAACCTCGACCGCGCTGGGTTTCGGCTTCCGCTGCGGTTTTCTCGGCATGTTGCACATGGAAATCATCCAGGAACGGCTGGAACGCGAGTACGACATCGACCTGATCACCACCGCGCCGACGGTGATCTACCAGGTGCTGGACACCAGGGGCAATCTGATCGAGATCGACAACCCCGCGGCGCTGCCGCCGGTCAACCAGATCGACGAAATCCGCGAACCCATCATCCTCGCCAATATCCTTGTGCCGCAGGACTACCTGGGCGCGGTGATCGGCCTGTGCGTGGAGAAACGCGGCGTGCAGCGCAACATGCAGTACCTCGGCAACCAGGTGTCGCTGAATTACGAACTGCCGCTCAGCGAGGTGGTGCTGGACTTCTTCGACCGGCTCAAGTCGGTGAGCCGCGGTTTCGCCTCCTTCGACTACAGCTTCGAACGTTTCCAGGCCGCCAACCTGGTGAAACTGGATATCCTGATCAACGGCGAGCGGGTCGATGCCCTGTCGGTGATCGTGCACCGAGAGTTCGCCAACAGCCGCGGCCGCGAGCTCGCCGAGCGCATGAAGGAAATCATTCCACGGCAGATGTTCGACGTCGCCATCCAGGCCGCCATCGGTTCGCAGATCATTGCGCGCACCACGGTCAAGGCACTGCGCAAGAATGTCACGGCCAAGTGTTACGGCGGTGATATCACCCGCAAGCGCAAGCTGCTGGAAAAGCAGAAGGCGGGCAAGAAACGCATGAAACAGTTCGGCAAGGTGGAAATTCCCCAGGAAGCCTTCCTCGCCGTGCTCCAGGTGGGGAAAAAATAACATGAACTTCGATTTTCCGGCCATTCTCGTGGCCGCTACTTTCGTCACCGGCGCGATCTGGCTGGCCGATGCTCTGTTCCTGGCGCCGCGCCGCCGCCGGCGTGCCGCCGCGGACGGCGTGACCGAGGTCAAGGAGCCGGCGGTGGTCGAGTACGCGCGTTCGTTCTTCCCGGTCATTCTCGCGGTACTGCTGTTGCGCTCCTTCCTCGTGGAGCCGTTCCGCATCCCCTCCGGGTCGATGATGCCGACCCTGCTGGTCGGCGATTTCATCCTGGTGAACAAGTTCGCCTACGGCATCCGCCTGCCGGTGCTGAACGAAAAGGTGGTGGATATCGGTGAGCCGAAGCGCGGCGACGTGGTGGTGTTCCGTTTCCCCCGCGACCCGCACGTCGACTACATCAAGCGCGTGGTCGGCGTGCCCGGCGACCACGTGGTGTACCGCAACAAGACGCTCATCATCAATGACCGGAAAGTTGCACAGATACCCGTGGGTACCTATATTGGCAAGGGGTCCGGCCTGTCCATGTCGGGCGCCAGCGTGCGCCGGGAGATTCTTGGCGACGTGGAGCACGAGATTCTGGTGGTGCCGCGCATCAAGGGTGTGAGCGCTGACGTGGTGGTGCCGGAAGGACATTACTTCGTCATGGGGGACAACCGCGACAACAGCAACGACAGCCGCTACTGGGGGTTCGTGCCCGACGAGAACCTGGTCGGCAAGGCCTTCATGATCTGGATGAACTGGGATTCCGCGGCGGGCGGTGTGGCCTGGGATCGCATTGGCACCACCATTCACTGAACTGCGGGGAGCGAGCATGAACACGAGGCATCACCAACGCGGAATGACGGCGATCGGCTGGCTGATGGTGCTGGGCCTGATTGCCTTTTTCACCCTGATCACACTGCGGCTGGTTCCCATCTACCTGGAGTACGGCAAGGTCGTCTCGGTGCTGGAGTCTCTCACCAGTGAGCCCGATATCGGCGCCAGGTCGCGGCGCGAGATCATCAGGCTGGTCTCCAAGCGCTTCAATATCAACGATGTGCGCGGCGTGGACCCACGTACCGTCAAGGTCAGCAAGGATCGCGGCAAGACGCGTATCTCGATTGAGTACGAACGTCGCGAACACCTGATGGCCAATATCGACGTGGTTGCCGTGTTCAGCAAGCAGGTCGAGGTTCCCAGCCGTTGATGCGCCCCCTGGACGGTCTGGCCCGTTCGCTCGACTACGAGTTCCGCCAGCCGGAATTGCTGGAAGCGGCGGTCACCCACCGCAGCGCCGGCAGCCGCAACAATGAACGCCTCGAATTCCTCGGCGATGCCGCGCTGGGTTTCGTGGTCGCCGAGTGGTTGTTCGAAGCTTTCCCCGAAGCCCGCGAGGGACAGTTGAGCCGCCTGCGCGCCAGCCTGGTCAAGCGCGAGACGCTGGCCGAGGTGGCACGCGGCCTCGATATCGGCGATTACCTGCGCCTGGGTTCGGGTGAACTCAAGAGCGGCGGTTTCCGCCGCGACTCGATACTGGCCGATGCGCTGGAAGCCATTCTCGGCGCCATCCTGCTGGACCGCGGTTACGAGGCCTGCCGCGCCTGTATTCACCGCCTGTTCGCCGACAAGGTCGCCGCGCTGTCTCCCGGCGACGAGCTCAAGGATCCCAAGACGCTGTTGCAGGAACTGTTGCAGTCGCGCAAGCTCGGGCTGCCGGAATACGATGTCATCTCGGTCAGCGGCAAGGCGCACCAGCAGCACTTCGTGGTGTCCTGCCGGGTGCCGGACCTGGATCTCACGGTGACCGGCGAGGGGCGCAACCGGCGCGGCGCCGAGCAGGCCGCGGCGCGGCGCATGCTCGACGAGGCGGGCTCCGATGTCTGAGTTTCGCTGCGGTTTCGTGGCGCTGGTCGGGCGTCCTAATGTCGGCAAGTCCACCATCATGAACCGCATGATCGGGCAGAAGATCAGTATCACCTCGCGGCGCCCGCAGACCACCCGCCACCGTATTCTCGGCATCAAGACCGACGAGGACGCACAGATCCTGTTCGTCGACACGCCCGGCCTGCATGAAAAACAGCCGCGCGCCATGAACCGCTACCTCAACCGGGCGGCGGCCGACAGCCTGCGCGACGTCGACGTGGTGGTGTTCGTGGTGGAAGGTACGCGCTGGCACCCGGACGACGAGTGGGTGCTGGAAAAACTCCGGCGGGTGGATTGCCCGGTGGTGGTCGCCATCAACAAGACCGATCGCGTCGAGGACAAGGCCTCGCTGCTGCCGTTCATGCAGCAACTGGCGGAGCGCGCGCCCTTCGCGGCCATCGTGCCGGTGTGCGCGCGGCGTGGCGAACACCTCGACGAACTGGAACAGGCGATCCGCGAGCACCTGCCACTGTCGGAGCCTTTCTACCCGGAAGACCAGGTCACCGACCGCAGCGAGCGGTTTCTTGCCGCCGAGCTGGTGCGCGAGAAACTGTTTCGCAAGCTGGGCGACGAAATTCCCTACGGGCTGACTGTGGAGATCGAAAGTTTCAAGGAAGAGGAAAAGCTGCTCACCATCCACGCCCTGATCTGGGTCGAGAAGAGCAGTCAGAAGCCCATAGTCATCGGACGCAAGGGCGCCCTGCTCAAGGCAGTCGGCCAGGAAGCGCGCCAGGACATGGAGAAGGCCTTCGGCGAAAAGGTGTTCCTGCAACTCTGGGTGAAGGTCAAGGAAGGCTGGGCCGACGACGACCGTGCCCTGCGCAGCCTGGGCTACCAGGACACCTGAGGCGTCGCCGCGATGTCCGCTGGCACGCCTTCCGCATCGGCCGGGCCGGGTTCCCGGCAACGCATCGAACTGGCGCCGGCGTTCGTGCTGCACCAGCGTCCCTACCGCGAAACCAGCGCCCTGCTGGAAGTGTTTACCCACGCGCAGGGACGCGTCGGCCTGATCGCCCGCGGCGCGCGTGCCCCGCGCTCGCGGCGGCGCGGCGAGTTGCAGCCGTTCCGGGCACTGCGCCTGTCGTGGATCGAGCGTGGTGAACTGGGCACCCTGACCGGCGTCGAGTCGGCCGCTCCGGGGCCGCCGCTGTCCGGCCGGGCGCTGTACAGTGCTTTGTACCTCAACGAACTGCTGGTGCGCCTGTTGACCCGCAACGATCCCCATCCGGTGCTGTTCGAGCGTTATGCGCACGCGCTGGAGGCGCTGGCCGCGGACGCCGGCAACGTCGAACCGACGCTGCGCCTGTTCGAGAAACACCTGCTGCAGGAAACCGGCTACGGCCTGTTGCTGGACGTCGATTGCGAGAGCGGCGAGCCGCTGCGGTCCGATGCGCTCTACGACTACCACCTGGAAGCAGGGCCGGTGGAAGTCGCAGCGGACACCCGCCAGGGTTTCCTGTTTCCCGGGTCCAGCCTGCTGGCGCTGGCCGCGGAAGGCGAACTCGACGCGGCGGCGCTGCGCGACGCCAAGCGCCTGATGCGCGCCGCCCTGAGCCTCTACCTGGGCGGCAAGCCGCTCAAATCGCGCGAGCTGTTCAACCGCGGCTGAAGTCCCAACTTGCGAAAACGCGCCCGATTGCCGATCATGCGCGGCGTCCGGACCGTTACCTGTAAACACTGCGAGGAAGCACCATGCGCTGTCACGAAGTCGATTACCGCATCATCGGGCACGATATGCAGATGGTCGAGGTTGAACTCGACCCCGGTGAAACCGTGGTCGCCGAAGCCGGCGCCATGACCTACATGGAGGAGGGCATCGAGTTCGAGGCGCGCATGGGTGACGGGTCCGAGCCCGATCAGGGCTTCATGGGCAAGCTGTTCAGCGCCGGCAAGCGCATGATCTCAGGCGAGTCGCTGTTCATGACACACTTCACCAATACCGCCGCCGGCCGGAAAACGGTGGCCTTCGCCGCACCGTTTCCCGGCAGCATCATTGCGCTGGACATGTCGAAACTGGACGGCGGCAGCCTGATCTGCCAGAAGGACTCGTTCCTGGCGGCGGCACTCGGCACCCGTATCGACATCACGTTCAACCGCAAGCTGGGCACCGGTTTCTTCGGTGGCGAGGGCTTCATCCTCGAACGCCTGCAGGGCGACGGCATGGCGTTCATCCACGCCGGCGGCACGGTCGTCGAGAAACGCCTCGACAACGAAACCCTGCGCCTCGATACCGGTTGCCTGGTGGCGTTCACCTCGGGGATCGACTACGACATTGAAATGACTCGTGGCCTGAAGAGTATGTTCTTCGGCGGCGAGGGCATGTTCCTGGCGACGCTGCGCGGCACCGGTTCGGTATGGGTACAGAGCCTGCCGTTCTCGCGCCTCGCCGACCGGGTGCTGGAACAGGCGCCGTCGCACGGCGGCAGCGACCAGGGCGAGGGTTCCGTGCTGGGCGGCATTGGCCGCCTGCTGGACTGAGGACGATTTCATGAGCAATATCCTGCTGGGCGTCAACATCGACCACGTCGCCACGCTGCGCCAGGCGCGCGGCACCCGTTACCCGGACCCGGTGCAGGCCGCCATCGAGGCGGAGCAGGCGGGCGCGGACAGCATCACCCTGCACCTGCGTGAGGACCGCCGCCATATCCAGGAGCGCGACGTCGAGTTGCTGAAGGACATTCTGCAGACGCGCATGAACCTGGAAATGGCGGTGACCGACGAGATGCTGGATATCGCCACCCGTATCCGGCCGGCCGACTGCTGCCTGGTGCCGGAGCGGCGCGAGGAACTGACCACCGAGGGCGGGCTGGACGTGGCCGGACAGGCCGCGCGCATGGAAGAAGCCTGCGCGCGCCTGGCCGAAGCCGGGGTGCGCGTGTCGCTGTTCATCGATGCCGACCCGGTGCAGGTCGACGCGGCGAAAGCCGTGGGCGCGCCCTGTATCGAAATACACACCGGTCATTTCGCCGACGCGGAAACTCCCGAACAGGCCGCAGCCGAGCTGGAGAAGATCCGCGCCGCGGTGCGCCTCGGCGACGATATCGGCCTGCATGTCAACGCCGGTCACGGTCTGCACTATCACAATGTGCGGGTTATTGCGGCAATGCCAGAGGTGCGCGAGCTGAACATCGGTCACGCCATTATCGCGCGCGCCGTATTCACCGGCCTGGGCAGCGCGGTGCGGGAAATGAAGCGCTTGATGATGGCCGCCGCCAACGGCTACTGAGCGTACAGGCGCGGTTCCCCGCCGCCGGCCTTGGCGGCGTACATGGCTTCGTCGGCGTGGCGCAGCAGCGTGGCGGGATCGCGGCCGTGCTCCGGGTAGATGGCGATGCCGATGCTGGCCGAGACGTTGAACTGCTTGCCGAGCACGCTGAACGGCTGTCGCAGCGCGCGGTCCAGTTTCATCGCGGCGGCCAGCGCGTCGTCCTCGCCCTTGATGTGTTCCAGCGACACCACGAACTCATCGCCACCCACGCGCGACACGGTGTCGGACTGGCGCATGGTGTCGCTCAGGCGCCGCGCCACGGCCTGCAGCAGGCAGTCGCCGGTTTCGTGGCCGTGGAGGTCGTTGATCGGTTTGAAATCGTCCAGATCCAGGTAAACCACGCCCAGCTTGCGCTGGTAGCGTTGCGCGCGGGCAATACCCGCCACCAGCCGGTCGTTGAGCAGCGAGCGGTTGGGCAGATGGGTCAGCTCGTCGTGGTGGGCGGCGTGCTCCAGTTCTTCCTCGGCGCGGACCTGTTCGGTGGCGTTGCGCACCACCAGCGTGAACAGGCGCCCGCCGGGCAGGCGTGTCTGGGACAGGGAGATTTCCGCCGGGAAGCGTTTGCCGCCGCGGTGCCGGCAGGTGATGCGGTTGGTGTGAAAGCCGATGCGGTTGTCGCGGGCGATGCGCGCCAGCACGTCGAGGCGGTGTTTTTCGGCGCTGCGGAAGCGCGGGCACAGTAATTCGTACACGGGGGTTCCGAGAATCTCCTGTTCCCGGAAGCCGAACAGGCTTTCCGCGCCCTGGTTGAAGATGACAATACGGCAGTCCTCGTCGAAGGAGATGATGGCTTCGTGGGTGATGTGCAAAAGCCTCAGGTAGCGTCCCGCCTGCCGGATCAGCCTTTCGGCGGCGGCGCGATCCCCGGTCCCTGACGGTGAGCTTTCCTGCGAGTCCGGTTGCGGCTTGTCTTTGTCAATCATTGGTTTGCGGTTCTTGCTACACTGCGCAACAGCATAGCCGGCCCGGTCTTACTGTCAGACTAGCATAGTGGCCACCATGAACCAGTGGTATTTCTCGGTGGACGCGGCGCACGGGTTTTTTTCAGGCGGAATCAGGACATAATGTCAGGTTCAGGCAGGACTCACAGATTCAGGTGATAACGGGAACAGGTCATGGATTTTCCAACGCTCGAACAATTTGTCGGTGGGACGCCGCTGGTGCGCCTGCAGCGTCTCCCCGGCGACACCAGCAACCGCATCCTGGTCAAGCTGGAAGGTAACAACCCGGCCGGTTCGGTCAAGGACCGGCCGGCGCTCAGCATGATCCGTCACGCCGAGGAGCGTGGCGAAATCCGCCCCGGCGACACCCTGATCGAGGCTACCAGCGGCAATACCGGCATCGCGCTGGCGATGGCGGCGGCCATCAAGGGGTACCGCATGATCCTCATCATGCCTGAAAACATGAGCGTGGAGCGGCGCCAGGTCATGAAAGTGTTCGGCGCCGAGATCGTTCTGGTGACCCGCGAGGAGAGCATGGAAGGCGCCCGCGACCTGGCCAAGCAGATGGAGGCCGAGGGCAAGGGCAAGGTGCTCGACCAGTTTTCCAACCCCGACAATCCCCGCGCCCACTACGAGGGCACCGGGCCCGAGATCTGGAACGACACTCACGGCACCATCACCCATTTCGTCAGCGCCATGGGCACTACCGGCACCATCATGGGCACGTCGCGGTACCTGAAGGAAAAGAACCCGGACGTGGAGATCGTCGGCGTGCAGCCGGCGGAAGGCGCGTCCATCCCTGGTATCCGCCGCTGGCCGAAGGAATATCTTCCCGGCATCTTTGACGCCAGCCGCGTCGATCGCACCATCGATGTGACCCAGCAGGACGCCGAGCGCACCACGCTGGAGCTGGCGTCGCGCGAAGGCATCTTCTGCGGCATCTCCTCGGGCGGCGCCGTTGCCGCCGCCCTGCAACTCAGCGAGCAGGTCGAGAACGCCGTGATCGTCGCCATCATCTGCGACCGCGGCGACCGCTACCTGTCCACCGGGGTGTTCCCGGCTTGATTCGCTGCCTGGGCGCGGCGCTGTTGCTGTGCCTGCTGTCGACGCCGGTTGCGGCGATCGAACTGATCCGTATCGACCTGGGTTCCATGGAAGGCGGCGCCTGGACGCTGCGGGGCGGGGCGCTGGTCCTGGAGCTGCACGGCGAGACGCCGGCATTGAAACTGGAGGTTTCGCGCTTTCGTGGCGGCGGCGTATCGATCGAAGGGATTGTGTTGCGTTGTCGCGAGATGCAGTGGCTGCCCGAGCGCGTCGCTTGCGCGCGCGGCCGGCTCGACCTTGGCGCTGGCGAGCTGCGCGCCAGTGCCGCCATGGTGGCGTTTTCATGGTGGTTCGCCAGCCGCCGGCTCGACCTGCAGGTGCAGGGGCTGGTGCTGGCCGGGGGACGGCTGGATCTGGATTTCTCCGGTGGCGGCACCGGCTGGCGCGCGCGGCTGGATATCGCACAGGCCGACGCCGCGGGCCTGGCGGCGCTGGGCCGGCGGGCGGGGCTGAAGCTGCCCGTTGAGGCTGTTCAGGGCCGCGTCGACGCGACGTTTTCGCTCGCCGGCGTGTCCGCTGTCGACACGGCCGAATGGCGTTTGTCCGGACAGGCGCTGGCCTGGGATTCAGCGGACGGCAGCCAGGCGGCGGAGGGGATGGGCCTGTTCAGCCGCGGGCGCGCGCGTCGTCATGCCGGCGAGTGGCGGGTCGAGACGCTGTTCGAGGCGCGCGAGGGTGTGTTGTACAGCGATCCCCTGTATCTGGAGTTTTCACCCGCGCGGAATCTGGCCCTGGAGGCGGCGCTGGTGTGGCGCGGGGCCCGGCGGGAACTGTGGGTAAAGTCCCTGCGCTTCAAACAAGCTGGACAGGTGCGTGGTGAGTTGTCCGCGCGCATCGCGCCGGGGCGGGAGCGGGCGTTGCGGGATATCCGGTTGCGACTCGACGAGGCGCGCCTGCCAGCCTTCTACGACACCTGGGTGCAGCCCTGGCTTGCGGGCAGCTTGCCCGGCCGCCTGGAGACTTCCGGCGTGGTGCGCGCCAGCCTTGCGATGGCCGGCGCCACGCTGCAGCGACTGGATGTGCGGGCCGACGGCGTGGACCTGCGCGACCGCGACGGGGTTTTCGGTATCCGCCAGCTCAATGGCGAACTGGCCTGGGGCGGCCCCGAGCGGCGTTCCACGTTTGCCTGGCAGGGCGCCAATGTCTATCGGCTGGCGTTCGGCCCGGCGCGGGTATCCCTGCACTCGGACGGGCGGCAACTGGAACTGGCGGAGCCCATGGTGGTGGACTTGCTCGACGGCCGCCTGCACGTCGAGCGTTTCGAGCTGGGGCAGGACGACGACGGGTTCCAGTGGTTGCTGGACGGCATGCTCACGCCGGTGTCGATGCAGGCGTTCAGCCGCGCGCTGGGCTGGGTGCCGCTGTCGGGCAAGTTGTCCGGCATGATCCCGCGCATGCGCTACTTGCACGGGGAGCTGACGCTGGGCGGTGTGCTGCTGGTGCAGGCTTTCGACGGCGATATCACGGTGCGCAACCTGCGGGTGCAGCATCCTTTTGGCCTGGTGCCGAGGTTGTGGGCGGACGTTCGCATCGACAACCTCGATCTCGACACGCTGACCCGCGCCTTCGATTTCGGCCGCATCGAGGGCCGCCTGGACGGCGCGGTGGACGGCCTGTACATGGAAGCCTGGCAGATGGTGGCTTTCGATGCCTGGCTGATGACGCCGCGCGACGACCGCAGCCGCCACCGCATCAGCCAGCGCGCGGTCGACAATATCTCCAACCTGGGGGGTGGCGGCCTGGGCGGGGCGGTATCGCGCGGCATGCTCAGATTCTTCGAGGACTTCCCCTACCGGCGGCTGGGGATCCGCTGCCGGCTGGAAAACGGTGTGTGCCGCATGGGTGGTGTCGCCGACCTGAGGTCGGGCAGCGGTTACTACCTGGTCCAGGGGCGCCGGCTGCCGCCCCGCCTCGACGTGATCGGCTACGCCCGCGAGGTGGACTGGAACAGCCTGCTGGAACGCCTGCGCGCCACCCGCGTGCCCTGAGCGCCGGTCTTGATGCGCGGGGGTTTAATTCCTCGGCCATTCGGGGTACAAGGGCACTGGTTCCGGCGCCGTGCCCGGGATCGAACGCCTGGATGGAGTAACATG
>WGBO01000063.1 GCA_015494295.1 Gammaproteobacteria bacterium | reverse complement strand
CCCCATTGAAGTTCAGTTCAGGAATCGGTTTACCAGTCGCCGCAGGAAACCGGGCGGGGTGCCGCCATCCTCGAGCACGCGGCCGGTGAAGTCTTCCTCGTGGTGTTCGTGGTCCTCGCCCAGCAGTTCCCGGCGCAATGCCTGTTCATCGATGCTGGCGCCGAGGTGTTCGGCGACGATGCGCATGTCGATCTCGGCGTTTTCCAGGCAGGAAGTGCCACCCGGTGAAGGCGTCATGTTGAAAATGACACCATTGCCGGGGTTGATCTTGGCTTCGCCCATGAGCAGCTTGCGCTCGGTCTTGTCGATGAGCTGCGGGCGGATACCGCCGACGCGGCGGGCAAAGCTAAGGTCGCGCCAGCGCAGCGCCGGGATGATCTTGCGCACGTCGCGCAGGAACAGGAACTTGCGGATCACCGGCACCTCGAACAGGATGTTCTTGAGCATGTAGTTGCGGATATCCGGCACCCGGAACAGATCCCACAGCACTTTCGCCACCCGCCGGTCGAACTGGAACACGCGCAGGAAGTCCGGCATGGTGCGGTAGTTGTAGCGTTCGAGGATGGGCAGGATCAGCGCGGTGGGGCCGAAGCGCGTCTTGCCCGGCACCAGCACATCCGGGTCGCCGTGGATGGCGGCAAACGGAAGCTTGTCGTTCTGCACGGTATAGACCTTGCCGTTGAGGTTCTGCGGCGTGAAATAGTAGCTGCCCGCCACCGGCAGGCAGGAATAATGCAGCCCGTAGCCGAGGTCCTGGGCGAGCTTGAGGCTGTGGCCGCCGGCACACACCACCAGCGCCCGGGTCTGGTAGCAGGTTCCGCCTGTCTCGACCAGGAAACGGTCGTCCTCGATACGGATGTGGTGCACCGTTTCGTTGTAGTGGATATCGACATCCTTGCCGTCCACGGCCTGCGCCTGGCGCACGAAGGAGCGCGACAGGGCCTCGAAGTTGACGGCGGTGTACTCGTCAGTGGAACCCAGCGCGACGATTTCTTCCTCGCGCAAGCGGCCACTGGCCAGGGTGGCCACCGCCGGCTCGATCCGCGCGATATCCTTCTTCTCCAGAAGACGCAGTTTCGGGTAGTGCGGCCCGAACACTTCGAAGCGTTCGCGCAACAAGCGGCATTCCGCCTCGCCGACGCCCAGTACCATCTTGGGGTAGGCGTAGATCAGGTGGTCCTTGTCGGGCTGGGCCAGACAATAGTTGGCGAGCATGCGCGCCGCGCGCTGCACCTTCAGCGCCTTTTCCAGCGTGTAGTTGGTCTCGATATCGCCGCAGTGCAGGGTCTGGCTGTTATTGCTGGAGAGGGAATTGACGCGCGCCGGCGCGGCGTATTTCTCGATCACGCCAATGTGCCGGATGTCGGTGTATCTGGCGGTCGCGTACAGCAGCGCGGTCCCGGATACACCGGCGCCGATGATCAGCAGGTCGTACTGGTGTGAAGCCATGGCAAGGCGTCCTGTTTCATTACACCCTGTAACGGCCGCGCGCGGCGTTTATAGATGCATCAGCTTGAGCACCGGTTCGTTCTTGACCGGATCTTCGTTGAAGCCGGATACCAGCAGCACATCGTGCCCGCTCTCGCCCAGCCTGCACTGGCTGGAGATATGCATGCAGATGGTGCGCCAGTTCCGGGAACGCGCCTTGGGCTCGTGGACCGGCACAATGCCCCAGTGCAGGGCCATCTGCCGGCAAACGCGGATATCGGAACACACGCCCACCGCCGGCGGCAGCGGCCGGTGGGCGGCCATGATGCGCGCGGTGGTACCGGTATGGGTGGGCACGATGATGGCCTCGACCTCGAGGTCGTGGGTGAGTTGCACGGCCGCGTGGGCCATGGATTCGCGCACGAAATGCGTCTTCTGCCCGCGGTCGGCGATGGACTCGATGGCGAAGCGGCCTTCCTGCCACTGGTGGCGTTCCACTTCGCGCAGGATGCGGTCCATGGTCTTCACCGCCTCCAGCGGGTACTTGCCCGCCGCCGACTCGCCGGACAGCATGGCGGCGTCGGCGCTCAACATGGCGGCGCCGGCCACGTCGGTGACTTCGGCGCGGGTCGGCCGCGAGTGGGTCATCATGGACTCCAGCATCTGGGTGGCGACGATCACCGGGATACCGCGCTGACGCGACTTCTGGACCAGGTCACGCTGAATCAGCGGCACCTTCTCCGCCGGCAGCTCGATGCCCAGGTCGCCGCGCGCGATCATGATGCCGTAGGACTCGTCCATGATGGCGTCGATATTGGCCACGCCCTCCGGGTGCTCGATCTTGCTGATGATCGGGATGGCGCTGCCGAGCTTCTTCAGGTAGCGCGCCAACTGCTGCACGTCGCGCGCCTGGCGCACGAAGCTCAGTGCCAGGAAGTCCACGTCGCACGACACGGCCAGCTTCACGTCGGAACGGTCCTTGGCGGTTAGCGCCGAGGTGGACAGTTTCGAATTGGGCAGGTTCATGCCCTTGTGGTTGGAGAGCACGCCCCCCTCGACCACCTTGCAGAGCACATCCTTCCCGTCGACTTCCAGCACCCGCAGGCTCAGGTTGCCGTCGTCAAGCAGAATGCGCTCACCCGGCTTGACGTCCTTGTGCAAGGACCTGTACTGGGAAGGAATCAGGCCGGGCTTGCCGGTCACCTGGCGCGTGGTCACCACCACCGTGCCGCCGGTTTTCAGTTCGATGCGGCCGGACTCGAACTTGCCGACGCGAATCTTGGGGCCGCACAGGTCCATGAGAATGGCGACGTGGCGGCCGGCCTTTTTAGCGGCACCGCGCACCCGGCGCACGGTCTTGCGGTGGGTGTCCTGGTCGCCGTGCGACATGTTGATGCGGAACAGGTCCACCCCGGCGTCGATAAGTCTGGCGATCATGTCGGGCGTGTCAGAAGCCGGCCCGAGGGTGGCGATAATCTTGGTTCTGCGCCATTGCAGCGCGACGGCTTTTCGGTCAAAGGTCTTTCGCGGCATGCTTCCCGTCCACTGGTTCAAAACAGGCGTAGCATGACGGCTGCGGCACGATTTGTCACGCGACGCAGGCTCAGCGGCGTTTGCGCGCACCGCCGCGCGATGGCCGGCGCGCAGCCTGGCGACGGCGCTGTTCCGGCACCGGGGCCACGATCACCGGCACTTCCATGCCGGCCGCCTCGTACAGGCGTTTCATTTCCTCGGCAAGCAGCGGACGCGACTTGCCCTTGCGCAACTTGCGCTCCAGGATCACCGGCCCGTAACGCACCCGGGTCAGGCGGCTGACCCTGACACCCTGCGACTCCCACAGCCGGCGCACCTCGCGGTTACGCCCTTCCTTGAGGATGACGTGGAACCAGCGGTTGGCGCCGCTGCCGCCCGATTCCTCGATGGCCGCGAAACGCGCCACGCCGTCCTCCAGTTCCACACCCTCCACCAGACGTTCCAGCATTGGCATGTCCACCTCGCCGAGCAAGCGCACGGCGTATTCGCGTTCTATCTCGCGGGAAGGATGCATCAGGCGATGGGCCAGCTCGCCGTCGGTAGTGAACAGCAGCAGGCCGCTGGTATTGATATCGAGGCGACCGACGCTGATCCATCGCCCCTGGCGCGGGCGCGGCAGGTTATGGAATACGGTGGGACGCCCTTCGGGATCGTCGCGGCTGCACACTTCGCCGAGCGGCTTGTGGTAGACGATGACCTCCGGGATCGCACCGCCGGAAGGTTTCAGGTGGATGCGCCGCCCGTCGACACGGATGCGCTGGTTCTCGCTGACCTTCTGCCCGAGTTCGGCGCGCTTGCCGTCGACCTCCACGCGCCCCTCGCGTATCCACTCTTCCATCTGGCGTCGCGATCCCAGGCCGGCTTTCGCCAGAACTTTTTGCAAGCGTTCTTCCATTTCGGGTGGGGCGGCAGGCTAGTGAATCGTGCCGGGTGGATCCTGGCTGTCGACCGCAACCTGCACGACCGTGGCCGACGTGTCATCGACCTCGTCCGCGGCCGGCAACGCTTCGCCAGCCGTATCCGCCGGGATGGCGTCCTCGGCCTCGCCCTCGACGACAGCCAGGCCGGGCCCCTGCTCGCCCGGCAGGCCCAGCTCCAGTTCGGCATTGATGGAATCGATGTCGCGCAACTCCATCAGCGTGGGCAGGTCGTCCAGGCCCTTGAGGTTGAAATAGTCGAGGAACTGCCTGGTGGTCCCGTACATGGCGGGGCGCCCCGGCACGTCGCGGTGGCCGACGACACGCACCCACTCGCGTTCCTGCAGGGTCTTCATGATGGAACTGCTGACACTGACGCCGCGGATGTCCTCGATCTCGCCGCGCGTGATCGGCTGGCGGTAGGCGACCAGCGCCAGCGTCTCCAGCAGGGCGCGAGAATAACGCTGCGGTTTCTCCTCGGTGAGGCGCGACACCCAGGGCTCCATGTCCTGCCCGACCTGGATGCGCCAGCCGCTGGCGACCTGAACCAGCTCGATGCCGCGCTCGGCATAGTCCTCCTGCAGCGCGGCGATGGCACCACGGATCTGGTCCCGTCCGGGCTTCTCGCCGTCGCCGAACACGGCGAGGATATTGTCCAGGCTGAGCGGCTTGCCGGCCGCCAGCAGCACCGATTCGACGATGTACTTGATACGCGTGTCGCTATCGCTCATGGTCGGATTCCGTGATCAGGCTTCGCCGGACGCGGCCGGCAATTGGTCTTCCAGCACGGCGGGCGAACCCGCGGCCTTCAGGTAGATGGGGGCGAAGGGTTCGGACTGCACCAGCTCGATCAGGGACTCCTTGATCAACTCCAGCACCGCCAGCAGGGACACCACCACGCCCATGCGCCCTTCATCGACGCTGAACAGTTCGGTGAACGGGGTGAAGTCCTTCTCGCCGATACGGTCCAGCACCGCCGACATGCGTTCGCGCACCGACAGGGGCTCCATCTGGATATGGTGGTTGGTGAACATCTCGGCGCGCGTCATGGCCTCGCGCGCGGCGATCAGCAACTCCTGCAGGGTGACTTCCGGCGGCTTCGGCACCGCCTGCTTCTCGGGGCCCACCAGCTCCACCGGGAACACGTCGCGGCCCACGCGCGGCAGGTGGTCGACATCCTCGGCGGCCTGTTTGTAACGCTCGTATTCCTGCAGGCGCCGCACCAGCTCGGCACGCGGGTCCTCCTCCTCATCACTCTCGACCACGCGCGGCAACAACATGCGCGACTTGATCTCGGCCAGCATCGCCGCCATCACCAGGTACTCCGCCGCCAGCTCCAGGCGCAGATCCTGCATCAGGTCGATGTAGTCCATGTACTGACTGGTGATCTCGGCAATGGGAATGTCGAGCACGTCGAGGTTCTGCCGCCGGATCAGGTACAGCAGCAGGTCCAGCGGACCCTCGAAGGCTTCCAGGAACACCTCCAGCGCATCCGGCGGGATGTAGAGGTCCTTGGGCAGGGATGTGACCGCTTCGCCCTGCACGTAGGCAAAGGGCATTTCGGCTTGTTCCGGAGTCTTGTCCTGTGGCGCCAGCGTATCGGTCATTCAGAGAACCCTGATGGTGTGAGTGCATTGTAAACACCCCCGGGACACTTGGAAACCGGAAAAAGGGGGCGGAGGCATTTTCCCGCGGCCCGGCACGCCAAAGAAAGGGGACGCCGGCGATTTTCGGCCCCGCGGGCGCCGTTCATCCCCGGCCCGGCCGAAAATCGCCCACCCCTTTTTTGGAAAATTTCTAGAAATTCAAGCCGATTACGTCTCTCACCTCAACCATTGTCTCATTGGCCACGTCACGCGCGGCCTCGCCGCCCTCGCGCAGGATGTTGCGCACCAGCTGCGGGTCTTCCTCGTATTCGCGGGCGCGCTCGCGGATCGGCGCGAGTTCGGCGCGAACCGAGTCGATAATCGGCTGCTTGCAGTCCAGGCAGCCGATACCGGCCGATGTGCAGCCCTCGCGCACCCACTGCTGGCGGTTCTCGTCCGAGTAGACCCGGTGCAACTGGAAGACCGGGCACTTGTCCGGGTTGCCGGGATCGTCGCGGCGCACCCGCGCCGGGTCGGTGGGCATGGTGCGCAGTTTCTTCTCGATATCGTCCGGGTCGTCGCGCAGGGCGATGGTATTGCCGTAGGACTTGGACATCTTCTGCCCGTCCAGACCCGGCATTTTCGAGGCCGGCGTCAGCAACGCCTGCGGCTCCGGCAGGATGATGCGTCCCCCGCCCTCCAGGTAGCCGAACAGGCGCTCGCGGTCGCCCATGGCCAGGTTGCCCTGCGCCTCCAGCAGCGCGCGACCCGTCTCCAGCGCCTCGGTATCGCCCTGCTCCTGGTAGCGCTTGCGCAGCTCGCGGTACAGCCTGGCGTTCTTCTTGCCCATCTTCCTGATCGCGGCGTCGGCCTTTTCCTCGAAATCCGCCTCGCGTCCATACAGATGATTGAAACGGCGCGCCACTTCGCGGGTCAGCTCGACGTGCGCCACCTGGTCCTCGCCGACCGGCACCAGCCCCGCCTTGTAGATGAGGATGTCAGCACTCTGCAACAGGGGATAGCCAAGAAAGCCGTAGGTGGCAAGATCGCGCTCGCGCAGCTTTTCCTGCTGGTCCTTGTAACTGGGCACGCGCTCCAGCCAGCCCAGCGGCGTGATCATGGACAGCAGCAAATGCAGTTCGGCGTGCTGCGGCACGTCGGACTGCACGAACAGCCGCGCGCTGGAGGGGTTGACGCCGGCGGCCAGCCAGTCGATGACCATGTCCAGCGTGCTGTCGCCGATGACCTGCGGATCCTCGTAGTGGGTGGTCAGGGCGTGCCAGTCCGCCACGAAGAAATAACACTCGTACTCGTGCTGCAGATTCACCCAGTTTTTCAGTACGCCGTGGTAGTGCCCCAGATGCAGGCGGCCGGTGGGCCGCATGCCGGACAGTACCCGGTTGTCGGTTGCGCTTGCCAAGGTTCGATCAGCTCCCTGTTGAGTCGGTGGTCATGACATCAACGCGCCCAGCAGTCGGTTGAAGGCCCAGACCTTCATGCCGGCGGTCGACACCAGAAAATCAAGAACGAAATCCATCATCGGCCGCATGATCCAGCCCAGCGAACCGGTCATCAGCAGCGCGATCAGTATCCAGAAGCCGTAGGGCTCGATGCGCGAGAACGGGATGGCGTAGCGCGTCGGCAACAGGCCGGTGAGCACCCGCCCCCCGTCCAGCGGCGGCAGCGGCAACATGTTCAGCACCGCCAGGATGGTGTTGATCAGCATGCCGGCCACCCCCATCAGCAGCAACGGCAGGCCGAAACTGCTGTCGGTCGACATGCCCAGCGCGACGCGCGCCAACAGCGCCCAGCCCAGCCCCATGACCAGGTTGACGGCCGGGCCCGCCGCGGCAACCCACACCATGTCCTGCTTGGGCCGGCGCAGGTTGCGCCAGTCCACCGGCACCGGCTTCGCCCAGCCGAACACGAAACCGCCGGGCATGATCAGCAACAGGCCGGGCACCAGGATGGTGCCGACCGGGTCGACATGCCGTATAGGATTGAGCGACAGCCGCCCCTGCATCTCGGCGGTGTGGTCGCCGAACAACCGCGCGGTCCAGCCGTGGGCCACCTCGTGCACGGTGATGGCGAGCAGCACGGGCAACAGCCAGGCGCTGACCTGCTGCACCAGCGTCAGTTCGGGCATGAAACGGGTTCCTGCATCAAATGAAATCCTCGACCGGCCCCTTGCCGCGCCGCGTCACTTCGGGCACATCGCCCGTGAGGTCGACCACAGTGGTCGGTTCGACGCCACAATGCCCGCCATCGATCACCAGATCAAGCTGGTGCTCGAGTTTTTCGCGAATCTCCAGCGCGTCGGTCTCGGGAAAATCGCTGCCCGGCAGAATCAGCGTGACGCTCATCACCGGCTGGCCGTGCTCGGCGAGCAGTTCGGTGACGACATTGTGATCCGGCACGCGGATGCCGACGGTCTTGCGTTTCTTGTGCTGCAGGCGCTTGGGCACCACCGCGGTGGCACGCAGGATAAAGGTATAGGGGCCGGGTGTATGCGCCTTGAGGAAACGATAGGCATAGTTGCTCACCCGCGCGTAGGTGGCGATCTGCGACAGGTCGCGGCACAACAGGGTGAAGTTGTGCTTGTTGTCCAGGCGACGAATACGCTGGATGCGTTCCACCGCCGCCTTGTCGTCGAGGTGGCAGACCAACGCGTAGCAGGAGTCGGTGGGCACCGCCACCACGCCGCCGTCGGCAATGATCTGCGCCGCCTGGCGAATCAGGCGCGGCTGCGGATTGTCCGGGTGGATCTGGAAAAGCTGGCTCATGCCGCCACCGGCCAGTCGGTGGCCTGCCAGATGGGCGTGCAGCCATCCGGCAGGGCGCGCAGGCGGCCGAGTTCCACCCAGGGCTTTTCCGGCCCGTGGTAGTCGGAGCCGCACGAGGCGTACAGTTCATGGCTGCGCGATACCGCCGCCATGTGCAGGGTCTCGTCGCGCGAGTGGCTGCCGGAAACCACCTCGATGCCGACACCGCCCGCTTCGCGGAACTCGCTCACCAGCCGGTTGAGCTTGCTGCGAGTCAGGCCGTAGCGCGCCGGGTGCGCGATCACCGGCAGACCGCCGGCGGCGAGTATCCAGTCCAGCGCGTCTTCCAGGCTCGCCCATTCGCCACCCACGTAACCCGGCTTGCCTCGCACCAGGTAGTGACGGAACACATCGCGCACCGAGGGCGCGCGGCCGGCGTCGACCAGGAAGTGGGCGAAGTGGGTACGGCTGAGAATGCCGCCCTTGCAGTGCCGTCGGGCGCCATCCAGCGCCCCGCGGATGCCACTCTTTTCCAGCCGGCGGGCTATCTCCTCGGCGCGCCAGACGCGAAAATCCTTCAGCCCCGCCAACCCCTCCAGCAAGGGGCGGTGATCCGGGCGCACGTTCAGCCCCAGCACATGGATGGTCATGCGGTTCCAGCTCACCGAGACTTCCACACCCGGTATCAGGGAAAGACCGGAACCACGGGCCGCCCGTTCGGCCTCGGCAATCCCGTCCAGGGTGTCGTGGTCGGTCAGCGCCAGCACCCCCACGCCGGCGTCGCGGGCGCGCGCCAGCAGCGCCGCCGGCGCCAGGGTGCCGTCGGAAGCCGTTGAATGGCTGTGCAAATCGTAACAAACGTCCATCCCGCCTATTGTACCGGAGCCTCGCCGGCACTGCTTCCCCTGCGTGTGGGTGGGCATTCCGGTATGATATGGCCCATGAATTTACCCGAACCGACGCTGGCCGGTATCCGCGAGGCCCTGTCCGGCGCGCTCGCCGATCTGGCCGATGCAGCGCCCGCTTCCACCCTCGCCCGCCCTGACGAAGTCACGCCGGCGCTGCTCGGCGAGGCCGTGGAACAACTGTTCGAGGCCATGGAACGCACCGAGGCGAACGCGCGCGCCGGGAACCAAGCGGCTCCCGAAGATGTCTCTGGTCTGGGCGAGTACGCGCTGGAGCTGCTGGAACAGGCTCTGGATCTGGCGCGGCGGGCGCGCCTCGGCGAGGTCTACCGGACGCTGGAAGGCGTGGTGGTAAGCACGGCGCGCTGGATCGGGCGTCACGGCGGATCGCTGCAACGTCTGGAACCGGTGGTGGATGCGCTGGCGCAATTCGCCAATACCACGCGGGAACCCGGGGAATTACTGGCCCTGTACGAGGCGATGAACGAGGTGACGGACTATACGGCGGACATCATCCGACGCGACCTGGAAAAGACCAATCCCGGCCGGCCATGGCGGGTGCTGAACATGAACCGGGCCATTGTCGCCACCCGCACCCATCAGCCGGACGTGATGGATACAGCTTTCCGGGCGCTGGTCGAAAACCTGCCCGAGGACGCCCCGGGTTTTTTCGCCGAGGGCATGGAACAGATGGACTTGCTAAACTACCCGCCCCATGTCCGCGAGGTCATGGATCGCTACTACCGCAAATGGAGCATCGACCGCTCCCTGCACTGAACGGCCGCAGCACGGGCCGCGAACCGGGAATACCTGACAAACCATGAAGCTTCTGTACGATTTCTTCCCCATCCTGCTGTTCTTCATCGCCTACAAGCTGGATGGCATCTATACCGCGACCGGCGTCGCCATCGCCGCGGCCGCCCTGCAGACCGGCGTGTTCTGGTTGCGCCACCGGCGTTTCGAGAAAATGCACCTGGTCACCTTCGGGTTGCTGGTGTTCTTCGGCGGCCTGACGCTGCTGCTGCGCGATCCGGTATTCATCAAGTGGAAACCGAGCGTGGTCAACTGGCTGTTCGCCGCGGTGTTCCTGGGCAGCCACTGGATTGGCGACAAGCCCGTCATCGAACGCATGATGAGCCACGCCATACAGGCGCCGTCGCCAGTGTGGCTGAAACTGAGCTGGATGTGGATCGCCTTCTTCATCAGCGTCGGCCTGCTCAACCTGTACGTGGCCTACAGCTTCTCCGAGGAAACCTGGGTCAACTTCAAGCTGTTCGGCATGCTCGGCATCACCTTTGCCTTCGTGATCGCGCAGGGCCTGTACCTCGGGCGCTATGTCATCGAGGACAAGGCCGGGGAGAAATCCTGATGCTGTACGCCTTTATCAGCCAGGACCGGCCCGGCACCCTGGAACAACGTCTCGCGGCGCGTCCCGCCCACGTCGAGCGCCTGCAGGCGCTGAAGTCCGATGGCCGGCTGATCCTGGCCGGGCCGCACCCGGCCATCGACAGCGAGGACCCGGGCGAGGCCGGCTTTACCGGCAGCCTGGTGGTCGCCGAGTTCGACTCCCTGCAGGACGCGCGCGACTGGGCCAATGCCGACCCCTATGTCGCCGCCGGCGTCTACGAGAACATCGTCGTCAAACCCTTCAAGAAGGTATTACCCTGAATGACTACCGAACGCATCACCATGATCCATGAACGCCTGGCGAAACACTTCTCGCCGCAGCATATCCATATCGAGGATGAAAGCCACAAGCACATCGGCCACGCCAGTGCTGGCGGCGCCGGCCATTTCGAGGTGGAAATCGTATCCGAGGCGTTCGAGGGCAAGACGCTGATCCAGCGTCACCGCCTCGTCTACGACGCGCTCGACGACATCATGAACACCGAGATTCACGCCCTCAGCATCAAGGCCTCCACACCGGCCGAACACGCATCCTGAACACAACCACCAAGAGACCACCCGCAAGGAAGACACTATGAAAATTCGTTACCTGACCGCCGCACTGGCACTCACCGGCCTGCTGGCCGCCTGCGACCAGCAGATGCCCGCCAGCAAGGACAGCGACAAGACCTCCGGCGCGGCCAGCGCCGCCCCTGTCGACACCAGCGCCGTCGTGGCGACGGTGAACGGCTCGCCGATCACCGCCAACATGCTCGACCGCTACCAGCAGCAACGCCAGGGCCGCATGCCCGGCGCCAACCAGAACCGCAAGGCCTTGCTGGAAGAACTGATCAGCCTGGAACTTGCCAGCCAGGACGGCGTCAGGCAGGGTGTGGACAAGCAGCCGGACGTGTACGCGCAGATCGAGCAGCAGCGCCGCGCCGTAATCGCCTCCGCCGCCTTCCAGCACCAGATGGAACAGAACCCCATCACCGACGAGGAGCTGAAGGCCCTCTATGACGAAAAAGCCCAGGCGGGCAACGAGTACAAGGCCCGTCACATCCTGGTCAAGAGCAAGGAAGAGGCCGAAAAACTGATCGCCGAACTCGACAAGGGCGCCGACTTCGCGGAACTGGCCAGGCAGCACTCCACCGGCCCCTCCGGCAAGAACGGCGGCGACCTGGGCTGGTTCGCTCCGCAGTCGATGGTCAAGCCGTTCGCCGAGGCCGTCACCAGCATGGAGAAAGGCAGCTACACGAAGGAGCCGGTGCAGACCCAGTTCGGCTGGCACATCATCAAGCTCGAGGATACCCGCGGCACCAATCCGCCGCCCTACGAACAGGTCAAGCCCCAGCTTGAAATGATGGTGCGCAACCAGCGCGTGCAGAACTACATCCAGTCGCTGCGCCAGCAGGCGGATATCAGCATCGATGAAAGCGCCTTCCCGGCGCCGGCGGAAAGCGACGCGCACGCCGGCCACGACCATGCGATGGAACAGCCCGTGGCGGAACCGGCGGCGGAAGCACCGGCAACACCCGCGGCTGAAGACAGCGCCCAGCAGTAAGACGGCAACGAAAGTCGCCACAAAAAAGCCCGCCACCCCTTGCCAGGGGGGCGGGCTTTTTCATGCCTGCGCGAATGGCGTCAGGCGAAGGCCTTCATCGCCGCTTCCACGGCCACGCCGGACTGGATGGGCGCCTTCATGTCGCTCAGCACCGCGTCCAGCGCACCCAGGCACAGCAACACATTCTTCTGGTTGCTGGCATAACCCATCAGGCCGATGCGCCAGATCTTGCCCGCCAGCGGACCCAGGCCGGCGCCGATTTCCAGGTTGTACTCGTTGAGCAGGCGGCTGCGCACCTGCGCCTCGTCGACGCCTTCCGGAATGGTCACCGAGTTGAGCTGCGGCAGACGGTTGGCCTCGTCCACCACGAACGACAGCCCCATGGCCTCGATACCGGCGCGCAACGCCTTGTGGTTGCGCTCGTGGCGCGCCCAGGCGTTCTCTATACCCTCTTCCTTGAGAATCACCAGCGCCTCGTGCAGGCCGTACAGGGCGTTGATGGGCGCGGTGTGATGGTAGGCGCGCCTGGCGCCGCCACCCCAGTAGCCGAGCACCAGGTTCAGGTCCAGGAACCAGCTCTGCACGGTGGTCTTGCGATTCTTGATGCGCTCCACCGCCGCATCGCTGAACGTGACCGGCGACAGACCGGGCGTGCAGGACAGACACTTCTGCGTGCCCGAGTAGACCGCGTCCAGCCCCCACTCCGACACCATCAGCGGAGAACCGCCCAGCGAGGTGACACAGTCGGCAATAATCAGGCAATCGTGCTTGTGAGCGATCCCGGCCAGCGTTTTCGCGTCGGAAATCGCTCCCGTGGACGTTTCCGCGTGCACGAAAGCCACCAGGCGGATATCCGGATTGGCGGCCAGCGCCTCCTCGACCTTGTTTGGATCGACAGGCTTGCCCCACTCGTCCTCGACCATCACCGGCGTCGCACCGCAACGCTCGACGTTCTCCTTCATGCGGCCGCCGAACACACCGTTCTGGCACACCAGCACCTTGTCACCCGGCTCGACCAGGTTCACGAAACAGGTCTCCATGCCCGCCGAACCCGGCGCCGATACCGGCATGGTCAGCTCGTGCTCCGTCTGGAATGCATAGCGCAACAGTTCTTTCATCTCGTCCATCAGGGCCACGAACATCGGGTCGAGGTGACCGATGGTCGGACGCGACATGGCTTCGAGGATGCGCGGATTGACGTCGGACGGCCCGGGGCCCATCAGGGTGCGGACCGGCGGATGAAATGACTGCTGGCTCATGATTGTTATTCCTGTCCCGTAAACACGAAGTGCCGCAGTTTACCACGCCCCCCTCCCGCTGCATGAATCCCCCACCCTTTCCATGGATCGCGCCCAAAAGACGGCCGGCAACGGGCGCTGGCCGAATGGTCCGGAATTGCCTCCCTCTCCTTTTCAGGAAGTGAGGAGGTGGCAGCGGGCGGTGTGGGTGGGACTGAGCGCTTCCGTGTCGGGATAGCGGACGCGGCATATGTCCATGGCGTGCGGACAGCGTGGGTGGAAGTGGCAGCCGGCGGGAGGATTGGCGGGCGACGGCATGTCACCTTCGAGCCGGATGATTTCGCGCTGCGTGTCCTTGTCCAGGGCAGGCACGGCGGAGAGCAGGGCCTGCGTGTAAGGATGCCGCGCCCTGTCGAGGACGTCGTCGACGCGCCCCTCCTCGACGATACGGCCGAGATACATCACCGCCACCCGGTCGGCGAGATAGGACACCACGGACAGATCGTGGGTGATGAACAGATAGGACAGGCCGAGCTGTCCCTGAAGATCCTTGAGCAGATTCAGGATCTGCGCCTGCACCGATACATCCAGGGCGCTGGTCGGCTCGTCGCACACGATCAGCCTGGGATCGACAGCCAGCGCGCGCGCGATACAGATGCGCTGACGCTGCCCGCCGGAAAACTGGTGCGGATAGCGGCTACGGTGCTCGGGGCGCATGCCGACCTGCTCCAGCAGGCGCTCGACCCGCTCGCGCCGCTGCGATGCCGTGCCACCGATGCGCTGGGCCACCATGCCCTCCTCGATGATGTCACCCACCGTCATGCGCGGGTTCATGGACGAAAACGGGTCCTGAAATATTATCTGGAATTCCGAACGCCGGCGCCTCAGCGCCTCGCCCTTCAGTTCCAACAGGTTGGTTCCCTCGAAACATACCCGCCCGCCCGTCGGCCGCAGCAATTGCAGGATGCCCTTGCCAGCGGTGGTCTTGCCGCAACCGGACTCACCCACCAGCGCCAGGGTCTCGCCGCGCGGGATGCTCAGACTGACGCCATCGACGGCGCGGACATAACCCACCGTGCGCCGGAAGAAACCTTTCTGGATCGGGAAGTGCACCTTCAGGTCGGTGACCGACAACAGCTCGTGCCCGGCGCCGTCGGCGGGCGCGGCCACGTGCCGTTCCTCTTCATCCGCCCCGCTGCCAGCCTCCGGCGGCGCCTCAACCCCGGGATCGGCAAGGTGGCAACGCACCCCGCGCCGCGCGGCCAGTTCGAACCAGCCCGGCTCGCGCCGGCGGCACAGGTCCCAGGCGCGGTCGCAACGCTCCGCGAAGCGGCAGGCGTGAAACGCCTGGTTGAGCGGCGGCACCGTTCCGGGAATGACGGTCAGGCGGCGGTCGCGCTTGCTGCTGTCGGGTAGCGCCGCGAACAGCTTGCGGCTGTACGGGTGCCGCGGCTCGGCATAGAACAGGTCGCGCGGCCCCTGCTCGACGATCTGCCCGGCGTACATCACCGCCACCTGGTCGGCCATCCCGGCCACCACACCAAGGTCGTGCGTGATGAGCAACACCGCCATGCCGCGCTCGCGCTGCAACCCGGCGATCAGTTCCAGCACCTGCGCCTGGATGGTCACGTCCAGGGCGGTGGTCGGCTCGTCGGCGATCAGAAGTTCCGGGTCACCGGCCAGCGCCATGGCGATCATCACGCGCTGCTTCATGCCGCCCGACAACTGGTGCGGGTACTCGCCGTAACGACGTGGCGCATCGGGTATGCCCACCGCGTCGAGCAGGCGGATCACCTCGGCGCGCGCGGCATCGCCGAACATCTGCTTGTGCAGCGCCAGACTCTCGGCGATCTGCGCGCCGACGGTCATCACCGGGTTCAGCGATGTCTGCGGCTCCTGGAAGATCATGGCGATACGTCCGCCGCGGATACTGCGCATGCCGGACTCCGGCTGGGCCAGCAACTCCTCGCCGTCGAGCCTGACCGAACCGCCGGTGATCTCACCGGCCGGCTGCGGCAACAGGCGCAACAGCGACAGGGCCGTCATCGACTTGCCGCAGCCCGACTCGCCGAGCAGGGCAAAGGTTTCACCGCGCGCAATGCTGAAGCTGACACCGTCCACCGGCCGCACCGCATTGCCGCCGCGACCGAGCCGGACCTTGAGATTCCTGACGTCGAGTAATGTCTGGGTCATGGGTTACCGCCGCAACCGGGGGTCGAAGGCGTCGCGCACCGCGTCGGAAAACAGGTTGGCCGCAAGCACCAGTGTGAACATGAAACTGAAGGCGGCCAGCAGCGACCACCACACCATGGGTTCGCGCGCCATCTCCAGGCGCGCGCGGTTGATCATATTGCCCCAGCTCATGGTGGTCGGGTCGACGCCGACGCCCACGTAGGACAATACCGCCTCGGCGAGCACCAGCCCGCTGAAGTCGATCACCACCGCGATCAGCACCAGGTGCATCAGGTTCGGCAACAGGTGCCGCACCAGAATCACCCGTCGCGCCACCCCGAAGGCGTTGGCGGCCTGCACGTAGTCCAGCTCGCGCAACTTCAGCGTCTCGCCGCGCAACAGGCGGCACAGGCCCGTCCAGCTGGTGATGCCGAGTATCAGGCACAGGAACAGCAACCGCAGGTCGGCGCGTTCCGCCATGGTCTCGAACAGCTCCGGGTGGGTGTCCATGTACACCTGCATCATCAGCACCGACGCCGCGATCAACAGCACGCCCGGGATCGAGTTGAGGGTGGTGTAAAGATACTGGATCACGTCGTCGACCCAGCCGCGAAAATACCCCGCCATCATTCCCAGCGTGACCGCGAACGGCAACATGATCAGGGTCGTCAGGGTGCCGATGACCAGCCCGGTGCGAACACTTTTGAGTGTCTGGTAGAGCACGTCCTTGCCGACCTTGTCGGTGCCCAGCACGTGCCAGGCGCTGGCCAGGTTGACGATCAGCGCGGCCAGCAGAGCGAACAGGAAAATCGTGAACAGCGCGGTTCGCCAGGGCACATCGCTGTCACCACGAAGCAGGCGGCGCAGGGCGCGCGCCGGCGAAAGCCGCCACCGCCCGGCCAGCCACAGCGACAACAGCAGGGTCAGCACCAGCATGAACGCCAGCGCCTGCCACAGCGCCGCCAGCGAGCGCGCGGCGATGTCGGCGCCCCGCTGCGTTGCCGGGTCGTCGAGGTGCGCGCCGCCGTACTTCAGGCGCGGAAAGATGCGTTTCTGCACGCCGTTTTCGTCGACCACCGTTTCGCGCGTGTACAAGGTGTAGGCGAAGGGAGCCGAGTAGGTCTTCTCCACCTGGCTGCCGACATCGCCGAGCAGCGCATCCAGCAGGCTGAACACCTCGCCGCCGTACTGCACCTCGACCTGGCCGTCCTGCATGGGCAGGGCCTTGCGGTAGTGTACCGAATCGAGCAGCCCGGTGAGGGTATAGAAGGCCAGCACCACCAGCGAGGCCACCGCGATACGGCCGCGCACCACCTCTCGCCAGGGCGCGCGCAGGTGTTCGTGACGGCGCGCGTAGAACGCGAAGACGACAACGATGCCCACCAGCAGGAACACCAGCGCGTCGGTCCACAGGATCACCGGCTTGATCATGACAGGCGTATCCTCGGGTCGACCAGCGTGTAGGACAGATCGGTGAGCAGCAGCCCGATGATGTACAGCACCGAACCCAGAAATACCATGGCGCGCACGATGGCGAAGTCCTGGGTCTGGATCGCCTCGATGGTGTAGCTGCCCAGCCCGGGAATGCCGAAGAACGATTCCATGATCAGGCTGCCCATGAACAACAGCGGCAACACCGCCACCACGCCGGTGAGAATCGGAACCATGGCGTTCTGCAGCACGTGGGTGAACAGCAGTTTGAGTTCGGGCACGCCCTTGGCGCGCGCAGTGCGGACATAGTCTCGCCCTATCTCTTCGAGGAAGATGGTACGGTACCAGCGCCCGCTGGAACCGAGACCGGAGAACACGCCGATCAGCACCGGCAGCAGCACGAACCGCCAGGCCTGCCAGCCCGGCTCGTAGCCGGAGATGGGCACCAGGTGCAATACCTTGCTGAACAGGTACTGCCCGCCGATGATGTAGAACAGGCCGGAGATGGACATCAGGATCACCGTCAGCACCACCCCGGACAGGTCCAGGTAGGTGCCACGGAAAAACGCCAGCAACATGGCGAAACTGATGTGAACCAGCAGGCCCAGCAACAGGGTGGGCACGGCGATGGCGAGACTCGGCCACATGCGCTGGCTGATGTCGTCACCGATATCGCGTCCGGCGTCGGAGGAACCGAAGTCGAAGGCAAACAGCTTGACGGATTTCTCAAAGAAGATGGTGTCGGTCAGTTTCGCCACCCCCTGCTCGTCCGCGTTGTACAGCAGCGGCTGGTCGTAGCCGTGTTCCTCCTTCCATTTCTCTATGGCTTCGGGCGTCACGTGCTTCATGCCCAGGTGCATGCGCGCGACGTCGTCGGGGCTGTTCACCACGAAGAACAGCACGAAGGTAATCAGGTTCACCCCGATCAGGATCGGAACGGCGTACAGCAGGCGGCGGGCGATATAGGCCAGCATCAGTCCGCCTCCACCAGCATGCGCCGGTTCTCGTGGCGCCGGTAGGCGACTACCGCCGGCACGATCATCGCCACCAGCAGCAACGCCATCAGGCCCAGCGGCCAGACAATGGGGCGATTCCACTCCCGCCGTTTCTGTTCGCGCAGCAGTGGGTCGAGGCGCTTGTATTTCAGCGTGTTGTTCGCCATCAGGTTGGGCTTGGCGTTGTAGTACCAGTCGTGGTAGAGCACGAACTGCTTGGGGTGAAAACCGAACACCCACGGCGCGTCGCGGCGCAGGATATCGATCATGCGGTCGATGATCTGCTGCCGGCGCGGGCCGTTCTCCATGTTCTTCATCTGCTCGAACAGGCGGTCGTACTCCGGGTTGCTGTAGTTGGCCGCGTTCTCGCCGTTGTGCCGGAACTTTGCATTCTTGCCATACAGCAGGAACAGGAAGTTTTCCGGGTCCGGGTAGTCGGCGTTCCAGCCCCACTGGAAAATCTGCGCCGTGCCCTTGAGCATCTTGTCCTGAAAACGGTTGTAGTCGGTATTGCGGATCTGCAACTGGATGTCGAGTTTGGCGAACTGCTTGCGTATCCAGTTCTGGCGCGCCGAATCGTCAGGACCGCCGCCGGTGGCGTCCAGGTACAGCACCAGCGGCTTGCCGGTTTCGATGTCGCGGCCGTCCGGGTAGCCTGCCTTCGCCATCAGGCGCCGCGCTTCCTCGATGGGTTTGCGCTGCGGTCCACGCGCCCCCCAGGTATAGATATAGGGGTTGACGCCCTCGCGCCCCTCACGGTGACCGAAGATGCCCGGCGGCAGCGGACCCTGCGCCGGTATGCCGCGGCCGTTGGCGAATATCGAGATGAATTCCTCGTAGTCCATGGCGATGCTGATGGCGCGGCGCAACAGGCGGGCGCGCTCGCTGTCTCCACCCACCACCGGGTCGAGCATGTTGAAGCCCATGTAATAGATCGAGGTGGCCACCGCCGTGTTGAGGTGGATGCCGCGCTCGCGCAACTCCGGCGTCAGCGAAATACTGCCGCTGCTCCCGACCTGGATGGCCTGGTCGAAGCTGTCGGAACTGACGCCGGACGCGTCATAGTAGCCCTGCAGAAACTTGTTCCAGGTGGGAATGGCTTCCTTCTCCAGGCTGTAGATCACCTTGTCGATGAACGGCATCTCGCGCCCGGCGTCGTCCAGGAAGCCGGCTTCCCGGTCGCCCGCTTCCCCCGCATCGGGGTAACGCTCGCCACGGAAATTCGGGTTGCGTTCCAGCACCATCTGGCGATTGGGGTTGTTCACCGTCAGCATGTAGGGGCCGGTCCCGACCGGGTACCAGTCGAGGGTGATATTGCGTTCCTTCATGCCCGGCTGACTGTAGAACACATCTGCCTCCCAGGGCACCGGCGCGAAGAACGGCATCGCCAGCCAGTAACGGAACTGGGGATACTTGCCGCGCACCGTGACCCGGTAACGGTAACGATCCAGCACCCGGGCGCCCTGCAGCGGAAAGTCCGAAAGTTTCAGCACCACCGGACGCGCGCCCTGTTTTTCCTGTTCATCCCAGGCCTGGCGCAGCGTCGTCGCGTATGCCTTCAGGCCGACGATGTAGTCGGCCATCAGGCCAAAGATCGGCGAGTGCAGGTGCGGGTGGGCGAGCCGCTTGATCTCATATACGTAGTCGGCGGCGACCAGTTCGCGGCTGCCGGTGAGGGGGAAGTCAGACAGCGTGTCGATATCCTCGAGGTCGTCCTCGTCGAGCGCGTGGTAGACAAAACGCCCCTGCCCGTCGCGCGCGAATGCCGGGTGCGGCTGGTAGCGGATGCCCGGCCTGATCTCGATATCGTAGACGCTGAATGCGATGGCGTCGTCGGGCGCGCCCGCCTCCAGCCGCCTGCCCTTGGCGTCGAGGTAGTAGGGCTCCGGCACCCGCGTCGCCGTCAATGCCTCAAGCTCGTAGGGGCGGCGAAGAAAATGATACTGCAGGGGCGGCTCATAGATCTGGCCGGTGAACACCACCTCGTTGGAACTGTAGGACTGGGCGGGATCCAGGTGCTTGGGCCGCGCGCTGAAGGAAGAATAGAGGATATTCTTGCCGGCCTGCTTAGGCGGATAGGGACTGTTCCAGGGCTGATCGCCGCAACCGCCGAGCAGCAGGCCGGCGAGCGCCCACACCAGCCCCCCGAGCACCCGCCCCAGGCCACCCAAGCGTTTATATGGCACATGCATAAAGCCGGATTATAGGGGCCCCCGGGGCGCTTTCACAGGACTTCCAGTCACACCGGTTTTCCGGTACCTTAGCGCCACCAAACACCATTACAGAGGTCAAACGCCGCCATGGGATTTCTTACCGGCAAACGTGCGCTCATCGTTGGACTCGCCAGCAACCGGTCGATTGCCTGGGGCATCGCCAAGGCCATGCAGCGCGAAGGCGCCGAACTCGCCTTCACCTACCAGAACGACAAACTGCGTGATCGCGTCGAAAAAATGGCCGCCGAATGCGGCACCGAGATCATCGTGCCCTGCGACGTCTCGGACGACGAGCAGATCGATGCCGTGTTCGATCACCTCGACGACTACTGGGACCACCTCGACATCATCGTGCACTCGGTGGCGTTCGCGCCACGCACGGAACTGGAAGGCGACTACCTCGAATCCGTCAGCCGCGAAGGTTTCCGCGTTGCACATGAAATCAGTTCCTACAGTTTCTCGGCGCTGGCCAAGGCTGGCTGCCGCATGATGGAAGGCCGCGACGGCGCCCTGCTGACCCTGAGCTACTACGGCGCCGAAAAAGCCATGCCCAACTACAATGTCATGGGCCTCGCCAAGGCCAGCCTGGAAGCCAACGTGCGCTACATGGCGCAGAGCCTCGGCCCCGACGGCATCCGCGTCAATGCCATCTCCGCCGGCCCGATCAAGACCCTGGCCGCCGCCGGCATCAGCAACTTCCGCAAGATGCTGGACCTGATGGAGCGCACCTCGCCGCTGCGCAAGAACGTTACCATCGACGAAGTCGGCAACGTCGCCGCCTTCCTGTGCTCCGATCTGGCCTCTGGCATCACCGGCGAAATCACCTACGTCGACGCCGGCTACAACACCACCGGCATGCCCCCCCTCGACGACTGACCTGTCCCCCTTCAAGGGGGTCAGACCCGGTTGATCGGGATTGACTTGCCGAACCTGAAAAAGGGACGGAGGGATTAAAATTTAATCCCTCCGTCCCTTTTTTGTTTCGAGCGCTTTGTCAGGGGGCACGGGGAGGTCAGGGGCGAAGCACCTGTTGTTCGCCTTCGGTGCGGGCGATGATGACGGCACCGCAGGAGTCACTGAAGACGTTGACGGAAGTGCGAAACATGTCGAGGATGCGGTCGACGGCGAGGATCAGGCCGATGGCTTCGGCGGGCAGGCCGATGGTGGCAAGGATGATAGTGATGGCCACCAGGCTGGCCGCGGGAATGCCGGCGACACCGATGGAGGTCAGCAGGGCCACCAGCACCACGGTGAACTGCGTCACCAGATCCAGTTGCAGACCGTAGGCCTGGGCGATGAACATGGCGGCGACGCATTCGTAGAGCGCAGTGCCATCCATGTTGACGGTGGCGCCCAGCGGCAGCACGAAGCTGGCGGTGCGGTTGGATACTTTCGCATTGTCGCGCACGCATTCCATGGTCAGCGGCAGGGTCGCGGACGACGAGGCCGTGGAGAATGCCGTCAGCAGGGCCGGCAGCATGGCCTGGAACTGCCTCACCGGGTTGACGCGCCCCACCAGCGCCAGCAACAGCGGCAGGGTGACGAACAGATGGAAGGCCAGCGCCAGCAACACGCTGAGGGTGAAGCTGCCGAGCGTGTAGGCAAGCTGGTTGAGCTGTTCGGCGTCGATACTCGCCACGGTCCTGGCCACCAGCCCGAACACGCCGATGGGCGCGAACTTCATGATCAGCGCGGTGATCAGCATCATGATGTCGGCAATGCCCGACCAGAAACGCGATATGATGTCACCCGCCTCACGGTCGATGCGGGTGAGGAAGTATCCGAACAGCAGGCTGAAAAAAATGAGCCCCAGCATCTGCCCGTTGGCGGCGGCCGCGACCACGTTGGGCGGAATCATGCTGAGAAACACGCCAGTGAGATCGGATGCGCCGCGGCCCTCGACCTTCTGCGCCGCTTCGCTGGCGGCGCTCTCGCTGAGACCCAGCACTTCACGCGCGGGCTGCCCGTCGATGATGCCGGGGCTGATGAAGTTGACGAACATCAGGCCGACCACGATCGCCAACAGGCTCGACACCATGTAGAACAGCAGTGTCTTGCCGCCCAGCCGCCCGAGCCCGTGGGTGTCCCCGATACCCGCCACGCCGGTGATGATGCTGGATACGATCAGCGGCACGATCACCATTTTCAGCGCGTTCATGAACAGGGCGCCGGTGAACTCGTACACCGGGTAGAGCACGACGCCGAACAGACCGCCGTCGGTGCCGCTCAGGCGGCCTGCGACCACCGCCAGCACCAGCGCAATCAGTATCTGCCAGTGCAACTGGAGACGCGGCATGGCGTCCTGCCTACTCGTCCTCGGCCTGCGGGATTTCGATGTCGGCGCGGGAGCGCAGATCCCTCAGCAGGGTTTCGATCACCAGCGAGCGGTACATGTTCTCGTAACCGCGCGCCATCTGCTCGCGCTGTTCCGGCTTCAGTTCGGCGGGATCGCCGTCCTTGACGGCGGTGAGGCGCACCAGCGCGTAATCGCCGTTACTGAGCGCGAAGCTGGCGTCGACCGGCTTGCCCTCCTTCGGGCGCGGCAGGGTGAAGGCCTTGCGCATGACTTCCGGGTTGTAGCCCGGGGCCGCGCGCGTCACACCCTCGGCCTTGCGGAACGCATAAAAGTCCTCGTCGTTGAGCGACTCGAGGCTGGCGCCCTCGGCCAGTTTTGCCACCAGTTCCTCGCCGCGCGCGCGCGCCTTTTCGGCCGCCATCTCGTGTTTCAGGCGCGCCACGATCTTGTCACGGACTTCTTCCAGCGGCGCCTGGTGCTCGGGCTGACGCTCCTCGACCCGCACCACGATCACGTCGTTGGGGCCAACCTCGATCGGTTCGCTGTTGTTGCCACCCTCCAGCACGTCTTCGGAAAACGCCGCCGCGCGCACTTTCGGGTACTGGCCGATGCCGGGACCACCGTCCGGACCGATCCAGTCGCTGGTCTGGATCTCCAGGCCCAGCGCCTCGGCGGCCGCGTCCAGCGACTCGGCGTTCTCGTAACTGAGATCCGTGAGCTGTTCGAGCTGGTCGTAGAACAGGTCGTCGACCTTCTCCTGCTGCATTTCACGCACCAGTTCGTCCCGCACCTCGTCCAGGGGAGGCACCTTGCTGCCGCGAATACCGGTCAGCTTGATGATGTGGAAGCCGAACTGGGTGCGCACGGGGTCGGAGATATCGCCTTCCGCCATGCCAAACACCGTCTTGTCGAAGGCCGGCACCATGTCGCCACTGCCGAAGAAACCCAGGTCGCCGCCTTTCTGCGCCGAGCCGGGATCGTCCGAATGCTCCTTCGCCAGCTCCGCAAAGTCCGCGCCGCCGGCCAACTGCTCACGCACCTGCGCGGCTTCCTCGCGAGCCTTCTCGACCGCCGCTTCATCGGCATCGGACGGCACGGCAATCAGGATATGACTGGCGCGGCGCTGTTCCTTGCTTTTCAGCGACGCCTTGCGCTCCTCATAGAACTGCTTGAGTTCGTCTTCGTCCACCTCCAGCGAGCCACCGAGCTTTTCGCCGGTAAGGCGCACATAGGACAGCTTTACGCGCTCCGGCACCATGAAGTCGTCGCTGTGTTTTTCGTAGTAGTCGCTCACCTGTTCGTCGCTCACCTCGATGGTGGCCTCGAAAGGTCTGGCCGCCACGATCAGGTAATCGAAGTCGCGCTTCTGGTTCTGCAAGGCGTAGGCGCGGTTCAGTTCACCGGGCGTCACGAAAGTGGTGCCGGTCAGTCCGCCGAGGAACTGGTCGCCCAGCAGGCTGCGGCGAATCTCGTATTCGAACTCGGAGACGCTCTGGCCGCGCGAACGGATCAGGTTGCGGTATTTTTCCTCGGAGAACTTGCCGTCTTCCTGGAAGGCCGGTATTTCGTGGATCCGCGCCGCGAGCAGCTCGTCGCTGATGACCATGCCGTTTTCCTGCGCGGCCTGCAGAATCAGCTCGCGGCTGATCAGTGTATCGAGTGCCTGCTTGCGGATCTGCTTCTCGTCGAGCTGCGCGGGATCAAAGGCATCGCCCAACATCTCCTGCAGGCGCGCACGTTGCTGCTGGTAGGCTTCCTGGAGATCGCGCGGCGTGATCTCCACATCGTTGACCTTGGCGGCGTAGACACGGCTCTTGTCCTGCAGGTAGGAACCGAGTCCAAACAGGGCAAAGGTCATGATCACCAGGCCGATGATAATCCAGCCCAGCCAACCCATGACCCTTTCACGAAAGGCTTGCAACATAGGTGAATCCCGCTATCCGTAATCTTGTTTTTTGAAAAGAAGGCGCATTATAACGCCTGAAAAGAAAAACGGGCGCCCGAATGGACGCCCGTTCTTTAAAGGTGGCGGAGCGGACGGGACTCGAACCCGCGACCCCCGGCGTGACAGGCCGGTATTCTAACCAACTGAACTACCGCTCCAAAACCTTGGTGGGTGCTGAGGGGATCGAACCCCCGACATTCGCCTTGTAAGGGCGACGCTCTCCCAGCTGAGCTAAGCACCCCGGGAAAGCACGCTAGTTTACGGCATCCTTGAACGCTTTACCAGCCTTGAATGCAGGCGTGTTGGACGCCTTGATCTGGATGGTTTCACCGGTCTGGGGATTGCGTCCGGTGCGCGCGGCACGGGCGCGAACTTCAAAAGTGCCAAAACCTACGAGCGTGACGGAATCACCCTTACGCAGTGTTTCGGTAATGGTGTCAATCACGGCATCGACAGCCTTTGTTGCGTCCGCCCTGGACATGTCAGCGGCAGTTGCAACGGCGTCAATCAGTTCGGCTTTATTCATCGAGTTTGGCCCTCAACATCAAATTGTAAATTATACTTCAATTCGCGCACGGGAACCCGAACCTCCGCAGTTCAAACCTGCCGAGGTTCAAACCCTGCTAAAGAAAGGCCAATCCGGGAGCCCCCGCGCGCTCGCCCGGTTTTATACCAAGGGTATCGCTGACGCGTCAAATAAAAAGCCCGTCAACCGCGCAAAAGAACTTCGATTGCGCCGTCGACGGGCCTGGGAACGACAGAATGTCAGTGGGTACGCAGGGTCTTGCCCTTGCCCGCGGGCTTGGCTTTCTCCTTGATCTTCTCGCCGGACTTCTCCTCGGCCTTGCCGGCGAGAGGCACCGGCGGGTGCTGCAGCGCGATTTCCAGCACCTCGTCGATCCACCTGACCGGTCGAATGTCCAGCTTGTCCTTGACATTCTTGGGAATTTCCGCGAGATCCTTGCGGTTCTCCTCGGGAATCACCACCGTGGTGATGCCGCCGCGGTGCGCCGCCAGCAACTTCTCCTTGAGGCCGCCGATGGGCAGTACCTCGCCACGCAGGGTAATCTCGCCGGTCATGGCGACGTCGGCCCGCACCGGGATGCGCGTCAGCGCCGACACCAGCGCCGTGCACATGCCGACACCGGCACTGGGACCATCCTTGGGCGTGGCGCCTTCCGGCACGTGCACGTGGATGTCGTACTTCTGGTAGAAGTCTTCCTCGATACCCAGCGCCTCGGCGCGGCTGCGCACCACCGTGGTGGCGGCCTGGATCGACTCCTGCATCACGTCACCGAGCTGGCCGGTATGGATGAGCCTGCCCTTGCCGGGGACGATGGTGGACTCGATGCTCAGCAGTTCGCCGCCGACCTCGGTCCACGCCAGGCCGGTGACCTGACCGATCTGATCGTGCTCTTCCGCCAGCCCGTAGCGGAACCGGCGCACTCCCAGGTATTTGTCGAGGTTGCGCGGCGTGACCGCGACCTTCTTCTTGCTGCCCTTGGACAGCAACAGTTCCTTGACCACCTTGCGGCAGATCTTGGCGATCTCGCGCTCCAGGTTACGCACGCCCGCCTCGCGGGTGTAGAAACGCACGATGTCGCAGATTGCCTTCTCGCTCACCGAGATCTCGTCTTCCTTGAGACCGGCGTTCTTGATCTGCTTGGGCAGCAGGTAACGGGTGGCGATGTTGACCTTCTCGTCCTCGGTGTAGCCCGGGATGCGGATCACTTCCATGCGGTCGAGGAGCGGTCCGGGGATGTTCAGCGAATTGGAGGTCGCCACGAACATCACGTCGGAGAGGTCGAATTCCACTTCCAGGTAGTGATCGCCGAAGGTCGAGTTCTGCTCGGGGTCGAGCACTTCCAGCAGCGCCGAGGACGGATCGCCACGGAAGTCCATGGACATCTTGTCGATCTCGTCGAGCAGGAACAGCGGGTTGCGCACGCCGACCTTGGACAGGTTCTGGATGATCTTGCCCGGCAGCGAACCGATGTAGGTGCGGCGGTGACCGCGAATCTCGGCCTCGTCGCGCACGCCACCCAGCGACATGCGGGTGAACTTGCGGTTGGTCGCGCGCGCGATGGAGCGCCCCAGCGAGGTCTTGCCAACGCCGGGCGGACCCACCAGGCACAGGATCGGACCCTTCAGCTTGCGCACGCGCTGCTGGACGGCGAGGTATTCGAGGATGCGTTCCTTGACCTTGTCGAGACCATAATGATCCTCGTCCAGCACCTTCTGGGCGCGCGCCAGGTCGTGGCGGATCTTGGTGCGTTTCTTCCAGGGCACGCTGACCAGCCAGTCGATGTAGTTGCGCACCACCGTGGCTTCGGCGGACATCGGCGACATCATCTTGAGCTTGTTGAGCTCGGACATGGCCTTTTCCTTGGCTTCCTTGCTCATGCCCGCCTTCTCGATCTTTTCCTGAAGTTCGTCGGTCTCGTTGGGCACGTCGTCCATGTCACCCAGTTCCTTCTGGATGGCCTTCATCTGTTCATTGAGATAGTACTCGCGCTGGCTCTTTTCCATCTGCTGCTTAACGCGGCCGCGGATGCGCTTCTCGATCTGCAGGACGTCAATCTCGCCCTCGATCATGCCCATCAGGTGTTCCAGGCGCTGACGCACGTCCTCGATCTCGAGAATGCGCTGCTTCTCGTCCAGCTTGAGCGCCATGTGCGCGGCGATGGTGTCGGCCAGGCGGCCCGGCTCGTCAATGCCCGACAGCGAGGTCAGGATCTCCGGCGGAACCTTCTTGTTCAGCTTCACGTACTGGTCGAACAGGGTCAGCAGCGAACGCATGAGGACATCGACCTCCCGTTCGCCGGCCTGCTCGCCCTGGCCCAGCAGCTTGACCTGGGCCGAGAAGAATTCATCGGTGGTTTCGAACTTCACCACGCTGGCGCGCTCGGAACCCTCGACCAGCACCTTGACGGTGCCATCGGGCAGCTTCAGCAGTTGCAGGATGGTGGACAGCGTTCCGATCTCGTGGATGTCTTCCACTTGCGGATCGTCGACTTCGGCGCTTTTCTGCGCGACCAGCAGAATCCGCTTGTCGTCGTCCATCGCGGCTTCCAGGGCGTGGATGGACTTCTCGCGCCCGACGAACAATGGAATGACCATGTGTGGGTAGACGACGACATCCCGCAACGGAAGAACCGGAACCACGGCTGTCGATTCGGTGTTGGTTGCTTCAGGGGTGTTTTTGCTCTGCTCCATGGGAGAGTACCTCAGTATCCGGTTCTGATCAGGGGAACATCCGCCCCGGGCGGAGTTCCCGACAGTTCGATATGGGGACTGCCGCGAGACATTTCAATGGCGGTTTGGCGTCCCGAAAAGAATTTCTGCAAGAAACAAGCCATGGCGTGAATCCATGGCTGCCGGCGCGAACGGGCGTGTTTGCCCGGTACAGACAGTACACCGGCGTGGGTTGCGGGCGGGGCCGGTAGCCGGATGGCCAGTCGGCCGCCGCCGTGTGGTCGGAAAATTGGCGTCAGTCCGAAGCGGCCCGCTGCTCCGGCTCGGAGTCGTACAGCAGGTAGGGATCGGATTCGCCGGCAATGGCGCGTTCGTCGACCACCACCTTCTGCACGTTCTCCAGCGACGGCAGTTCGTACATGGTATCCAGCAGCACGTGCTCCATGATGGTTCTCAGACCGCGGGCGCCGGTCTTTCGTTCCATGGCCTTTCGTGCCACGGCGCGCAGCGCGTCCTCGCGGAACTCGATCTCCGCGCCTTCCATGTCGAACAGCTTGGCGTACTGCTTGGTGAGCGCGTTCTTGGGCTCGGTCAGGATGCGCACCAGTGCGTCCTCGTCCAGCTCCTCCAGGGTGGCGACCACCGGCAGACGACCGACGAATTCCGGGATCAGGCCGAACTTGATCAGGTCTTCCGGCTCCACGTCGTAGAGGATCTCGCCGACGTTGACGTCCTCGTCGTGGGTCTTGACCTCGGCGGAGAAGCCGATGCCGCCTTTCTCGGAACGGCCCTTGATGATCTTTTCCAGGCCCGCGAAGGCGCCGCCGACGATGAACAGGATGTTGGAGGTGTCGACCTGCAGGAACTCCTGCTGCGGGTGCTTGCGCCCACCCTGCGGCGGCACCGAGGCCACGGTGCCCTCGATCAGCTTCAGCAGTGCCTGCTGCACGCCCTCGCCCGACACGTCGCGGGTGATGGACGGGTTGTCGGACTTGCGCGAGATCTTGTCGATTTCGTCGATGTAGACAATGCCGGTCTGGGCCTTGTCGACGTCGTAGTCGCACTTCTGCAGCAGTTTCTGGATGATGTTCTCGACGTCCTCACCCACGTAACCAGCCTCGGTGAGGGTAGTGGCGTCGGCGATGGTGAACGGCACGTTGAGCAGGCGCGCCAGCGTTTCCGCCAGCAGTGTCTTGCCGGAACCGGTCGGACCGATCAGCAGGATGTTGCTCTTGGAGAGCTCCACGTCGTCCTTGTGGCCGGCGGCCTCGAGACGCTTGTAGTGGTTGTAGACGGCTACCGAGAGCACCTTCTTGGCGTTCTTCTGGCCGATGACGTACTCGTTGAGCACCTCGTTGATTTCCTGCGGCGTGGGCAGCTTGCTGCCACCACTGGCGGTCTTCTCCTGCATCTCCTCGCGGATGATGTCGTTGCAGAGTTCGACGCACTCGTCACAGATGAAGACGGAAGGCCCCGCAATCAGCTTGCGCACCTCGTGCTGGCTCTTTCCGCAGAAGGAGCAATACAGCAGTTTTCCGTCGTCGCCCTTACCATTTCGATCGTTATTCATACTCGATGTCCCGACTCGCGGTTCCCTATGCCTGTATAAGCGGCAGATTTCCGGCCGCCTGAACACTCGGACTGCCGTAAAATCAGTGAGTTCCTATTCAACTACGTCCCCGCACCGCTGACAAGTGTTCCCGGCGGTACTCTGCGGTTATTAAACCGGCGCCGACGCTCAGGATTCCTCGCCCTCGGCGGCGGCCGCGTCCTTGCGCGACACCAGAATTTCGTCGATCAGGCCGTAGTCCCTGGCCTCCTCGGCGCCCAGGAAGTTGTCGCGATCGGTGTCATTCTGGATCTGTTCCATGGACTGGCCGGTGTGGTTGGCGAGGATGCGGTTGAGACGCTCGCGCACCAGCAGGATCTCGCGCGCGTGGATGTCGATGTCCGTGGCCTGCCCCTGAAACCCGCCCAGCGGCTGGTGGATCATCATACGCGAATGCGGCAGGCAGAAGCGCTTGCCCTTGGCGCCACCGGCCAGCAGGACGGCGCCCATGCTGGCCGCCTGGCCGATGCACATGGTGCTGACATCCGCCTTGATGAATTGCATGGTGTCGTAGATGGCCAGACCCGCGGTCACGGAACCGCCGGGCGAATTGATATAGAGGTGGATATCCTTGTCAGGGTTCTCGGATTCCAGGAACAGCAACTGCGCCACGATGACGTTCGCCATGTAATCCTCGACCGGACCCACCACGAACACCACGCGCTCCTTGAGCAGGCGCGAGTAGATATCGTACGCGCGTTCACCACGCGCAGTCTGCTCGATCACCATGGGAACGAGATTCAAAGCCTGGATATCTCCACCGCCCTTGATCATGCTGTCTGACATTCAGTTGATTCCTTTGTAGATTCAGGCAGAGCCGCCCGCGGCCTGCTGCAAGAGTTCCTCGAAGGTCGTGGACTTGTCCTCGACCTGCGCCTGGTCCATGACCCATTCGACCACGGTTTCTTCCATCACCAGTGTCTGGACGCTGCCCAGCATTTCCTGGTTGCTGTAGTACCACTGGACCACTTCCTCGGGATTCTCGTAGGACTGGGCCATGTCCTCGATCTTCTGGCGTACCCGGTCCGGATCGATGCTAAGCTGGTTGCGCTGGATGATCTCGGAGATCAGCAGGCCCAGCGACACCCGGCGGCGCGCCTCGTCCTCGTAGCGGCTGCGGTCGTCCCCTGCATCGGCACCTGCGCTGTCTTTCTTGACCAGTGCGTCGATCTCGCTGTCGAGCAGGGAGGTGGGCACGTCCAGGTCGGCCTTTTCCAGCAGCGCGTCGAACACCTGGCTCTTGATGCGGTTGCTGATCGCGGCGTCCAGCTCGCGGCGCATGTTCTTGCGCACTTCCTCGCGCAGCGCCTCCAGGCCTCCGTCGCCAACGCCGAAGGCGCGTGCGAACTCGTCGTCCAGTTCCGGCAGGGTCGGCTCGGCGACGCTATGCACGGTGATGTCGAATTTCGCGGTCTTGCCGGCCACCTCGGCGGAGCCGTAGTCCTCGGGAAAGGTGACCTCGATGGTCTTGCTGTCACCGGCGCTGAGGCCGACCAGTTGCTCCTCGAAACCGGGGATCATCGAACCGCTGCCCAGCTCCAGCGGCACGTTCTTCGCGGCGTTGCCGCTGAACGGCTGGCCGTCGATGGTGCCCTCGAAATCGATCTCGACCCGGTCGCCCTCGGCGGCCGGACGCTCGACGCTGGTCCAGGTGACACGCTGGCGACGCAGTTTCTCGAGCATCTTCTCGACCTCGTTCTCGTCGACCTCGGCAATCGGTCGCTCGATCTTCAGGTCGCCCAGATCCGGCAGTTCGATCTCGGGGTACACCTCGAAGGTAGCCACGTATTCCAGTTCCTCGCCGCTCTGGTTGCGGGTCTGCTCGATGTTCGGCTCGCCGGCGGGACGCAGGTTCTCCTGCTGCAGGGCCTGCTCGTAGGTCGAGGCAATCAGTTCCGCCGCCGTCTCCTGGCGCACCTGCGACTCGTACCGCTTCTTCACCACGCTGAGCGGCACCTTGCCGGGACGAAAACCGTCGAGCCGCACCGAGCGGGTAAGCTGTTGCAGCTTGCTGGCCACCTGCTGATCCATCTGCTCCGCCGGAATCTGCACGGTCATGCGGCGCCCCAGCCCACTGGTTGTTTCAACGGAAACTTGCATGTCTTTACCTCAAAAAAACGTGAAATCGATAATGTGTAAGCGTTCGATCCCCGCACACCGCATCGTAACAATTGCGCCGGGACATAAAACCGTTGTAATTCTGGTGCGAAAGGAGAGACTCGAACTCTCACGGGTTTCCCCACTGGAACCTAAATCCAGCGCGTCTACCAATTCCGCCACTTTCGCGATGCGCGCCAAGTGATTGATTCTTCAAGGCCACGACACCAGCAAGCGATTATACGGGTTTGGAAAATCGAGTATAACCCCAAAAAATACCAGGAAAATAAAAACCCGCTCAAGGGCGGGTTCTGAATTGGTGGGCCGTGAAGGACTCGAACCTTCGACCAAGAGATTAAGAGTCTCCTGCTCTACCAACTGAGCTAACGGCCCGTGTAACGGGTTGTAACCTGTAATGGGGCGAGCGACCGGGATCGAACCGGCGACCACAGGAGTCACAATCCTGTGCTCTACCAACTGAGCTACGCCCGCCATCAACTGCAAAAATCGTCCTGCCTGGCGCCCCGGAGAGGATTCGAACCCCTGACCCACGGCTTAGAAGGCCGTTGCTCTATCCAACTGAGCTACCGGGGCAAAACTCGAATCACCATCTCGCTCCCTGGCACGCCGAACACACGCGTTGTTGGTCGGGGCAGAGAGATTCGAACTCCCGACATCCTGCTCCCAAAGCAGGCGCGCTACCAGACTGCGCTATGCCCCGCATCTCGGCAGCACCGGATGGGCGGGCGATGATACGGACCCACCCCGCCAGCGTCAACGGCCGAAGGAAAAAAGTATACCAGAAAATTACCCGGGCGCTTGTCCGGTTGCTTTGCGCGTGCGAGAATCGCCGCCCTTCCCGCACCAGAGTCAGTTACCGGAATTGGATCTATGACCGCCCGCATCATCGACGGAAAAGCCATCGCAGCCACCATACGCCAGCAGGCCAGGGACGCCATCGAGACCCGCCTGGCGGCCGGAAAACGACGCCCGGGACTGGCGGTGATCCTGGTCGGGGCCGACCCCGCATCGCAGATCTACGTGCGCAACAAGCGCGCCGCCTGCGAGGAAGTCGGCCTGCTGTCCCGGTCCTGGGACCTGCCAGAGGACACCAGCGAGGCGGCCCTGCTGGAACTGATCGACGCGCTCAACGAGGATGACGCCATCGATGGCATCCTGGTGCAACTGCCGCTGCCCGAACAGATCGGCACCCAGACCATCCTCGAGCGCATCCGACCCGACAAGGACGTGGACGGTTTCCACCCCTACAACATCGGCCGCCTGGCGGTGCGAAAGCCGCAGCTGCGGCCCTGCACGCCGCGCGGTGTCATCACCCTGCTCGATACCATTGGCGAAACCTATTACGGCCGCGAAGCGGTGGTGGTCGGCGCCTCCAACCACGTGGGCCGGCCGATGGTGCTGGAACTGCTGCTGGCGGGCGCCACGGCGACCTGCTGCCACCGCTTCACCCGCGACCTGGAAGCGCACGTGCGCGCGGCGGAGATCCTGGTGGTGGCGGCTGGCAAGCCCGGGCTGGTGCCCGGCGACTGGATACGCCCCGGCGCCACCGTGATCGACGTGGGCAT
>WGBO01000062.1 GCA_015494295.1 Gammaproteobacteria bacterium | reverse complement strand
GGCGCGGGCATATCCAGCCGCATGGCGGTCAGTTTGCCGCCCCACAGGCAGCCGGTGTCCAGGGCGTGCACACCGTTCCCGTCCCAGGCGCCGAGCGTCGACCAGTGGCCGAACAGGATGTTCATGCCGGCGCTTTTGCGCGGCCATTCGAACCAGGGCCTGAGGTGTTTCGGCTGGCTGCCGGGCGGGCCCTTGTGTTCCAGGGCGAGACGTCCGTTGGCGTCGCAGTAGCGCAGCCGGGTCAGGCAGTTGGTGATGAAGCGCAGGCGATCGTGGCCTTCCAGTTTGTCCGACCAGATGTTCGGGTGGTTGCCGTACATGTTTTCGAGAAAGTCCATGAAGCCGGGGCCGCGCAGGACGGTTTCAACTTCGGCGGCGCATGCCATGGCGGTATCGAAATCCCATTGCGGTGGCAGGCCGGCGTGGATCAGGGTATAGCCGCTGTGGCGGTCGTGGTGGAGCAGTGGCCGGCGGCGTAGCCAGTCGAGCAATTCCGGGCCGTCGTCGGCCTCCATGATCTGTTGCAGGGTGTCCTTGTGCTTGCGGTAGCGCGGGATATGCGCGGAGGCGAGCAGGTGCAGGTCGTGGTTGCCGAGTACGGTGATGGCGTTCAGGCGGTGGACGAAGCGTAGTGTGTCGAGGGACCGGGGGCCGCGGTTGACGAGGTCGCCGGCGAACCAGAGGGTGTCGTGGCGGGGATCGAAGGCGATCTGTTCGAGCAGCCCCTGCAACTCGTCATAGCAGCCCTGCAGGTCGCCGATGGCCCAGACCGCCATGTCAGCGCCCGTGCCATGTCCGCACGGCTCCCGGGCGCGCGGCAGTGTGCCGGTCCGGTTCCGGTGTTCCGATCAATGCAGGGTACGCGGGATGGCGAGGGTGAATGCCGGGATCTCCGCGTCGAATTCGACGCCATCGTCGGCAATCATCTGGTAGCTGCCGCGCATGCTGCCCACCGGCGTTTCCAGCATGGTGCCGCTGGTGTAGCGGAAATTCTCGCCGGGTTCGAGTCGTGGCTGTTCCCCGATCACGCCTTCGCCCTTGACTTCCTGTACCCGGTTGTTGGCGTCGGTGATCACCCAGTGGCGGCGTAGCAACTGGGCCGGGACCTTGCCGCGGTTTTCGATAGTGATGGTATAGGCGAACACGTAACGCCCCTGTTCCGGAAACGACTGTTCCGGGATGTACCGGGTTTCGACGTCGACCTTGATGTTGTAACTGTCTGTTGCCATTACCTGTGACTCCTTATAACGGTAACAGGATACGTGCTTTGCCGTGGGGGGTACAGATTACCCCCGGCAATTCCATGGGAGGCGCATCGCGGCAAAGCGGTCTATATTTGTACTGAGAATTATGACGCACAGGAGGCGGTTATGTTCCTGAGAGACAAGACAAGCGGTGATCTGGTCGAGGTGCTGGATCTGGCCGCGGTGATCGACCCCTGCATGGAGGAGATCGAAGGGCGCTACCACGCCGGCGAGGAATTGCAGGACCCGGCCAAATTCGTCAAGGGGCAGCTCCAGTTTCCCTCCGGTGAGGATTTGCCCCGTTGCTGGGTCGATGCCGCCTATCGCAGTTCCACCCGTCACTGAAAAGGGCTTGAATATCACGGGATTGGCCCGACATTAAAAGACAGCTCTTCCTCCGTTGCCCTGACCCGCGGGTGCTTCTCCCCTGAAGCCCGGCGGGCAGGGTTTTGTTCACCCCGCGCCTGCGAATTACGGTTTCACGCCGTGCCTGAAAAAGGCTCCGCCCATCTTTTTCTTTTTGATTTTACGGGTGTTTTTTGGGCTGGTGGTGGGCAAGGGGCTCCGTCTCCTTTATTTCGTTCATTTATTCAAGAGGAAAGGGGCGTGGCCGATACAGGGGGAGATACGGTGGGTCGGAGGGACTCGCCGGGACCTGAATCTTGCAAAAGTGTGAACGGATTAACAGTAACACCGCCCGGGATGATGAAAGATACAGTCATCGGGTTATCGAAAACGAAACGGCGGTGTTCCCATGCAGACCATGAAATCGAATCGTTATCGTAAACCGGACCTGATGGTGGTCGTGGCGTTCAGCGTGGCGCTGGGCGTGGTGTTCAGCAGCGTGGCGCAGGCCGCCGAGGCGGAGCGCAAGTTGCCGGCGCCAGTTGTGGCCCTGCAGCAGTTCGGCAGTGAAATCCTGTCCGGCGAATGGTTTCCGTCCATCGACGGCATCAACCTGGCGGAGCGGCTGAAGAACTGGAAACCGAAGATCGAGGTGGATCGCGGCGGCGCGGGCCTGCGTCTTTCCCATCCCTTCGGCAGCCACGGTCCGGCGCTGAGGTTTTCCACCAATGTGCCCGGGCATATCAAGCGCAGCCTGCAGGCCGGTGGCGACAGCCAGGTCGGCAGCCTCAACGACAACCCCGACGCCTACATCTTCCTCCAGCGCCGCTGGTAGCCAGCGCGGGCGGGTGTCCCGCCCACGCCTTTCTCATTCCTTTTGTGTCAGCGCGAGCTGGTTGGCGAGCGCGACGTAGCCGGCCAGGTCGACGGTTTCCGGCCGCGCACCGGGGTCGACGCCGGCCGCCTCGATCCGCTCGCTGTCCAGCAGGGGTTTCAGCGTGTTGCGCAGGGTCTTGCGCCGTTGCGAGAAGGCCGTGCGCACCAGCGGTTCCAGCGTTTCCGGATCGTCCAGGCTGAACGGCGGCTGCCGCCAGGGGGTGAGCCTGACGACGGCGGACTCGACTTTCGGAGCCGGCGTGAAGGCGCCCGGCCGCACCCGGAACAGCGGGTCGACCTTGCAGTGGTACTGGATCATTACCGACAGCCGCCCGTAGTCGCCGCCGCCGGGCCCGGCGGCCATGCGCTCCACGACTTCCTTTTGCAGCATGAAATGCATGTCCTCGATGACGTCCGCCTGTTCGATCAGGTGGAACAGCAGGGGTGTGGAGATGTTGTAGGGCAGGTTGCCGACCACCCGCAGCCGCGCGTCGCCGGCCAGCGAGCGGAAATCGAACTTGAGGACGTCGTGCTGGTGAATGAGCAGTTCGCCGTGCCCGGCGGCGCAGTCGGCCAGCGGCTGGATCAGGTCGCGGTCCAGTTCCACCACGTCGAGGCGTCCACAGGCGTCCAGCAGCGGCAGGGTGATGGCGCCCTGGCCGGGGCCGATTTCCACGATGCGCTGGCCGCGGCGCGGACTGACCGCCCGCACGATGCGCTGGATGACGCCGGCGTCGTGCAGGAAGTTCTGCCCGAAGCGTTTGCGCGCCTTGTGCATCAGCGCGCCATGTCCACCGCGCACTGGATGGCGGTGATCAGGCTGCCGGGATCGGCGTGGCCGCTGCCGGCCAGCTCCAGGGCCGTGCCGTGGTCGACGGAGGTTCGGATCAACGGCAGTCCCAGCGTGATGTTGATGGCCTGGCCGAAGCCCATGTGTTTGAGCACCGGCAGGCCCTGGTCGTGGTACATGCTCAGCACCGCGTCGGCGCGCGCCAGCCAGGGCGGGGTGAACAGGGTGTCGGCGGGCAGGGGGCCGGTGAGGTGCATGCCCTGTTCGCACAGTTTCCCGACCACCGGGCGGATGATGGTGTCGTCCTCGTGGCCGAGGTGCCCGCCCTCGCCCGCGTGCGGGTTGAGCCCGGCCACCAGGATGCGCGGTTCCTCGATGTGAAAGCGGTGTCGCAGGTCGTGGTGCAGGCAGCGCAGCACCGATTCCAGGCGCGCCGGCGTGATCGCAGCCGGCACTTGCGCCAGCGGCAGGTGGGTGGTGGCGAGCGCCACCCGCAGGCCCGGCGCCGCCAGCATCATCACTACCTGGCCGCCGCCGGTCTTTTCGGCAAGGTACTCGGTGTGGCCGGTAAAGGGTATGCCGGCGTCGTTGATCACGGCCTTGTGGATGGGCGCGGTCACCATGGCCTGGAAGGTGCCGTCCAGGCAGCCTTCGATGGCCAGGTCGAGGGTGCGCAGCACGTAGGTGGCGTTGTCCGGATTCAGTTGCCCGGCGTGCGCCGTTGCCGCCAGCGTTACCGGCGCCACGCTGAGGTGGCCGGCGCGCGGCGGGGCCGAGGGTTCGAATACCGGCAGCGTCGCCCCTTCGTGGCTCAGCGCCAGGCGTTCGTTCAGCAGTCGCGGGTCACCGATCAGAACCAGTTCCGCGTCGAAGGCGCGGCTGTCGATGGCGGTGCACAGTTCCGGACCGATGCCCGCCGGTTCGCCGGTGGTGATGGCGATGCGCGGGATCACAGGCTGTTGTCGACGTACTCGACGTAGGATTCATCGCGCAGGCGGCGCAACCAGATTTCCAGTTCCTCGTTGGTCTTGCGCAGGCGGATGGATTCACGCGCGCGCGCGCGGCGGTATTCTTCCGTGTCGTCGTGGTCGCGGCGGTCGAGCACCTTGATCAGGTGCCAGCCGAAACGGCTCTTGACCGGCTTGCTGACTTCGCCGGGCTGAAGTTCGTTCATGGCCTTTTCGAACTCGGGCACCATCTGCCCGGGGTTGACCCAGCCGAGGCTGCCGCCCTCGCTGGCGGAACCGGGATCCTGGGAGTGGGCGCGCGCCAGTTCAGCGAAATCATCGCCCGCCATGATGCGGTCGTAGAGCTGGGTGATGCGCGTCTTGACCTGTTCCTCGCTCATCAGCGCGTCCGGTCGCAGCAGGATATGGCTGGCCAGGGTCTGGCGCACGGTATGCTGTTCGTCGCCGCGTATGTCCTCGATCTTGACGATATGGAAGCCGCTGGGCGTGCGGATCAGGTCGCTGACCTGGCCGCGCTTGAGCTGGCCTATCACGTTGGAGAAGAACGCCGGCAACTGGCCGGTCTTGCGCCAGCCGAGGTCGCCGCCGTTGAGCGCGTTCTGGGCGTCCGATTCGGCAATCGCGATCTGCTTGAAATCGGCCCCGTCCCGCAGCCGTGCGAGTATTCCCTCGGCGCGCTGGCGGGCGGCCTGGATCTGTTCCGGGCTGGCCGCCTCCGGCAGTGACACCAGGATGTGCAGCAGATGGTATTCGCGCGACTGGTCATTGAATTCGGCGGCGCTCTCCAGCAGGTTGTCGATTTCCTGCTCGGTGACCTGCACGCGGTTGTCCACCATCTGCTGGCGGATGCGGTTCATGATGATCTGGTTGCGGAATTCCTCGCGAAACGCGAGGTAGTCGAAGCCGTCCTTCTCCAGCACCTCGCGGAACTCGGTGAGCGTCATGCCGTTCTGCTTCGCCATGCTGCGCAGGTTGGTGTTGAGCGTCTCGTCGTCGACGCGGATGCCGGTGCGCTGCGCCATCTGGAGTTGCAGGTTTTCCAGGATCAGGCGGTCCAGCACCTGCTTGCGCAACAGTTCGCGGGGCGGGAGCTGGGCGCCCTGTTTGCGCAACTGTTCGACGATCAGGCGTTCCCGGTTTTCGAGTTCGCTGTGCAGCACCACGTCGTCGTTGACGACAGCGACGATGTGGTTGAGTGGCTCGTTGGCACGAACCTGGCCCGGTAACAGGATGAACAGGGCCAGCAGGAGGGGTATCAGTTTCATTCAGGTCTCAATCTTCGGGTCTTTCGGTGTAGCCAAGGATACCATCTTCGAGCACGCTCTCGATGTCGTTGCCGATTCGGGCCAGGCCCTTGAATACGAACTGGAACATGATGGATCGATTGACTTCGTCGCGGTTGGGTCGCACGTATTCGCGCGCGATCAGGCGGATGCCCCAGCAGCAACTGTCATATTCGACACCAACCATGGTCTCCAGTTCCTCCGAGGCGTTCAGGTCATAGTACCAGCGGCCCAGTACCTGCCAGGCGGGGGTCAGCGGCCACAGCAGCGAGGCGTCCACCTGGCTCTGGGACTGGCGTCGGAAGCGGTAGGAGAGGTTGGCGATCTTGCGGTAGCCGGGGTGGTACTGGAGACGCAGGTTACCGCGCCCGGTCTGTTCGTCGTAGGGGTCCCAGACCAGGTCGGCCTTGCCGGTCCAGGCGCGCCCCAGCGCCAGTTCCAGTTCGCCGGCAATGTCGGAGCGGCTGCGGCTCAGTGGCGCCGTGTTGTTGAGGGTCACGTTGCGGTTGGCGAGAAAGAACAGTTCGCCCACCGAGGCGCGGAACAGTTGCCTGCCGTTGTCGGCGTCCAGCATTCGGGTGGTGACCGCCAGGGCGATCTGGTTGGCGTCGCCCATGCGGTCGGCGCCACGGAAGCGGTTCTCCGCGAACAGTTCCCGGTAGGTGAAGGTCGGCTCGGTGGTGTCGAACAGCGGGATGTCGTTTTGCTCCTCGCCCTTCACGTACAGGTACCAGATGCGCGGTTCGAGGGTGTGGGTATAGCTGCGGCCGCCGGCGCGCAGTTCCCGCTCCAGGAACAGGGTGCCGTCGAGGCTGGCGAGGGGGGTGGTGCGCTGCTGCTCCCGGTCGATGCCCGGATCCTGGTCGTGCAGGCGCCATGCGGTGTGGCGCACGCCCACGCGTGGCGTGAGTTCGAACGCATTGCGGCGCAGCGGCCAACGGATGTCGGGCTGCACGTCGATGCGGTCGGCGGTGACGCGCGCCTCCTGGTCGAAGGCCACGAAGGTGGCGCTCAGGCTGCTTTCCAGTCCCAGCGGTCGCCACGGGCTGTCGGCGCTGAGGTCGATGGCGGGCAGCCGCTCGTAGGGGCGGTCCGCCGGCGCGATGGTTGGGTCGATGGTCTGGTAGTCGTCCACCTGTATGCCGGTTTGCCACCAGCGCGTGCGCCAGTCGGCGCGCGCCGAGCGCCGCAGGTGGGTCTTGCTGGCCAGGCTCAGGGAGTCGCCGAGGTCGGTCAGGTAGTCCTTGTCGGAGACCCGGTCGTAATCGATGCGCGTCGACAGGTGTTCGCCGAAACGGCTGGTGTCGCGGAAGGTGAAGCGTTCGCGCCGGTCGCCGGTGATGTCGTCTTCCGGCAGGACCTCGTAGTTGACGATGCCGATCTGGTTGCGGCGCTTGTAGCGGAATTCGGTGTTCAATTGTGCGCCACGGTCCTCGAGGTAACGCGGCGTCAGCGTGGCGTCGTAGTTCGGCGCCAGGTTGAGGTAGAAAGGCAGCGACACTTCCATCCCGGAACGGTTGGAGGAACCGAAGCCCGGTACCAGGAAGCCGGTTTTGCGCCGGTCGTCGATCGGGAACGAAAGGTAGGGCGTGTACAGCAGCGGCACGCCCTTGATGTTGAGCCGCGCGTGGCGCGCCACGCCCACGCCCTCGTCCTCGTGCAGGGTTACCTTGCTGGCGCGCAGCAGCCAGGCGTTGCTGTCGTCGGCGCAGGTGGTGTAGGAGGCCTTTTCGTAGCGGGTGATGCCGGGTTCCAGCACTCGCGAAACCTCCGCGCTGCCGCGCGCGTGACGCGAGTAGAACCGGAAACGCGTGTCGTGGAAGATGCCGCGGTTCTCGTTCAGCCAGAAGCTGCCGTGGTCTGCGGTCATGGTCATGTCGGGCTGGTCGATGCGCACCCGCCCCTCGGCCTGTATTTCCTCGCTGTGTTCCTGGTAGACGACCCGTTCCGCCTTCAGACGGGTGTCGGCGCGGACGATCTCGACGTCGCCGGTCAGGGTCAGGGTGCCCTCGCCGTCGCGGGTGGCGAGTTGGCCCATCAGGGTGGTCGGCGCCTGTTCAGGATCGCCCCTGAACGTGGGGTGAAAGTCCTGCTGTGGCTGCGGCGGGCATACCGCCCAGGCCGAGGTCGGCCGGTAGGGGTCCGTCACGGCGCTGCCCCGCGTGTCGCCGCAGCCCGTTTGTGGCACGCCGCAGAAGGCGCCGGCGGGGAGCCGGGCCGGAACAACGCCAAGCGCCGTGATCAGCAGAAGGTGTCGGGTTTTCACAAACAGGCGTTCGGCTCGGTTGGTTCGGACAGCGGGCAAAGGTTCAACGAGACGGCAGTATATTCAATTGTTCCGTCAAAATCGCCTCCGCCGTCCCCTGGCGCCGGGCAGACAGTATAATGGCTTCTGTCTGCAACCATAAGGAACCCCGGGCTCCCATGACTGAACGGCTCGATCAGCTCGCCCAGTGGGCGCGGCGGCAACTCGACTGGCCCGCCGTGGAACTCGCCGTGGCTTCGGCCGACGCCAGTTTCCGGCGCTATTTCCGTGTTTCCCGAGGGCAGGAAAGCTATATCCTCATGGACGCGCCGCCGGCGCGGGAGGACTGCCGCCCCTTCGTGCACGTCAGCGGCCTGTTGCTGGCGCTCGGCCTGCACGTGCCCGAGGTGCTGGCCAGTGACCTGGAGCAGGGATTCCTGCTGCTCTCCGACCTGGGCGACCGCTGTTACCTGGACGCCCTCGACGACAGCAGCGTGGACCGCCTGTACGGCGACGCCATCGGCGCCCTGCTGGCCATGCAGGGCTGCGTGACGCCGGAGTCGGGCCTGCCCGACTACGGCCGCCCGCTGTTGCTGGCGGAAATGGAGCTGTTCCGCGACTGGCTGCTGGACCGGCATCTGGGCCTGCGTCCGCGGGGCGCGGCGGCCGATGCGCTCGATGGGGCCTTCTCCCGGCTGGCCGACAGCGCCCTGGCGCAGCCCCGGGTGTGCGTGCACCGCGATTTTCACTCGCGCAACCTGATGGTGTGCGAAGGCCACAACCCCGGGGTGCTGGACTTCCAGGACGCCGTCATCGGCCCGGTGAGCTACGATCTGGTCTCCCTGCTGCGCGACTGTTACATCGCCTGGCCGCGCGCGCGCGTCGAGGACTGGGTGCTGGGTTACCACGAACTGGCGCTGCAGACCGGCGTGTTGCGCCCGGAGCAGGCCGACGAGGCGACCTTCCTGCGCTGGTTCGACTGGATGGGGGTGCAGCGCCATCTCAAGGCGGCCGGTATCTTCGCGCGACTCAACCACCGCGATGGAAAACCCGGCTATCTCGCGGATATTCCGCGCACGCTGGGTTACGTGACCGAGGTGTGCGGCCGCTACCCCGAACTCGGCGCGCTCGGCGATCTCGCGGCGCGGGCCCTGGAGCAACTGTGAAGGCGATGATACTCGCCGCCGGCCGTGGCGAACGCATGCGGCCGCTCACCGACAGCACCCCCAAGCCGCTGTTGCGCGTCGCCGGGCGCCCCCTCATCGAACATCACATCGCGGCATTGCGCGAGGCCGGTTTCCGCGACCTGGTGATCAACCATGCCTGGCTGGGCGAGCAGATCGTGGCACAGCTTGGCGACGGTTCGCGGCTGGGGGTGCGCATCGCCTATTCCGCCGAACCCGAAGGGGCGCTGGAAACCGGCGGCGGTATCCGCCAGGCGCTGCCGCTGCTGGACGGCGACGCCTTCCTGGTGGTCAATGGCGACATCTGGACCGATTTCCCCTACGCGCGCCTGAAGCAGGCGCCGCGCGGTCTTGCACACCTGGTGCTGGTGGACAACCCGCCGCATCATCCCGGAGGCGATTTCAGCCTGGCGCATGGCCGCGTGAGCGACGGCGGCGGTCAGGCGCTGACCTTCAGCGGCATTGGCGTGTACCGCCCCGAGTTGTTCGCCAGCCACGCGCCGGGGCGCTTTGCGCTGGCGCCGTTGTTGCGCGCGGCGATGCGTGATGGCCAGCTGAGCGGCGAGCATTACCGCGGCGGCTGGACCGACGTCGGCACCCCGCAGCGCCTGGAGGCGCTGGAACGGCAGCTCGGAGCACGCGCGCATGGGTGACGAGATCAGCCACAGCCAGTTCAGCGACGCCGATTTCGAGGCCTTTCGCGAGCGGCTGGCGGCGGAGACGGAACTGCTGGGCCGCTGGTTCGAGGAGGGCGCCTTTTCTGCCGACGCGCCGATGTGCGGGCTGGAACTGGAAGCCTGGCTGATCGACCGGCAGGCGCGGCCGGCGTCGGTGAACCGCGATTTTCTCGATGCCATGGGCGACCCCATGGTGGTGCCGGAGCTGGCCCAGTTCAACGTGGAGCTCAACGTGCAGCCGCAGCGCCTGCGCGGCCAGGCCTTGTCGCGCCTGCGGCGCCAGCTCGACGCCACCTGGCGCGAGAGCGAGCGCGTCGCGGCGGGCATCGGCGGCAGCCGACTGATGATGATCGGCATCCTGCCCAGTGTCCGCCAGCAGGACCTGAGCCTGGACAACATGTCGCGGCTGGAACGCTACCGCGCGCTCAACGAACAGGTGCTGCGCCTGCGCGAGGGCAAGCCCATTCGTCTGGAGATCCACGGGCGCGAACATCTGAGCCTGGTGCACGAAGACGTGATGCTGGAGTCGGCTACCACCTCCCTGCAACTGCATCTCAAGGTGGAGCAGCGGCTGGCGGTGCGTTATTACAACGCCGCGCAGATCCTGTCGGCGCCACTGGTGGCGGCGGCCGCCAACTCGCCCTGTCTGTTCGGCCACCAGTTGTGGGACGAGACGCGCATCCCCCTGTTCGAGCAGGCGGTGGAAGTCGGCGGTTTCGCCGGCGCCGCACGCGGCCCGGTGCGGCGTGTCAGTTTCGGCACCGGTTACGCCAAGACATCGCTGTTCGAGTGTTTCGTGGAAAACCAGCAACACTTCCCCGTGATGCTGCCCATGGTCTACGCCGGAGACGAGCGCGAACTGCGACACCTGCGCCTGCACAATGGCACCATCTGGCGCTGGAACCGGCCACTGATCGGTTTCGACGACGACGGCACGCCGCACCTGCGCATCGAGCAGCGGGTGATGCCCGCCGGCCCCACGGTGATCGACGTGGTCGCCAACGCAGCCTTTTATTACGGCCTGGTGGAGGCGCTGGTACGGGCCGACACGCCGCCCGAATCCCTGCTGCCCTTCGCCGCCGCGCGCGACAATTTCTACGCCGCCGCGCGCGATGGCCTGGAGGCGCAGATCACCTGGCTGGATGGACGCAAGGGACCGGCGCAGGGATTGTTGCTGGACAGGCTGCTGCCACTTGCGCGGCATGGGCTGGAATTGCTGGAGATCGATGCCGGCGAACGCGAGCATTACCTGTCGATCGTGCGCCAGCGTGTCGCCAATGCCTGTACCGGCGCCGCCTGGCAGCGGGCCTGGCTGGCGCGTCACGGGCCTGACATGCAGGGCCTGACCGAAGCCTATTACACGCGCCAGCGGCGCGGCGAGCCGGTGCACGGCTGGGACTGCTGATGGGCAGCCTGTTGCGACAGCCCGAAACCCTGCCGGAGGCGTTTCTCGATGCCCGCCCGGAACACCTCGCCGAACTGCTCGGCGGGCCGACGCTGGTGCACCTGGAGGGGCGCCGCGAGCAGCCGCTGTTCGTGTCCATCCTGCTGCACGGCAACGAGACCACCGGCCTGCTGGCGGTTCAGGCGCTGTTGCGGCGTTACTACGACCGCGAACTGCCGCGCAGCCTGAGCCTGTTCATCGGCAACGTGGATGCCGCGCGCGACGGCCTGCGTCGCCTTGCCGGGCAGCCCGACTACAACCGCGTGTGGCCGGGCACCGATCACCCCGACACGCCGGAGAAGCGCATGATGGCGGAAGTCTTCGAAATCATGCGCGCGCGCCGTCCCTTCGCCAGTGTCGACGTGCACAACAACACCGGTATCAACCCGCACTATGGCTGCATCAACCGTATCGACAACCGCTACCTGCGGCTGGCCAGCCTGTTCAGCCGTACCCTGGTGTATTTCACCCGTCCGCTGGGCGTGCAGTCGCTGGCGTTCGCGGAGATCTGCCCGGCGGTGACTGTCGAGTGCGGCAAGGTGGGGCAGTCCGCCGGCGAGGAGCACGCGCTGGAATTTCTGGATGCCTGCCTGCACCTCAGCGAGATCCCGTACGAGCCGGTGCCGGAACAGGATGTGGACCTGTTTCACACGGTCGCCATCGTGCGCGTGCCGCGCAGTTTCAGTTTTGCCTTCGGCGAGGCGCCGGCGGATATCTGTTTCATCGAGGACCTGGACCGGCTCAATTTTCGCGAGTTGCCGGCCGGCAGCACCTTGGCATGTCTCAACGGGGTCGAAGGCATGCCGCTGGAGGTGAGTGATGAGCGTGGGCGTGACGTGGCGGCCCGTTACTTCACGGTGCAGGACGGCCTGTTGCGTACCGCGCGGCCGGTCATGCCGTCGATGTTTACGCTAGACGAACGTGTGGTGCGGCAGGACTGCCTGGGTTACCTGATGGAGCGTTACCCGCTGTCGGCTCAGTAGCCACGGGCCGACAGGTCGAGTTGGCCGGGCATGTCGGCGAGGCGTTCGACGCCGGTGTCCAGCCTGCCGTCCGGGTGCAGTTCCAGCCAGCGGTAGCCGGGCGGAACCTCTTCCACGGCAAAATCCTCGCTGCCGGGCAGGAACTGCAGGCAGGTCGAGGGCGTGGCCAGCAGTCGAACGCCGTTGCGCTGGCGGTCGAATGGCTGGTGCACATGTCCCCACACCACCGCGCGCACCTGCGGATGGCGGTCGATGCACGCGAACAAGGCTTCGCCGTTGTCGACGGCCATGGTGTCCAGCCAGCGGCTGCCCATCGGCAGCGGCTGGTGGTGCAGCCAGACCAGGGCAGGGCGCCCGGGGTGCGCCTGCAGCGCTTGTTCGAGCGCGTCCAGTTCTTCCGCGTTCAGGTGGCCACCGTCCTGGCCGGGCACGCTGGAGTCCAGGAACAGCATCTGCCAGTTGCCGGCCGGGGTGCTGCGCGTACAGTGGAAGCCGTCGCCGTTCAGGTGGGCGCGGATGGCGTTTGCCTCGTCGTGGTTGCCGGGCAGGCAGTAGACCGGACAACCCAGCACGCCGAGGCGTTCGCGCACGGCCCGGTAAGCCGCTTCGCTGCCGTCGTGGGCGAGGTCGCCGGTGGCTACCAGCAGGTCGAATTCCCCGCGCCGGCGCGCCAGTTCCATGACCCGGTCGAGGCAGGTGCGGGTATCGAGGCCCAGCAAGCGGCCGTCGGCGGCGGCATACAGATGGGTGTCGGTGATCTGGGCAATGCGTATCGTTTGACTGTCCTGCCGCTCTTGCTGCACCTGTTTTCGCCTTTTGCCCCCGGTTGCCGACGTTCGGTTACCCGTCTGACGCGGGTGTCCCGATGGTTTTTATCAGTACTTTCGACTTGCGCTGGTAGTTATACAGGTTCCGTCTTTTCACGGGAAGCTCGGACAGCGACGCGCTGCGGAAACCGCGTTCCCGGAACCAGTGCGCGGTACGGGTGGTGAGGATGAACAGCCGTTGCACGCCCTGTTCGGCGGCGCGTTTCTCCACCGCCGCCAGCAACTGGTCGCCGCGTCCCTGGCGCTGGTAGTCCGGGTGCACGGCGAGGCAGGACAGTTCCGCGATGCCGCCCGGGTAGGGGTACAGGGCGGCGCAGGCGACGATCATGCCGTCGCGTTCCACCACCAGGAAATGGTCGATCTCCATTTCCAGCATTTCCCGCGAGCGCCGCACCAGCACCCCGCTCTGTTCCAGCGGTTCGATCAGTTGCAGGATGCCGCCGACGTCGTCGATGCCGGCATCGCGCAGGCCCTCGTAGGTGTCGGCGGTGATCAGGGTGCCGACGCCGTCGCGGGTGAACAGTTCCTTGAGCAGGCTGCCGTCGTGGTGGCGATCGATCATGTGCACGCGGCGCACGCCCCGCCGGCCGCTGTCCAGGGCGTGGCTGACGTGGCGCACCCACTCCGGGTCGAGCTTGCGGCGCGAGTGCAGCAGGTTTTCCGCCTCGTCCAGCGACAACTGGCGGATCAGCCGCCGGCGGCTGTCGCGCAGTCCGCCGCCTTCCACGAACAGAACCAGTTTTTCCGCGTGCAGGGCGATGGCAGCGGCGGTGGCGACTTCCTCGGCGCTGAGGTTGAAGACTTCCCCGGTGGGCGAATAGCCCAGCGGCGACAGCAGCACGATACGGCCGGCGTCGAGCTGCTGGTGGATGCCGTCGGCGTCCAGGCGCCGTACTTCGCCGGTGTGGCAGTAGTCGACGCCGTCGCGAACCCCCAGCGGTTTCGCCATCACGAAGTTGCCGCTGGCGACGCCGATGCGGGCGTTGGCGGTCGGCGTGTTGACCAGGCTCATGGAGAGTTGCGCCTCGATCTCCACGCGCAGGCTGCCGACCGCGTCCTTGACGCAGGCCAGCGCCTCGTCGTCGGTCAGCCGCAGGCCGTTCACGTAGCGGATTTTCGCCTTGCGCAGTTTCAGGCGTTGTTCGATCTGCGGGCGCGCGCCGTGCACCAGCACCAGGCGGATGCCGAAGGTGTGCAGCAGCACGATGTCGTGCACCAGGCGCTCGAAGTGTTCGTCAACGGCTTCGCCGCCGAACATGAGCACGAAGGTGGCGCCACGGTGAGCCTGGATATAGGGCGCGGCCTGGCGGATGGCGGCGACGAAACCGTCCTGCTGCTTGTGGGTCTTGCGCTCTGGCATGGCCGCTAGGTTACCGGTTTCACGCCGGCGCGGCTACTCGGGCGGCGCGAGGCAGAAACGCTGTATCAGCTTGCGCAACAGGGCCAGCGCCGGTTCGATGCGTTCACAGGCGAGGTATTCGTCGGGCTGGTGCGCCTGGTCGATATCGCCCGGGCCGAGCACTACGGTGTCGATGCCCATGCTGTTGAAGTAGGGACCCTCGGTGCCGAAGGCGACGGCCCGTGCCGGGTAGCCGGAAAGTTTTTCGGTGGCCTGCACGATGGCCGAGGCGGCGTCGGTTTCCATCGCGGGCGTGCCCTCGAACAGCGGCCGGCACTCCAGTTCCAGTCCGCTGCCCTCGATCGCGGTGGCCAGCCGTGTTTGCAGGGCGTGGCGCAATGCCTCGATCTCCATGCCCGGCAGCGGGCGCAGGTCGATGTGCAGCTCGCAGTCGGCACAGATGCGGTTGGGGTTGTCGCCACCGTGGATATGCCCAAGGTTGAGCGTCGGTACAGGCACCTCGAACAGGGGGTTGCGGTGTTGCGCCTGCAGTTCTCTTCGCCAGCGCAACAGTTCGGCGATGACGCGGTGCATGCCTTCCAGTGCGTTGTTGCCCAGCGCCGGGTCGCTGGAGTGACCGGAGCGCCCGCGCAGGTGGATGGCCTCCATCAGGATGCCCTTGTGCAGGCGTACCGGGCGCAGCCCGGTGGGTTCGCCGATCACCGCGTAGCGCGCCTGCGGCCGGCGCGCGTCCACCAGCGCCCGCGCGCCGGCCATGGAACTTTCCTCGTCGGCGGTGGCGACCAGGATCAGCGGTTCGCGGAATTGCGCGGGGTCGAAGTCGTCCGCGGCCTCGATGGCGAGCGCGAGGAAGGCTTTCATGTCCGAGGTGCCGAGTCCGTAGAGGCGGTCGTCGCGGCGGGTGAGGCGGAACGGGTCGACCGTCCAGCGCCCCTCGTCCCAGGGCACCGTGTCGGTGTGGCCGGCCAGCACCAGCCCGCCGGGCCCCTGTCCCAGGGTGGCGATCAGGTTGGCCTTGTCGGGGCGGCCCGGCAGCGGCAGGATCTCCACCTGGTAACCGGCGGTGTCCAGCCAGTTGGCCAGGCGTTCGATGACTTCGCGGTTACCCTGATCGTAGTCCGGATTGACGCTGCTCACCGAAGGTGATGAGATCAGGCCGTCGATCATTTCGAGCAGTTCGGGTGTGTGAGGCATGGCGGTCAGCCTACCGCGTCCACAGCCGCAGGAAAAGCATGTCAACACCACGCTGGGATCATCCCGAAGACTACGCCTTTACCGCATCCCTCTCGATCGGGCAGTGGATGTGGGAGTTCCTGCGCCGCAACCCCGCCTACCGGGAGGACTGGGAATGGTTCGACGCCACCTGGCGCACGCTGGAGGGGCGTTACGGCCGGCCGCCGAACCGGGACTTCGCGCGCTGGGAGGCAGACCCGCTGGCGTGGCGGAGCGTCGCCGACGACGACTGCGGGGAGTGCCGCATCGATCAGGACCGGGTGAAGATCGAATGCTGGATGGGCGCGCGCTGGGGGTTCTACAAGTTTCCGCTGTCGCCGGACACCGATGCGCCGGTGATCGGCGAGCAGTTGAGCTGGCGCGAGCGAGAACAGCCGGTGATCGAGCTGGACGCCGGCGATAATGGCGACACCGGCAGCGCGCGGGTGGCGCTGGCGTTCGACCTCGCCATGCCGTTGCGCCCGCAACTGGAAGCCGCGCGGCGTTTCCTGCAGGTGCGGCAGGCAGGCCTGCGGCGCCGCGGGGAACTGGAGATGTGCACGGTGGCAACACAAGCCGGGCGCTGGCGCCTGATGTTGCAGGTACTGGATGCCGGCGCGCAGGGCGTGGCGCGCGCGCGCTTGTTCGCCTGGCTGCGGCGTCAGCCGGGGTTCGAGGGCGAGCCGGAGGAATTTCTTGCCGCCGCCCGCGCCCTGGTCGAGGGCGGCTACCTGGACCTGCACGGCATCCCGCAGGGCGGCGTGTCGCGCTGAAAGGGCGGGATCAGGCCGAGCGGCCGACCGACTGCAGGCCGTACTGCTTCAGCTTGCGGTACAGGGTCCGTTCGCTGATGCCGAGGATTTGCGCCACCTTGGCCCGCTTGCCGTGGTGCTCGGCCAGCAGTTCCGCGATGTATTGTGATTCCAGGCCCTTGATGGACGGCTCGGGTGCGTCCGGGCTGGTGATGTGCAGGGCGGTGTCGGTGTGTCGTTTCTCGATCGGCTCATCGAGGTGAATCTCGGCGGCGGTGATGATGCCGTTGGTGCTCAGCGCGGCCGCGCGTTGCAGCACGTTGCGCAGTTCGCGCACATTGCCGGGGTAGTCGTGCGACATCAGCAGTTCCCTGGCGTCATCGGTAAGGTGATGGCAGGGGGTATTTTCCGGTCCCATGCGCTGCAACAGCGCTTCGGCGAGATCCGGGATATCCTCGCGGCGTTCCCGCAGCGGCGGGATCTCGCACAGGATGCCGGCAATGCGGTAGTAGAGATCGGCGCGGAACTGGTTGTTGGCGACGAGCTGGCGCAGGTTCTTGCTGGTGGCGCAGATGATGCGCGCGTCGGCGCTGAGCAGTTCGCGTCCGCCGACGCGGCGGAACTGTCCGGTTTCCATGGCGCGCAGCAGCCGGCCCTGCAGTGATTGCGGCAGGTCACCGATCTCGTTGAAGAACAGCGTGCCGCCGTCAGCCTGTTCGAACAGGCCGTAGCGGCGGCCGATGCAGCCGGTGAAGGCGCCGCGTTCGTGGCCGAACAGTTCGCTCTCGAACACGGTTTCGGAAATGGCGCTGCAGTCGACCATGGTGAAGGAGTGACCGTTGCGTTCCGAGCGGCGGTGGATATATTCCGCCGCGAGATCCTTGCCCACGCCGCTTTCGCCCGTGAGCAGCACCGGCGCGCTGGTCGCCGCCGCGCGGGTGAGATTTTCGATACAGGCCATGAACGCCTTCGAATGGCCGATCATGCGCTGCTGTTCGCAGTCCAGATCCTCGCTGTGCGCCAGCGGGAACACCGCCTCGCCGAGAAACAGCGAACCGTCCTGGCCGAAGATGGGCGAACCCTTGATGCGCACGTGTTCGGGTTGCGCGTTGGTGTCGTAGTGGATGTGCAGCACCTGGTGCGGGGCACGGGTCTCGAAGACCTTCTTGTGCGGGCAGTCCTCGCCGTTCATGTGGCAGGGCAGCTCGGAGCGGTGTGACACCTGGTGGCATTTGCGACCGACGACGTCGTCGCTCTCTACCCCGTAGGCCTGCTTGTAGGCGGTGTTGGCGGCGACGATGTTGTAGTTCTCGTCGATCAGCACGAAGGGGTGGTCCTGAGCGTCGATGAGGGATTGCACCTCCACCGAGATCTTGTCTTTGCTCATGAGTCCTCCTGAATCCCGTTGTTGGACTGCCAGTCGGGCAACCCTT
>WGBO01000061.1 GCA_015494295.1 Gammaproteobacteria bacterium | reverse complement strand
TCGCCGACAAGATCCGCGCCCGTGACGAGAGCGCTGTGATTACGGTCGCCGGCGCGCCGGATGAGTGCGACGAGAACGATCCCTACGCCGACTACAAGGTGCCTGACGATCTCATGTGGTGAATGCGCACCGAACCGGGATTCTCGCTGCGGTTCGGTATTTCTCCCTGCTTGTCGACAAACCCTGGCGAGTTTACTAAGCTAGGCCGAAGCCATTGCGTATTCAACTCAGGGAGCCGGGTTGGCGTTTGAAAACATGAAGTCGATTTATGCAGGACAGTAGGGCGATCAACAGGGTTACACTCGTACTTGGTGTGACTGCCATCATTGTCCTGACAGCACTGGTTGGCTATTCCTGGTACTGGAATGTTGCCAACATCCGCGAGGAAAATATCAATCTCGCACTGACGGAAGCCCGCGCCAACTGGAAAAAGGACGCTGCTTTCCGGCGCTGGGTGGCCCGTCACGGCGGACTCTATGTCGAGCCCGATGAACGCACTCCACCCAATCCCGCCCTGGCGCATCTGCCCAACCGCGATGTCGTGACGACCGATGGACAGAAGCTCACCCTGATGAACCCGGCCTACATGATGCGGCAGATGGCCGAGGAGTTTGAGCAGGACTTTGGCATCAAGGGCAAGATCACCGGCAAGCGGCAGCTCAATCCCATCAACAAGCCCGATGCCTGGCAATTGAAGGCGCTCAACATTTTCGAGTCGGGACGCGCCGACGAAGTCTACGAACAGCAGATGATCGACGGCAAGCCCTACCTGCGCTACATGAAAGCCATGTACATGACCGAGGGATGTGTGAAGTGTCACGGTATACTCGGTTTCAAGGATGGCGACCTGCGCGGCGGCGTCAGTGTTTCCATTCCGCTGGGCCGGTATTTCGAGGCGGCCGATGACACCAATCGCGGTATCGCGTTCACCCATCTGGGCGTGTGGCTGGCGGGTTTTATCGCCATTCTGGCGTTTGCATGGCTGTTGCGCAGACAGTTGCAGCGCATGACCGACGAGGCATTGCGCGACGGGCTTACCGGCCTTCCCAATATCCGCCTGTTCAACAACCGCCTGGAACAGTCCATACGCAAGTTTCACCGCGACTCCGAACCCCTTTTTGCGGTGTGTTTCCTGGACCTGGACCGTTTCAAGAACCTCAATGACAGTCGTGGGCACAAGGTTGGCGACAAGTTGCTGATTGCCTTGTCACGACGGCTGAACGAGTTGCTGCGTCCCGGCGACACGGTGGCGCGCATGGGCGGTGACGAGTTCACGCTGCTCATCAACAACATCAGCGGCATCGACGAGGCGCTGGGCATCGCCCGGCGCATCCTGTCTTCCTTCCGCGAACCCTTCAGGCTCGGCAACGACCAGATCTACGCCGATGCCAGTATCGGGGTGTGCATGATTACCGAGCGCTACAACAAGGCGGAGGACATGGTTCGCGACGCGGACATCGCCATGTATCGCGCCAAGTCGACCGGGCGTGGACGGGTCGACGTGTTCAACCCCGAGATGCACAAGTATGCGCTGGAAACCATGCAGATCGAGACCGACCTGCGCAGCGCCATCGAGAAGGGGCATATGGAAGTCTTCTACCAGCCGGTGGTCGATGTGGTGGAGAAACGTATCCACGGATTCGAGGCGCTGCTTCGCTGGCATCACCCTGCGCTGGGTGACATTCCGCCGGACCGTTTTATCCCGGTGGCGGAAAATTCCGGGCAGATTCGCGAGATCGGGCGCTGGGTGCTGGAACAGGCGTGCATGCAGGTGCGTGAATGGGGTTTGCAGTTCGCCCCCGACAAACCGTTTTCCATTTCGGTCAACCTGTCCGGTGTGCAACTGGCGGAACGCGACGTCCAGGATGCCGTGGCGGAGGTGCTGAAGCGAACCCGGCTCGACAGTTGCTGCCTGCATCTGGAAGTGACCGAGACGGCGCTGGTCGGGCACAAGGAACAGGCCCGGGAAGCGGTGAGCAAGTTGCGGGAACTGGGTGTGTCGGTCAGCATCGACGATTTCGGCAAGGGGTATTGCTCGCTGGCCTACCTGCAGGAGTTCGAATTCGACACGCTGAAGATCGACAAGGATTTCGTGCAGGACATGGCGCCGGACGGCAAGGGCCTGCAACTGGTCAGGATGCTGATGCTGCTCGCCCGTGACCTCGACATGAAGGTGATTGCCGAAGGGGTGGAAACCGCCGAGCAGTTCAGCCGCCTGAGCGCCATGAAGTGCCCCTACATCCAGGGGTACTACTTTGCGCGCCCGCTGCCGGCGGCGCAGATCAAGTCACTGCTGGAAGCGGGCTGTCACCGCGATATCGGCCGGTTGCTGGATGCGGGTAGCGCGGCAGGTGCGTCCGGCGGGTGCCAGGCAGGGCGCCCTTAGGGTTTTATTTCCCGCAGCACTTCTTGTATTTCTTCCCGCTTCCGCACGGACAGGGATCGTTGCGGCCGGTTTTCGGCGTCTCGCGCCGGAACTGTTCCGGCGCCATGTCGACGGTGCCACAGTACAGCCAGCGCCCGTCGATTTTTTCGAAACGCGAGATTT
>WGBO01000060.1 GCA_015494295.1 Gammaproteobacteria bacterium | reverse complement strand
TGCGCCGGCGTGTAGGTTACCGGATGGTCGACCGGGTTGATGGTCATCACGCGGGCACCGGCCATGGCGGCCTTGCGAATTCGGTGCCCAAGTATTGGCTGGTCCTTGCGCGGGTTGCCGCCCACCACCAGGATGGCGTCGGCCTGCTCCAGTTCCTCGATGGTCTGGCCCAGGAAGGGAAACAGCGGCTGCTGCGCCTGGCCGGTAAAATCGGTCTGACGCAGACGGTGATCGATATTGGAAACCCCGAGGCCCTCGGCGAGCTGGTTGAACAGGCTCAGTTCCTCGAGGGTCGCGCTCGGCGAGGCCAGCATGCCGAACTGATCGGCGCCCTGCTCGCGGACGCGTTCAGTGATGGCCTGCGCGGCCACGTGCAGGGCCTCCTCCCACTCCACTTGCTGCCAGCCGTCGGCGCGCTTCACCATCGGCGCGGTGAGGCGTTCATCGCTGTTGACGCCCTGGTAGGCGAAGCGGTCACGGTCACTGGCCCAGACCTCGTTGATGGCCTCGTTCTCGCGTGGCGCCACGCGCATCAGCCTGCCACCCCGCGTATGCAGGTAGATGTTGGCGCCCACGCAGTCGTGTGGCGCCACCGAGGGCGTCTGCTCCAGTTCCCAGGCGCGGGCGCTGAAGCGGTAGGGACGAGAGGTCAGGGCACCCACCGGGCACACGTCGATGATATTGCCGGACAGTTCGGATTCCAGGTTGTGCTGCACGTAGGTGCCGATCTCGACCTTCTCTCCGCGGCCCATGCCGCCCATTTCCTTGAACCCGGCCACGTGCTGCAGGAAGCGCACGCAACGCGTGCAGTGGATGCAGCGCGTCATGTCGGAGGCGATCAGGGGGCCGAAGTTCTTTTCCGGCACCGCGCGCTTGCGCTCGGTAAAGCGCGACACGCCACGCCCGTACTCCAGTGATATATCCTGCAGCTCGCACTCGCCACCCTGGTCGCAGATCGGGCAGTCCAGCGGGTGGTTGATGAGCAGGAACTCCATGACCGCGCGTTGCGCCTTGCGGGCATAATCGGACCTGGTCCACACCTTCATCCCGTCGGCGACCGGGGTGGCGCAGGCCGGCAGCGGCTTGGGCGCCATGCGCCCGCCCATCTCCACCTGCACCATGCACATGCGGCAGTTGGCGGCGACCGGCAGCTTCTTGTGGTAACAGAAGCGCGGCACGCTGATGTCGTTGGCGTCGGTGACCTCGATGATCATGGCGCCCTTGCGCGCCTTGTACTCGACGTCGTCGATCACCACGCTGAGCATGTCGTCGTTCACGTCTTCGGGCCGGGCGCTCATGCAGCAGCCCCCCTGGCGCCGCCCGGGCGATGACTACTGGTGCCCGGCAGGCAGTTGCCGTGCTTGATGTGGTACTCGAACTCGTCACGGAAATGCTTGAGGAAACTCTGCACCGGCCAGGCCGCGGCATCGCCGAAGGCGCAGATGGTGTGGCCCTCGATCTGCCCCGCCGCGCTCTCCAGCAGGTCCAGATCCTCCATGGTGCCCTGCCCTTCCTCGATGCGCTTGATGACGCGGTGCATCCAGCCGCAGCCTTCACGGCACGGCGTGCACTGGCCGCAGGACTCGGCGTAATAGAAGCGCGAAATACGGGTCAGCGCCTTGACCATGCAGGTCGTCTCGTCCATCACGATCATGCCGGCGGAACCCAGCGCCGAACCGGCCTTGGACAGCGAGTCGTAGTCCAGCGCCACGTCCATGATGGCGTCGGCGGGCATCACCGGCATGGAACAACCGCCGGGGATGACGGCCTTGAGCTTGTGGCCATTGCGCACCCCTCCGGCCATTTCCAGCAGATCGCGAAACGGGGTGCCGAGCGGTATCTCGTAGTTGCCGGGCTTGTTCACGTGCCCCGACACACACCACACCTTTTCGCCGCCGTTGTTGGGCGTGCCCAGGTTCAGGAACCAGTCGCCGCCGTTGCGCAAAATGGCGGGTACCGACGCCAGGCTCTCGGTGTTGTTGATGGTGGTCGGCTTGCCGTAGAGGCCGAAATTGGCCGGGAACGGCGGCTTGAAGCGCGGCTGACCCTTCTTGCCTTCCAGCGAGTTGAGCAGCGCGGTTTCCTCGCCGCAGATGTAGGCGCCGGCGCCGAGGTGTGAATAGAGGTTGAAATCGATTCCCGAACCCATCAGGTTCTCGCCCAGGTAGCCGGCCTCGTAGGCTTCCTTCAGCGCCTGTTCGAAACGCTCGAACGGCTCATGGTGAAACTCGCCGCGCATGTAGTTGTAACCCACCGTGGCGCCCATCGAGTAACCGGCGATAGCCATGCCCTCGATCAGCGCGTGCGGGTTGAAACGCAGGATGTCGCGGTCCTTGCAGGTGCCCGGCTCCGACTCGTCGGAGTTGCAGACGATGTATTTCTGCCCCGGCGCGTTGCGCGGCATGAAGCTCCACTTGAGGCCGGTGGGGAAGCCGGCGCCACCACGGCCACGCAGCGCGGAACTCTTGACGATCTCGATGATGTCTTCCTGCGGCGTCTTTTCCTGCAGGATTTTCTTCCACGCCTGGTAGCCCCCGACCTTGAGGTAGTTCTCAAGCGTCCAGGGCTCGTCGAATTGCAGTGTGGTGAAGCAGACCTGGTTTGTCATGCCCTACTCCAGTCCGTCCAGAATCTGGTCGACTTTCTCGATGGTCAGATTCTCGTAATAGTGTCCGTTGACGGTCATCATTGGCGCGCCCACGCAGGCCGCCAGGCACTCTTCCTCGTTCTTGAGGTAGATGCGGCCGTCCGGGGTGGTTTCGCCAAGCCTGATACCGAGTTTCTTTTCCACGTGCGCGATCAGTTCGTCGGCGCCGCACAGCATGCAGGAGATGTTGTTGCAGAACGCCACGGTGTTGCGCCCCACCGGCTGCGTCTCGATCATCGAGTAGAAGCTCGCGACCTCGTAGACCGATACCGGCGGCATGTCGAGGTATTTCGCCACCGCGTCCATCTGCGCCACGCTGACCCAGTTGTTCTCGTGCTGCACCGCGTGCAGGGCCGCCAGCACCGCGGACTGCTTCTGGTCCGGCGGGAACTTGGTCAGCCAGTGGTCGATCTCGGCCTTGACCGAATCCGGCAGTTCGTAGACTGCGTCGTTGTCCTGTACTGCGCTCATAACAACATCCAGAGATTGAAACGGGTCATCGGTCCACCTCGCCGAACACGATATCCTGGGTACCGATAATGGCCACCACGTCAGCGAGCATATGGCCCTGCGACATCTCGTCCAGTGAGGACAGGTGGGCAAAGCCCGGCGCGCGTATCTTCACCCGGTAGGGCTTGTTGGCGCCGTCGGAAATCATGTAGATGCCGAACTCGCCCTTGGGATGCTCGACCGCCGCGTAGGCCTCTCCCACCGGCAGGCAGTAACCCTCTGTGAACAGCTTGAAGTGGTGGATCAGGGCTTCCATGTCCTGCTTCATTTCCTCGCGCGACGGCGGCGCGACCTTGTGGTCGCCCACCATCACCGGGCCCGGGTTGGCGCGCAGCCAGTCCACGCACTGCCTGATGATGCGGTTGGCCTGGCGCATTTCCTCGATGCGCACCAGGTAACGGTCGTAACAGTCGCCGTTGACGCCGACCGGGACATCGAAGTCCATGCGGTCGTAGACTTCGTAGGGCTGCTTCTTGCGCAGGTCCCAGGCGATGCCCGAGCCACGCAGCATGGGGCCGGTCATGCCCAGTTGCAGGGCGCGCTCCGGGCTGACCACGCCGATGTCCACGGTACGCTGCTTCCAGATCCGGTTGTCGGTGAGCAGGGTTTCGTACTCGTCCACGCAGGCCGGGAAACGCTCGGTGAAGTCCTCGATGAAATCGAGCAGCGAGCCCTGGCGGTTGCGGTTCATGCGCTCGACGTCTTCCTTGCCGTGCCAGCGCGACTCGCGGTACTGGGGCATGCGGTCGGGCAGGTCACGGTACACGCCGCCGGGCCGGTAATAGGTGGCGTGCAGGCGCGCGCCCGACACCGCCTCGTAGCAGTCCATCAGGTCCTCGCGCTCGCGGAAGGTGTACAGGAACACCGTCATGGCGCCGATGTCGAGGCCGTGCGCGCCCAGCCACAGCAGGTGATTGAGGATGCGCGTGATCTCGTCGAACATGACGCGGATGTACTGCGCGCGCTCCGGCACCTCGATGCCCAGCAGTTTCTCGATGGCCATGACGTAGGCGTGCTCGTTGCACATCATGGACACGTAGTCGAGACGGTCCATGTAGCCGACGCTCTGGTTGTAGGGCTTGCTCTCGGCGAGTTTTTCTGTGGCGCGGTGCAACAGGCCGATGTGGGGGTCGGCGCGCTGCACGACCTCGCCGTCCAGTTCGAGCACCAGGCGCAATACGCCGTGCGCGGCGGGATGCTGCGGGCCAAAGTTCAGTGTGTAGTTCTTGATTTCCGGCATGGTATGGTCTCGGACAGATCAGCTCCCGTCGCGATTCACTCCTTCTGGTCCGCGTCCGCGCCGGCATCGCCGTCGCTGTCGTCCGCCTCGTCGAGGGCCATGGGTTCCGGTTCCTCGCCACGAATCACCCTCGGCACCAGCACCCTTGGCTCGATGCTCACCGGCTGGTACACGACACGCTGCTTCTCCGGGTCGTAGCGCACCTCGACATTGCCGCTGAGCGGGAAGTCCTTGCGGAACGGGTGCCCGATGAAGCCATAGTCGGTGAGAATCCGGCGCAGGTCAGGGTGGCCCTCGAACAAAATGCCGAAGAGGTCGAAAGCTTCGCGCTCGAACCAGTTGGCTCCGTTCCAGATCTCCACCACCGAGGGAATCACCGGCAGGGCATTGTCGGGCGCGAACACCCGAATGCGCAGGCGGTGGTTATGCGTGACCGACAGCAGGTGGTATACCGCAGCGAAGCGCCGGTCTTGTTGCGGCGTCTCCACTGAAAGATCTTCCTCCAACCCCGGCAACCGTCCTGCTGTCTTCGGGTCCACGCCCCGGCTGAAGCCGGTCAGTGTAGTTTCCTCCGTCGCCCATTCGTCGACACCGTAATCGATGTAGTCGACGCCACATATGTCGACCACCTGCTCGAACAGGAAATCCTTCTCGTCGCGCAGCGTGCGGCAGGTCTCGAGCAGGTCTTCCGGTGCCAGTTCAATCGTGACCTCGTTCAGCCGCACCACCGCGTCGCGCAGCCTGTCGCCAAAGCGTGCCTGCAACCGTTCGAGGAGTTCCCTTGCTTTCATGCCCGCCCTCTTCAGCGCGCGATGGTGCTGGTACGGCGGATCTTGTTCTGCAACTGCAGGATACCGTACAACAGCGCCTCGGCCGTTGGTGGACAACCCGGCACGTAGATATCGACCGGGACGATACGGTCGCAACCACGTACGACCGAATAGGAATAATGGTAATAGCCGCCGCCGTTGGCGCAGGACCCCATGGAGATCACCCAGCGCGGCTCGGACATCTGGTCATAGACCTTGCGCAGCGCCGGCGCCATCTTGTTGCACAGGGTGCCGGCAACGATCATCACATCGGACTGGCGCGGACTTGGGCGAAACACCACGCCGAAGCGGTCCAGGTCGTAGCGCGACGCGCCCGCCTGCATCATCTCCACCGCGCAGCAGGCCAGGCCGAAGGTCATCGGCCACAGCGAGCCGGTACGCGCCCAGTTGATCAGCTTGTCCGCGGAAGTGGTGATGAAACCTTCTTCCAGTACGCCCTCGATGCCCATTACGCCGTCACTCCCATTCCAGCGCCCCTTTCTTCCATTCGTAGATGAAACCGATAACGAGTATGCCGAGGAAGATCATCATGGCCACGTACCCGAACCAGCCGATGTCATCGAGCACCACGGCCCACGGGAAAAGGAAGGCGATTTCCAGATCGAAGATGATGAACAGGATGGCGACCAGGTAGTAGCGAACGTCGAATCGCATGCGGGTGTCTTCGAAGGCCTCGAAGCCGCACTCGTAGGGGGAGTTCTTCTCGGTGTCAGGCTTGCGCGTGCCAAGCATGAACCCCATCATGGTCATCGCCAGCCCGATGCCTATGCCGATGGCAATAAAAATAAGAACCGGCAGGTAGTTCTCCAGCATGCAACCCTCGTCCGACGCTTCCGGCTTTTGCCGGGTTTATTTTTAATGTCACGTTTCCGTGAAACGTCCCGCAGTCTAGGCCAGTGCGTTTACGGGTGTCAAGCCGTTGGAGCGAACGCTTTTTGCGCCAAATCAAGCAGTTAATTTGTATTTGTGGGCCTATAAAAAAAATACCAACGAAGGGAGGCGGAAATCGCGCGGCGGCGGCATCCGGCTTCCACCCGCGCACAAAAAAAGGCCCTGATATCCGTCAGGGCCTTTTTGCCTTGTATGGTGCCGACGGCCGGAGTCGAACCGGCACGGCTTTCGCCACTACCCCCTCAAGATAGCGTGTCTACCAATTCCACCACGTCGGCTTGAAAACTATTGCGCCGGCTGCCCGCCCTCGCTGTCCGTCGCCGGGGCCGCCGGCATGTCGTCGGCCGGCGGCAGGTCGATCACATCGGCCGGCGCGGGCACGGGCACGTCAGGCAGGTCCGACGGCGCGGCCGGTTCCTCGACCTGGACCTTGCCGGTCACGCTGCTGTCGGCGTCCACCACGTCGCGCACCAGCGGCGAAGACAGCAGGATACTGTTGAGAAAGAACAGGGTGGCGAGCACTGCCGTGGCACGGGTGAAGAACGAACCACCGCCACCGGCGCCGAACACCGCGCCGGAGGAACCCGCGCCGAACGCGGCGCCCATGTCGGCGCCCTTGCCCTGCTGCAACAGGACCAGCACGATGATCGCAAGTCCCAGCAGTACCTGGAATATCAATAATGCAGTAAACATTCAACACACCCGGAGCCCGTGGCTCCCCAGTTTGGATTCAGTTGCCGGCGCGGCAGATGGTCAGGAAATCACCGGCGTCCAGCGACGCGCCGCCGATCAGGCCGCCGTCGATGTCTTCCATGGCGAACAGTTCCTCGGCATTGCTGCCCTTGACGCTGCCGCCGTACAGGATCTGGACCTTGTCGGCCACTGCCTGGTCGAGACCCGCCAGCTTGCCGCGAATGAAGGCGTGCACATCCTGCGCCTGCTGCGGCGAAGCGGTCTTGCCGGTACCGATGGCCCACACGGGTTCGTAGGCGATCACGGCATCGGCCAGCGCCCCCACGCCCTCGAGTTCGATGACGGCGTCGAGCTGGCGCGCCACCACGCCCTCGGTGATGCCCTGCTCGCGCTCTTCGAGCGTCTCGCCCACGCACAGGATCGGGGTCAGGCCGGCCTTGCGCGCGGCGGCGAACTTGCGCGCCGTGAAAGCGTCGTCCTCGCAATAGAGGGCGCGGCGCTCGGAGTGCCCGACGATCGCGTAGGTGCAGTTGAAGTCCTTCAGCATCGGGCCGGACACTTCGCCGGTATAGGCGCCGGACTCCTGGTCGCTGATGTCCTGGCTGCCCACCGCCACCTTGCTGTCGGCCAGCAGGTTGGACACCATCGGAATATAGACGAAGGGCGGACACACCGCGATCCGGGTGTTCCCGGTATCCCCGGCGCCGGCGATGATGCCCGCAACCAGTTGTTTGATGCTTTCCAGCGAACCGTTCAGTTTCCAGTTCCCGGCGACCAGTGTCTGACGCATGCGTGTCTCCTGCAAGCCCTTGAAAATAGCCGCGTAGCGTAGCGGTCTGACCCGCAAAAATCAATCACTATCGGCGCCGATGCAGCCGTTGTCGATGGGAATCACCAGGCTGCCGCCCTCGCGGCGGATGGCCGGCGGCGGCGACTCGCGCACCAACAGGCCGCTCTGCCCCCGGTACACGGTATATTCACGGCCCGGCTCGATGGCCTGGTAGACAGAACTGCCGTACACCGTGTCCAGCGGCGACAGCGCCGCCAGCCAGCCGGCGTCCAGCATTGCAGGGTCGAAAACGGCGTCGGAGGCCAGCGACCAGGCAATATGGGGCTCGCTGTTTTCCTGCGCCACGTCGCGGTAGCGCCCGCTCAGGCGGTCGAGCCGGTAACGGGCATCCAGGCCCAACAGGTTGGCCCAGGGCTTCCACTTCAGGAAACGGGCGTCGAGGCGCCATTCGTCGCCGTAGAGAATGTATACGTGGGGCTGGCAGAAGTCGCCGCTGAGCAGTTCCACGCGGAAGCGCTGCGGCGCCACCCGCTCGAAACTCAAACGTGCGATCGGCGCCTCGTCGGCAAGCCGCGCGTAACCGTGCAAACCAACGCCGAACAGGGTGGTGAGCGCACCGGCGCCGGCCACCCCCAGCAACGCCAGACGCCGCAACAGGCGCACGGCGGCTCAGGCCTGCCGGCTGGCGAGTTCGACCGCCTGCTCCACCACGCCGGCGAGCAGCCGCGCCTGGGACAGCACCAGTTCGCCGTCCTCGCCCTCCACCATCACGCGGATCAGCGGCTCGGTGCCGGAAGGACGCAACAGCACCCGGCCACGGCCGTTGAGCCGTGTCTCGGCCTCGCGCACCGCGTCCTGGATCATGGTGTTATCGTCGATGTCGATGCGCCGCGCCAGCGGCACGTTGATCATGTGCTGCGGGTACTTGGTCATGCCCTGTTTGAGTTCGTGCAGGGATTTTCCGCACTGTATCAGGGTGGCCAGCACCTGCAGGGCGGACACCATGCCGTCGCCGGTCGAGGTGCGGTCCAGGCAGATGATATGCCCGGACGACTCGCCGCCCAGCACGCCGCCGTGCTCCCGGAGCAGTTCCATGACGTAACGGTCGCCCACGCGCGCGCGCATGAAGTCGATGCCCTGATCGCGGAAGGCGTGTTCCAGCCCCAGGTTGCTCATCAGGGTGCCGACCACCGGCCCGAACAACTGGCCGCCCTCGCGGCGCGAGGCGGCGATGATATAGAGCAGTTCGTCACCGTCGACGATCTCGCCCTCATGATCGACCATGATCAGGCGGTCGCCGTCACCGTCCAGGGCAATACCGAGATCGGCGCGCTGGCGCAGCACTTCCTCGCGCAGCGCCTGCGGCTGGGTGGAGCCGCAACCGTCGTTGATATTGAGTCCGTCCGGCGTGGCGCCGATGGCCACCACGTCGGCGCCCAGTTCGTCCAGCACGCTGGGAGCGATGTGGTAGGTAGCGCCGTTGGCGCAATCCACCACGATCTTCATGCCCGCCAGCGACAGGCGCGACGGAATGGTGCTCTTGCAGAATTCGATGTAACGCCCGCGCGCGTCCTCGACACGCTCGGCCTTGCCAAGGCGTTCGGACGACACCGTCACCATCGGCTTGTCCAGTTCCGTCTCGATGGCCGCCTCAACCTCGTCCGGCAGTTTCATGCCATCGGCGGAAAAGAACTTGATGCCGTTGTCGTGGTGGGGATTGTGCGAGGCGCTTATGACGATGCCGGCACAGGCGTGCAGGGTGCGCGTCAGGTAGGCGATACCCGGGGTGGGCATGGGACCGAGCAGGCGGATATCCACGCCGGCCGCCGACAGGCCGGCTTCCAGCGCCGACTCGAACATGTAGCCGGAGATGCGCGTGTCCTTGCCGATCACCACGCGCGTGGCCGCGCCGTTGCCCAGTACCCGCCCCATCGCCCAGCCCAGCTTGAGCATGAACTCGGCGTTGATGGGGTACTCCCCGACGCGACCGCGAATGCCGTCCGTGCCAAAATACTTTCTGCCCATCCTGTGTTACTCCTTGACTGCTTCCTTCACTGCAATGCACATCTGCAAGGCCTGCCAGGTGGCGGCAACGTCGTGCGCCCGCACCAGCCTGGCGCCCCGCTCCACCGACATTACCGCCAGCGCCAGGCTCGCGGGCAGGCGTTCGGACAGATCCAGCCCCAGCAGCCTGCCGATCATCGACTTTCGCGACAATCCCACCAGTACCGGGTAGGGCGTGTCCGAAAACCGCTCCAGGCCGGCCAACAGGGCGAGATTCTGCTCCACTGTCTTGCCAAATCCAAATCCGGGATCGAGCATGATGCGCGACGCTGGAACGCCGGCGCGCTCGCACACGGCGGCGCGCTCCAGCAGAAAATCCCGCACTTCAGTCACCACGTCATCGTAACGCGGGTCGGCCTGCATGGTGCGCGGGTCACCGCGCATGTGCATCAGACATACCGGAACCGCGCATTCCGCCGCCGCCTCGACCGCGCCATCGGCACGCAAGGCGTTGACGTCATTGATCAATCCGGCGCCGGCGGCGACCGCGGCGCGCATCACCTCGGGTTTCTGCGTATCTATGGATATCGGTACCGAGAGCCGTAACTGGAGGGCCTCGATCACCGGCACCACCCGCTCCAGTTCGTCACCGACGGAAACCGCCTCGGCCCCGGGGCGGGTCGATTCCCCGCCGATGTCGATAATGGCGGCGCCCTGCGCCTCCATTTCCAGCGCCCGCGCCACGGCTTTTTCGGGCGAAAAAAAATCACCCCCGTCGGAAAACGAATCGGGGGTGACATTGAGAACGCCCATCACCTGCGGGCGTGACAGATCCAGAATCTTGCCGTTGCAATCGAACTGCATGGTGATGCCTGCGTAAAACTGCGCCGGGCGCGGGCACCCGGCGCGTTTCGACTAGTGCTGCCCGGCGGGGCCGCCGATCGGGTCGCTGCCGTCGCTGGCGCCCTTCTTCCTGTCTTCCTCACCGGCGGAAGCCGTGGAACCGCTGCCGGTCGAGGGGCGGTCGTCCCAGTCCTGCGGCGGACGCGGCGGCCGGCCCGACATAATGTCCTCGATCTGGTCGGTGTCGATGGTTTCGTACTTGATCAGCGCCTCGGCCATCAGGTGCAGCTTGTCGAGGTTGTCCTTGAGCAACTGTTCGGCGCGCTCGTAGTTGCGGTCAACAATGGCGCGGATCTCGGCGTCGATGATATGCGCGGTCTCGTCGGACACGTTCTTGTGCTGGGTCACGGAGTGGCCGAGGAACACCTCGCCCTCCTCCTCGCTGTAGGTCAGCGGCCCCAGGCGTTCCGACAGCCCCCACTTGGTGACCATGTTGCGCGCCAGCTCGGTGGCGCGCTGAATATCGTTGGACGCACCGGTGGTGACCATGTCCTTGCCGAAAATCAGTTCCTCGGCGATACGGCCGCCGAACAGGCTGGAAATCTGGCTTTCCAGACGCTGCTTGCTGAAACTGTAGCGGTCTTCCTCGGGCAGGAACATGGTGACACCCAGCGCCCGGCCGCGCGGAATGATGCTGACCTTGTACACGGGATCGTGCGAGGGCACCAGGCGCCCGACAATGGCGTGACCGGCCTCGTGGTACGCGGTCAGCTTCTTCTCGTCCTCGTTCATCACCATGGACTTGCGCTCGGCGCCCATCATGATCTTGTCCTTGGCCTTTTCCAGATCCTCCATGTCGACCAGACGCTTGTTGGCGCGGGCCGCGAACAGGGCGGCCTCGTTCACCAGGTTGGCGAGATCGGCGCCGGAGAAACCGGGGGTGCCACGCGCGATGATGCTGGCATCGACATCGTCGGCGGCCGGCACCTTGCGCAGGTGAACCTTGAGAATCTGCTCGCGACCGCGCACGTCCGGCAAGGGCACCACCACCTGGCGGTCGAAACGGCCGGGACGCAGCAGCGCGGGGTCGAGCACGTCGGGGCGGTTGGTGGCGGCAATGACGATAACGCCCTCGTTGCCCTCGAAGCCGTCCATCTCCACCAACAACTGGTTGAGCGTCTGCTCGCGCTCGTCGTGACCGCCGCCCAGGCCGGCGCCACGGTGACGTCCGACGGCGTCGATCTCATCGATGAAGATGATGCAGGGCGCGTGTTTCTTGGCCTGCTCGAACATGTCGCGCACGCGCGAGGCGCCGACACCGACGAACATTTCCACGAAGTCGGAACCGGAGATGGTGAAGAACGGCACCTTGGCCTCGCCGGCAATGGCCTTGGCCAGCAGGGTCTTGCCGGTACCGGGTGCGCCCACCATCAGCACGCCGCGCGGAATCTTGCCGCCCAGTTTCTGGAACTTGGCCGGGTCGCGCAGGAACTCGACCAGTTCGGCGACTTCCTCCTTGGCTTCCTCGACACCGGCCACGTCATTGAAGGTGACCTTGACCTGGTCCTCGCCGAGCATGCGCGCGCGGCTCTTGCCAAAGGACATGGCGCCACGCCCGCCACCGCCGCCCTGCATCTGGCGCATGAAGAATATCCACACGCCGATCAGCAACAGCATCGGGAACCAGGAAATGAAGATCTGCATCAGCAACGAATCCTGCTCCGGCGGCTGCGCCTTGACCTCGACCCCGTTGGTGAGCAGGTCGTTGATCATCTCGGGATCTTCAGGGGTATAGGTGGAGAACGGCTCGCCGCTGACCAGCCGGCCCTTGACCACCCGGCCGTCGATAACGACGCTCTGCACGCGGCCGGCTTTCACGTCGGCGATGAATTCAGAATAAGGCACACTCTGCGCGCGCGGCGCGGGGGGACCAAAATTGTTGAACACCGACATCAGGACAATCGCAATGATCACCCAGAGCAGGATATTTTTCGCCATGTCGTTCAAATCGAGTACCTCGTAAAATCAAATAGCTGACGGCGATTGTCGGGCAGGAGAATCAGTGAAGGCATTGTCCTGTAAGGCGTTTCGGCCCGGAAGGTTATTTTCTGAAACGATACTATAATACTTTCCGGCCCCTAGCCAGCGCGTACACCTCGCGGCTGCGCGGCCGGGAGGCTTTCGGCTTGCGTATCAGAACCTTCGTATAGCGCCGGCGCAGATCGCGCACCAGTTCGTCAAAACCCTCGCCCTGGAATACCTTGACCAGCAAATCGCCCCCGGGTTTCAACACCTGGTCGGCAAAATCCACTGCCAATTCCACGAGATACATCGAACGGGGGATATCGACGGCTTCCGCCCCACTCATATTGGGGGCAATGTCGGACATTACAAGGTCGATCTCGCGGCCATCGAGCAGTTTGAGCAGTGATTCAAGCACACTATCCTCACGGAAATCTCCCTGCAGGAACTCCACCCCGGGCAAGGGATCCATCGGCAACAGGTCCATCGCCACGATCCGGCCCTTGCGGCCAATCAGCGGCAGTGCATACTGGCTCCAGCCGCCGGGCGCCGCGCCCAGGTCCACCAGCGTCATGCCCGGCCGGATCAGCCGGTCGCGCTGCTGGATCTCATCCAGCTTGTAGACCGCGCGCGAACGGTAACCCTCGCGCTGCGCGCGCTTCACGTACTCGTCGTTGAAATGCTCCCGCAGCCAGCGGTTGCTGCTCTTGCTCCTGGACATAACGCCTGCTTCGCCTTCGGTGTTCGGTTATACTCTCGCGCCCGATCCGGAGTATTCATGAATGTCACTGACCGAACAACAGAAAAAGCACCTGCGCGGCCTCGGCCACAAGCTGAAGCCGGTCATCATGGTAGGCAGCAAGGGCCTCAGCAAGGCGCTGCTGGACGAGTTCGAGCGCAGCATCGCGCACCATGAACTGATCAAGGTGAAACTGTCGGTCGGCGACCACGAAACCCGCGACCAGGCCATCGGCGCCCTGTGCGAACACAGCCATGCGCAACTCATCCAGCGCGTCGGCAACATGGCGCTACTGTTCCGCAAACGCAAGAAGAACTCCGCCTTCGAAACACTCTAGCGTTTCGACGGAACAGAGGCGGCGGAAAAATTGCCTCCGCCCCCTTTTCCGGAGTTATTCGTTGTTGTCGCGAGTGATGACGAGTACAAGTCCAAGCACACTGACGAGCAGGTAGAAGACCGACGCAACGCCGTGCAGGGTGGCGAACGCCTCGCTGCCGACCAAGCCCTCGACACGCATGGCGGCCACCTTCGGAGCCAGCACGAACTGCCCCAGCGCGACCAGCGCCAGCATGCCAGCCAGCAGCAGCGAGCGCAGGTTGATACGCTTGTGCGGGCGACGCAACTGGTCGAACACCAGCAGCAGGCCGCCGCAAACCAGGCCGACCCAGGCGATGATGTTGAACATGACGCCCGCCAGGGTGCCGGCCAGGGCGCGGTCTTCGAGCGTGGCGAACAGCGCCGGCGCGACCATATAACCGATCGCCCACAGACCGCCGACCCACAGGGTCTCCAGGATGCGCTCGCCGGCGAGCAGTCGGGGACCGTTCACGTCAGCGCCGCGCCGGGTTCATTCGTAGCGGACTTCGACGATTTCGAAGGATTTCTCGCCGCCCGGTGTCACCACCGAGACCACGTCACCCTCTTCCTTGCCGATCAGCGCGCGCGCGATCGGCGAGCCGATGGAGATGCGCCCTTCCTTGATGTCGGCCTCGTCCTCGCCGACGATCTGGTAGGTCACCTCGTCGCCGGTGTCCTCGTCGGAGATGATGACGGTGGCGCCAAAGATCACCTTGCCGTTGGCGTCCATCTCGGTAACGTCGATGATGGTGGCGTTGGAGAGCTTGCCCTCGATTTCCTTGATGCGTCCCTCGGCGAAACTCTGCTGTTCGCGCGCGGCGTGATACTCGGCATTTTCCTTCAGGTCGCCGTGCGCGCGCGCCTCGGCGATGGCGGCGATGATGCGCGGACGATCCACGGTCTTGAGCCGTTGCAGCTCTTCCCGCAGTTTCTCCGCGCCACGCTTGGTCAATGGAACCTTGTTCATGCTACGTGCTCCTGGTGCAGATCCTGCAACCGTTCAACAATGGGTGAGTCGAGGCAGGTCAGCGCGAGACTGGTGGCGTAGGCGTGCGCAATGGTGGTGCTGTAGGGCACCTTGTGCTGCAACGCCGCGCCACGGATGGTGTAGGAATCCGCGATGGCCTGCTTGCCTTCTGTGGTGTTTACGATCAGAACGATCTGCTCGTTCTTGATCATGTCGACAATGTGCGGGCGGCCCTCCGTGACCTTGTTGACCACCTCGCAATCGATATCGGCCGCCTTGATGGCGGCGGCTGTACCGCGCGTGGCGACCACGGTAAAGCCCTGCTTCGCCAGTTCTTCGGCGACCCGCACGGCGTCTTCCTTGTCGGCGTCACGCACACTGATGAAAACCTTTCCGCCCTCTCTCGGCAGGGCTTCGCCGGCGCCGATCTGGGCCTTGGCAAAAGCCTCGCCGAAGGTGCGGCCGACGCCCATCACCTCGCCGGTGGATTTCATTTCCGGGCCCAGCAGCGGATCCACGCCCGGGAACTTCACGAACGGGAACACCGCCTCCTTGACCGAGTAATAGGAAGGCACTCGCTCCGCGGTAACCCCCTGCTCGGCCAGCGAGCGGCCCACCATGCAGCGCGCCGCGATCATTGCCAGCGGCAGGCCGGTGGCCTTGGACACGAAGGGCACGGTGCGCGAGGCACGCGGGTTCACTTCCAGCACGTACACGTCCTCGCCCTGGATGGCGAACTGCGCGTTCATCAGCCCCACCACGTTGAGCGCCTTCGCCATGGCGCGCATCTGCTCGCGCAGGCGGTCCTGTATCTCCTTGCCGAGGCTGTAGGCCGGCAGCGAACAGGCGGAGTCGCCGGAATGCACGCCGGCCTGCTCGATATGCTGCATGATGCCACCGATCAGCACGTTCTCGCCGTCGCTGATGGCGTCCACGTCGACCTCGATGGCGTCGTTGAGGAAGCGGTCCAGCAGCACCGGCGATTCATTTGAAACGCTTACCGCCTCGACCATGTAGTTGCGCAGGTCGTCCTCGTTATAGACGATTTCCATGGCGCGCCCGCCCAGCACGTAGGAGGGCCGCACCACCAGCGGATAACCGATCTCGTCGGCCAGCGCCAGCGCCGCGTCGACACTGCGCGCGGTGCGGTTGGGCGGCTGCAACAGGCCGTTCTCCTCCACCAGCTTCTGGAAGCGCTCGCGGTCCTCGGCGAGGTCGATGCTGTCCGGCGTGGTGCCGATGATCGGCGCGCCGGCCTCTTCCAGCGCGCGCGCCAGCTTCAGCGGCGTCTGGCCGCCGTACTGCACGATCACGCCTTTCGGCTGTTCCTTGTAGACGATCTCCAGCACATCCTCGAGCGTCAGCGGCTCGAAATACAGGCGGTCGGAGGTGTCGTAGTCGGTGGACACGGTCTCGGGGTTGCAATTGACCATGATGGTTTCATAACCGTCCTCGCGCATGGCAAGCGCCGCGTGCACACAGCAGTAGTCGAACTCGATGCCCTGGCCGATGCGGTTGGGGCCACCGCCCAGCACCATGATCTTTTCGCTTTTGGTCGGCTCGGCCTCGCATTCCTCCTCGTAGGTGGAATACAGGTAGGCAGTGCTGGTGGCGAACTCGGCGGCGCAGGTATCCACGCGCTTGTATACCGGCCGCACGTCGAACTCGTGGCGCAGCTTGCGGAACGCCGACTCGTCGATGCTCAGCAGCCTGGCCAGCCGCCGGTCGGAGAAACCCTTGCGCTTGAGCTTGCGCACGCGTTCGCGGTTGAGCGCGCCCACGCCCTGCTCGCGCACCTCGGCCTCGATGCGGATCAGTTCCTCCACCTGCACCAGGAACCAGGGATCGATTCTGGTCAGTTCGTGCATTTCATCCAGCGACAGGCCGGCGCGGAAACCGTCGCCGATATACAGCACGCGGTCGGCGCCGGCGTCGCGCAATTCACGACGGATGGTGTCGAGCGCGTCGTCCTGTTCCAGGTCGACGATCTCGTCGAAGCCGTCGATACCCGTCTCCATGCCGCGCAGGGCCTTGTGCATGGATTCCTGGAACGTGCGGCCGATGGCCATCACCTCGCCCACCGACTTCATCTGCGTGGTCAGGCGGTTCTCGGCGCGCGGGAACTTCTCGAAAGTGAAACGCGGAATCTTGGTCACCACGTAGTCGATGGACGGTTCGAACGAGGCCGGGGTGGCGCCGCCGGTGATCTCGTTCTGCAACTCGTCCAGCGTGTAGCCCACCGCCAGCTTGGCGGCCACCTTGGCGATCGGGAAACCGGTGGCCTTGGAGGCCAGCGCCGAGGAACGCGACACGCGCGGGTTCATCTCGATGATGATCATGCGCCCGTTCTCGGGGTTGATGGCGAACTGCACGTTGGAGCCGCCGGTGTCCACGCCGATCTCGCGCAGCACCGCCAACGAGGCGTCGCGCATGATCTGGTATTCCTTGTCGGTGAGCGTCTGCGCCGGCGCCACGGTGATGGAATCACCGGTGTGGATGCCCATCGGGTCGAAGTTCTCGATGGAGCAGATGATGATGCAGTTGTCCTTGTGGTCGCGCACCACCTCCATCTCGTATTCTTTCCAGCCGAGGATGGATTCCTCCACCAGCAGTTCACTGGTCGGGGACAGTTCCAGCCCGCGTTCGCAGATCTCCACGAACTCTTCCTTGTTGTAGGCGATGCCGCCGCCGCTGCCGCCCATGGTGAACGACGGACGGATGACGGTCGGAAAACCGACCTGCGCCTGCACCTGGAAAGCTTCCTCCATACTGTGCGCCACCGCCGCGCGCGGCATGTCGAGGCCGATCTTGAGCATGGCCTCGCGGAACTGATCGCGGTCCTCGGCCTTGTCGATGGCCTCGCGCCTGGCGCCGATCATTTCCACGCCGTATTTTTCCAGCACGCCTTCACGCGCCAGGTCCAGTGCGCAGTTCAGCGCGGTCTGGCCGCCCATGGTCGGCAACAGGGCGTCCGGACGTTCCTTCTCGATGATGCGCGCCACCGTCTCCCAGGTGATCGGCTCGATATAGGTCGCGTCCGCCGTGTCAGGGTCGGTCATGATGGTGGCGGGATTGGAATTGACCAGGATGACCCGGTAACCCTCTTCCTTGAGCGCCTTGCAGGCCTGCGCGCCCGAGTAGTCGAACTCACAGGCCTGGCCGATGACAATGGGGCCCGCGCCTATGATCAGGATGCTGTGTATGTCGGTTCTTTTTGGCATGCGCCTGCTTGCTCGCTTGTGAATTCAGGAATGAGGGTGGCGTTCCATACCGCTCAGGCCGTCGCCTGCGCCTCGCCGTCGCGGGCCGCGTCGATCAATTCGATGAAGCGGTCGAACAATGGCGCCACGTCGTGCGGTCCGGGGCTGGCTTCCGGGTGCCCCTGGAAGCTGAACGCCGGCTTGTCGGTGCGGCGCACGCCCTGCAGGGACTGGTCGAACAGCGACCGGTGGGTGGCCGCCAGGCAATCCGGCAGGGTTTCGTCGTCGACCGCGAAACCGTGGTTCTGGCTGGTGATCATCACCACGCCGGTATCCAGGTCCTGCACCGGGTGGTTGGCGCCGTGGTGACCGAACTTCATCTTCACCGTCCGGGCGCCGCTGGCCAGCGACAGCAACTGGTGTCCCAGGCAAATGCCGAACATCGGGATATCGCGGTCGAGGAAGGCGCGGATGGCCTCGATGGCGTAGTCGCAGGGTTCGGGATCGCCCGGGCCGTTGGACAGGAACACGCCGTCCGGCTCCATGTCCAGCACCACCTTCGCGGGCGTCTGCGCCGGTACCACGGTGACGCGGCAGCCACGATCGACCAGCATGCGCAGGATGTTGCGCTTGACGCCGAAGTCGTAGGCGACCACGTGGCGCGGCAGCTTCTCGTTGATGGGATGCGGCGCCTCGGGCAGACCGCCTTCCAGCGTCCAGCTACCCTGCACCCATTCGTAGGGCTGGTGGGTGGTGACTTCCTTCGCCAGGTCCATGCCCTTGAGACCCGGGAAGGCGCGCGCGGCCTCAATGGCCGCCTGTTCGTCGATCTGCTCGCCGGCCACCAGGCAGCCGGCCTGGGCGCCCTTCTCGCGCAACAGGCGCGTCAGACGCCGGGTGTCGATATCGGCGATGCCGACGACGCCCTGCTCCGCCAGGTAGGCGTCCAGCGACTGACGGCCGCGCCAGTTGCTGTAGCGCAGCGGCAGATCGCGGATAATCAGTCCCGCGGCCTGGATACCCGAGGACTCCTCGTCCTCCGGGTTGACCCCGACATTGCCGATATGGGGATAGGTGAGCGTCACCAACTGGCGCGCATAGGAGGGATCCGTGAGGATCTCCTGATAGCCGGTCATGGCGGTGTTGAACACCACCTCACCCGTGCTTTGGCCAGCCGAACCGATCGACCGCCCGCGAAACAGGCTGCCGTCTGCCAGGGCCAACAAGGCCGATGTAGTCAATGAAACCTCCAGCAGGAGTTGTGCGTTGTGTTACTGGCCGGGCGCCAGACGACTTCAGGCCGTCAGAATGACAGCATCGGAAGCGGCGAGATTGTACTCGAAGCACCACGTCCTGCCAAGGTGGCAGAATGAAATTTGCCCGCGATTCAGGAACCTGTAAAAAATCCCGGGGCGCCCATTCAGGGGCCGTAGGCGCCGCGTTCGCGCATGGTCTGCTTGGGCCAGCGGCGCTTGGTGCACAGCCATTGCTCCGGCCGCGCCCTCAACAGCGCGGCGATGCGCTCGTTCATCTCCAGGCTGAGTTGTTCGATGGACCTGGGAACACCGCCGGCCTCCGCGTCGCGCCAGGCCACCGGCGGGTGCAGGGTGACGCGGAACCGCGCGTCGCCGACCCGTTCGCAGTGGATGGGCACGATGTCGCAACCGAACTTGCGCGCCAGCCAGGCCGGCAACATGGTGGTGGTGGCCTCGGCACCGGCGAACGGCACCAGTGGCGCGTCCTCGACGCGCACGTCCACCAGTACCCCCGCCGAGCGCCCCTGCTTGAGACTCTTCATGAGCCGCCGCAAGGCGTTCTGCTTCGGCACCAGCCCCACCCCCAGGCGCTTGCGGCGCGGGATAACGAGATCGTCGAGGCGGCGATTGACCTGGGGGTTGTAGATGAAATCCACCGGGAAACCGAACTGCCTCACCGCCCAGCCGGCCAGTTCCCAGTTGCCGAGATGACAGGAGACAAACACGCAGGGCTTGCGGTCGACGAGAAAATCGGGATCCGGGTGTTCGCACACCAGTTCCACCGCCGGCGGCTCGCGGTCACGGTCGATCAGGGTGTCGAGGTGCACGAACTCGGCCAGGGTCGCCCCCAGGTGGCCCCAGCTTTCGCGCGCCAGCGCCTCGATCCGCGCCGGCGGTTCCCCGGGGCAGAGCATGCGCAGGTTGGCCACCACGTGGCGGTGCTTGGCGGTGCGCGGACCCAGCGCGCGCATCACCCGCCGACCCAGCGCCGATGCGCGCTGCGGCGACAGGGTGGCGGCCAGCGCCCACAACGCGCGCAATGTGGCGGCCTCGCGCCACCAGCGCAGCCTCAGCCCGATGCCCGCCTCATCCGTCATAGGCGCCCTTCTCGCGCATGCGCGGCTTGGGCCAGCGGCGCTTGGTGCACATCCACTGGTCGGGATGCTCGCGGATCAGTCTGCCGATCACTTCGTTCATGCGTTCGGTCAGGATGTTCACGGCCTCCTTGTCGGAACAACCTTCCGGCGCGGCCTCCAGCGGCGGGAACAGGCTCACCCGGAAGCGCGCCTCCGGCAGCCGTTCACAACGAATGGGGACGATCTCGGCGCCGGTCTTTACCGACAGGAAGGCCGGCGCCGTGGTGGTGGTGGCGGGTTCGCCGAGCAGCGGGAACAGGTCTCCGCCGTCGATACGGACATCGACGTGCAACCCCACGGAACGGCCATCCCGCAGCGCCTTGAGCATGGGCCGCAGCGCGTTCTGCTTGCTGATCAGCTCACAGTCGAGCACTTCCATGTAACGCACGACCCGGCGATCCAGGAAAGGGTTGGCCAGCGGACTGTACACGAGCACCGCCGGCAAGCCGATGCGACGCAGGGCGGCGGCCGAAAAATACAGATTCCCGAGGTGGGCGGCGACAAAGATGCGCGGCTTGCCGTCCTTGAGGAAATCCGGCGACACGCCCTGCCAGTCGATCTCGAAACGGGGTGATTGACCCTCGCGCCCGATCAGGGTGCCCAGGTGCGGGTATTCCGCCAGCATCTGGCCCAGGTTGCGCCACACCCCGCGCGCCAGCGCGTGAATGTCGGTATCGTCCTTTTCAGGACACACCATGCGCAGGTTGGCCAGCACGTGGCGCTGTTTGGCGCTGCGCGGCCCCAGCCAGCCGAACAGGCGGGCGCCGAAGGCCGACGCGCGCTGCGGTGAAAGCCACGCCATGAACCACCAGAACACCCCCAGGGTCGCCGCCTCGACGCGCTGGGCGGCACGGGCCAGGGCCGGATGGCCCTCGGCGTGTTTCCACAGCAGCCGTGCCATGTCAGGCGCGGTCCTTCAGGCTCACCGGATACGGGTCACAGGCCCAGCACATCGGCCATGTCGTACAGGCCGTGCGGCTGGGCGACCACCCAGCCGGCCGCCCGCACCGCGCCGGAGGCGAAGGTCATGCGGCTGGACGCCTTGTGGGTGATCTCCACCCGCTCGCCCTCGGCCGCGAACATGACGGTGTGCTCGCCGACGATATCGCCGGCGCGAATGGTTTCGAAGCCGATGGTCTGACGGTCGCGTGGACCGGTAATGCCCTCGCGCCCGTACACCGCGCAGGTCTTCAGGTCGCGGCCCAGCGCATCGGCGACCACCTCGCCCATGCGCAGGGCGGTGCCCGAGGGCGCGTCCACCTTGTGCCGGTGGTGCGCCTCGATGATTTCGATATCCACCTCGTCACCCAGCACCCGCGCCGCAATGTCGAGCAGTTTCAGGCACAGGTTGACGCCCACGCTCATGTTGGGCGCGAACACGATACCGATATCCGCCGCCGCGTCGCTGATCTGCTGCTTCTGCGCATCGCTGAAACCGGTGGTGCCGATCACCATCGACTTGCCGTGCCGCCGGCAGATGTCCAGGTGCGCCAGCGTGACCTCGGGAACGGTGAAATCGATCAGCACGTCGAAGTCGTCGACCCGCGCCGCCATGTCGTCGCCGATGGCGACCCCGAGTTCGCCCACGCCCGCCACCACGCCGGCGTCGCTGCCGACCAGGTCGTGACCGGGACGTTCGGTGGCCGCCCCCAGCGACAGCCCTTCGGCGCGCTGGCAGGCATCGATGAGGTTCCGCCCCATGCGGCCGGCGGCGCCGGGAACAGCAATGCGTGTCATGTGAAGTCTCTCTCTAGAATTTCATGCCATCGAAGAACTTTTTCACCCCGTCCAGCCAGGAATGGGCGTGCGGGCTGTGTTTCTTGTTGTCCTTCATGGTGCCTTCCAGCTCGCGCAACAGCTCCTTCTGGCGGGCACTGAGCTTGACCGGAGTTTCCACGACCACGCGGCACAACAGGTCACCGACCACGTTGTCGCGCACCGGCTTGACGCCCTTGCCGCGCATGCGGAACAGCTTGCCGGTCTGGGTGCCCTCGGGGATCTTGAGCTTGACGCGGCCGTCCAGGGTCGGCACTTCCAGCTCGCCGCCCAGCGCCGCGGTGGCGAAGCTGATCGGCACCTCGCAATACAGATCGGCGTCGTCGCGCTTGAAGATGGGGTGTTCCTTGACCTGGATCTGCACGTACAGGTCGCCGGCCGGCCCGCCGTTCTCGCCGGCCTCGCCCTCGTTGGCCAACCGGATGCGGTCGCCGGTATCGACGCCGGCGGGCACTTTCACCGACAGCGTCTTCTGTTCCTTGATGCGGCCCTGACCATGACACTCGTCACAGGGATCGCTGATCACCGTGCCGGTGCCGCGGCAACGCGGACAGGTCTGCTGCACCGAGAAGAAACCCTGCTGCATGCGCACCTGGCCGTGACCGCCACAGGTGGTGCAGGTACTGGGCTGGGTGCCCTTTTTCGCCCCGCTGCCCTGGCAGCTCTTGCAGGTGGCGTAGGTGGGCACGCGGATCTTGACCGTGGTGCCGCGCACCGCGTCTTCCAGCGAAAGCTCCAGGTTGTAGCGCAGGTCGGCGCCCCGGTAGACGCGCTGACCGCCACCACGTCCGCCGCCGCCGAAGATGTCGCCGAACACGTCCCCGAAGATGTCGCTGAAGCTTGCGCCACCGCCGCCGAAGCCGCCACCGGGACCGCCACCACCGCCCATCGACGGGTCCACGCCGGCGTGACCGAACTGGTCGTATGCCGCCCGCTTGCGCGCGTCGCTGAGTACCTCGTAGGCCTCCTTGGCCTCCTTGAACTTTTCTTCCGCCTCCGCGTTGTCCGGATTCCGGTCCGGGTGGTGCTTCTGCGCCGCGCGCCGGTAGGCCTTCTTCAGTTCCGCATCACTGGCGTTTTTGGCGACGCCCAAAACCTCGTAATAGTCTCGCTTCGACATAATCCCGTTCTTTGCTTCGTTACACCCGCCATAACGCCAGAAACGCCAAGGTTAGCACGAAGGCAACACTTGGCGTTCCGGCGGTCCGGTCGTTGTCGCGGCGAACCGCGCGAACCACCCCGGCGATCCCGCCGGGGTTATGGTCACAGTTTACTTGTTGTCGTCCTTGACCTCTTCGAACTCGGCGTCGACCACGTCGTCACCGGCGTCACCACCGGCCTGTGCCTGCTCCGCGCCGGCTGCACCGGCCGCGCCAGCGGCGCCCGCGGCGGCGTCGCCGCCCTTCTCGGCGTACAGCTTCTCGGCCAGCTTGCCGGACAGTTCGGCCAGGGCGGCCGTCTTGGCCTCGATGGCGTCCTTGTCGTCGCCCTTCATGGCTTCCTTCAGCTCCTCGATGGCCTTGTCGATGGCGGCCTTCTCGTCGGCGCTGACCTTGTCCTCGCCGAGATCCTTCAGCGACTTCTCGGTGGCGTGGATCATGTTGTCGGCCTGGTTGCGGGCGTCCGCCAGTTCGTGGAACTTGCGGTCCTCCTCGGCGTGCGCCTCGGCGTCCTTCACCATCCGTTCGACTTCCTCGTCGGTCAGGCCGCTGGAGGCCTTGATGACGATCTTCTGTTCCTTGCCGGTGCCCTTGTCCTTGGCCGACACGTTGAGGATACCATTGGCATCGATGTCGAAGGTCACCTCGATCTGCGGCACGCCACGCGGCGCCGGCGGAATATCGGTCAGGTCGAAACGGCCCAGCGACTTGTTGGCCGAGGCCATTTCGCGCTCACCCTGCAGCACGTGCACGGTCACCGCGCTCTGGTTGTCGTCGGCGGTCGAGAACACCTGTGTCGCCTTGGTCGGAATGGTGGTGTTCTTCTCGATCAGCTTGGTCATCACACCGCCGAGCGTCTCGATACCCAGCGACAGCGGGGTAACGTCGAGCAGCAGCACGTCCTTGACCTCACCGCCGAGCACACCACCCTGGATCGCGGCGCCGATAGCCACCGCCTCGTCCGGGTTGACGTCCTTGCGCGGCTCCCTGCCGAAGAACTCCTGCACCGCTTCCTGCACCTTGGGCATGCGGGTCTGGCCGCCGACCAGAATCACATCGTCGATGTCACCCACCGACAACCCGGCATCCTTGAGTGCCAGCTTGCAGGGCTCGATGGTGCGGCTGATCAGGTCTTCCACCAGCGACTCCAGCTTGGCGCGGGTGATCTTCATGTTCATGTGCTTGGGACCGGTCGCGTCCGCCGTGATGTACGGCAGGTTGATGTCGGTCTGCTGGCTGGAGGACAGCTCGATCTTGGCCTTTTCCGCGGCTTCCTTCAGGCGCTGCATGACCAGCGGGTCGCCGCGCAGGTCGATGCCCTGGTCCTTCTGGAATTCGTCGGCGAGGTAGTCGATCAGGCGCTTGTCGAAGTCCTCGCCGCCCAGGAAGGTGTCACCGTTGGTGGACAGCACCTCGAACTGGTGCTCGCCATCGATCTCCGCGATCTCGATGATGGAGATATCGAAGGTACCGCCACCCAGATCGTAGACGGCGATTTTGACGTCGCCGCGCTTCTTGTCCATGCCGTAGGCCAGCGCCGCGGCGGTCGGCTCGTTGATGATGCGCTTGACGTCGAGACCGGCAATCCTGCCGGCGTCCTTGGTTGCCTGGCGCTGCGAGTCATTGAAGTAGGCCGGCACGGTAATGACCGCCTCGGTGACTTCCTCGCCGAGGTAGTCCTCCGCGGTCTTCTTCATCTTCTGCAGCACGCGCGCGGACACTTCCTGCGGCGCCATCTTTTTGCCATTCACTTCCACCCAGGCGTCGCCGTTGTCCGCCTTGATGATCTTGTAGGGGACCAGTTCGATGTCTTTCTGAACCTCGGCATCCTCGAAGCGGCGGCCGATCAGGCGCTTGATCGCAAACAGGGTATTGGCCGGATTGGTGATGGCCTGGCGCTTGGCCGCCTGGCCCACCAGCACCTCGTCACCGTCGGCGAATGCGACGACGGACGGCGTGGTGCGATCGCCTTCACTGTTCTCGATGACGCGCGGTTCACCGCCTTCCATCACTGCCACGCAGGAGTTGGTGGTTCCGAGGTCGATTCCGATTATTTTGCCCATTTGCTTGTCTCTCCTGAATTCAAATGCTGTATCAAATTTTCAACTGTTTTCTAAGTGGGGGCGCCCACAGTATTTTCAAGCTTGTTCGTCGACCGTGTTGCCGGCCGGCGCCTTCGACACGCTCACCATGGCGGGACGAATCAGACGGTCGTTCAGCGAATAGCCCTTCTGCATCACCCCCACCACGGTGTTCGGCTCCACATCATCACGCTCCTGCATGGCCATCGCCTCGTGATAATCTGGATTAAACTTCTCGTTCATTGGATTGATTTCTTTAATATTAAATTTATTGAGGACGGTGTTGAGCATCTTCAGAGTCAATTCGCCGCCCTCGATGAGCTTTTCAATGTCATGGTTCTCGCGGGCCGCCGCCAGACCCATTTCCAGGCTGTCCACCACCGGCAGCAACTCGGCCGCGATCTTTTCCAGCGCGAACTTGTGCGCATTGGCCAGATCACGCTCGTTGCGCTTGCGCAGGTTGTCGATCTCGGCCTGCAGGCGCAGGCACTGATCCCAGTGCTCGTCGGCCTTGGCGCGCGCGTCGGTCAGCAGCGCATGCAATTCCTCGTGGCTCGGCTCGCCTTCCGTTCCTTCCGGGGCGTCGGACGGCGAGGCATTTTCCTGCGTGTCTTCCGGTGCCACGTTCTGTTCCTTAGTCATCTTTTACCTCTGAATAACCAATAAGTTAAACGATATATTTCATCCAGAAACCAAAGTCATGCGCGTGCGCACAAATCCCGGCTGACCGCCAAATATGGGGGCTAATCGCGGGGATTCAAGGCGGCGCTGAGAATTCGCGCGGTGGCGTCCACGATCGGGATGACCCGTTCGTAGGCCATGCGCGTGGGGCCGATAACGCCCAGCACCCCGACCACCTTGCCGTCCACCGAGTAGGGGGCCGTCACCAGGCTGCACTCGTCGAGCATCTGGTAGCCGGACTCCTCGCCGATGAATATCTGCACTCCCTCGCTCTCCACGCACTGGTCGAGCAGCCCGAGAATTTCACGCTTCTCGTCGAAGGCCTCGAACAACTGGCGCAGGGTGTTGACGTTGCACAGCTCGTCGCAGTCCATGAGGTTGGTCTGGCCGGCCAGCACGTAGTCGCTGCCCTTCTCCGCCTCGCCCAGCACCTTGTCGGCCATGGTCATGGCGGTGGCCATCATGCGGTTGAGGTGCTCGCGGGTTTCCTTGAGTTCGGCGATCAGGGTGGCGCGCACGCTCTTCAGTTCCTTGCCGGCAAAATGCTCGTTGAGGAAGTTGGAATACTGCTGCAGCTCCGCGGCGCCATAGTCGCGCTCGGTGTTGAGAATGCAGTTCTGCACTTCGGTGTCACTGATCACCAGGATCGCCAGCACCTTGCGGTTGGACAGGGGCAGGAATTCGACGCGCTGCAGCGAGGCGTGCTCGCGCCTGGGCAGGGTCACCACCCCGGCCAGCCGGGTCACGTCGGAGAGAAGGTTGGAGGCGCTCTCCACCAGGTCGTGGCTGTCGCCCTCGATGTCGAGGGTCTGGCGGATCTCGTCGACCACCTCCGGTTCCAGCGGTTTCACCGACAACAGGGTGTCCACGAACAGGCGGTAGCCCTGCACGGTGGGCACGCGGCCGGCGGACGTGTGCGGCGAACGCACCAGCCCCAGCTCCTCCAGGTCGGCAATGACATTGCGCACCGTGGCCGGACTCAACTTCAGACCGGCGTCGCGCGCCAGCGTACGGGAACCCACGGGCTGGCCGTCGCGGATATAGCGCTCGGTGAGCGCCTTCAGCAAACATTGGGCACGTTCGTTCAGTTCCATCATGGCGCAACTTTAGCACTCCTTGCCATTGAGTGCTAACAGTCACACTTCCCCCGGAGTAAAAAATTCGCTGCCCCAGACAGTTGGCGGCGGGTGCGCGAACCGCTAGCATTAGCCTTCTCATGACCAGCCCCTTCCAGACCATCGCCCTGATCGCCAAGCCCGGCGACACCGCCGTCGCCAGCACGCTGGCCACGCTGCTGGGGGAACTGGAACGCCGCAAGCTGCCGGTGCTGCTGGACCCCACCGCCGCGGCCTATTTCGACGCGACCGACGCCACGGTGCTGCCCCGCGAACAACTGGTGACCCGCTGCGACCTGGCCATCGTGGTCGGCGGCGACGGCACTCTGCTCAATGCCTCGCGCAGCCTGGCGGCCGCCGGGGTGCCGGTGCTGGGCGTCAACCTCGGACGGCTGGGCTTCCTCGCCGACGTGTCCCCGGACGAGATGTGCGAACGCCTGAGCGAGATCCTGGCCGGCGACTACGAGGAGGAGCACCGCTCGCTGCTGCACGCCTCGGTGATCCGCGAAGGCCGCAGCGTCAGCGAGTCCGACGCGCTCAACGACGTGGTGGTGCACAAGTGGGATATCGCGCGCATGATCGAGGTCGACACCCATATCGACGACCGCTACCTGCACACGGTGCGCGCCGACGGCCTGATCGTATCCACCCCGACCGGCTCCACCGCCTACGCGCTGTCCGGCGGCGGACCGATTCTCGACCCGGGCCTGGACGCGCTGGTGCTGGTGCCGATCTGCCCGCACACCCTCAGCAACCGCCCCATCGTGGTCAGTGACCGCGTGTGCATCGACATCCGCCTGCACGGCGAGGACGACAGCAAGGCGCAGGTGACCTGCGACGGCCAGGTGAACTTCGCGCTGGTCGGCGGCGACCTGATCCGCGTGCGCCGCAACCGCCACGAACTACGCCTGATTCACCCGCGCGGCCATGACCACTTCGACATCATGCGCCGCAAGCTGCGCTGGGCGGAGCAACCCTGATGCTGACGGCGCTGCACATCCGCGATTTCGCCATTATCGACGAACTGGAAGTCGAACTGCACGGCGGCATGACCGCGCTCACCGGCGAGACCGGCGCCGGCAAGTCGATCCTGCTGGACGCGCTGGGCCTGCTGCTGGGCGGGCGCGCCGACGCCGGGGCGGTGCGTCACGGCGCCGAACGCGCCGACCTCTGGGCCAGCTTCGAGACCGGCGCGCTGGACCGGGTGCGCGACTGGCTGCGCGAACAGTCGCTGGACATGGAGGGCGAATGCCAGTTGCGGCGCGTGATCGCCCGCGAGGGACGCTCCCGCGCCTATATCAACGGCACCCCCGTGCCGCTGCAACAACTGCGCGAACTGGGCGCGCAACTGGTCGACATCCACGGCCAGCACGAACACCAGTCACTGATGAAGCGCGACCTGCAGCGACGCCTGCTGGACCGGCATGGCGGCCACCAGGCCACCCTGGCACGGCTCGACGCCCTGTACCGCGACTGGAAGCAGGTACAGGCGGATATCGACGCCATCATCGGCGCCGGCAACAACCGCGACTCGCGGCTGGAATTCCTGCGCTTCCAGCTACAGGAGCTGGACGACCTGGCGCCGCAGGCCGGCGAGGCCGAGACCCTGCACGCGGAACTGGCGCGGCTCGCCAACGCCGGCCAGTTACTGGAGACCTGCGCCAGCCACCGCGAACGCCTGTATGAGGCCGACCACTCCGCGCACGGCCTGCTCGGTCAGGCCATCGCCGACCTGGAACCGCTGACCGCGATCGACCCGGCGCTGCGCGAGGCCAGCGAACTGTTCAACAACGCCCTGATCCAGCTCGAGGAAGGCGTGGAACTGCTGCGCGACTATCGCGACCGGGTGGAACTGGATCCACGGCGCCAGCACGAGGTGGAACAACGCATCGACGCCCTGCACCGCGTCGCCGCCAAGCACCGCGTCGAGCCCGAGGAACTGCCCGGCTTCCACCAGCGCCTGGGCGACGAGCTGGCGCAACTGGAACAGGCCGACCAGCGGCTGGACGCACTGGAACGGCAGCGCCAGGCGCTGGAAGACGACTACCGCAAGACCGCCGACAAGCTGCACCGGCAGCGCGTGAAAACGGCGCGCCAGTTGTCGAAACAGGTCAGCGAAGCCATGCAGACCCTGGGCATGCGCGGTGGCGTGATGGAAATCGACATATCCCGCGACACAACGGACACGCCCTCCCCGCTCGGCGACGACCGGGTGGAATTCCGGGTCAGCGCCAACCCCGGCCAGCCGCCGGCGCCGCTGGCGCGGGTGGCGTCCGGCGGCGAACTGTCGCGCATCAGTCTCGCCATCCAGGTGATCGCCTCGGAAGCCAGCGACATCCCCACCCTGATCTTCGACGAGGTGGACAGCGGCGTGGGCGGCGCGGTCGCCGACACCGTGGGCCAGCAGCTCAAGGCGCTGGGCGCCCACCGCCAGGTATTGTGCGTGACCCACCTGCCGCAGGTGGCGTCACAGGCTCACCAGCACCTGCAGGTCGCCAAGCTCACCGGCGAACAGTCCACGCGCACGCGCATACGCGCGCTGGACGCGGAAGAAAGAGTGGAGGAAATCGCCCGAATGCTGGGCGGGCAGAAAATCACGCAGGCCACACTGGCGCATGCGAGGGATATGCTGGGGCAATCCGCGGACGGCGGGGGCAAGGCGCGTACGGGGCGGAAGACGCGTGTGCGGCGGTAAAC
>WGBO01000059.1 GCA_015494295.1 Gammaproteobacteria bacterium | reverse complement strand
TGGGGAGTACGTGAGTGGGGAGGCGACAGGATGATGATGCGTGGTGGCGGGGTGGACGATGGCTAGGGCGCCGGTTATAGGCCTGGCGCTGGGCAGCGGATCCTCGCGGGGCTGGTCGCACATCGGCATCATCAATGCGCTGGCGGAACTGGGCGTCAGGCCGGATATCGTCTGCGGCACGTCTATTGGCGCGCTGGTCGGCGCTTCCTTCGTGTCGGGCCGAATCGACAGGCTGGAGGCGTGGACGCGCTCGCTCACCCGGCTCGACACGGCGCGTTTCTTCGAGATCAACACCTCGCTCACCGGGTTCGTCAACACCGACCGCCTGCACTATTTTCTCAACGAGAACGTGGCGGGCGACGATGTGGAGATCGACGCTCTGGAGAAGCAGTTCGGGGCGGTGTCCACCGACCTGGAAACCGGCCGCGAGATCTGGCTGACGCAGGGCTCGCTGATCCAGGCCGTGTGGGCCTCGATTTCGCTGCCGGGCCTGTTTCCGGCGATCCGGCACGAGGGGCGCTGGCTGGTGGACGGCGGACTGGTGAACCCGGTGCCGGTGTCGTTGTGCCGTGCGCTGGGCGCGGATATCGTGATCGCGGTCAACCTGAACGGCGACATCGTCGGCAAGCACTTCGACAAGCCAAGGAAAGCAAGGAAGAAAAAGGCCTCGAAAAAGAAGCCGGCCAACGGTGTCGGGCGCATCACCGAGCTGGTGCGCGAGTACACCAGTTCGCTGTTCTTCGCGCCCCGCGACGAGGCGCAGCCGCCCGGCCTGCTGGACGCCATCGCCGGATCCTTCAACATCACCCAGGATCGCATTACGCGCAGCCGCATGGCCGGCGACCCGCCGGATATCCTGCTGGCGCCGAAACTGGCGGACATCCGCCTGCTGGAGTTCTACCGCGCCGCCGACGCCATCCGCGAGGGCGTGAAATGCGTGCACCGGATGCGCGCCGAGATCGAGTACGTGCTGGACATGGGCTGAGGGCACTTTTCCCGGGCCGCGTTTCCCGGTATCGTTGCGGCTCGAATTTCAGCACGGGAAAGGCAATGTCGATCAAATCCGATCAGTGGATACGCCGCATGGCGGAGAACGAGGGGATGATAGACCCGTTCGAGCCGGGCCAGGTGCGCGAGCACGCCGACGTGGGGCGGGTGATTTCCTACGGCACTTCCAGCTATGGATACGATATCCGCTGCGCCGATGAGTTCAAGATTTTCACCAACATCAACTCGGCGGTGGTCGACCCCAAGAACTTCGACGATAACAGCTTCGTCAACGTGCAGTCCGACGTCTGCATCATTCCGCCCAATTCCTTCGCGCTGGCGCGCACCGTGGAGTATTTCCGCATTCCGCGCAACGTGCTGACCATCTGCCTGGGCAAGTCCACCTATGCCCGCTGCGGCATCATCGTCAACGTCACGCCGCTGGAACCGGAGTGGGAAGGACATGTGACCCTGGAGTTCTCCAACACTACGCCGTTACCGGCCAAGATCTACGCCAACGAGGGTGTGGCGCAGGTGCTGTTCCTGGAGTCCGACGAGGTGTGCGAGACTTCCTACCGCGATCGCGGCGGCAAGTACCAGGGCCAGACCGGGGTGACCCTGCCCAAGGCCTGAGCCGCCTCAACTGCCGCTGTCGTCCCCGGCCAGGCGCGGGTTGAAATCCAGCCTTTGCAGCAGGATCTCGATCTCGATGCCACCCTTTTTCTGCTTCAGGAAGCGCACCGGGAAGTAGTCCAGCGCCGGGGCGCCCCACACCAGGCTGCGGTCCTTCCTGTCGTCCTTGCGCTCGGCGCGGATGGCCTCGTAGGTTCCGAAGGGCAGTTCGACCTGGTCGCGCCCGGTGACTTCGAACAGGTAGTGCTTGATCCTCCCTTCCCTGGCCACCGCATAGTCCAGCCGCTTCTTGCCGTCACGCAGGTCGAACAGCATGGCCATTTGCATGATCAGCTTGTCCAGCGTGCCTTCCGGCAGCGGCATCTTCCAGTGTTCGCCGGCGCCACGGTTTTCCACCAGCATGCGATCCCAGTCGAAAAACAGGTGGGCGTTGTCGTCGTCGTCCCCTTTCTTGCGCTCGGCGCGGTATTCCAGTGGCTGGATCACGCCGTCAACGTAGCGCCAGCGTGTCATCTGGGTGGAGGCGTCGGCGCCCAGCAGCGAGGCCAGGCCGGTGGATTTCGAGCGTTGTTCGTAGACGTATTCATCGGCGCCGACATGGCGCAGCGAGAAGGTGGCCATGCCCACCTTGAGGCCGTTCACGCGCACGATGTAGTCGGCGACGAACTCGGGGTAGGGCGGTTCCGCGCCGGCGCGCCCCGGGCGCGCCAGCATCAGGGCGGTCAGGATCAGCAGGCACAGCAACACCAGGCTGGCCGGGCGGCGGAATGTGGCGTTCATCGGGCCTCCAGTTGCTTTGGCGCGTCCAGTCGCTCGCCGTCGAAGCGCAATCCTTCCTCGTCCAGCGTAACGCGGCCTTCCGCAATCCACTGTATGACCTTGACGTAGAGATGGTGTTCCTGTTCCAGAACCCGCTGCGCCAGTGTGTCCGGTGTGTCGCCGTCAAGGACAGGTACCCGCACCTGGGCGATCACCGGGCCGCCGTCCAGTTCCTCGGTAACGAAGTGCACGCTGGCGCCGTGTACTTCGTGGCCCGCCTCGATGGCGCGCCGGTGGGTGTCCAGGCCGCGGAACGCGGGCAGCAGCGAAGGATGGATGTTGATCAGCCGCCCGGCGTAGTGCCGCACGAAACCCGGCGACAGGATGCGCATGAAACCCGCCAGCACCACCAGACCCGGGTTGAACAGGTCGATCATGCCTTGCAGGGCGCGGTCGTAGGTCTCACGGTCGGGGTAGTCGGCGGGATCCAGCGCCAGGGTGTCGATGGCGCGCTGGCGGGCGTATTCCAGCCCCGGGGCATCGGCGCGGTTGCTGATCACCGCGCACACGGCGGCGGACAGGCGGCCGGCGTCGATGGCGTCGAGAATGGCCTTGAGGTTGGAGCCGCGGCCTGAAATCAGCACCACCAGCTTGAGCGGGGCGTGCGCGTCAGCCATTCAGTTCGACGCGCGCCTCGCCTTCGCCGGCGGCCACGCGGCCCAGCCGCCAGGCGTTCTCGCCCTGTTCATGGAGCAGCGCGAGCGCCTTGTCGCAGTCCGCTTCCGGCACGCAGATCACCATGCCGACACCGCAGTTGAAGGTGCGGTACATCTCGAAGGTGTCGACGTTGCCCTGTTCCTGCATCCAGCGGAAGATGGCCGGCCACTGCCAGCTCGCCGTGTCGATGTCGGCCACGGTGTTCTCCGGCAGCATGCGCGGCAGGTTCTCCGGCAGGCCACCGCCGGTGACGTGGCACAGGCTGCGCACCTCGACCTGCTCCAGCAGCGCCAGCAGCGGCTTGACATAGATGCGGGTCGGCTCCAGCAGCCAGTCGATCAGCGGCTTGCCGTCCACTTCGGTGTCAAAGCCGGCGCCACTGACTTCCAGGATCTTGCGCGCCAGCGAGTAGCCGTTGGAGTGGGGGCCGGAGGAGGCCAGGCCGATCAGGGCGTCGCCGGCCTGTACCGACTGGCCGTCGATGAGCTTGTCTTTCTCGACAATGCCGACGCAGAAGCCGGCCAGGTCGTAGTCCTCGGCGGAGTACATGCCGGGCATCTCCGCCGTCTCGCCCCCGATCAGCGCCGCGCCCGCCAGTTCACAGCCACGGCCGATGCCCTTGACCACGTCGGCGGCCACGTCCACGTCGAGCTTGCCGGTGGCGTAATAGTCGAGGAAGAACAGCGGCTCGGCGCCCTGCACGATGATGTCGTTGGCGCACATGGCCACCAGGTCGATGCCGATGGTGTCGTGGCGGCCGCTGTCGATGGCCAGTTTCAGCTTGGTGCCGACGCCATCGGTGCCGGATACCAGCAGCGGTTTGCGGTAGCGGTCCAGCGGCAGTTCAAACAGGGCGCCGAAGCCCCCCAGGCCGCTGACCACGCCGGGACGGCGTGTTTTTGCGACCACGGGCTTGATGCGTTCGATCAGCGAATTGCCGGCGTCGATGTCGACGCCCGCGTCGCGGTAACTGATGGATGAACCGGAAGATATGGGTTTCTGGCCGGACACAGCGGGCTCCAAACGGGAAAAGCGCAATGGTACTAGGAAACCGCGGCCGGTGAAACGCGCCCGCGCGCGGCGGGCGCTACTGAGGGCGCGGCGCCACCTATGGTAAGGTAACGGCTGCCAATTTTCGGGGACAGGGAATGAAATCGAGCGTGTGGCGCCTGCTGTTGGTGGGCGTGTGTCTGCTGGCGGTGGGTCAGGTTGCGCAGGCCGTGCGCCTGGATGCGCTGTTCCAGGCCGAGGTGCCGGCCGCCGGCCGCACCGCGGAGGCGCGCCGCGAGGCGCTGACGCGGGCGCTGGGCCAGGTGCTGGTGCGCGTGACCGGCGATGAAACCGTCGTCGGTGACCCTGCCGTGCAGCCGCTGCTGCGCGACGCCGGCCGTTACGTGGTGCAGTACCGTTTCAGCGAGCCGCCCGCCGATCCGCGGGACGAGGAAAACAGCGGACCGGAACTGTTGCTGTGGGCGCAGTTCGACGAGGTTGCGCTGGCGCGCGCCCTGCGCGAGCACGGTTTGCCGTACTGGGGGCGCGACCGTCCCGACGTACTGGTCTGGCTGGCCGTGGACGACCACGGCAATCGCTTCCTGGTGTCGGAAACCAGCGACGACCCGCTGGCGAGCGCGCTGCGCGAATCGGCGCAGCGGCGTGGCCTGCCGGTGAACCTGCCGTTGCTCGACCTGCAGGACCAGCAGGCGGTGCATTTCTCCGACCTGTGGGGTGGTTTTTTCGGGCCCGTGCAGCGGGCGTCTGAACGCTACCGCCCGCAGGTGGTGCTGATCGGCCGCGTGGGTTCCGCCGCGGCCGGCTGGAGCGGCCAGTGGTCGCTGCTGGGCGCCGGCGCCAGCAGCGAGTGGAGCGTGCACGGCGCCACCCCGGAGGAAGTTGTCGACCGCGGCGTTGCGGAGGCCGTGGGCCTGCTGGCCACGCAGTATGCGATGGTCGACACCACCCCCGGCAGCAGGCTGTTGGCGGTACGCGGCGTGACCGGCCTGGGCGACTACGCGCGGGTACAGCGATACCTCGCCTCGCTGAGCCCGGTCGAACAGGTGCAGGTGGCGCTGGCAGGGCCTGACCAGGTCCGGTTTGCGCTGCGCCTGAACGCGCCGGAACAGAATCTCCTGCAGTTGATCCGGCTCGGCCGGGTGCTGGAACCGGTCGGCGAACAGGCCGACTGGCAGTTCAGGCTCGCCGAGTAACGTCCGGGCATGCGCGCGCGCGACATCCCCAACCTGATCACCTTCGGTCGTATCCTGCTGGTGCTGCCAGTTACCTGGGCGCTGCTCGACGGCCGTTACCCGCTGGCGCTGGGCCTGTTTTTCGTGGCCGGCGTTTCCGACGCGCTGGACGGTTTTCTCGCCAAGCACTACGGCTGGACCAGCCGCCTGGGCGCGCTGCTCGATCCGCTGGCCGACAAGGCGCTGCTGATCTCCTGCTACGCCGCCTTGACCTGGAACAGCCTGCTGCCGCTCTGGCTGCTGGCGTTGGTGGCGTTGCGCGACGTGGTGATCGTGACCGGCGCCATCCTCTACAACTACCGGGTCGAACCGCTGGACGCCAGCCCGACCCGGGTGAGCAAGCTCAACACCTTCCTGCAGATCGTGCTGGTGCTGCTGGTGATCTTCCAGCAGGCGAGCGGTTTCGGCGAAGCGCGCTGGATCGACTGGCTGGTGTACGCGGTGACGCTGAGCATTGTGTGGAGCGGGGTGGACTACGTGGTGACCTGGGGGCGCCGGGCGCGCAAGCGGGGGGCATGAACGAGCAATTGCCACTGGCCCTGCAGCTCCGTGCCTCGGCGCGTTTCTCCAGCTACGTGCCCGGGCCCAACGCGGAACTGTTGCAGCAGTTGCAGGACATCGCGGCCGGCGGCGGCGAAGCTTTTCTTTTGTGCTGGGGCGCCAGTGGTTGTGGCAAGACCCACTTGTTGCAGGCCTGTTGCCATGCATCCACGGAACACGGGCGCAGCGTGAGCTATATCAGTTTCGCCGACAACGAACATTTGCCGCCGGCGCTGCTGGAAGGTTGGGAGCAGTTCGACCTGGTGTGTCTGGACGACATCGACCGCATCGCTGGGCGGCGGGACTGGGAGGAAGCGGTGTTCCACCTCTACAACCGGGTGCGCGATCGGGGCGGGCGACTGGTGCTGAGTGCGTCGTGCGCACCGGCGCAGATGGATCTGGCGTTGCCGGATCTGGCATCGCGTCTTGGCTGGGGCGTGGTCTATCCCATCCACCTGCTCGACGATGACGACCGCCACCGGGCCATGCAGCTTCGCGCCCGGTTGATGGGTTGCGACCTGCCGGACGACACCACGCGCTATTTGCTGCGGCGTCTGCCGCGTGACCTGCCGGCGCTGTTCGACACCCTCGACCGCCTCGACGAGGCATCCCTGGCGGCGCGCCGCAAGCTTACCGTGCCGTTCGTGAAGTCGGTGTTGGAAGACGAAACACGCAGTGCCTGAACCGCTTCAGCCGGTACCTTCCGGGGCTTGCTTCTTTGGCGCGGTGCCGCGTATCCACGCGATGCCGCCGATCAGCCAGCACAGCGACAACAGCACTTCCAGCAGCGCGCCCCAACGGCCGACGGGTTCGCTCCAGGCTTCGATGATGCCGTGAGCGAAATAGAACAGCGACAGGAACAGGCTCCAGGCCACGGTGTAGCGGCGCGCGTGTAGCAGGCCGCGCAGCGCGAAGAACAGGGGCAAGGCCAGCAGCACGATGGCCGCCGGCGGGGTCAGCAGGCCGGGCGGCTTGAACCAGCCCAGCCATACCGGCAGCAGCGCCATGATACCGAAGTAACCGGTCAGCGTGAGCGCATACCAGGCGCGGGGTGGAATCTTCACCGGTCGCGAAGCTGGCTGGCGATGCGGGCAATGCGCGTGCCGAGCGCGTGGCACAGTCGCAGTTCCGCGTCGGTGAGCGGGTTCTTGCTGTCGGTTCCGGCCAGGTGGCTGGGGCCGTAGGGCGTGCCGCCGGCGTCGGTATGCAGCAGGTCGGTTTCGCTGTAGGGGATGCCGGTAATGATCATGCCGTGGTGCAGCAATGGCAGCATCATGGAAATCAGCGTGGTTTCCTGGCCGCCGTGCATCGACGAGGTGGAGGTGAACACGCCCGCCGGCTTGCCGGCCAGTTCCCCGCCCAGCCACACGCTGCTGGTGGAATCGATGAAATACTTCATCGGCGCGGCCATGTTGCCGAAGCGGGTGGGGCTGCCCAGCGCCAGGCCGCTGCACTCGCGCAGTTCGTCGAGCGTGACGTAGGGCGCGCCCTGTTCCGGGATGCTGTCCTCGACCGCCTCGCACACCGTGGACACGGCGGGCACTGTGCGCACCAGCGCTTCCATGCCCTCGACTTCCTCGACGCCGCGCGCGACGTGTTGCGCCATCTTTTCAGTGGCGCCGTAACGGCTGTAATAGAGTACCAGGACATGGCTCATGGTCAGAGAATCTCCAGCACGGACTCGGGGGGACGGCCGATGGCGGCCTTGCCGTCGCGGACCACGATCGGGCGCTCGATGACCTTCGGGTAACGGACCATCAGCTCGATCAACTGCTCGCGGGAGAGGTCTGGGTCGTCCATGCCGTGTTCCTTGTATTCAGCCTCGTGGGTGCGCATCAGTTGGCGAGGTTCCAGGCCCAGCAGGTCCAGGATGCGGTCGAGTTCGGCGGCGTCCGGCGGGGTCTTCAGGTATTCGACCACGGTGGCCTCGACACCTTGCTGTTGCAGCAGCTCCAGGGTCTGGCGCGACTTGCTGCAGCGCGGGTTGTGGTAGATGGTGACGTTTGACATGGGCAGACTCCTTGCTGATCGCGGCCGTATTCTGCGTGATCGCGCACGTTCAGTACAGGGCTTTCTTGACCCTGCCATAGCGCAGTGCTAGCGTGTCGGCATCGTTGCGACAGCACTGTTTTCGAATGTCCGGACATGAAATGAAAACCACAGGCCCGCTGGCCGCCGGTTCCCGCCTCCCCGCTCTGTTGTTGAGCCTGTGGTTGCTGGCGGGGCTGGGTTGCAAGACCGCGCCGGTACAGGAAATGAGCGAGGCCCGTCAGGCCATCGAGGCGGCGCGCGCGGCCGGCGCCGAACAATACGCCAACCAGGAACTGGATCAGGCACTGAGTTCGCTGAAAAAGGCCGAGCAGATGCTCAACGACCGACGGTTTCGTGACGCGCGGCGCAGCGCCCGGCAGGCGCGCGACGAGGCGATTCACGCGCGTGAGGCTGCCCAGGAGGCGAGCACGCAATAGAATTTCTGGTACGGATGCACCGCATGGAATTTTTCCGGGCGTGCGGCGTCCTTTCGGGGTAATGCCGGGGTATCGCATGCGCCGGCCAGATTGCTTGACACCCGGACAATACGGGTGGTAGCTTCCCGAAAACGCCAAAAGACGAAAAAAGTCTTCAAGGACAACCACTAGCGGAGTAACTTTCATGAAAAGAATTCTTACCGGCAAGGCTCTGGTTCCTGTCTTTCTTGCTATGGGTTTGGTAGCAGGTTGTGCCACGACTCCGCAGGAGCAACCGGCGCCGGCCAAACAGCAGCAGGGTCCGTCGGCCGCGGTCATGGACGCCATCAACAGCGCCAAGGCCGCCATTGCCAAGGCCAAGTCCGTGAACTGGATCTGGCGTGATACGCAGAAGATCCTGAAAAAGGCCGAAGACGCCGCCAAGGCAGGTGACGAGGCCAAGGCCATCAAGCTCGCCAACAAGGCGCGCAGCCAGGCCGAACTGGCGGTCAACCAGTATTACCTGGAGAAGGCCAAGGTGCTGTATGCCGAGGCCAGCAAGGCCAGTGGCCTGTCGGGCAGCCAGCAGTCCGCGCTCAATGCTGCCGCCGCCGCGATCGGCAACGCCGAGGGCCGCAAGGCGTACGATCTCCTGAACCCGCTGGTGACCGAGCTGCGTGCGGCTTCGATCAAGGTGGAAGTGGTGCGCGGCGACAGCCTGTGGTCGATTTCCGGCCAGGCCGACGTGTACAACAACCCCTACCAGTGGCCGCTGATCTACAAGGCCAACCGCGACCAGATCAAGGACGCCGACCTGATCTATCCCGGCCAGGTGTTCACCGTCGACCGCAACCCCTCCGCGGCTGAAGTGGACGCGGCCATCGAACACGCCCGCACCCGCGGTGCCTGGTCGATCGGTGTGGTGGAAGAGAGTGATCGCGCCTACCTCGGCGGTTCCCTCGAACTGAAGTAACGCACCCCGTAACCCGTTCCCACGGGTAACGCAGAAAGGCCCCTTCACGGGGCCTTTTTCTTTTTCCCCTTTATTACACCCATCCCCTTTTTGGGGTCAGTCTGGGGAGTAGATGAAGCGTTCGTAGCCGGGGGCGGATTCGAGGAGTTCGGTGCACCTGGCCTGTTGGGGTGCCTGGCGGCCGTGGAGGCTGAACATCTGACCGACTTCCAGTTGTCCGGCGCGGGTGATGAGGCTCTCGACCTGTCGTGAGCCGCGTTTGAGGGTGGCGGCAATGGCGGGCTGATATTCGCCGGGCAGCCCGGCTTCGTCGAGGGGGCGGATGACGACCGGGACGGGATTCCCGGCCAGGTATTGCAGGCCCATGTCGAAGCCCTTGCCGTTGTCGGCTTCGACCAGCCAGCGGCAGGCGGCCAGTACCCAGTTGCTCGTGGGGCGGCGCAGGGCGATGAGTTGCCCGACCCTGGGGTGGGGGGTCTGTTCGCCCCGGTAGCTGATCGCCACACCGCCACCGCCGCGGTTGATGCTGGTGCAGACGAAGGCCGGGGGCGGCTGGTTGACGGAAGGTTCCGGCGCCGCTTGTTTGCCGATGTCGATGACATCCGCCGCATCGCCGTGGGCGAGGAACAGGGCCGGGTCGAAGCAGTGCCCCTTGTTGAGCATGCAGTAAGCGGCGTCGAGGCCATTGACCAGTTCGATACGGGCGTGCGCTTCCTCGCGCGCGTTCTTGCGATCCGGCCGCGCCTGCCACAGTTCGTGCAACTGGCGGAAGGTGTGCAGCAGGGTGGAGGCCGGGATGTCGGAGGGCAGTCCCACTGCCTGCGCCTGGCGGTACTGTTCCAGTTTCCCGATGTCGTCACCGATCTGCCGTACCAGTTCCTCGACCTGCAATATCAGCGTTTCCTGGTCGCCGGTATCGTTGGCGCCCCAGGTTTCGCGCAGCGGGAAGCCAGGGTGGAGGCCGCTGTATTCCGATTCGGGTTCGATCGCGCTGAGAGCCATGTGGTGACGGAAATACTGGCCGAGGGCCGTCACCATGCCGCTCGGCAGCCGGTAGGGGTCGGTCTGGCGCAGCAGGGCGGTCAGGCGGAAGCTTTCGTCCAGTTGCAGGTTGCCGGCGCCGGGCAGTTCGCCCCGGTAGCTGGCGCGGTCGTGGGCGAGGGCGTAGCGGAACAGCGCCAGGCATTCGCTCCACAAGGCGCGCGGCGCGCGCTGGTAGTGGCTGTAGTAATGCCCGAGTTGCAGCCCCATGGTGTGGATGGCGCCGAGCAGGGCCTGCGGCAACTGGCGCATTTCGATGAAACCGGCTTTCTTGTTGACCAGGTCGTTGACGATGATCTTGTAGCCGAACCCGATGTCCTGGCACAGGCGTTTGAGCAGTGCGCCGATGCCGTCGTTGCTGTTGCTGCCGGCGGGCATGGATTCGCCCAGGCGCTGGTAGGCGCGCAGGAAGTCGCCCAGGGTTTCGACACGCGCGGTGACCGCCATCTGCTGGCGGTTCATGATGCGGAGTTGCTGGCTGGCGATGCTGGCGGCGCGTTGCAGGTCCAGGTAGGGCAGGTTGTCCAGCCACTCGCGCACCTCGCGCGGCTTGATGCGCAACGTGGGGCCAGTCCTGTCCTGTGCCGGAATTGTGAGTTGCAGTTTTTGCACCTTGCCCGGGTTCCTCGCGGGGTTCATCACCCCTTTATCGGTTACCGGCGGCGAATCTGGACTATTCGGCGACGATCTCGATGCCGGCGATGCGCTGTTTCCATTCGGCGGGCCCGGTCTGGTGCACCGAGACACCGCGCGAATCCACGGCCACCGTAACAGGCATGTCCTTTACCTCGAACTCGTAGACCGCCTCCATGCCCAGTTCCGGCCATGCCACCACGCGCGCCGAGCGGATGGCTTTCGACACCAGGTAGGCGGCGCCGCCGGTGGCGATCAGGTATACCGCGCCGTGCCGGCGAATCGCCTCGATGGCGGCCGGGCCGCGCTCGGCCTTGCCGATCATGCCGATCAGGCCGGTTTTCTCCAGCAGGAAATCGGTGAACTTGTCCATGCGCGTGGCGGTGGTGGGGCCGGCCGGTCCCACCGCCTCGCCCTCGACGGGATCGACGGGGCCGACGTAGTAGATGAAGCGGTTGCGGAAGTCGAGGCCTTCCGGCAGCGGTTCACCCTTTTGCAAGGTCTCGACGATGCGCTTGTGGGCCGCGTCGCGACCGGTCAGCAGGCGACCGCTGATCAGCAGGGTCTCGCCCGGTTGCCAGTCGCGGATTGCCTCGGCATCCAGTTCGTCGAGGTTTACGCGCCGTGAATGGGCGGTGGGATCCCAGGGAATCTCCGGCCACTCGTCCAGCGAAGGCGCTTCGGCGAAGGCCGGGCCGCTGCCGTCCAGTTGCAGGTGCACGTGGCGGGTGGCCGCGCAATTGGGCACGATGGCCACCGGCTTGGAGGCGGCGTGGGTGGGATAGTCCATCAGCTTCACATCCAGTACTGTGGTCATGCCGCCCAGGCCCTGGGCGCCGATCCCGAGCTTGTTGACCCGCTCGTGGATCTCCAGGCGCAGTTCCTCGGCGCGGCAGGAAGGGCCACGCTCGCGCAGTTCATGGATGTCGACCGGCGCCATCAGCGACTCCTTGGCGAGCAGCATGGCCTTCTCCGAGGTGCCGCCGATGCCAATGCCCAGAATACCCGGCGGGCACCAGCCGGCGCCCATGCCGGGCACCTGCTCCACCACCCAGTCGGCGACACTGTCGCTGGGATTGAGAATGGTGAAGCGCGACTTGTTCTCGGAGCCACCACCCTTGGCGGCCAGGATGATGCCGAGCCTGTCGCCGGGCACCACGCGGGAGTGGATGACGGCCGGCGTGTTGTCGCCGGTGTTGCGGCGCGCACCGTCCGGATCCTCGACGATGGAGGCGCGCAGCGGGTTTTCCGGGTTGAGGTAGGCGCGCCGCACGCCTTCGTTGATCATTTCCTCAACACTCAGGCTCGCCTCCCAGCGAACATCCATGCCAATGTCGAGAAACACGGTGACAATGCCCGTATCCTGGCAAATCGGGCGCTTGCCCTCCGCGCACATGCGCGAGTTGATGAGGATCTGGGCAATGGCGTCGCGCGCGGCGGGGGACTGTTCGCGCTCCCAGGCGCGGTGCATGGCCTTGACGAAGTCGATCGGGTGATAATACGAAATGTATTGCAGCGCGCTCTCGACGGTCTGAATGAGGTCTTCCTGTTTGATGACGGTCATGGCGCTTTTCCTGGAAAAGGGAACAAATCACGACACTGTTGTGTCGTACTAGCAAGTTTAGTCATTCAAGCACCAAAGAACCATTCCCCGAGCGGAATCAAGGACCCTTCATGCGAGCCCTCATCCTGATATTTTCCCTGCTGTTTTCCAGCGTCCAGGCGGCGGAGACGATCGACTACAGTCTGCCGGACCTCGACGGCAAGGTGCATTCACTGTCCGACTACAAGGGCAAGTGGGTGATCGTCAACTACTGGGCGACCTGGTGCCCGCCATGCCTGGAAGAGATCCCCGACCTGGTGGCGTTTCACGAGCGTCATGCGAAGCAGGGCGGTGATGTCGTCGTGCTGGGCGTGAACTTCGAGGACATCAGCGCCGAGCAACTGGCCAATTTCGTCGAAGGGCAGATGATTACCTACCCGGTCCTCCGTTCCGAACCGACCGCCGCCACGCCGCTCGGTCCCATCCCGGGACTGCCGACCACCTACATCGTCGCCCCCGACGGCACCCCCGTCGCGCGCCAGGTCGGCCCCGTCACCGGCGAACAACTCGACGACTACATCAACGCCAAGAAAGCCGCCCTCAAAACCCGCTGAAAACGGGCGGAGGCATTTCCCCGGCGTTTACGGGTCCGCCGCCGCTTCCCCGGGAGACGGTTTGCCCGCTGCGCGGGTTCCCTGCGCGTTTCGGCATTTTGCGCGCTCGCTAAACTCGCCGTCCGCGCTTTCGCGCAGATGGCTCAGACAATGCTCGCTTGATCGCAAAATGCCTGTAATGCCCGGCTGCACCGACACCCGGGGAAGCGGCGGCGGACCCGTAAACTGCCTCGGAGGCAAAAAATGTCTCCGTCCCCTTTTTCAGTTTTTCAGGGTTCGATATCGGGACGGCGGCCGGTGATGGCTTTGAGGGTGAAGGGCTTGCCTTCGCGGATGCCTTCGACCAACAGTTCGGCGCCGGGGCCGGCCTGGGCGATCATGGACATGGCGGAGCGGGCGTTGTCGATTTCCTTGCCGTTGATGCGCTTGATGATGTCGCCGGGCTCGATCGAGGCCTGGTCGGCGGGACCGCCGCGCAGCACGCCCGCAATGAGCATGCCGTGGGTATCTTTCAGTCCGAAGCTTTCCGCCAGTTGCGGGGTGATGTCCTGCGCCTCGATGCCCAGCCAGCCGCGTTCCACGTGACCCTGTTCGATGATCTGTTCCATGACGTTGGCGGCGAGGTCCACGGGGATGGCGAAACCGATGCCCTGGGAGCCGCCGGAACGGCTGTAGATGGCGGTGTTGATACCGATCAGTTCGCCCCAGGCGTTGATCAGCGCGCCGCCGGAGTTGCCGGGGTTGATGGCGGCATCTGTCTGGATGAAGTCTTCGTAGCGGTTGATGCCGAGCTGGCTGCGGCCGGTGGCGCTGACGATGCCCAGCGTCACGGTCTGGCCCACGCCAAAGGGGTTGCCGATGGCCAGCGCCACGTCGCCCACGCGCAGGTTCTCGGTGGAGCCGAGCGGCAGCACCGGCAGGTCGTCGAGCTTGATGCGCAGCACGGCCAGGTCGGTGTCCTTGTCGGCGCCCACCAGGGTCGCGCGCGAGCTGCGGCCGTCCTGCAGCAGCACCTGGATTTCATCGGCGCCGGCGATGACGTGGTTGTTGGTCAGCACGTAGCCCTGTTTCGAAACGATCACGCCGGAGCCGAGGCTGGTCTGCAGGCGGCGGCGCGGCCCGAGCTGGTTGCCGAAGAAATGCTGGAACAGCGGATCGTCCAGCAGCGGGTGACGGCGGCGGGTGATGACCTTGGCGGTATACACGTTGACCACCGCGCGCGCCGCCGGCTCAACGGCGTCGGCATAGGAGACAGGGCCGGTGGCAACCTGGTGACCGGGCCGCGCGGTTTCGGCGTGCGGCGCCACCTGCTGCACTTCCACAACCGGCGCGTGTGGCGTGAACCACTCGGGCCGGAACAGCAACAACAGGAAGGCGGCAACGATGCCGACCGTCGCCGCCTGCAGGAAAAACGAAACGGTATCACGTATATTCATCGGTTCTTCTTCGCCAGTCGGAGTTTTCGTGATTATTGCGGATTGGCGTCAGGATGGCGAATTTAACGACAGCAGAGGATAAAAACCTTGGCCCGTCTCGATGAACTCGTGTCTTACTGCGACCAGCTACTGGATGCCGGCGCCTTCCGAGATTACTGTCCCAACGGCTTGCAGGTGGAAGGGCGGGCCGAGGTGGCGCGCATCGTCAGTGGCGTGACGGCCAGCCAGGCGCTGGTCGAGGCCGCGGTGCAACAGGGCGCCGACCTGCTGCTGGTCCACCACGGCTACTTCTGGAAAGGCGAGGACAGCCGCATCACCGGCATCAAGCAGCGGCGCCTGAAAACCCTGCTTGCCAACGACATCAGCCTGCTGGCCTACCACCTGCCGCTCGACGCCCACCCCACGCTGGGCAACAACGCTTGTCTCGGCCAGCGCCTGGGCCTGAGCGTGGACGCCCGCTTCGGTGACGGCGAGGGGCCGGAGCTGGCCTGCGAGGCGGTGCTGGACACCTCCCTCCCGGCCGGGACCCTGGCCGCGCGCCTGGAGGAGGCGTTGGGCCGGACGCCGCAGCACATTGACGCCGGTCCCGCCCGGCTTCACCGTATCGGCTGGTGTACGGGCGCCGCGCAGGGTTACCTGGAAGCCGCCGCCCGGCGCGGCCTGGACGCCTTTGTCAGCGGCGAGATTTCCGAGCCCACCGTGCACATCGCCCGCGAGTACGGCATTCACTATTTCGCCGCCGGTCACCACGCCACCGAGCGCTATGGCGCCGAGGCGCTGGGCGCGCACCTCGCGGAGCAATTCGAAATCGAACATTTTTTTATCGATATAGATAATCCTGTGTGAAAAAGTCGTGCAGATCGGCGATTTTCAGCGGAGATTCACTTGACCTGCAAGGGTAGTTCCGACATGCTATGGCCGCTGTTCAAACTAGGGTTTGAATATCTGAATATTCTAATATTCACCGGCCTTGACGGGTGCGTCAGGTTAATGTCCGCCGGTGATTTTTTTTGCGTGGAGACCATTTGAATGAGTGGTGACGGTGTAGATACCAGCAAGCGTCGATTCCTGACGGCCGCAGCGACGGTCGTGGGCGGCATAGGCGCCGTGTATACCGCGGTTCCGTTCCTGGCATCCTGGATGCCGAGTGAACGCGCCAAGGCGGCCGGTGCGCCGGTCGAGGCGGATATCAGCAAACTGGAAGTTGGTCAGATGATCCGCCTCCAGTGGCGCGGCAAACCGGTGTGGATTCTCAAGCGTAGCGAGGAGATGCTGGCGGCACTGCCGACACTCGACGCGCGCCTGCGCGACCCGCATTCCGAAGAACCCCAGCAGCCCCCCTATGCCAGCAACGACCTGCGCTCAATCAAGCCCGAAGTGCTGGTGCTGGTCGGCATCTGCACCCACCTCGGTTGTTCGCCGGGTTTCGTTCCCGAAGCCGCGCCGCAGCCCTACGATCCCGAATGGAAGGGCGGTTTCTTCTGCCCCTGTCACGGTTCCCGCTTCGACCTCGCGGGCCGCGTGTTCCAGGGTGTGCCGGCGCCGCTGAACCTCGAAGTGCCGCCGCACAAGTACATCAGCGACACGCTGATTCTCGTCGGTGAAGATACAGGAGCTGCCTGATGGGTATGTTAGTGAATCTGCGCGACTGGATTGATGCCCGCTTCCCGCTCACCAAGATGTGGGAAGAACACCTCTCCAAGTACTACGCGCCCAAGAACTTCAATTTCTGGTACTTCTTCGGTTCCCTGGCGCTGCTGGTGCTGGTGATCCAGATCGTGTCCGGAATCTTCCTCACCATGAACTTCAAGCCTTCCGCCGACGACGCCTTCGCCTCGGTGGAATACATCATGCGCGACGTGAACTGGGGCTGGCTGATCCGCTACATCCACTCCACCGGCGCCTCGGCGTTCTTTATCGTCGTGTACCTGCACATGTTCCGTGGTCTGCTGTACGGTTCCTACAAGGGTCCGCGCGAGCTGATCTGGATCTTCGGCATGATGATCTACCTGGCGCTGATGGCCGAAGCCTTCTTCGGTTACCTGCTGCCCTGGGGCCAGATGTCCTACTGGGGCGCGCAGGTCATCATCTCGCTGTTCGGCGCCATCCCGGTGATCGGCGACGACCTGTCGTTGTGGATTCGCGGTGACTACGTCATCTCGGACATCACCCTCAACCGATTCTTCGCGCTGCACGTCATCGCCGTGCCGCTGGTGCTGATCGCGCTGGTGGTGGTGCACATCCTGGCGCTGCACGAAGTGGGTTCCAACAACCCCGACGGCGTCGAGATCAAGAAGAACAAGGACGAGAACGGCATCCCGCTGGACGGCATCCCGTTCCACCCCTACTACTCCGTCAAGGACATCGTCGGCGTGGTGGTGTTCCTGATGTTCTTCTCGGTGGTGGTGTTCTTCGTGCCGGAAGGCGGCGGCTACTTCCTCGAGAAGCCGAACTTCGAACCGGCTAACTCGCTGAAGACGCCCGCGCACATCGCCCCGGTGTGGTACTTCACGCCGTACTACGCCATGCTGCGCGCGGTTACCATCGACATCGGTCCGCTGACCGCCAAGTTCCTCGGCGTTATCGTGATGGGCGCCGCGGTGGTGATCCTGTTCTTCCTGCCCTGGCTGGACAAGAGCCCGGTGAAGTCCATCCGTTACCGTGGTCCCATCTACAAGACCATGCTGACGCTGTTCGTGGTGGCCTTCTTCATGCTGGGCTGGCTCGGCACCCAGGCGCCGACCGACACCAAGACCATGATGGCGCAGATTGGCACGGTAGTGTACTTCGCTTTCTTCCTCGGCATGCCTTTCTATACGAGGATAGACAAGACCAAGCCGGTTCCTGACAGGGTTACGGGGTAACGATTCGATGAAAAAACAACTGTTTGCTATTTTGTTGCTTGTTTCCCCCGCGCTGGCGCTGGCCAGTGGCGGTGAGGTGCACCTGGACAAGGCCCAGATCGATCCCACCAACCAGGAATCGCTGCAGCGTGGCGCGCGGACCTTCGTGAACTACTGTCTCAGTTGTCACTCCGCGAAGTACCAGCGCTACAACCGCATGGCGCGCGACCTTGGCATTCCCGAGGACGTGGTGATCGACAACCTGATGTTCACCGGCGAGAAGATCGGCGACACCATGGAGATCGCCATGAAGCCGGCCGACGGCGCGCAGTACTTCGGTGCCGCGCCGCCCGACCTGACCCTGGTGGCGCGCGTGCGTGGCGTGGACTGGCTGTACACCTACCTGCGTACCTTCTACCTGGACGACACCCGCCCATTCGGCGTCAACAACATGGTGTTCGACAAGGTCGGCATGCCGCACGTGCTGTGGGAACTGCAGGGCTGGCAGAAGCCGGTCTACGAGACCGTCACCGACCACGAAGGCCACGAGCACCAGAAACTGGTGGGTGTGGAACTGGTCAAGCAGGGCAAGCTGACCCCGGCCGAGTACGACCGCACCGTGCGCGACCTGGTGAACTTCCTGGCCTACATGGGCGAGCCCGTCAAGCTGGAGCGCCAGGCACTGGGCGTGAAGGTGTTGCTGTTCCTGTTCGTGCTGTTCATCATTACCTACCTGCTCAAGAAAGAGTACTGGAAGGACATTCACTAATGACTGTATCGGCGTGGCGCCACGGGGCGCCGCGCCGGGTCACAGTGTTTCGCATACCTGGAGAAAGTGCATGGCTGTAATTGCCAATCGCCGTTCGGTGATGACCCTGTTTTCCGACGCCTCCTGCCCGCAGAGCCATCGCGTGCGCATGGTGCTGGCAGAGAAGGGGATTACGGTCGACATCGTCAACGTCGATCCGGACAACCTGCCGGAAGACCTGATCGATCTGAATCCCTACCAGAGCGTGCCCACGCTCATGGACCGGGAGCTGGTGCTGTACGATCCGCAGGTGATCGTGGAGTACCTGGACGAGCGTTTTCCCCACCCGCCGCTGATGCCGGTCGACCCCGTCTCGCGCGCGCGCAGCCGCCTGGCACTGTACCGCATCGAGAAGGACTGGTACTCGCTGATGGCTGACCTGGAAAAGGGCGAGAAGACCGCCGCCAAGGCACGCAAGGCGCTGCGTGACAGCCTCGCGTCCAGCGCCGAGGTGTTTGCCGCCAAGCCGTTCTTCCTCAGCGACGACTTCTCGCTGGTGGACGCCAGCCTCGCGCCCATCATGTGGCGTCTCAAGCACTACCGCATCGATCTGCCCGCACAGGCCAGGCCGGTGCTCGACTACGCCGAACGCCTGTTCGCGCGTGATTCCTTCCAGGCCAGTCTCACCGAAGCCGAACGGGAAATGCGCGACTAGCCCGTTCACGCGCAATGACCTCCAACCGCCCCTACCTGATTCGCGCCATCCACGAGTGGCTGCTGGACAACCAGTGCACGCCGCACCTGCTGGTGGACGCGAATGCCGAAGGGGTGGATATTCCGCAGAACTACGTCAAGGACGGCAAGATCGTCCTCAACATCGGCCCCAGTGCCGTGGAAGGGCTGAAGCTGGGCAACAGCGAGGTGAGCTTTCTGGCGCGCTTCAGCGGCGTCTCGCAACTGGTGTCGATCCCGGTAAAGGCGGTGCTGGCCATCTACGCGCGCGAAAACGGCCGCGGCATGATGTTCAGCGAAGACGAGGACGAGCCGGATCCCGATGACGACCACAACCCCGAGCCGCCGACGCGGCCTTCCCTGAAGGTCGTCAAGTAGCCGCCAGCATCGCGTAGCGGGCCAGCCCGGTCAGCGCCACCCCTGGCGCCACGATCACGCTCACCGGCATGTTCTCCAGCAGCGGCCGCATCCTGCCCTTGTCCCGGAACGCCTCGATGAAGCGGCCGCCGCGCAGCGCCGGCAGAATCCTGGGCGCAATGCCGCCGCCAATGAACAGCCCGCCGCTCGCGTTGAGCTTGAGCGCCAGATTGCCGGCCTCGCGGCCATACAGCTCCACGAACCAGTCCAGTGCCTCCACGCAGCAGGGATCTTCGCCAGCCAGCGCGAGCCGGCTGATGGCGGCGGCCGGATCCTGTCCGGGGGCGTCGAGCCAGGAGGGTGGCTCCGCGGCATGTCGTTCCAGCGTATGCCGGAACAACGTGACCAGTCCCGGACCGGAGACAATACGCTCCCAGCTCACATGGCCGTGGCGCGCGCGCAGCGCGCTCAGCAAGGCATCGTCGCGGGCCGTGTGCGGCGCAAAGTCGGTGTGGCCGCCCTCGCAGGCAAAAGGGCGGTGCAGGGCGCCGTCGAAGGTCAGGCCCGCCTGCCCAAGCCCGGTGCCGGCGGCGATCACCGCCCGGTTGCCGCTGGCCACCGGCGCGCCCGTCTGCAATTCCACCCGGTCCCCGTCACGGAGGGTATCGATACCCCAGGCCAGGGCCTCCAGGTCGTTGAGCAGGTGAACGCGGGGCAGATCCAGCGTCACCGCCAGCGACGAAGCCGACAGGCGCCAGGGCAGGTTGGTGGTTTCGCAGGCGCCGTTGATGACCGGCCCGGCAACGCCAAATGCGGCAACTTCGGGGCGTTTTTCCGTGTGTTCACGTAAAAACGCCACAGCAATCGGCTCCAGGCCGCTGTGCTCGCCGCTCGCGTAACGCGCCTCGTGCTCGATGCGGAAACCTTCATCCGTGGCGCTCACCAGCGCCAGGCGTGTACTGGTCCCGCCAACATCCCCTGTCAGTATCAACACTTTGCTCTCCGCCAGGCAGCGGCCACGGCCACCCGTGGCCCGACGATCCACAGTGTACCCAATCGAAAGCAGATAATGTGCTGTTTCGATTGCCTTTGACGGGTATCCGTTATATCCTGCGCGGCTTCCCGGAGAGGTGTCCGAGTGGTTGAAGGAGCACGCCTGGAAAGTGTGTATACGTGAATAACGTATCGAGGGTTCGAATCCCTCCCTCTCCGCCAT
>WGBO01000058.1 GCA_015494295.1 Gammaproteobacteria bacterium | reverse complement strand
GAGTTTCCAGCTTGTATTTTATCTCTTCAATGATATTTTCCTGTATGTTCTGTTGTCTTCGATTGGCATGAATTTTGGCTTTTAGTTCTTGCCGTAGATCCTCCTGCCTTACATACAGGCGTTCTCGCAGCGTGGCGAGACGGTTCCGGTTTCGTTGAAGTTCATTGTCGATCAGCAGCATTGTCATGGCGGATGACTCGTTATCCAGCTTGTTGACCGCTGCATGGCGGCGGCGCAACGACGCGTCTATTTGTTCCTGTAATTCTTCGATTTGCTTTTCCAGTAACTTGTCAGTCCGATCAGCGCGTAGTAAGCGCGACTTGAGCAATTGTTCCTGGTCGCGAAGGTCGGCAAGCTTTTTGCGCTGTTCTTCCAGCATTGTTTCGAGTTTTTGTTGCGGTATTAACAAGGTCCTGGGGTCTTCGAGTTTTTCCTGTTCCATTTCCGCATTAAGGATTTTCAGTTCCAGGGAGCTTTTCTTTACTTCGAGGGTGCTCGGGTCCATAAGCGCTGCAAGATTCAAACGGGCTTTTTCGATAGAGTTCTCAATATTGGCGCGCCTGAGGGTTACGATTTTCCTATGGTCAGATAATACGAGATCGACTATATCTCCCATGATTTTCTGGTAAGCGGCTGACTTCGACTCTATGTCGATCGCCTCCAGTATTATGATTTGACTGTTTTCCGGTATGCGGGCACTAATCTGAAATGCTCTGGTGTCTTCAGGAAATTTTTCCCGGTAGCGATTGATGGCTTGTTGTGTGTAGCTTTCCCTGATCTTGGCCAGTACGGTTTCCGGTGATTCGACAGGAACCGTGGTATGAGTAGTGGCGTTATCATCTATTGTCGACCCTATTTCGATCGCTGTGCTGAATGAATAGCGGGGATCGGGGGTAAGCGTAAGGATCAGCCCGCCAAGTGTTACCACGATCATGGTGACGATCAGGATATTCCGTCTGCGGATCAGAATCTTGAGTATTTCGACCAGGTCGACTGTATTCGCATGCCTGGTATCCGCTCGAGGGGACGCCGGGAAGATCCGGGGAGTTTCAAGGAAGTCGTTTGCTGTACGCGTCATTTTCATCGTCCTTGTAACGCTTGAATGAGAATTCCGTTTCTCTCAATCCATTACCGTCTCCGGAATAGATCGGAAATCGTGATTTTGGGCAGGCTCGGGAACTCCTTTAACGCATGCTGACATTCACGTTCGTGTGGGTTTATAACGCACAATTACCGTTATTTCAAGATGGGAATTCTGTTGTTGTGCATTGCTATGGCCGGATCAGCCCCTTTTGGACAGAAAAGTTGGATGAGATTTATACTGCATATCCATGACGCACTGTTACGATCCGGATCAGCCCCTGATATCGGTGCATATACCCAAGTGTGCCGGTTCCTCATTCCACTTGCAGGTGCTCAGCCTGGTTTGGCGAAAGGCTTTATTTGCACTATGTGGATGAACGCCGCAACGAGCGTCCGCCAGTGCACGATGCGGGCCCGCGCAGCTGCATCCATGGGCATTTCAATCACACGCGCGGATGTCGTTTATTGGCAGCGTGGCGATCTTGCAGCGGCGCTGGACTCCTTGTCACAGGGACTGACCCGGGATCCCCGGCATCCGGGTTTGCTGGAGAATGCCGCACGGATTCTGTTTGAACTCGGCCAACGCGAAGATGCAGAGATTCTTTGCAAACGATATCTTGATATCGACCCCGGAAATTCCGACATGGCGGCGCTGTTGTTGAAAATTGCGGCCGAGCCATAGGAGCCCGCGGGGCAGGGGAAAACTGATCCACAAAAAAGCCCCCGTAAACGGGGGCTTTGTACAGTGTGGATATGGCTCCCCGGGACAGGCTCGAACTGCCGACCTAGTGATTAACAGTCACCCGCTCTACCGACTGAGCTACCGGGGAATATCGCTTTTCGCGAAGCCGGGAATGATACGGAACTGACCCCGGGGGGTCAACCGTCCCGGCTCAGGTTTTCAGGGCCTCGGCGATGCGCCCCAGGGCGTCCTTCAGGGTGTCCATGCCGGTGGCGAAAGAGAGCCTGAGATAGCCTGGCGAGCCGAACGCGGAGCCGGGCACCAGCGCCACGCCGGCCGCCCGCAGCAGGTGCTCGGCGAGTTCCACGTCGTCCCCGATCCCGTCCAGCCGTTCGATGACGGCGCTGAAGTCGGGGAAGGCGTAGAAGGTGCCGTCGGCCTCGGCACAGCGCACGCCGTCCAGGGCGTTGAGGGCCCCGACCACGAAATCGTGGCGTTCCCTGAATGCCGTGAGCATGGGGGCGATGCAGGACTGGTCGCTGTCCAGCGCCTCGCGCGCCGCGGCCTGCGAGACTGCCGCGGGGTTGGAGGTGCTCTGTGACTGGATCTTCTTCATGGCCTGGATGAGCGGTTTTGGTCCCCCGGCATAGCCGATGCGCCAGCCGGTCATGGCGTAGGCCTTGGACACGCCGTTGAGCACGATGGTACGCGGGAACAGGTCTTCCGCCGCATTGACGATGTTCACGAACGGCGTCTCGGTCCACAGGATGTGCTCGTACATATCGTCGGTGGCGACCAGGATCTGCGGGTTGCGGCGCAGCACCGCCGCCAGCGCCTCCAGTTCCTTGCGGGTGTAGGCCACGCCGGTGGGGTTGGAAGGGCTATTCAGCACAAAAAGACGGGTTTTTGCCGTGATGGCCGCTTCCAGTTGTTCCGGAGCGATTTTGAAGCGCTGGTCCAGCCCGGCGCGCACGATCACCGGCTCGCCGTCGGCCAGCCGTACGATGTCCGGGTAGGAGACCCAGTAGGGCGCGGGGATGATGACCTCGTCGCCGGGGTTAAGCAGTGCCTGGCACAGGTTGTAGAAGCTCTGCTTGCCGCCACAGGACACCAGAATCTGGTCCGCTTCGTAGCTCAATCCGTTATCGCGCCGAAACTTGTTTATAATGGCGTTTTTGAGTTCCGGGGTGCCGTCTACCGCGGTGTAGCGGGTAGCGCCGTCGCGGATCGCCTGGATGGCGGCTTCCTTGATATGGTCGGGGGTGTCGAAGTCCGGCTCGCCGGCGCCCAGGCCGATGATGTCCTTGCCGGCGGCGCGCAGTTCGGCGGCGCGAGCGGTGACGGCGAGGGTGGGCGAGGGCTTAACCCGTTGCACGCGTTGTGACAGGGTGATGTCGTTCACTCCGGCGATCCTTTTTTATATGTGGCTGTATATCAGCGGCCCATGATACTGAAACCTGACGGATTACTTAATCCCCGTGAGCAAAGAATTTCAGTTAGTCACCGACATGAGCCCGGCTGGCGACCAGCCGGAGGCGATCCGGCGTCTGGTGGAGGGACTGAACGACGGTCTTGCCCACCAGACGCTGCTGGGCGTGACCGGTTCCGGCAAGACCTTCACCATTGCCAATGTCATGCAGCAGGTGCAGCGTCCGACCCTGATCCTGGCGCCCAACAAGACGCTGGCGGCGCAGTTGTACGGGGAAATGAAAGCCTTTTTCCCGCATAACGCGGTCGAGTATTTCGTGTCCTACTACGATTACTACCAGCCCGAGGCCTACGTGCCCTCGTCGGACACCTTCATCGAGAAGGACGCCTCGGTCAATGACCACATCGAGCAGATGCGCCTGTCGGCGACCAAGGCACTGCTGGAGCGCCGCGATACGGTGCTGGTGGCGACGGTGTCCGCCATCTATGGCCTGGGCGATCCGCGTTCCTACCTGAGCATGGTGTTGCACCTGGATCGGGGCGACCGCATCGATCAGCGCAAGTTGCTGCGCCGGCTGGCGGAGTTGCAGTACACCCGCAACGATGTCGAACTGGCGCGCGCCACCTACCGGGTGCGCGGCGAGGTGATCGACATTCACCCGGCGGAGTCGGACGCCGAGGCGGTGCGCATCGAGTTGTTCGACGACGAGATCGAGAACCTGAGCTACTTCGACCCGCTGACCGGCGAGGTGCTGCGCCGCGTGCCGCGCCTGACCATTTACCCCAAGAGCCACTATGTCACGCCGCGCCAGACCCTGCTGGACTGCATCGACGACATCAAGGCCGAGCTGGCCGAACGGCTGGAGCACCTGCGCAAGCACGACAAGCTGGTCGAGGCGCAGCGGCTGGAGCAGCGCGTGCGCTTCGACATCGAGATGATGATCGAACTGGGGTACTGCTCCGGCATCGAGAACTACTCGCGCTACCTGTCCGGGCGCAAGGCCGGCGAGCCGCCGCCGACGCTGCTGGAATACCTGCCCGACGATGCGCTGGTGATCGTGGACGAGTCGCACGTGACCATTCCCCAGATCGGCGGCATGTACAAGGGCGACCGTTCACGCAAGGAGACACTGGTCGAGTACGGGTTCCGGCTGCCGTCGGCGCTGGACAACCGGCCGCTGCGCTTCGACGAGTACGAGCGCCTGATCCCGCAGTCGATCTTCGTGTCAGCGACCCCCGGTCCCTACGAGGAGGAGCATTCGGGGCAGGTGGTGGAGCAGGTGGTTCGGCCCACGGGGCTGCTCGACCCGGAGGTGGAGGTGCGTCCGGCCGGTACCCAGGTGGACGACGTACTGTCGGAGATTCGCAAGCGGGTGGCGGTGGGTGAGCGGGTGCTGATCACCACGCTCACCAAGCGCATGGCCGAGGACCTTACCGAGTACCTGGGCGAGCACGAGGTGCGGGTGCGTTACCTGCATTCCGATATCGACACCGTGGAACGCGTCGAGATCATCCGTGACCTGCGGCTGGGTGAGTTCGACGTGCTGGTGGGCATCAACCTGCTGCGCGAGGGCCTGGACATGCCCGAGGTGTCGCTGGTGGCGATCCTCGACGCCGACAAGGAAGGCTTCCTGCGCTCCGACCGCTCGTTGATCCAGACCATCGGCCGCGCCGCGCGAAACGCTCACGGCAAGGCAATCCTGTACGCCGACAGGATCACCGGCTCCATGGAACGCGCCATCGGCGAGACCGAGCGCCGCCGCGCCCGGCAGATGGCCTACAACGAGGCCCACGGCATTACCCCCACGACCATCACCAAGGCGGTGGCCGATATCATGGAGGGAGCCTATGCGCCGGGCGCGGCCGGCGCCCGGCGTTTCGCCGAGGTCGCCGAGGAAGTGGCCGAGTACGCGGGCCTGTCGCCTGAGCAACTGGCGCGCGAGCTCAGAAAGCTGGAGAAGCAGATGCAGCAGCACGCACGCGACCTGGAGTTCGAGGAGGCGGCAAAGCTGCGCGACCGGATCCGCCTGATCCAGGAGCGGAATCTTGGGTTGATGGCGGAAGTCTAGCGGGACGCTTGCAGGGCGATACTCAGGCGCGCCTCGGCCATGTCGACGATCGGCAGCCGGATATCCTTGTCGTCCAGTGCCCAGGCCGCGTAACGCTGGTTGAACTTGCGATAGCGCAGCCGGGCATGTGCCTGCAACGGGCCTTTTGCACCCTCCGGTATGCGGATGCGGAAGGTCTGGATATCGGCGCGCCCCGGGTGCAGCAGGTTCACATGGCTTTCTCCCACGGCATTGAACAGGTCGTGCCGCCACACGTGTTTGCCGTCGCGGTTGACCAGGCGGGAGAAATAGAATCGCGCCTCGGGATCAACATGGTTGTCCGGCCCGATCAGTCCGCTGGCGTACACCGATTTTCCGTCGGCGTCCTTTACCACCAGTTCCAGCCACGGCTCGTTGATGTCCACGGTGCCGGCCGGGAAGTAATGTCCGATGCGGTTGCTCGACACCCCGACATTCAGCCTGATCTCGCCGCCGGCGGCCGGCCGCTCTGCCCGCGGGCCGGCGACTTGCAGGGTGAGGGAAATCCGCTTGTCACGCAGGAAGCGGATTACGGTTTCCAGTTGTGCGCGGTCGCCCAGAACGTGTGGCACGGCGGTATTGGCGGCGGGGGTGCGGTGCGAGCGGATGAGGTCGGCGCGGTCGGCGGAGGGGTCTTCACCCTTTACCAGTGGAAAGTGGCAGTCCTGGCAGCGGTATACCCGGTCGCTTGCGTGGTTGCGGTCGCTGTGTTTCGAGAAAGGCCCCTTTACCCAGGCCTGGTACTGGCTCTGCAGCTTGATCCAGCCCCAGTCGTTCAGGTCGCGGTCGATATACTGCTCGTGGCAGGTCGCGCACCCCTCGGGCTGGTAGAGCACGTCCCGCGCCATGTCGCGACGGTGTTGTTCGGGGTTGATCTTGAGCAGGTAGTCGTGGAGTTCGGTCTGCAGCCAGCCGTCGCTGTCGCTGAACAGGTAGGGAAGTTCGGGGCCATACAGGTAGCTTCCAACGCCTTCCAGGCTCACCACCGCGCGAATGCCATGGCATGCCATGCAACTCACCCCCTCGCGGATGTGCATGCCGCTGCCCAGCCGACCGCCCGGCGACAGCTCGCCGCTGAGCAGTCCCACGGGAATATGGCATCCGCCGCAGTAACGGGTGGCCTCGATGCCCTTTTTTCCGGCCATGGCGTGCAGGTTTTTCTGGAAGAAAGGGTCGGAGGCCGAACGGCCGTGCATCGATGAACGCCATTCATCGGTAATCTGCCGGTGGCAACGTCCGCACTTCTCCGAACGCCCGATACGCCGCGCGTCCAGGAAGCCTCCCGTCGAGGTCTGCGCCTGGCTGGGCAGAAAAATCCCCTCACCAAACTCCCCCGCGGAAAAGGGGACGGAGGCAATATCCCGAAACCCGCTCTCACGCATGTCATAGCCGAGACTCAGTGCGGCGACCAGCAGCACGGAGGTCAGCGTGGTTTTCATCAGGGCGGCGCCAAGGCGGCGGTCGAGTACCTGGGAGAAGATCGACGGACGGCTGCCGTGTCCGGCCAGCAGGCGGCGCAGCAGCAGGTGCGCAAGCAGCGGCGCCAGCACCAGCAGCCCCGCGGCGATATGCACATCCATGACCCAGGCCTGTGCCTCGTAACGCCCGAGAATACCTGTCGTAGCGCCGCTGAACAGCACGACCAGGAGCGTCAGCAGCGAGATCCAGCCCAGCAGCGACTGTGCCGGCCGGCGGAAGCCCTGGGCAATCCGCAGGTGTCGATAGACGAACAGCGCCAGCACCGCGAACAGCCAGAAGCCGGCGAGCGTATGCAGCAGCCAGGTCCACTGTTGCCAGGCCGCGTGTCCGGGAATGGCCCAGGTAAGCAGTCCACTCAGTGCCGTGATGCTGAAGGTCAGCAGGAAGCGCGCGCTGTAACGTCGTTCCCGCGTGCGCGCGGCCGCCGCGCCGTGGTCGTTCTCGCTCACGGCTGCGTCTCCGGCGCCTCGACTTCCTTGCGCACCCGCACGGGTACCTGCAGGCTGTCCCAGGCGATGTCGATTACCGGCAGGGTGACGTAGTTGTCACCGAGGGCCCAGCGCGCGTAACGTTCGTTGAGCTTGCGGTAGCGGAGCCGCGCCGTCAGCGTGAGCGGGGACTTGGCCCAGGCAGGAATGCTGAAACGGTAGCTGACGATATCGGATTCACCGGCCTTGATGACCCGCCGGAAGGATTCTCCCACCATGTTGAACAGGTCGTGCTTCCACACCAGTTGGCCGTTGCGGTCGACCGGCAGTGAACGGTAGAACCAGGCATCCCGGTCGACGAAGTTGTTATCGTCGATGCGCCCGCTGCTGTACACCTCGCGCCCCTCGGCGTCCATCACCAGGAACTCCATCCAGGCCTGGTTGATGTCCAGCGTGCCGCCGGGGAAGTCGTGGCCGACACCGCGGTTGCTGACCACGATGTCGATACTGGCGGTTTCGCCAAGGTAATAGTAGTAAGGCGTTTCCTCGCTTGTACGCAGTTTCTCGTCCAGCGCCAGGCGGGTTTGCAGCGCGTCGCGCCGGCTGGGCTTGTCGATGCTCACCCGCATCTTGTTGGACTGCAGGAACAGACGGGTTTCCCGCAATTGCGCCAGGTCGCCGTCGAGCACCGGCAACAGCGTGTTGGCGCCCGGGAAATGGTGCGACCGCACGCGGCCCTGTTCATCGGCGGAGGGGTCGCCGGATGCCACCAGCGGCATGTGACAGTCCTGGCAGCGGGTGGCGGTAGTGTCCGAGAAGTCTTCCTTGTGTTGCCGGGAGTAGGGGCTGGCCAGCCAGGCGGAGAACTCGTCCTGCATTTTGACCCACCCCCAGTCGTTCATGTCCTTGTCCATGAACTGTGTATGGCAGGATGCGCAGAAACGCGACTCGGCTGACAGGGAGCTGGCCAGGTCGAGTTTGTGCTGCGCCGGCCTGACGCGGATGAGCAGGTCATTGAGTCGCCGCGCCACGGCATTGTCACTGTGCGCGAACAGATAGTCGCTGGCGGGGCGGAAACGGAAGCTGGCAACCCCCTTCTGGTGAGGCAGTGCGTCGATGCCATGACAACTGGTGCAGGAGACGCCTTCGCGGTTGGCCAGCGTGCCGGGCACGCCGCCGTGTTTGCCGCCCGGCGACAGTTCCCCGCTGAGCAGCGCCACCGGCGCGTGACAGCCCTCACAGTAGCGTGTGGCGCTGATGCCTTTCTTTTTTTCAAGCAGGTTGATGTTGGTGACGTAGGTGGGGTCGAAGGCGGCCTTTCGGTGGGCGGAGGCCAGCCACTGGCGGCCGATGTCCGCGTGGCAGTTCAGGCAACGGTGCGAGTTCCCCACCTTCCTGGCATCCACGAAGGCGCCCGACACGGTTTCGGTCTGGCTGGGGCGGAACGGGTGGGCGCCATAGGGGTATTCATAGTTGGCGACGGCGGGGGCCGTGGTGTCGGGAGGAACGGTCAGCGGGTACAACAGGCTCGCCGCAACGAGCAGGACAACGGCCGGCCCGTTGACGGCGATGATTGTTCTCAGGATACCCACGGGCAGGCTCGGGAACAGGCTGTCGCCGCGTTGCCGGCGCCGGGCGGGCAGCAGGGCGATGTGCAGCAGCAGGTGCAGGGCAAGCACGGCCATCAACAGCAGTGATGAAAGGACATGCAGTTCGTACACCCACCGCCGCGCCTCGCGCTGGCCCTCGATGAGCAGCTCCCAGCCGCTGAGCGTAAACGCGGCCACCAGCAACAGGGTGGCCAGGCCACTGAGCAGCACGCTGATGCGCCGCACCCCGGTGGTGCGACGGAAGTGCAGGTACAGGTAGGCAGGCAACAGCACGGTGGTTGCCAAGCTGCTGACGATATGCAGCAGAACCGTCCATTGTTGCCAGACGCCGTGGCCGGCGAAACGGTAGGTGGCCAGCCCGGACAATGCACAGCACAGGACAACTGCCGTTGTCGGGGGCGTCAGTTGCTGTTCGCGTTGCAGCAGGGTTCGTATCCGGTTCATGGGCGATCGAAGAGTGCGTAGACCTGTTCAAGCAGCCGCTCGTCCGGTTTTGTGCTGGCTATCAGGTAGGCGGCGTGCAGGCGAACCTCCAGGGTGTGGTGTGTATCATTGAGTATATCCTGAAGCACGGGCAGGGCGTCACTTGCGGTCTGCGTGGATGCGAGGGCGGACAGTGCCGCCGGCAGTTCCTGTTCGGGCAACCTGGAAAGCGCCGGCGCCAGGCGGGTGCGCGCGAACAGGCGGTTGTGGCGGGCCGCCATGATCTGCACCCGGATTCCGGTGGCGGCATCCTGGTGCGGGTCGGAGAGGATGGCGTCGACCAGCCGGTGGACGGCGATGTTGTGCGCAAGCCGGTTGTCGCTGGAAGCCCGCAGGAGACATTCCGTCGCTTGCAGGCGCATCGCGGCGTCGGGGTGCGAGGCAAGCGACATGTCGATGTGCCCGGGTGCCAGTTCCGCCTGAACGCAAACCTCGAACAGGCGTTTCAGCGCCATGTCGGGCAGGCCGGGTTCGAGCAGCCGGCTGAGCAGCGCAGAAGCCGAACGGGGCGGCAGTTGCCGCAGCAGCGCCGTGGCCATCGGGGCCGTGGCCGGATCCTTCAGCAAGGCGCGCAGAAAATCCGGGGAGTAGGCGCGCGGCTGTTCGCCCAGCCGCTGGATGACGTGCCGGATACGGGCGGGAGGCTGTTCGAGGAGCAGGGTTTCAAAAAACCTGCCGTCGTCGGGCAGGCGCAGCGCGCCGAGCGCCACCAGGGCGCTTTCCGCAATCTCGTTGTCAGCGGAAACTGCAAGAGGGGCCAGCATTTCCCTGAAGCGCGGGTCACCGCTGGCGCGCACGGCATCCAGGGCGGCAAGCAGGCGTTCATTGCTCCCGGTGGTATCCGGGGGTGCGTTTTCGAGCAGGGCTTCGAGGATATTCGACAAACGGGTCGGCGAAAAGACGGGGCCGTCCGGCAGATCGAACAGGTGCGCCAAAACACGGTAGCGTTCACTGGCGGCGCGGGTGTTCGACAGCAGTACGGCGCGCGGAGTGACGGACTGCTCGCGTACGCCCAGCCGCGCCAGCGCGACCAGTGCCGCGGCCACCGACCCGGTACTTGCGGTTTCGGCCACTAGCTGTTCGCGCAGCAGCGGCACTGCCTGGTTGTCGCGGATCAACCCCAGGGCGCGGATTGCGGCCGGCGCATCGGGTCCGCTTGCTCGTGCTCGCACCATCAACGGGCGCACGGCGCGCTTGTTTTCCGCCGCAGCCAGGGCATTTGCCGCGCAGGCGCGTGCAGGCGCCGGCCCGGCGTCGAGCAGGCGGATCAGGGGTGAAACCGCGAGCATCTTGCGATGGGTGAGCGCTTCCTCTTCGTCGAAGAAAAAACGGAAGGCTTCGGCAACGCGGCACTGAACCCGGCTGTCGGTATCGTGCAACAAGGGAATCAGCCAGTCGGCCCCGTGTTCGAACTCGGTGTCTTTCAATATGTCGATGCCGGTCATGCGGATCCCGGCGTCCGGGTCCGCCAACGCCCGCCGGGTGAGATTCAGCAGCAGGGGGACGGGCAAGGTCTCCGGCTTTTCCGCAAGCGCTTTCAGCAGGTCCTGACGGACCGCGGTGGGGGCTGCACGCCAGATCTGCAGCAACTCGCGATCCACTGCCTGTTGGGGCGCGTAGGTGATCAGCAGCCGGGCAAGCCACGACAGGCTGCGCGGGTCGTAGGCCTCCAGCGTGTCCGGTAGCCGCGTGGCCGTGTGCCGGGGGTAGCGTTGCGCGAGCAGTGTGGCACTGTCGCGATCCAGGCGGTAGAACCGGTCGGGTTCGATATCGCTGAAGGTATTCTGGCTGCCGTCACGCCATTGCACCGTGATGCGTTCTATCCGCGAGATGTCGCCCAGGCCGATGTGGATGCGCGGATCGGACTGTGAAAGGAATTGCTGTGGCGGGCGCGGCCTGCGCACGATAGTGTGCGCCCCGGCCTGCAGGACGAGCCTGTCGATGGCGGTGCGGTCAGGTACTTCCAGGGTCAGCCAGTGATTCCGCGTTGGCTTGCCGGCGAGTATTTGCAGTGGACCGTTGTTGTGGCTGACGATGACTTCCAGTTGCCCGTCATTGTCCAGGTCGACCGTGGTCACGGCGCGTGACGAACCGGGATAGTGACGGCTCGCCGTTACCGGTCGTGGCAGAAAACGGCCGCCCCCGTCATTGATCAACAGGGTGTCAGGCTGGGCCTGCGGCACGAAGTGGGAGTCCATGTCCGGCAGAATGCCGCCCTGTGCAACGTAGAGGTCGGTATCCCCGTCGTTGTCGAGGTCCGCCGCGCCGGCGCCCCAGCCGGAGAAGGGGAGCAGTTCGGTGCGCGCCACACCGGCAAGCCATGCGATATCCGTATAACTTTCCCCGCCGGGTGTGTCGGTCGCTTCCAGCATGACCGGCGCATGGCCCGCACCGCGGGTCATGAAGAATGTTTCCCGTCCATCGTTTCCGAAATCCGCCGCGACGAAATCGTGCGCGCCGGCCACTTCCAGTGAGGCATAACGGTCATCGCCGCGCTGAAAGGCGTGTCCCCCGTCGTTGAGAAATACCTGGTTCGGGGTGTCGTGGTCGTTGACCACAAACAGGTCGGGCCAGCCGTCGTCATTAAAATCCAGCCAGCGGGCGCCGAGCGTTCTGCCGAGCGCGTTGGCTACCCCGGTCCGCGCGGTGACGTCCTCGAAGCGGAAATTGCCCCTGTTGCGGTACAGGCGGTTGGGTTCCGGGTCATAGAGAGTGGGGTCGAAGGCGACGTCTGTGGTGGTGCGGAAGCCGCTGCTGCGTTCAAAGGTTCGGGCACCCTTGTGGAACAGGATGTAGTTGCTGATGTAGATGTCGAGCAGGCCGTCGCCATCGAAATCGGCGATGCTGGCGCCCGTGCTCCAATGGTTGCCGGTGATGCCGCTTTGCGCGGTCAGGTCGGTAAAGGTGGCGTCGCCGTTGTTTCTGAACAGCCGGTTGCCACCGACACCGGTCACGACCAGGTCGTCGAAACCGTCATTGTCGAGGTCGGCCACCGCGCAGCCCATGCCCCACTGCGGCACCTGCAGGCCGGCGCGCGCGGTGACATCCTCGAAGTGGTCGCCCTTCCGGTTCAGGAACAGCCGGTTGCCCGCCACGTCCAGCCACCAGGCCTTCCTGCCGTAGTGGCGGGTGTGACCGCTGCCACCAACGAAGAACAGGTCCATCCAGCCGTCCCGGTTCACGTCGATGACGCATACGCCACTTCCCAGTGTTTCGGTCATGGCGGACAGGTGTTCGGCGCTTTGTTGATGCACCGGAAAAATACGCCAGTCCAGCGTGATATCCCGGAACGTCAGCCGTGCCGCCGGTGGCGTCGGGGTGATTGTAGCCGGGGAGGCGTCGGGAAGGCGGTCGACAGGCTCCGGTTGTACCCACAACACGACGGTCAGTACGATGGCGCTGACAGCGAACGACAATGTTGTTGGGCGAAAAATCATGCTGCGAAAACCGGTTTCCGGACTATCCCGGGTCGATCCGTGCGGATTCAACGCTACACTGCGGTACTCGCTGTTCGCAACAACCGTTTGTGTCGGAATAGCTTACAGTCATGTATAACACTGTGGAATCTGTGGGTAACTGGTTGATTTGATTTTGATTGCGTAGACGTATAACGACATTGTACGTGCTGGAATTTGTCGGTCATCTTTACGAACGGAGTCGTTGTATCGGAGTATAGCTTTGCATGTTCCGCCTATTTGATTGTTTTTACGGGAATTAGTTGTTCGGGCGCGGTTTTTGCAAAAGTTTTGTGAAGTACAGAACAATACTTAAAGAATAACAAGCTGCCTCTGGCAGTGAGGAGTTTTACCTGATGTCAGTCATTACGCGTCTCTCAACCCTGCTGTGTCTGGTGTTTGCAGGCAGTGTCTCGGCGGCCACGATCACCTATTCCACGACCAATGTTACCGGTAACACGTGGCTGTATGACTACACGATAACGAACGATACCCTGGGTACGCCGCTGGAAGAATTCACCATTTACTTCGATGTGGCGCTTTACGCCAACCTCGTGGTGGAGTCTTCACCCACCGACTGGGATCCGCTGGCGGTCGATCCCGATCCGCTGTTGCCCGATGACGGTTTCTTCGATTCGGTGGCGTTAATCTCCGGTATTGCCCCGGGCGACACGCTCTCCGGTTTTTCGGTGAGTTTCGATTTCCTTGGCGCTGGCATGCCGGGTGCCCAGCCTTTCGATATTGTCGATCCCAATACGTTTGCCGTACTGGAGAGTGGCTTTACCACGCCAGCAACCGTCGTGCCGGTTCCCGCTGCCGTGTGGCTGTTTGGTTCCGGTCTGTTGATGCTGGCCGGGCGCCTGCGTCCGGCGCGTCGCCTGGACATTGTCGCCTGAGCGGCTATGTTTGAGGTCACGGTTCGTTTTGGGGGGCGCCTTTAAGGCGAGGGGTCAGTAGAAGAGGATTCGCCGCAAGCAGCGAATCCCGGGGCGGTTCACATTCCGTCCGTTCGACCAGGAAATTCTCGATCCAGGGTGGAGTTCATGCGACTTGGAAAGCGCATTCGGCAGTTCCTGTTGTTTACGCCGTTGCTATGGGTCTCATTTCTGAGTGTGTTCGTGCCGGTACAGGCGCGAGCCGAGGTCGTGCCCGGCACCATGGAACTGGTCGACAAGACCCGGATCGGGCGAACCGATTTTCAGTATACCTATCGGCTCAACGCCACCAATAACGGTGGCGATATCAGCAATGTCCGTGCAACGGTTACCAGTTCCTCGCCGCACACGGTCATCCTCGACGGCGGGCTGCAGTTTGCCGATATGGCCGCGGGCGCCAGCGCCGCCAGCCTCGATACCTTCAGCTTCAAGCAGAACCGGCGTTATCCCTTCGACCCGTCTGCGCTGACGTTTTCGTTCAGTTTCCAGGATGTTCCGCCGCCGGATCTGGATGGCGACGGCATCCCCGATGCGCTTGACCCGGATCGTGATGGCGACGGTATCGACAACGCGCTGGATGCGTATCCCGACCAGGCCGACGTGTTCCGGGGTGCGATGGAACTGGTCGACAAGGTCAGGGTGGGGCGCACCGAGATTCGTTACATCTACCGTCTTTCCGCGATCAATGGCGGTGGTGATCGCGTCAATATTTCCGCGGCGATCACCAGCCTGTCGCCCAATACCGTGATCGACGACGGCAGCGTGCAGTTTGCCGACATGGCGGCTGGCGCCACATCGGTGGGCCTCGACACCTTTTCCTTCATCCAGAACCGGCGCTACCCCTTCAACCCGGACGACCTGGTCTTTGCCTTTGCCTGGGAAGATCCGCCAGTCGTTCAGCCGTTGGCGCTGAGCATCGATACGCCTGATTCCCTGATCACGGTGGGAACGTCGCCCATCGAGGTAACGGGCAGCGTGTCCCCGCCCGATGGCATCCTCACGGTCAATGGCGTCCAGGTGCCTCATGCCAACGGTGCGTTCCGCACCAAGGTCACCCTGGTGGAGGGCAGTAATACCATTACCGCGAGACTTGTTTCCGGCAGCCAGCAGATTATCGATTCCATTTCGGTATCGCTCGATACCACGCCACCCTACCTGACTGTCGAATCGCACAAGGACGGCGACACGGTCTTCACCGATACGGTGACGATCACCGGCCTCGTGAACGACATCGTGCGTGGCACCATAACGCCGTCCGAAGCCGTGGTGACGGTCAACGGAATCCCGGCGGTGGTTTCCAACCGGAGCTATGCGGCCAGCAACGTTCCGCTGGCGGAAGGCCCCAATACGATTGTGGTCAGGGGGGCGGACAATGTCGGCAACACGGGCTCGACGAGCATTACGCTTAACCGTGTGACGGCGCTTGGCTATCGCCTGGAGTTGTTGTCCGGGCAGGATCAGACAGCGGTCATCGGTGATGTGTTGCCGCGGCCCCTGCTGGTGCGGGTGGTCGATGCCTCAGGCAACCCGGTTGAGGGAAGGAACGTTGTGTTCCGCGTTATCCAGGGCTCGGGGCGGGTTGGTGCCGGCAGTGCCGCGGAGGATCGCGCCTTTGTCGTCGCGACCGACGCGAACGGGCAGGCGCAGACGGATTTCCGGGTGGGCGCCAGGGTCGGCGTGTCCAACCACAAGGTTCGGGTCTCGGTGGTGGGCATCGAGGGCGAACTGGTGTTCAACGCATCCGCCACCGGGCGTCCCGGTGACAAGCTCACCGTGAATTCCGGCAACAACCAGCGTGGCGCGGTGGGACAGCGCCTGCCGCAGCCCTTCGTGGTCAACGTGACAGACGACGGCGCCAACGCGGTCGAGGGCGCGCGGGTGCGCTTTCAGGTGAGCGCGGGTGACGGCACCTTCGTCAACGGACAGCAGACCTACGAGGCGCTGACCGACGGCGACGGGTACGCCTACGCGCAGTACGTGCTGGGGTCGCTGACCGGGCTGGATGCCCAGCGCGTGACCGCGACACTGCTGGATTCGGCAACGACGGAACCGCTCACCGCCGGTTTCACGGCGACGGCTTTCGTTCCGGGCGATGCGGGCAACACCCGTATCTCGGGCGTGGTGCTGGACAACCAGGACAATCCGCTCCCGGGGGTGACGGTGCGTGTGGATGGCACCACCCGGCAGGCGACGACCGATGCGCAGGGACAGTTCGTCATCAGCCAGGCGCCGGTTGGTCCAGTGCATCTGGTCGTGGATGGATCGACGACGACGGCTGCCGGTGAATACCCCACGCTGAAATTCAACGTGGTTACCGTCGCAGGTGTCGACAACCCCCTGCCGCAGCCGGTGTACATGGTGCGTCTGACCGATTCGAACATGGCATTCGTCGGGCCAGCGGACGCGGTTATCACCATGAAGGAGTTCCCGGGTTTCAAGCTCGAGGTTGCCGCCAACTCCGCCACCTTCCCGGACGGAAGCCGCAGTGGCATCGTGTCGGTGACGTCGGTGAACGCCAACAAAGTGCCAATGGCGCCGCCGAACGGGTCGCAGCCACAATTCGTGATCACCGTTCAGCCCAGCGGTACGCGCTTCGATCCACCCGCGCGCATTACCATTCCCAACGTCGACGGGCTCGCGCCCGGCCAGCAGACCGAGATGTATTCCTTCGACCACGACCTGGAGGAGTTCGTGGCTATCGGCCTGGGCACCGTCAGTGACGACGGACTGGTGGTCAAATCCAATCCGGGTGTCGGTATCGTCAAGGCCGGGTGGTTTGCCGCGCAGCCACCGGGCGGGTCGGGAGATGTGGAGGGTGATCCGAATGCGGCGCCGGGTACGCCTGGGGATCCGAACAACCCTGGGGCCCCTTCGACGGGTAGCGCGTCAAATCCGATCGGGGACCAGGTCCAGGGTGTTATCGATGACCAGGCGGGGTGTAAGCCAGACGATCCTGGTTGTAACGCGGTGGATAGCGACTCGGACTGGACCCGCAGTCTGTCCGGAGCGATAGATGACAATGCGGAGACGGTTGGGAACACCCAACAGGAACTGGAGAACAATTCCGGAAATACTCCGCCTCCGGGGACATTCGATCCTGTTGGCGAGCATCCTGATACCGTTTTCGACAAGGCTCAAAAGGCACTCGACCCCATCATCATGTCCACGGGTGAACTGGACTACACGCAGACCGACCTGAAGATTCCCGGTCGCGGCTTCGATTTTGAACTGAAGCGCACCTACCGCAGCCGTCTCAATTTCAACGGCCGGCTGGGCTATAACTGGGTGTTCAATTACCACCAGTTACTGGTGGTGCCGGCCGCCACTGATCCGGTCCAGGATATCGTGCGCAGCATGGAAGACGGCCGGCAGTTTACCTACACGGCCAACGCCGATGGCAGTTATACCTCACCAGATAACCGTTTCGATGTGCTGACGCGCAACGCCGACGGCAGCTTCACCATTCGGCGGCCCGACGGATTCCGGATCAATTTCGACAGCCAGGGCCTTATGACCAGCCAGGTGGACCGTTTCGGCAACACCATGGAATTCGAGTACGATACCGAGGGCCGTCTGATCCGTGTCATCGATACGCTGGGGCGCCCGATCGTGTTCACCTACCGCTCGGACAGTGGTCATATCGACACTGTCACGGATTTTTCCGGTCGCAGTGTCCGTTACTACTACGACTCCAACCGTGACCTGATCGCGGTGCGTACACCGGTTGTTACCGGTACGCCCAACGGCAACGACTTCCCCAACGGAAAATTCACGGCCTATACCTATAGCTCGGGTTTCGATGAAACTGCCGACCCACGCCTGCGCAACGCCAATCACAACCTGCTGACAGTGACGGATCCCCAGGGCAACGTCTACCTGAGAAACGTCTACAACAATGACCCGAACAGCTATGAATTCGACCGTATCGTCGAACAGCAGTTCGGAACGGCGGCGCAGGTGTTCCGCGTCAGTTACGAGCAGCTCAACCCGGGCGTTCCCCTTGCTGCCAATTTGCCGAAGAACCGTACACGGGTGATCGACCGCAACGGCAACCGCAAGGAGTACATCCACAACTTTGGCGGCATGCTGCTCGAAGAACGTGTCTACACCAACCGCGACGTCAACCCCGACGATCCGGCCGTGTTCGTGACACGCTACACCTATAACCTGGATGGCCTGAAACTTTCCGTGACCTATCCCGAGGGGAACCGCGTCGATTACGGTTATGACAGCGGAAACAGTCTGCGCTACATGCAGCGAAACCTTCTTGCTGTGACTTACACGCCCGGCCCGAGGGGTGCGGATCAAACCCAACTGGTCGAACGTTTCAGCTACGAGCCGATCTACAATCTTCTGCGTTCCACGACCAACCGCCGAGGGTTCGTCACACGTTATACCTTCGACTACCAGCATAGCGACAATGTGGCGCAACTGGCAGCGGAGCTGGGTATGACAGAAGCCGATGTGAGCGCGCTTCTGGCCTCGCAAGGGGTGCCTCTCAGCGGCGGTGTCAGCGGCCGGATATCCGGTAATGTGGTGCGCGTCGATCAGCCCGATGTCACCTTGCCCGACGGTTCGGTTCAGAAAGTGTTCAGCGAGCGCAGTTACAACCGTTTCGGCCAGATTATCGAGGAAACCGACCCGGAAGGCATTGTCACCCAATACCAGTATTATCCGGAATCTGACCCCGATGGCGACGGCAATGAAACCGTCAGCGACCGGACGCTGGCGAACGATACCGGCGGATACCTGCGCGCGGTTGTGCGCGATGCGGCAATCAGCAGCCGCCGTACCCGCCCGGGTCCGGCCCTGGCGATCCGGGAAGAAAAGCAGTATGACGCGGTCGGCAATGAAGTGCTCGTGACCGACGGGCG
>WGBO01000057.1 GCA_015494295.1 Gammaproteobacteria bacterium | reverse complement strand
TTGGTAGCGGGGGCAGGATTTGAACCTACGACCTTCGGGTTATGAGCCCGACGAGCTACCAGACTGCTCCACCCCGCATCAGGAAGCGCGCATTGTAATGGCTTATTGGCCGCCCCGCAAGGACTTGCCGGGCCTCGCGGCACGTTTTTTGTTGCGGTCCAGCAGATGGCGGAGTTCGCTTCGGTAGATGAAGCCCGGCAGCGCAAATACCAGGAACAGGCTGAAGGTCACGGCGTAGAATTCCCAGTCCTGGTCGTGGATTTCTCCCATGCTTTTCTGCTCCAGGCCCATGGCCAGCGCGCCCACCACGAAGTACAGCAGAAGCCACTCCGCCAGCCGCACCCAGGCCGGCTTGGCGCATTGCGGGCGCCACACGAACAGGATGCGGTTGCTGATCCAGGGCAGGTTGGCCGCCACCACGGCGAGCGCGAGCAGCAGGACGATCGCGAACTGGCTGGTCATGCCGGGAAGCCGGGTCGGCTCAGGGGATGACCTGGCTGCACAGCGCCATCAGGCTGCCCGGGAACAGGCCCAGCAGCAGGATGACCACGCCGTTGGCGCTGAGCGCGAAGCGCAAGTCGAAATCGGACGCCAGCGGCGCATCGTCGGCCGGGTCGTCGAAGTACATGATCTTCACCAGGCGGATGTAGTAATAGGCGCCGATCACCGAGAAGAAGACCGCGGCCCCGGCCAGCCAGATCATGTCGAGGTCCACCACGGCCTGCAACACCGACAGCTTGGCGTAGAAGCCGACGGTCGGCGGCACCCCGGCCATGGAGAACATCAGGATCAACATAACCAGGGCGAACCAGGGATTGCGCTGATTGAGGCCCTTGAAGTCGTCGATTTCGTCGGCCTCGAAACCGGCGCGGCTGAGCAGGATGATCATGCCGAAGGCGCCCGCCGCCATCAGCGCGTAGGTGATGATATAGAACATCGCCGCCGAGTAACCGGCCGGGGTGCCGGCGAGGATGCCGAGCAGCAGGAAGCCGACGTGGGAGATGGTCGAATAGGCCAGCATGCGTTTGAGATTGGTCTGGGCGATGGCTACCACGTTACCGATGCCCAGCGACAGGACCGCCAGCAGTACCAGCATGCCCTGCCATTCGCTCTGCAGGGCTCCGACCGACTCGGCGAGCAGACGCATGATCATGGCGAAGGCAGCGATCTTGGGCGCGCTGCCAAGGTACAGGGTGACCGGCGTGGGAGCGCCCTGGTAGACGTCCGGCACCCACATGTGGAACGGCACCGCACCCAGCTTGAAGGCCAGCCCGACCACGATGAACACGGTGGCGAACACCACCGGCACGCTGCTCTCCCCGCGGTCCAGAGTGTCGGCGATCAGGCCGATGTCGAGCGTGCCGGTCATGCCATAGAGGATGGACATGCCATACAGCAACATGCCGGACGCCAGGGCGCCCAGCACGAAGTATTTCATTGCCGCCTCGGAACAGGGGTAGGAGTCGCGGTTGAAAGCCACCATGGCGTACAGGGACAGCGACAGCAGTTCCAGCCCGAGGTACACGGTGAGCAGGCTGTGGGCGGAAACCATGACCATCATGCCCAGCACGCCGAACAGTCCAAGCACGTAGTATTCACCCTTGAACAGGCCGCGCACGCTCAGGTAGTGACGCGAATACAGGAACGCCAGGCCGGCCACCAGGTAGATGAACACCTTGAGCACCGCGCCCATGGCATCGGCGATGAAGGTGCCGAAGAACAGCAGTTGCGTTTCGTCCGGATCCACGGACAGGGTAATCACGGCGGCGAACACCAGGGTGAGCTGCGCCAGCCAGTAGCTGATGTTGCGCTCGCTGTCCTTCAGGAACAGGTCCAGCACCAGAATAATGCAGGCCATCGAGAGCACGAAGATCTCGGGCAGTATCATCACGAATTCACTGGCGGGTACGATCATGCCGATTCCTATAGCTTCGATATCGCGATATGCGCGACGAGATTCTTGACGCTGGCTTCCATCACCTCAACCAGCGGGCCGGGCCACAGGCCGAGCAGCAATACCATGAACGCCAGGCTGCCGAGAATCAGGGCTTCCCGGCCGTTGATATCCTTGAGGGCCGCCACCTTGTCGTTGGCAATGTCGCCGAACACGACCCGCTTCACCATCCACAGGGTGTAGGCCGCGCCCAGGATCAGCGTGGTGGCCGCCAGGAACGCGATCCAGAAGCTGGCCTTGAAGCTGGCAAGGATCACCATGAACTCGCCGACGAAGCCGGAGGTGCCCGGCAGGCCGGCGTTGGCCATGGCGAACAGCATCATGAAGGCGGCGAACACCGGCATGGTGTTGGCGACGCCGCCGTAGTCGGATATCTCGCGGCTGTGCATGCGGTCGTAGAGCACGCCCACGCACAGGAACATGGCCGCCGAAATGAAGCCGTGCGACACCATCTGCACCATGCCGCCCTCGATGCCGAGTACCGCGCCGCTGGTGCTGCCGTTGGCGTCCATCAGCGTGTACACCAGGAAGAAGCCCAGGGTGACGAAGCCCATGTGGGCGATGGACGAATAGGCGATCAGCTTCTTCATGTCGCCCTGCACCAGCGCCACAAAGCCGATGTACACCACCGCCACCAGCGACATGAAGATGATCAGCCAGTCGAGTTCGTTGCTGGCGTCCGGGGTAATAGGCAGGCTGAAACGCAGGAAGCCGTAACCGCCGATTTTGAGCATGATGGCCGCCAGGATCACGGAACCGCCGGTGGGCGCCTCCACGTGCGCGTCCGGCAACCAGGTATGCACCGGCCACATCGGCACCTTGACCGCGAACGCCATCAGGAAGGCGATGAAGATCAGGATCTGCTCGGTCAGTCCCAGGCGCAGCACGTGGAAATCGAGAATCTCGAAGCTGCCGGACCGCGTGTACATGTAGATCAGCGCCACCAGCATGAACACCGAGCCCAGGAAGGTGTACAGGAAGAACTTGATGGTGGCGTAGACCCGGCGCGGGCCGCCCCACACACCGATGATCAGGAACATGGGAATCAGCATGCCTTCCCAGAACACGTAGAACAGCATGGCGTCGAGCGCCGCGAACACGCCGATCATCAGGCCTTCCATGATCAGGAAGGCGGCGAAGTACTGGGCCGGCTTCTTGCGGATCACTTCCCAGCCGGCCAGCACCACCAGCACGGTCGTGAAGGTGGTGAGAATGATGAGCGGCATCGAAATGCCGTCCACGCCCAGGTGGTACCAGATATTGAAAGTCTCGATCCAGGAGGCGCGTTCCTCGAACTGCATGGCCGCGGTGCCGACATCGAAACCGGTATACAGCGGCAGGCTCAGCAGGAAGGTCAGCACGGCGAAGCCCAGCGCAATGGGGCGCGGGTTCAGGCAGTCACATTCACTGGCGGCGAGCACCACCAGGCCACCGATGATGGGCAGCCAGATCACGATACTGAGTATTGGTAACTCACTCATCCATCTTTCCTTTCACAGACGGGTCTCCGCCGGACTTATCCATTGGGCACGAAGCCGATGGTCCACCACAACAACAGCAGCAGGCCGATGATCATGCTGAACGCATAGTGGTACAGGTAGCCGGACTGCACATGGCGCACGATGCCCGAGAACCAGCCGACCACCCGGGCGCTGCCGTTGACCAGCAGGCCGTCGATGAACAGCACGTCGCCGAGCTTCCAGAGGATCCAGCCCACCGCGCGGGCGCCGCCGGCAAACACGATTTCATTGAAGCGGTCGAAACCGTACTTGTTCTGCAGCACCCGGTACACCAGCGAGAAACGGTTGCGCGCCTGGTTGGCCAGGTCCGGCTGGCGCGTGTACACGTACCAGGCGGTCAGCAGGCCGGCCATGGCCAGCCAGAACGCGGGGCCCTGGATACCGTGCAGGATGAACCCGGCAGCGCCGTGGAATTCCTCCGCCAGATGGCCGATCACGTCGTGCGAGGCGCTGACCTGTATCGCGCTGCCGAAATAGTCGCCGAACACCACCGGGTCGATCCAGTAACCGGCCAGTACCGAGGGCACGGCGAGCAGAATCAGCGGCACCGTCACCACCGCCGGCGGCTCGTGCAGGTGTTCGCGGGTGTGCGCGTCGAAGCGCTCGTTGGTGTGGAACACCAGGAAGAACATGCGGAAGCTGTACAGCGCGGTCACGAACACACCCAGAAGCACCGACACGTAGGCAAAGCCGGAACCGGCGATATGCGAGGCGTGCACCGCCTCGATGATGGTGTCCTTGGAAAAGAAGCCCGCCAGTCCGGGGAAACCGATCAGCGCCAGCGAACCGATCAGCGAGGTCCAGTAGGTGATGGGCAGGTATTTCTTCAGGCCGCCCATCTTGCGTATGTCCTGCTCGTGGTGCATGGCGATGATCACCGAACCCGCGGCCAGGAACAGCAGCGCCTTGAAGAAGGCGTGGGTCATCAGGTGGAATATTCCCGCCGAGTAGGCCGACACGCCCAGCGCCACGGTCATGTAACCGAGCTGGGACAGGGTCGAATAGGCGACCACGCGCTTGATGTCGTTCTGCACCAGGCCCAGCAGCCCCATGAACAGCGCGGTGATGGAACCGATCACCAGCACCACGCTGAGCGCGGTCTCCGACAGCTCGAACAGCGGCGACATGCGCGCCACCATGAAGATACCGGCAGTCACCATGGTGGCGGCGTGGATCAGCGCCGAAATCGGCGTCGGGCCTTCCATGGAGTCCGGCAGCCACACGTGCAAGGGCACCTGCGCCGACTTGCCCATGGCGCCGATGAACAGCAGGATGCAGATCAGGGTAAGCGCCGACCAGGGCACGCCCTCGAACACCTCGATGGTCGCGTCCGACATGGACGGCGCGGCGGCGAACACCTCGGCATAGTCCAGGGTGTTGAAGTACATGGCGATGGCGGCGATGCCGAGCAGGAAGCCGAAATCGCCGACGCGGTTGACCAGAAACGCCTTGAGATTGGCGTAGATCGCGCTTGGGCGCTTGTACCAGAAACCGATCAGCAGGTAGGACACCAGGCCGACGGCCTCCCAGCCGAAGAACAACTGCATGAAGTTGTTCGACATCACCAGCATCAGCATGGAGAAGGTGAACAGCGAGATGTAGCTGAAGAAACGCTGGTAGCCGGGATCGTCGTGCATGTAGCCGACGGTATAGACGTGCACCATCAGCGACACGAAGGTGACCACCATCATCATCAACACGGTGAGGCGGTCGACCAGGAAGCCGACCTCCAGGCGCATGCCCTCCGCGACCATCCAGGTGTAGACCGTGCCGTTGAAGGACTCGCCGCCGTCGATGACCATGTGCTTGAACACGTAAACCGACAGCACGAAAGACACCGCGACACCGATAATGGTGACCCAGTGCGCCCCGCTGCGGCCGATGACCTTGCCGAACAGGCCGGCCAGCAGCGAGCCGATCAGTGGCGACAGGACGATGGCGAGATAGATGGTCTCCACGGCGGTTACCCTTTCATGCTGTCGAGGTCCTCGACATTGATGGATTGGCGGTTACGGAACAGCACGACCAGTATCGCCAGGCCGATCGCGGCCTCGGCGGCGGCCACCGTCAGGATGAAAAACACGAAAACCTGGCCGGCGCTGTCGCCCAGGAAGTGCGAAAAGGCAATGAAGTTCATGTTCACCGCCAGCAGCATCAGTTCGATGGCCATCAGCAACACGATGAGGTTCTTGCGGTTGATGAAAATGCCGGCCACGCTCAGCCCGAACAGCACCGCACCCAGAATCAGAAAGTCGGAAAGCACCATAATGTATCCTTGAACGGGACCTTCAGTCCCTGCTCTCTGCCTCCATCTTGATGATGCGCACGCGGTCGCCGCGGCGGATTTTCACCTGCTCGGAGGGATCCTGTTTCTTCGAGTTGTGGGCCTTGCGGTGAGTCAGCGCGATGGCGGCAATGATGGCCACCACCAGGATGACCGCCGCGATCTCGAAGGGATAGACATAATCGGTGTAGAGCACGCTGCCCAGTTCCCGGGTGTTGCTGTAGTCGGCGCCGCGCGGCATCGGTGCCGGCATGTGCGCGGCGTCGAAAGCCTTGTTCTTCATCACCAGCCACAGTTCGAGGATCATCAGGCCGGCCACGGTCAGCCCCACCGGCAGGTTGCGGATGAAGCCCTCGCGCACCACGGCGACATTGATGTCCAGCATCATCACCACGAACAGGAACAGCACCATCACCGCGCCGACGTAGACCAGCACCAGGGTGATGGCGAGAAACTCCGCTTCCAGCAGCATCCACAAGCCGGCGGCGGTAAAGAAGGCCAGTACCAGGTGCAGCGCCGCGTGTACCGGGTTGCGCACGGTGATGACGCGCGTGGCGGCGAACACCAGGATGGTGGCAAAGACGTAGAAGACGATCCGTTCAAAATCCATTCGCTGTCACCCAGGCCGCGCGATTCATCGATAGGCCGCGTCCAGGGCGCGGTCCTCGGCTATCTGTTGTTCGTATTTCTCACCCATGGCCAGCAGTTTTTCCTTGGTCATGATGTTTTCACCACGGTTCTCGAAGTGGTATTCGTACACCCGCGTCTCGACGATGGAATCGACCGGGCAGGACTCCTCGCAGAAGCCGCAGAAGATACACTTGAACAGGTCGATTTCGTAGCGGGTGGTGCGGCGCGTGCCGTCGTCCTCGCGCGGACCGGCCTCGATGGTGATGGCCAGCGCCGGGCACACCGCCTCGCACAGTTTGCAGGCAATGCAGCGTTCCTCGCCGTTGGGGTAGCGGCGCAAGGCGTGGAGACCGCGGAAGCGGTGCGACTGCGGCGTTTTCTCCTCCGGGTACTGCACCGTGATCTTTTTCGCGAACAGGTACTTGCCGGTCAGGCGCATGCCCTTGAGCAGTTCCCAGAGCAGGAAGCTTTTGAAGTAGTGTTTCAAGGCTAGCATGGCATCACCCTCAATCGAACCACGGACCCAGGTCGGCCACCACCGCGGCGCCTTCCAGGACCAGCCAGAAAATCGTGATCGGGATGAACACCTTCCACCCGAGACGCATGATCTGGTCGTAGCGGTAGCGCGGGAAGGTGGCGCGGAACCAGAGGAAGAAGAACAGGAACACCGCCGTCTTCATCACCAGCCACACCAGGCCGGGCACCCACTGGAACATCGGCTGCAACACCGGAATGCCCTCGAAGGGCGACAGCCAGCCGCCCAGGAACATCAGCGCCGCCAGGGTGGCGATGAGTATCATGTTGGCGTACTCGGCCAGGAAGAACACCGCGAAGGCCATGCCCGAGTACTCCACGTGGAAACCGGCGACGATCTCGGACTCGCCTTCGGCCACGTCGAAAGGCGCGCGGTTGGTCTCGGCCACGCCGGACACGAAATAGATCACGAACAGCGGCAACAGCGGCAGCCAGAACCAGTGCAGCAGACTCCCCTTCTGCGCCATCACGATATCACCCAGGTTGATGCTGCCGGCCGCCAGCAGCACACCGACCAGCGCGAATCCCATCGCTATCTCGTAGGACACGATCTGCGCCGCGCTGCGCATGGTGCTCAGGAAAGCGTACTTGGAGTTGGACGCCCAGCCGGCGATGATGATGCCGTACACGCCCATGGAGGTCAGCGCCAGGATATACAGCAGGCTGGCGTCCACGTCGGCCAGCACCAGCTCACTGCCGAAAGGCACCACCGCCCATGCCGCCAGCGCCGGGGCGATCGCCAGCATCGGCGCGATCACGAACAGGTAGTTGTTGGACTTCGCCGGGATGATGATTTCCTTCATCATCAGCTTGAGGGCGTCGGCGATGGGCTGCAGCCAGCCGCGCGGCCCGACCCGGTTGGGCCCGATGCGCAACTGCATGTAACCGATGATCTTGCGCTCGGCGTAGGTCAGGTAGGCGACACACAGCATCAGCGGCAGCACGATGATGAGGATCTTGGCGAGAATCCAGCCGCCGGTGATCAGCCAGTCGAGTAATGTGGTCTCTTCCATCGCCCTATGCCTTCTTTACCTGGAGGACGGCGTCCGGCGCACCCAGCACCAGCGTTGCCGCCATGGCCTGCGGCGCGACCGCCGCCCCCTTCGCCACGCGCGCATCGACCTCGACGCCCAGCGTGACGCTGGCGCCGCCCGCACTCACCTGCGCGCTGTCACCGTCGGCCAGGGACAGGGCGGAGGCGTCGGCATCGTTGAGCCGCAACGCCGCGGCCTGGCCGTCCGGCGTCAGTTGCAGCGCATCGGCGCGGCGCACGATGGCGTCCACCGCGTACATGGGCAGGGTGGCGACGCGTTCCAGCCCGTCGCCGCCCGGCGCAGGCATGCCGACACTGTCGCCGCAAGCGCTGTTGTCGATGCTGACGTCGCCCACGGTTTCGCTGAGCGCGTCGCGCACCTGTTCGGACGACGTCTGCTCGAAACCCTCCAGGTCCAGCAGATTGCCGAGCACCCGCAGCACCTTCCAGCCCGGCCGGCTGTCACCCGGCGCGCGCGCGGCGGCGGCGAAACTCTGCCAGCGCCCCTCGACATTGACATAGGTGCCCGAGGTTTCCGCGAACAGGTTGACGGGCAGCAGCACGTCGGCGTAGTCGCGCATGGTGTCGGTCACGTAGGAGGTCAGGCACACCACGAATTCGGCCTGTTTCAGGGCCGTCAGTGCTTGCGCGCCGTCGGCGCAGTCGAACTCCGGCTCGATACCCAGCAACAGGTAATTGCGGCGCGGCTCCGCCAGCATGCGTGCCGCGTCCAGGCCGGTGCTGGAACGCGCGGCGCCGCCGACGCCGCGGTGTGGCAACACACCGGCCAGGCAGGCTCCGGCGCTGTTGGCGCCGTCGGACAGGAAACCGACGCGGGCGCCGCTCAGCTCGCCGATCAGCACGGCAATGGCGCGCAGGGTGGAAAAAGCGGGATGCATGGCCGCGTCCAGACCCAGCAGCAGGGTAGCGCGGTCGGCATCGGTGAGCGTCGCGGCCATGGCCTGCTCGACGTCATTGGGCAGCGTCTGCTCGATGACCCCCTGCAGAGCCTCAGGGGCGCGCGCCTTGCGGCTCTGCAACAGCGCCGCGGCAACACCGGCCAGCGACTGCACCATGTGCGACGGCGTCACGATCGATTT
>WGBO01000056.1 GCA_015494295.1 Gammaproteobacteria bacterium | reverse complement strand
CCCGCGTAGCGGAACAACTGCCTGTCGCGGATGATGCGCGCCACGGCCTCCGGCACCATATCCATCCAGCCAGGGTCGCCGTCACGGATCTTGTCGAGCACGTCGTGCGAGAATATCGACAGGTACTCGCGGCGAATCCCGTCCAGTTCACGAATATATCCGTTCTCCAGCAGGTGCTGGTACAGGTGCCCGAGGTGCGGCGGGATATCCAGATTGTGCACCGTGACCTCGCTGTCGCCGTCGGCGCCCAGCGCCGGTCCCGCGTACAGGCGCAGGTCGTGGCGGAACATGCGCCCGAAGGACTCGAGTATGCCGCCCTCCAGGTCCTCGTAGTACTTTTCGTCGAACACCTGCCGCAGGGTCGGCACGCCCATCACCACGCCCACCGGTCGCCGGGTATGGCGGAACAGGTATTCCGCCAGGCGGTAGAAGGCACCGCAGTCCGAGATCATCACGTGCTTGCCCAGCGCGCACAGGATCTCCGCGCGGTGCAGGTAGTCGGCCGCGTCGATATCCTCGCCGGACACCAGGTTGTGCAGGGTCATCTCGCTGAGCACGATCAGTTCGTCGGCGCCGATACCGGCATCCTTGCAGAAGGTCGTCTGGGCACGGTCCAGCAGGTTCATGTTCAGGTGGGTCGGCGGCCGGAAGCGGCTGCGCTCCACCAGCACCGCCTTCTTGTACAGCGCGTCCGCCGGCTGCACCACCTTGCCGTCGGCCTGGAACATGGCCGCCCGCGACAGGCCGTACTGCACCAGCCGCAGGGCCATCAGGCGGTTGTCGACGCTCGCGAAAGCCGGCCCGCTGAAATCGATCATGTCGATTTCCAGCAGGTCGGTGGAAAGCTGGTGCATCAGGGAACGAATCAGTTCCTCGGGCTGTTCGTGCAGATAGAGAGCACCATAGATCAGGTTGACGCCGAGGATACCCAGTGTTTCCTGGTCCTGGACGCTTTCCTGGCCGCGCAGGCACACGTGGACCTCGAGTTGCGACGGCTGTTCGCCCGGCCGGGTCTGGAAACGGATGCCCAGCCAGCCGTGCCCGGCCTGCTTGCGGATGAAACTGTGGGTGGCGACCGTGTTGGCGAAGGCGAAGAAGGCGCTGCTGTCGCCGCGCTTGGCCCCCAGGCGTTCGGTCACCAGTCCGTATTCGTGTTCCAGCATGGCCTGCAGGCGTTCGCGGCTGACATAACGCCTGCAGTTGCCGTAGATGGAATCGCTGAAGGTCATGTCGTAGGCCGACATGGCCTTGGCGATGGTGCCGGCCGCGCCGCCGACCTGGAAGAACCAGCGCGCAGTTTCCTGGCCCGCGCCGATCTCCGCGATGGTGCCGTACTTGCCGTCGTCCAGGTTGATGGACAGTGCCTTCCGGTGCGTATCCAGCGTCGATTCCATGCTCACTCCCTGCGGTTGCGGCGGCTGGCTGTCAACGGGTCTGGCTGATCTTCACCTGCTTCAGCATCCGTTCCATCTGCTCCGGAGACACGTAGCCGGGTGGAGACTGGCCGTTCTCGAACAGGATGTAGGGTGTACCGCGCAGACCCAGTTGTTCGGCAAGCCGCATGTGTTCTTTCACGGGGTTGTCACAGGTCTTCTTCGGCACGGGACGGCCATTCTTTGAATCGGTGAGGGCTTTTTGCCGGTCCTCGGCACACCAGACCGACACGGCCTTGGTGTAGGACTCGGAATTCTCGCCAGCCCTGGGGAAGAACAGGTAACGGATTTCGATGCCGCGCGCCAGGTAATCGTCCATCTGGTTGTGCAGCTTGCGGCAATAGCCACAATCGATGTCCGTGAACACGGTCACCCGGTAGCGGGTCTGTTTCGGCTTGAAGACGATCATCTTGCTTTCGTCCAGCGAGGCCATGAGTTCGCGGCGGATCGCGGAGCGGCGCTGCTCGGTCAGGCTTTTCTTTTCCCGAAAATCGACCAGTTCTCCCTGCAGGATGTAACGGCCGTCGGCGCTGATGTAGATCACCTGGCCGCCGACCACGACTTCATAGAGGCCTTCGATGGGGGTTTTCTCGATGGACTTGACCTGGAAGCCGTGCAGCGCGCCGCGGATGGTCGCCTGGTCTTCCGCTTCGCCGGCCATCGCCGCCGGCGCGAGGCACGCGAACACGAGCGCGGCCAGAACTGTTTTCAGTGCATTCACAATGTATACCTGTCAGAGGGAGAATCGGTGCCGGAATTGGACAGTGATTCCCGTTTCGGGTTCAGTATTCTACCCGCATTCAACCGCGGGGATGATGACGGGCGTGTAACTGGCGCAGGCGTTCGCGCGCCACATGGGTGTAGATCTGCGTCGTGGACAGGTCACTGTGACCGAGCAACATCTGTACGACACGCAGGTCCGCGCCATGATTCACCAGGTGGGTGGCAAACGCGTGTCTCAGGGTATGTGGCGACAAGTGCGTGAAAATCCTTACCTTTTTTGCATATTGGCGCACCCTGTACCAGAACGCCTGGCGGCTCATGGCGCAGGCCTTGCGGGACACGAACAGTGGTTCCACGGAGGCGCCGCGCAACAGCGCGGGCCGCGCGTCGCGCAGGTAGCGGACGATCCAGCGCAGCGCCTCCTCGCCGACCGGCACCAGCCGCTCCTTGTCGCCCTTGCCGACGATGCGCGCCACCCCCTGGTTCAGGTTGATGTTGTCCGCTTCCAAGGCAACCAGTTCTGACACCCGCAGGCCACTGGCGTAGAGCAACTCCAGCATGGCGCGGTCGCGCAGGCCGACGGGCTGACCGGTATCCGGCGCCGCCAGCAACGCCTCGACCTGGGTTTCGCTGAGCGTGTGCGGCAAGGGCCTGCCGAGCCTGGGCGAGGAAATGTCGGCGCTGGGATCGTCGCCGCGGCGCCCCTCGCGCACCAGGTAGCGGTAGAAACGGCGCAGCGTTGACAGCAGGCGCGCGTTACTGCGCAACTTGCGCCCGATCCGGTACTGGGCGGCCAGGTAGGCGGTCAGGTCGGCCTCACCGGCCTCGGCCAGCGCCACGCCGCGCGGCCGCAGCCAGCGGTCGAAACCGCACAGGTCGCGACGATAGGCCGCCAGGGTATTCTCGCTGAGCCCGTTCTCCACCCACAGGGCGTCGAGGAAACGTTCGACCACGCCCGGTACCTCCGATGCGCCCCCCGAACTGGCTGAAACTGCTGTCATGACACTATGGTAACCGCGCCGGGGGCAAGGCCGCCACAGGCACAGACCGGCCGCGGGCGGGCGTGCTAGACTCCGGCTTCCGGAACCCGACAGACCATGACCGCGCACACGCCCATTCCCCTTTCGGATATCAGCCTGCTCATCCTCGCCGGTGGCCGGGGCAGCCGCATGGGCGGCCGTGACAAGGGGCTGATGGACGTCGCCGGGCGGCCGGCGGTCGAACACCTGCTGGAACGTCTCGCCACCCACCCCGGCCCCACCCTGATCAGCGCCAACCGCAACCTCGACCGCTACCGGCGCTACGGTTTTCCGGTAATCGAGGATACGCGCGAGAACTTCCAGGGACCGCTGGCCGGCATGCTGGCCGGGCTGCGCGCGGCAACCACGCCCTGGCTGCTGACGCTGCCGGTGGACGCGCCGCTGGTCGACCCGGGCTATCCGCGGCGCATGGCCGAAGCAGTGGCGGCGGCAGACAGCCGCGCCGGCGTGGCGAGCCTGAACGGCAGGCCGGAACCGGTGTTCGCCCTGCTCCACGCCTCGCTGGCCCCGACGCTGGAAGCCTGGCTGGACAGCGGCCGGCGCGCGGCGAACCGGTGGCTGGCGGAAACCGGCGCCGTGGAGGTGGATTTCTCCGACACGCCGCAACAGTTCATCAACCTCAATGTTGCGCAGGATCAACAACTGTTGCGAGACTACCTGCCATCATGAGCGCAGCTGTGTCATGAACCGTTTTTCCGCGCCCGTCCCGGTCATCGGTTTCGCCGCCTTCAGCGGCACCGGCAAGACCACGCTGCTGACCCGGCTGCTGCCGCTGCTGTCGGCGCGCGGGCTGCGCGTGGGCATGATCAAGCACTCGCACCATGATTTCGAGATCGACACGCCGGGCAAGGACAGCTACCGGCTGCGCAAGGCCGGCGCACGGCAGATGCTGATCGCCTCGCCGCACCGGCTGGCCTGGATCGCCGAACAGCCGCAACCGCGGGAACCGCGTCTGGCGGAGTTGCTCGAACGCCTGGACCTCGACACGCTCGACCTGGTGCTGGTGGAAGGGTTTCGCCACGAGCCCTTCCCCAAGATCGAACTGCACCGCGAAGCCACCGGCAAACCGCTGCTGTTCCCGGACGATCCGGCCATCGTCGCCATCGCCAGCGACGCGCCGGTGGATACCTCGCTGCCGTGCCTGGATATCAACGAACCGCGGGAAATCGCGGACTTCATCCTTGAAACCTTCAAACCCGAAACAACAGGAACCCAACCATGAACGAAGCCATCGCCGACTGTTGCGCCGATCCCTCACACAAGCTGCTGAGTATCGAACAGGGCCTGGCGCGCATCCTCGATGCGGTGCCGATCATCCGTGACCGCGAACAACTTCCGCTGCGCAGCGCGCTCGACCGGGTGCTGGCGGAAACCGTTGTCTCCGCGGTGGACGTACCATCCTTCGCCAATTCGGCCATGGACGGCTACGCCATCCGTCACGCGGACTGCGCGGATGGCGGCGACCGCACGCTGACGCTGGTCGGCGAATCCTTCGCCGGCCGTCCCTTCGAGGGCGAGGTCGGCGCCGGACAGTGTGTGCGTATCATGACCGGCGCGGTAATGCCGGCCGGGGCGGACACAGTGCTGATGCAGGAAGTGGTGGAACGGGACGGCGACACCATCCGTTTCGACGCGGGCAAGGTGAAAGCCGGCCAGCACGTGCGCCACGCCGGCGAAGACACCCGCGCCGGGCAGGCGGTGCTGGAACCGGGCAAGATCCTCCGGCCCGCCGAACTCGGACTGCTGGCCTCGGTGGGCGTGGGCGAGATCCGCGTGTTCCGCCGCCTGCGGGTGGCCTTCTTTTCCACCGGCGACGAACTCGCCAGCGTCGGGACTGTGCTGAAGACCGGCCAGATCTATGACAGCAACCGCTACGCCCTGTACGGCATGCTGCGCAAGGCCGGGGTGGAATGTCACGACCTTGGCGTCATTCCCGACCGGCGCGAGGCAGTGCGCGACGCCTTCCGCGAAGCCGCCGCGGTCGCCGACCTGGTGCTCACCTCCGGCGGCGTCTCGGTCGGCGAAGCCGATTTCGTCACCGACACGCTGCAGGAAATGGGCGAGATCAACTTCTGGCGCATGGCCATGAAACCCGGCAAGCCGCTGGCATTCGGCTCCCTCGGCGGCGCGGTGTTCTTCGGACTGCCGGGCAACCCGGTGTCGGCGATGGTGACCTTCTACCAGTTCGTGCTGCCGGCGATCCGCAAGATGCGGGGCGAACAGGCACGCGACCCGCTTGTCATCGAAGCACGCGCGGCCAACGCGCTGAAGAAAGCGCCCGGCCGCGCCGAATTCCAGCGCGGGATCCTGGCGCGGACAAGCGGCGGTGGCTGGGAAGTCTCGACCACCGGCCTGCAGGGTTCACACGTATTGAGTTCGATGAGCCGCGCCAACTGTTTCATCCTGCTGGACGCCGACAACGCCGGCGTCGCCGAGGGCGAAACCGTAAAGGTCCAGCCGTTCAGCGACTTTCTCTGAACGACACGGGGATTTTCAGGATTCCTGCTTCGCCTGCTGCTCGGCGATATCGGCGCGTACCTTGTCCATGTCCAGCGCGCGCACCTGTTCGATCAACTGGTCGAGCGCGGAGGCCGGCAGCGCGCCCGCCTGCGAGAACACCATGATCTGCTCGCGGAAGATGGCGAGCATGGGGATGGAACGCACCTGGAAGCTTGCGGCCAGTTCCGACTCCGCCTCGGTGTCGATCTTGGCGAAGGCGATGTCGGGGTTGGCCTCGGAGGCCGCCTCGAACACCGGCGCGAAATTCTGGCAGGGCCCGCACCATGACGCCCAGAAATCGAGAAACACGATGTCGTTGTTCTCGATGGTTTCCTTGAAATTCTCTTTGGTAAGTTCGATGGTGGCCATGTGCAGTCCTGTCTACTTCGGTTGTGGATAACCGCAGTGTAGCAAGCGCACCGGGCGGGAAAAACCTTGAAAACGGCGTGCGGGAAGCGTAGGGCTCAGGTATCGGCGCGCTGGCGGCGGCTGTCGTCCTTGTTGTCCGCATCGCCGGTGGCGTCGGTATCGGCGCCAACCTCGCCCGCGTAGGTGGTATCCAGTTCCACGCGGTTGCGGCCCAGGCGCTTGGCGCGGTACAGCGCCTTGTCGGCGCGTTCGATGAAGGCGCTGGCGGTTTCACCGGGCTTGTACAGGGACACGCCGGCGGAAAAGGTGGGCACCGGGATCAGTTCGCCGTTGGCCTGCCAGCGGGTTTCGAGCGCGCGATTGCGCACCTTGGTGAGCGCGCGCAGGGAGCCCTCGGCGTCGGTGTTGGGTAGCAGCACCGCAAATTCCTCACCGCCGTAACGCGCCACCAGGTCGTGGTGACGGAAGATCGACAGGATGTTCTTGGCGTATAGCTGCAACACCTCGTCGCCACCGGCGTGACCGTACTTGTCGTTGATCTGCTTGAAGTGATCGAGGTCGATCAGCGCCAGCGACAACGGGAACCCGTAGCGCTGCACGCGCGCCACCTCGTCCTCGATACGACGCAGGAAGGCCCGCCGGTTGGGCAGGCCGGTCAGTTCGTCGGTAAGACTCAACAGGCGCACGCGCGTCAGTTCGTCGCTGAGCTGCCGACTGTCGGACTCGATGAGTTGCAGGTAATGGTAGGTATTGTCCAGCTTCTCGGCGAGATCGTGATGCCCCTTGGTGAGTTTCTCGATCTCGCGGATCAGGGTCCAGCGCAGGTCTTCCAGCTCCTTGCCCTCGCCGGCGTGACGCAGCTCGCCCAGCACCACTTCCAGCAACACGCCAAACTCCTCGTTCTGGGTGATGGTTCCCTGTACCTGCTGCGCCAGGGTGGATTGCAGTTTCTGGATGTCGCGGCGCTTGGAATCGAGGTGACTGCGGTAGACGGTATCGACCTGGTGTTCGTCCGGCTCGCCGGCATCGTCGGCTTCGTGTTCAGGGGACAAGCCAACGGCCTGGTCGGCCGAGGCGCGTTCCCGCCGGCTTGCGTGCGCGGCGTCGGCCGCTTCCGCCGGCTCGTTGAACGGCCACTCGCGTTTCGGCGCGCTGTCCTCGACGGCGGGCGCGGCCGCCTCAGGCTCTGGCGCTTCCGGCGCCGCTTCGGACGGCGACACCTCCGCCGGCGCAACCTCGGCGGCGGCTTCGGCGTCGCTCGCCGCGGCTTCTTCGGGCACGGGTTCAGGAGTGGAGGCGCCGTCCGCCGCCTCCGCCTGCGCCACGGGCGCCTCGATGATGCCAAAGGCCTGCAACAGCGGGTCGACGGCGTCGCGGAACAGGTTCGCATCGAGGCTGCGGATGGCCTCGATCTGGGCCGCGTACAGTTCGACATAGTCGCGCAGGGTTTCCAGATCGCCCGCCGTCAGCGGGGGCTGCAGGCGTGCCTGCAACAGGCGCACCTGGACCTGCAAGGGAGAACCGTCGCGCAGGTGGCGCACGTAGGCGTCGAGCAACTGGTTGATGAGGGTGACGTAGGCCCGTTCCACGACCTGGTGGCTTTCCAGCACGTCATCGAGCATGCGCTCGACCTGGCGGTAGATCACACTGCCGGTCTGCGAATGGCGCAACGCATCCAGCATGCACATGATCTTGTGCACGCCAGTCGCGTCAATCCCACCGAGATTCGTTGCGCCCATGGCTGTTCGAGACTCCTGCGACACTGACGTCCGTCACGGACACCACTGTATTATTGTTATCACGTTGTCTTGTTGTTTTTGCGCCCGGCACGCACGCCGGAATTTCCACTTTCAGTCACCTGAGAAAGTTACTCCGGTTACAACAAAAGGACAAACAGGCTCCGGACAGGTTCCTGCGTCAACCCATAAAGCTTTTGAAATTATTGAACAAACAGAACTTTGTCATATGACACGAACGAATTCCGGCGCGGCAATTTTTTGACAGTTATATCAGTAAAATAGCGCGGACCACCGCCCCCGTCCCCGGTTCAGCCCGCGCCTGGCCAGAGGTCTATAGGGGCTTTTTCTTACAGCCAGAAGGAATGAATGCGCGCCACCGAACCGCCTTTTTCGACGATATTTCCGCGCGACACTGTCGCCCCTCGACATATTTTTGACAGAAAAAAAGGGGACGGAGGCATTTAATTGCCCCCATCCCCGGCGCTGCCTCAGCCCAGCGCCGCGAAGATAGCGTCGCGGATCTCCTCCACCTTGCCGATGCCGGGTACCCGGATGTAGCGTGGCGCGCCGGCGCCGCCTTCCTGCGCCCATTTCGAGTAATAGCCGATCAGCGGCTCGGTCTGGTCGTGGTAGACCTGCAGGCGCTTGCGCACCGTTTCTTCCTTGTCATCGTCGCGCTGGACCAGCGCTTCGCCGGTCTCGTCGTCCTTGCCCTCTTCACGCGGCGGATTGAACACGATGTGGTAGGTACGCCCGGAGGCGGGGTGCACGCGGCGGCCGCTCATACGCCGGATGATCTCCTCGTCCGGCACATCGATCTCCACCACCGCGTCGATGTCCACGCCCTGCTCGCGCAGCGCCTCGGCTTGCGCCAGGGTGCGTGGAAAACCGTCGAACAGGAAGCCGTTGGCGCAGTCGTCCTCGGCGATACGCTCCTTGACCAGGCCCAGAATGATGTCGTCCGACACCAGTCCGCCGGCATCCATGACCTTCCTGGCCTCGATACCGAGCGGCGTGCCGGCCTTGACGGCGGCGCGCAACATGTCGCCGGTGGAAATCTGCGGGATACCGTAACGCTCCTTGATGTAGTTGGCCTGTGTCCCCTTGCCCGCACCCGGGCCGCCCAGCAATATGATGCGCATCGTGATTCCTCCTTACCGCAGTGCGCCGGCGACATGACGAGTCACGCACCGGCATGATGACAGAACCGCTGATTATCCCCAGCCGGCGCCGTCAGCAACACACAATTGAATGTATAAGGGGATGGGAAGCTTTTATGAAGCCGGGCGCCGCGGCGCGCCTCAATTGAGCTGTATGCGCTGGCCCCAGGGCACCTTGCCGCGCCCCTTGACCAGCCACAGCACCGGGAAATTCGGCTCCCGTTTCGGGAACTCGCCCTGGGCGTCGGTGAAATACACCAGCAGATCCGGGCGCTTGCCTTCACGCTCCAGCCACTCGAACACCGGCGTGAAGCGCGTGCCGCCGCGCCCGTAGATGCCCTCCGGAAGGGCGAATTCCTCCCAGGGCTCGAACAACCACGGGCCGTTTCGGCACAACTCGGCGTCGCAGGTGTGCAGGATCAGGCGCGCCCGGATCTGGCCCTTGATGGCGTCGATCTCGGTCACGAACTCCTGCATTTCGGCATCATTGATCGAGCCGCTGGTGTCGATCACCACCGTCACGTCGATCTGGCTGCTCTTGAGGGTAGGCAGGATGGCGTCGCCCTCGCGGCGCGAGGGCCGCTGGTAGCTGTAGTCGTCCCGCGCCACGGCGGTCATGTAGCGCGCCAGCAGCATGCGCCACGGCAGTTGCGGCTGCAGCAGATGATCGACCAGGCGCATCATGGCGGCGCCCAGCTTGCCCGCCTGCTTGGCCTGCTGCGCGGCGCCGGCCAGGCGCTGCCGCCACTGCACCGCGAGCTGTTCCTGCTCGGTCTCGCTCAGCGGCTCGGGCTGGCCGCCCTGCTCCGGATCGCTGTCCTCGTCCTCGGCGCTGCCACTGCCGCTATCCGGGTCGCTTTCCTGCGACTGGCCGCCGGAGGAACCCTTCGACTTGTCTTCCTGGTCGTAGAAATGGTCGTCGTGGGTCTCTTCCTCGGTGTCCTCGTCGATGAAGGGATAGATTTCCTCCGCCATCATGCCCTCGAAACCGCTCTTCAGCAGCACGCCCGGCGGCGGCTTGAGACCGTCCTGGATCAGCAACGGGTTGATGGCGAGGTCACAGGCGACGTCCCAGCGCTGCTTGACGCGGTGCTGGCGGCGCGCGAAGTGCGACAGCGCGCAGTGCAGCGCCTCGTGGGCGAGGACGAACTGGGTCTGTTCCAGCGTGAGCTGGCCGATGTATTCGGGGTTGTAATAGAGCGCGCGCACATCGGTGCCGATGGTCTTGCAGCGCTCGGGCTTCGCCGCCTTCATCGGCAGGCGCAGCACCAGCGCGCCGAGGAACGGCCGGTCGAGGATCAACCGGGTCCGCGCCGCGCTGAGCTTGGTTTCGATTTCGTCCGACATGCTACATATCGAACAGCATCACGTCGGCGACCGCCTTGGCCCACTTCGCGAACTGGGGCACCTGGAACAGGTCCTGACCGATGGCGCGGTGCATGTCGGAGATCAGCATCACGCCCATTTCGCGCTGCGGGAACATGCCGGCATAGTCGATGATGTGGCCGAAAACGGTCTGCGCGTCGGCATCGTCGCGCACGCGAATGGCGCGGCCCACCAGTGCCGAGGCCACCGCGTACTGCAAATCGGTCTCTTTCGGCACCGCGACCTTCTCGCCACGGGTGATGGCGTCGATGTCGGGCAACTTGTCGAGGTTGTCGACGAAGGCGTGCAACTCGATACCGGCCGCCGGACCCACGCAGGCCTGCAGCGCCTCCACCAGCACCGAGGAGTTGGTGTCGAACTTCTGCAGGGCGCGGTGCGCGAACTCCCAGGAACGCGGCGAGGGAAAGGCCACCGGGTTGTGCGCCGGATCGAATTCGAACAACAGTTCCGGGCGGAAGCGCAGGAAGGCGATCAGGCGCTCATCGATGCCGTTGGCATAGGCCCAGGCCACCCAGTCGTCGAGGTTGACGTCCAGTTCGTAGTGCGAAAAACGGTTGGCGAGCGGCGCCGGCATGCTGTAGGTGACGCCGCGGTCGCCCTGGCGGTTGCCGGCCGCGAATATGGCCCAGCCGTCCGGCACCTCGTAGGCGCCGAGACGACGGTCGAGGATAAGCTGGTAGGCGGCCGCCGACACGCTGGGCGGCACCGAGGTGATCTCGTCCAGGAACAGAATGCCCTGCTCCCCGTGCCGCCCACAATCCGGCAACATGGCCGGCACCGCCCACTCGACGTTGTCGCCGACGCGGAACGGTATGCCGCGCAGGTCGGTCGGCTCCATCTGCGACAGGCGGATGTCTATCACCGGCACACCATGGCGCTGCGCGATCTGGGCGACGATCTGGGACTTGCCCACGCCCGGCGGCCCCCACAACATCACCGGCGTGTGCTGGCCGTGCTGAACGCTTTCAAATTCGGTTTCGAGGATGGTCAATAGCTGCAAGGGGCGCATGTCTGCTCCGGTTGTTCGGCGGCACCCTGCCGCCTTCCGCAAAGGCGCAACATGTTACTGAAAGCCGCGCCAAAATGCATGGAGGAAGCAAAAATACACCAGAACACAAAGGGTTAAACGAGCGTCGCAAATTACACGCGGGAAGCGCGGCGGCACGCTCAATATTTCCCCCGCGCCGCCGTTACCGGACAGTAATATACCGACAACCATACAGACGCTACATGCCTTCACCAGACATCAGTTTTACGCGCCTTTTATTGTGCTCATCAGACAAGGGAAAACTCGAACCGCTCCGCCAACGTTTTGATGCCGCCGGCATCGAGGTCGACTGCGTGACCCGCGCCGAGGAAGCGCGCAGGCTGCTGTGGGAACGCCCCTACGACGGCATCGCCATCGACCTGCTGCTGGCCGACCGTGACGGCATTTCCTTCGCCATGGAACTGCGCCAGGAACATCCGCGCACCTCGGTACTGGTGATCTCCACCACCGAGGAATCACGCCGCGCCGCCCACGGGCCGGACTGGCTGTCGCGTTCCAGCGACTACGCGCGCCTGATCTTCGCGCTCAAGCAGGCCGGCCAGCGCGCCGCCGGCCGGGCGCCGAAGATCCTCCACGTGGAGGACGACGACAGCCTGGCGGAACTGGTGCAGAACACCATCGGCCGGCAGACCGACCTGTTCCGCGCCCGCTCCGTGCAGGAAGCCCAGATCGCCATGGCGCTGCGCGACTACGACCTGGCGCTGATCCGCACCGCGGTGCCGCAAACCAGCATTAGCTGGCAAGACACTCTCACCGGCCGCGAACCGCTGGAGGTCAACACCGATCCGCGCAACGATCCGGTATTGAACATCCTCAACAACCTGCGGCGGCCGCCCGCCTTCGTGCACGCACCGGCCTACTGCTAGCCGCGCAGCGGCGCCGGCTGGCCGGTTTCGCGGAAGCGCCGGTAATCCTCGATGATCAAGGCATGGTCGAAGGCCAGCGGCGGGCAGTGCGCCGGGTCGAACAGCGCCAGCGCCGCCGCGTCGTCCTGCGCCTTCGGCTCGCCACGTGCGGTGGCCACGTACACGGCGCTGACAGTGTGGCCACGACGGTCGCGCGCCGGGTCGGAATAACAACCCAGCAACGCCTTCAGTTCCACGTTCAGCGCGGTTTCCTCGCGCGCCTCGCGCCGCGCCGCCTGTTCCAGCGTCTCACCCACGTCCACGAAGCCACCGGGCAAGGCCCAGCCATAGGGTTCGAACCGACGTTCGATCAGAACGATGGGGCGTTCCGGCCGGTCGATCATCTCGATCACGATATCGACGGTCAGCAAGGGGGTTTCCGGTCGGCTCATGGCGTCACCACTTGAGGTTGCGTAACTGGCGGCGCGATTTCTTGTCCGGCTTGTGCCGCGGCCGCGGCGTGCTGGCCGTGGCCAGCTTCAACTGCTCGGTGAGCGCCTCGCGCTTGCGCACGCTCTGTTCGGATTCGTGGTAGAGCGTCTGCGCGACACTGGCCGGGCCACGCTTGCCCGACAGGGCAAGCACCTCCACCGTCCACACCAGGCCATTGCGCTGCACCTCGACGATATCGCCCACCCTGACCGCACGCGCCGGCTTCACCCGCGCGCCGTTGATCTGCACCTTGCCACCGGACACCGCCTGCGCGGCGATGCTGCGGGTCTTGTAGAAGCGCGCCGCCCACAACCACTTGTCGATACGCAACGGATCGCTCATGCCGCGGCCCCGGCGGCCGCCGCGACCGTCGTCGCCCCGTCCACGTTCAGTCCGACAACTCGACGAGTATGGCGTTGAGGCGCTTCACGAAGCTGGTGGGATCTTCCAGCTGTCCACCTTCCGCGAGCAACGCCTGCTCGAACAGCAGCCGCGCCCAGTCCGCGAACCGCTCGGTGTCGGCTTCGGCTTCCAGCCGCTTCACCAGCGGGTGGTCGAGGTTGACCTCCAACGCCGGCTTGCTCTCCGGCACCTCGTGCCCGGCCTGCTTGAGCAGCTTCTGCATATGCAGCGCCATCTCCTGCTCACCCAGCACCAGGCAGGACGGCGAATCGGTCAGGCGCTTGCTGGGCCGCACTTCGCTGATGTCGTCGCCCAGCGCCTCCTTGAGCTTGTCGAGAAAATCCTTGTGCGCCTCGACAGCCTTGTCGTCCTGCTTCTCGTCTTCGTCGCCGCCGATCTTGCCCAGATCGAGATCGCCGCGCGCCACCGACACCAGCGGCTTGCCGTCGAACTCGGTCAGGTGCGACACCAGCCACTCGTCGACGCGGTCGCTGAGCAGCAGCACCTCGATACCCTTCTTGCGGAACACCTCCAGGTGCGGGCTGTTCTTCGCCGCCGAGAAGCTGTCGGCGGTGATGTAGTAGATCTTGTCCTGCCCTTCCTTCATGCGGCTGACATAGTCCTCCAGCGAGACAGTCTGCTCCTCGCTGTCGGTATGGGTCGAGGCAAAGCGCAGCAGTCTGGCGATACGTTCGCGGTTGGCGTAGTCCTCTGCCGGCCCTTCCTTCAGCACCTGGCCGTACTGCTTCCAGAACTCGGCGTATTTCTCCGGCTCGTTCTTGGCCATGTTCTCCAGCAGGCCCAGAATCTTTTTCACCGAGGCGCCGCGAATACTGTCAATGAACTTGTTCTGCTGCAGGATTTCGCGCGACACGTTGAGCGGCAGATCGTCGGAATCGACCAGGCCGCGCACGAAGCGCAGGTACTGCGGCATCAGGTGTTCGGCGTCGTCCATGATGAACACGCGCTTCACGTACAGCTTGATGCCGTGGCGACGATCGCGATCCCAGAGATCGAAAGGCGCGGTCCTGGGGATGTACAGCAGGCTGGTATAGGACTGCGAACCTTCGACCTGGGTGTGCACCCAGGCCAGGGGCTCGCCAAAGTCGTGCGCGACGTGCTTGTAGAACTCCTTGTACTCGTCTTCGCTGATATCCTTCTTGGGGCGTTTCCACAGCGCCGAGGCGTGGTTGACCACTTCCCATTCGCCTTCCTTGTCCTGCGACGGCATCTCGATGGGAATGGAAATGTGATCGGAGTAGCGGGTGATGATGGAACGCAGCCGCCAGGCGTCGAGGAATTCGTCCTCGCCCTCGCGCAGGTGCAGGACGATCTCGGTGCCGCGACCGTCCTTGCTGACCGTGGCGATGCTGTAGCTGCCCTCACCGGCCGATTCCCAGCGCACCGCCTGGTCGGCCGCGGCGCCGGCGCGGCGGGTGGTGAGCGTAACCTTGTCGGCGACGATGAAACAGGAATAGAAACCGACGCCGAACTGCCCGATCAGTTCCAGGTCATGGGCCTGGTCGCCGGTCAGCGACTCGAAGAACTGCCGGGTGCCCGACTTGGCGATGGTGCCGATATTTTCCACCACTTCCTCGCGCGACATGCCGATGCCGTTGTCGCTGACGGTGACGGTGCGCGCGTCCTTGTCGAAACTGACGCGGATCTTCAGTTCGCTGTCGCCATCGTACAGCGACTCATCGGACAGCGCCTCGAAACGCAACTTGTCGCAGGCATCGGACGCATTCGAGATCAGCTCGCGCAGGAAGATCTCCTTGTTGGAATACAGCGAGTGGATCATCAGTTTCATCAACTGACGCACTTCCGCCTGGAATTCCATGGTTTCTGTCTTGGTTTCAACGCTCATGATCAAAAGCCTTATTTGATTGATTCATAACAGGAATACAGACGACGACCCGGGCGGCGCGCAGCCTCGCCTGCCTTCCGGGTCGACACCCCGCTTCACATGGGGACCGCATCAGCGGATTTCAACACCCTCGCGCGCCAGCAGGCGCCGCTTGATCTCGACCAGGCGGCCCGTGGTACGGCCGGCAAAGCCTCCCAGGCCGTGCGCCGGCACCACCCGGTGGCAGGGCACGGCCAGCGGCACCGGGTTGCGGCGGCAGGCATTGCCGACCGCACGCGCACCGGTTTGCAGTCGCGCGGCGAGTTCACCGTAGGTCATCACCCGCCCGGCCGGGATCTCGCGCAGCGCCGCCCACACGCGACGCTGGAAGTCCGTGCCCTCGAGCGCCAGCTCGACGGCGGGCAATTGCGCGGGACGATCGAAATAATGCTGGATCGCCTGCAACGCTTTCCGCGCGGCGGGACTGACGGGAGCCCGCAGGGCAACGCGCCGGTCGAGGAAACGCAGGGTTCGCAGGGCATCACCGCGCAGGCGGATCCCCAGCCGTCCGACCGGGGCATCGAACACCACATCGAAATCCACGCCGCCCTCGCTCACGGCTCCCCGGCATCCGGTCGTGCAACCAGGCCCAGGCGCTGGATTTCGCTTTTCAGCACCGCCTTGCGGCCGGCGTCGCGGGTGGCGTGCATCAGGCTGGTGAAGATCCGGCGCGCGTCATCCAGCAGCCCCGCCGACACCAGCGCCTTCGCGGCACGGTAACGCGCGGTCTGCGCCCAGGGATCCATGGCCAGCGGATCGGTGAGGGTCGCGGACTTGATATACAGGTAGGCCGCCTGGTCGTACTGCTCCAGCGCTTCCAGGGATTCCGCCATCCAGAACAGCAATTCGCGACGCTGGCGCGCCTCCAGTGGCTTGTCCAGCAGGGCGCCGAACAGGCCCAGCGCCTCGCGGTGGTGGCGCACGGTCTGCAGGTCGAACAGGATCTGCACCAGCCGGTCGCCGCGTCCCGCGCTCCAGTCGGCCGCGCTATCGTCGAGCAGTGCGCGCAGCATCGCCACGCCGGCGTCCACGTCGCCGGTATAGATCGCCACCCGCGCACGGCGCAGAGTCCATTCAAAACGGTCCTGGCCGCGGGGCGGCTCGGCCAGGCCCGCCATCAGCCGCGATGCGGTTTGCAGTTCTCCCGCCGCCAGCGCCTTGTCGATGAGCCGGTAGCGCACCACGGACGGCAGGGTGTCGACGTCGGCGAAACGGGCGGCCTCCAGGTAAAGGGTGCGTACCAGCCGTGGTCCGTTGGGCAGCGCGTCGAGCAGGCCGACCAGGTATTCGTGCGCCAGCGAACGGCGCCGTGGGTCGCTGGTGTACTCGGCCAGCACCGCAAAGAACACCCGCGCCCGCAGCGGGTCCTTTTCCATCACCTCGACGGCCGGGAAGTACCAGTCCTCGTCGCTGCCCAGCAGGCGCTGCTCGTCGTTGCCGATCTGCTGGCCGAGATCGAGGTAGCGCCGCCAGAGGCTGTCGGCATTCACCGCGGGAAACAACAGCGCCAGTTCCGGGTCGGCCGGCAGGCCCAGCGCCCGCTCCAGGTAGAGGATTTCGTCGCGCTGGCGCCCGGCCCGCGCCGCCGCGCGCGCCGCCAGCGACCACCAGGCGCGTTGCAGGCCGGGCGGCGTCCGCTCCGCCCCGGCGGCGGCCTCGGCGGCATGGAGGACACCTTCGGGGTCGGCCTCGCCGGACTGCAGGGCCGCCAGTTGATAGAGAAAACGGCTGCGCGGCTGCTCGACGCCCTGCAACAGCTTCATTGCCGAGGCGGCACGGCCGCCCTGCAACATGACGCGCGCGCTCAGCCAGCGAAACTCGGCATTGTCGTCGCCGTAGTCCTGGCGGTAGCGCAACAATGCCAGGCGCGCGTCCTCGACACGCCCCTCGCGCACATAGGCGCGCACCACCAGCCGGCGCCAGGCTTCCATCTGCGCGGCGTCGGCGTGTTCGCCGTGGCGCCAGATCAGGGCGCGCAGACCGGCCAGCGCGGCCGCGTTCTCGCCCAGCCGCAACCGGGATTCGGCCGCGAAGGTCAGCGCCTGGTGCAGGAAATCATCCCCCACACCGGACGGCAACGCCGCCACCCGCGCCAGCAACGCCCGGTCCATGCCCTGGCTGCGCAGAATCTGCAGGCGCTCGCGCTCCCAGGTCATCCAGTCCGCCGGCTCGGTCTCAAAGGCGGGCTGCTCCGCGTCCATGCGCCGCAGCGCCAGTTGCGGGGCGCCACTGCGCGCCAGTTGCGACAGCTCGCGCAAGGCCACCGTGTCGATGGCCTGGGCCGTGCCGGCAAGAAGCAGCGCGCAAACAAGAATCAGCAGGCGGTTTCGCCGCCCGGAAACGAAAACGGGCAACCTGCGATCAGGTTGCCCGTGGACCTTTTGCAAGGCGGAAGCCGGAGGCTGCCGCATGCGCTCAGAGCTTCTCCTTGATGCGCGCGGCCTTGCCGGAACGCTCGCGGAGATAGTACAGCTTGGCGCGACGCACATCGCCGCGACGCTTCACGGTGATGCTGTCGATGGACGGGCTGTAGGTCTGGAACACGCGTTCCACGCCCTCGCCGTGCGAGATCTTGCGCACCGTGAAGGCCGAGTTGAGGCCACGGTTGCGCCTGGCGATAACCACACCCTCGAATGCCTGCAGGCGTTCGCGGTTGCCTTCCTTCACCTTCACCTGCACGACGACGGTGTCGCCCGGTCCGAACTCCGGCACGTCCCGGGTCATCTGTTCCTTTTCGAGTTCTTCAATGATGTTGCTCATGTCATGTATCCCCTGCTACGGGCCTTGATCCGAATCTGTCGTTTGCTGCTCGCGGATATATTCCTCGAGCAGCGCCTGCTGTGCATCGCTGAGCCGGAGCCGTTCCAGCAGGTCGGGCCTGCGTTTCCAGGTCCTTCCCAGCGACTGTTTCATTCGCCAGCGTTCTATGTCGGCGTGGTTACCGCCAAGCAGAACGTCCGGCACGGCCTTGCCATCCACCACCTCGGGCCGTGAATAGTGCGGGTAGTCCAGCAGCCCGTCCATGAAGGAGTCCTGCTGCGCGGACGCCCCGTCGCCGAGCGCGCCCGGCAACAAACGGGTCACGGCGTCTATCCATACCAGCGCGGCCGGTTCGCCGCCGCTCAGCACGTAATCGCCGATGGACCACTCCTCGTCGACGTCCCGCTCGATGAGCCGTTCGTCGATGCCTTCATAGCGCCCTGCCAGCAATATCATGTGCGGCAGTTGCGCAAAATGTCTCGCCGCGGACTGGTCGAAGCGCCGGCCCTGCGGACTCAGGTAGATCACCGGTCCACCGCCGCGCGCGCGCGCCGCCTGTATGGCGTCGTGCACCGGCTGCACCTGCATCACCATGCCAGGCCCGCCGCCGTAGGGGCGGTCGTCGACGCGCCGGTTGCGATCCTGCGCATAGTCGCGCGGATTCCACAGCCCGAGTTCGAGCAGTCCCTTTTCCTGCGCGATGCGCGGGATGCCCCAGCCGCAGGCGTCCCGCACCATCCCGGGGAACAGGGTCACCACGTCGATGCGCATGGCGACCTAGAAATCCCGGTCCCAGTCGACGCGGATCAAACCCTGCTCCAGGTCCACCTCGACGACGACCTGTTTCATGACGAAGGGAATCAGCCGTTCCCGCTCGCCTCGCACCACCAGTACGTCGTTGGCGCCGGTTTCCAGCATCTGCTCCACCGTGCCCAGATCCTCGCCACCGGTGTTGACCACGCGAAGACCAATCAGGTCGTTCCAGTAAAACTCATCCGGCGCCAGCGCCGGAAGCTGTTCGCGGCGGATGCCGATCTCGCACCCCATCAGCAACTGCGCCTGGTCGCGGTCGCCGCATTCCGCCAGCCTGGCCACCACGCCCTTGCCGTGCGCGCGGCCGTCGATCACTTCCGCTTCCCGCCAGGCGCCGCCTTCGCGCCGTAAAAGCCAGGGCCGGTAGCGAACGATATTTTCACGCGGCTGGGTATAGGAGTAGACCCGAACCCAGCCCCGCACCCCGTAGACGCCGGAAATCCGGCCTACGGGAATAATCTGCGAATCTGTCTCGCGTTCGCTTACTGCTGCTGATCCTTGAGCAGTTTGGCAACGCGCTCCGAGGTACGGGCGCCCTTGCTCACCCAGTGCTGCACGCGCTCGGCGTCGATCTGCAGGCGGGTCTCGCCGCCGGTCGCGATCGGGTTGAAAAAGCCGACGCGCTCGATGTAGCGACCGTCACGGCGATTGCGGGAATCGGTGACCACCACATGGTAGAAGGGCCGTTTTTTCGCACCACCGCGCGATAGTCGAATTGTTACCATCGGGACTGAACCTCTGAAATATCCTGTTGATTACGCGCACGGAAACAGCCCTGCGCGGAAAAGCGGGCATTTTACGCGATTCCGGCAGAAAGTGAAGCACTTGAACATAAATATCGCCCGCGCGCCCGCAAAGTCCCGGCGCCCCACCCGTCCATGCACCGGATTCGGTAAACCTGTCAGAAAATGTCGGGCTTCCTTACGGCCCGGAAAGACCGGCGGAAACCCGCAAAGATCCCCCTAACAACATGATATAACGATATTTTTACAAATCCCGGCCCGACACGACACGCCGCCCGCTTGTCGATATTATTTACATGGAAAAATGTCTACGCCTCAAACCCGGTCAATGCATTCCCCCAACCCATTGTTTTTGCATGGATTAATAAATCTGGCACAGAGCTTGCTCAATAGCTTCATGAGGGAACGAAGTGATTAACAATACGTAACGTGCTTTCACAAAAAAGGGGCGATTGCCCGCCAGCAGCCACAAGAGCAGCCCGCGACAATCGAAAAGTCCTAACGCCGGAAACAACAGCCAACGAGCACCGGCGGCAGGGGGGAGTATCAATAAAACGTTTTACCGCTGCGGCGAACCCACCCGGTTCGCCGTTTTTATTTCCCCCTCCCCAAAAATGAGACGGAGGCATTTTTTCAATGGGGCCAGGCCCGATTGAAATCAGCGGAAGGGGAAGCCCTGGGGGAGTTTGCCGGCCATGCCACGCATCATGTTCTTCATGCCACCCTTGGACATTTTCTTCATCATCTTCTGCATCTGTGTGAACTGCTTCAGCAGACGGTTGACGTCCTGCACCTGGGTGCCAGACCCGGCGGCTATGCGACGCCGGCGGGAGCCCTTGATGATGTCGGGGAAAGCCCGTTCCTTCGGTGTCATGGAACGGATGATGGCCAGCATGCGGTCCATGTCCTTGTCGTTGACCTGGTTACGCACATTGTCGGGCAACTGGCTCATGCCCGGCAGCTTGTCGATGAGTCCGCCGAGACCGCCCATGCCCGCCATCTGTTCCAGTTGATCGTGGAAGTCCGCCAGGTCGAAGCGCTTGCCCTTGTGCAGCTTTTTCGCCAGCCGTGTGGCCTTTTCCTTGTCGACCTTGCGCTCGACCTCCTCGACCAGGCTGAGAATATCGCCCATGCCGAGGATGCGCGAGGCCACGCGGTCGGGGTGGAAGGGTTCCAGCGCGTCGGTCTTTTCGCCCATGCCGAGAAACTTGATGGGCTTCCCGGTGATGGCGCGGATCGACAGCGCCGCGCCACCGCGGGCGTCACCGTCGGCCTTGGTGAGAATCACGCCGCTGAGCGGCAGCGCCTCGTGAAAGGCGCGCGCGGTATTGGCGGCATCCTGGCCGGTCATGCTGTCGACCACGAACAGGGTCTCCACCGGCTGCACGGCCTGATGGATGCGCTGGATCTCGTCCATCATCTGCTCGTCGATGTGCAGGCGGCCGGCGGTATCCACGATCAGCACGTCCGCGTGCTGCTTGCGCGCCTGCTCGAGGGCCGCGGTGGCGATACTCACCGGGTCCTGCCCGGTACTGCTGGGGAAGAATTCGGCGCCGACCTCGCCGGCCAGTGTCTTGAGCTGTTCGATCGCGGCGGGGCGATAGACGTCGCAACTCACCACCATGACGCGCTTCTTGCGGCGCTCCTTGAGCCAGCGCGCCAGCTTGGCGGTGGATGTGGTCTTGCCCGAACCCTGCAGGCCCGCCATCAGCACCACGGCGGGCGGCTGCGCGTTGAGTTGCAGTTCGTCGCAGGCCTCGCCCATCAGCGCGACCAGTTCGTCGTTGACGATCTTGACCAGCGCCTGACCCGGCGTCAGGCTCTGCAGCACCTCCTGGCCGACGGCGCGCTCGCGCACCTTGTCGATGAACTCCCGGACCACCGGCAGGGCGACATCGGCTTCCAGCAGCGCCATGCGCACTTCGCGCAGGGCGTCCTTGATGTTGTCCTCGCTGAGCCGCCCCTGCCCGCGCAGGCGCTTGATGGTACCGGTGAGGCGATCGGTGAGATTGTCGAACATGAACAGGCTTCCCGCTTGTGTAATAGCGGAATTATAACGTGAAGCGGTCCCCCCCGCACAGGCGCCGCACATCCAGCGCCTCCACCTGCTCGCGGCACTGGTCGAGAATGCGCGCCTCGCTGCCGGGCTTCAGGTGGGTCAGGAACAGTTTTGGCCGGTGGCGCAGCTTTTTCAGGTCGGCCGCCAACAACTGCGGGCAATAGTGGCGCGCACGTGAGCTGAGTTCCCGTTCCTCGTCCGGGAAGGCGCTCTCGACGATCAGCATGTCGAGGGTGTCGTGCAGATTGAGGGCCTGCCAGAACCCCTCGTTGCTGGTGGTGTCGCCGCTGAAGGCGAAACTGCCGACGCCGTTCTGGACCCGGTAGCCCGCGGCCGGCACCACGTGGTTGACGCCGATCATCTCGATGCTGCGGTTACCCACCCGGCAGCGCTCGCCCGGCCGCATCTCGCTGAACCGCAACACCGGATGTTCGGCGCTGGGCAGGCACGAGAAGTCCGGCCAGATCTGCCAGTTGAAAATGTGCGCCTGCAGCGCGTCGAGGGTTTCACGCCGCGCGTGCAGCAGTACCGGTTCGTCGATATGCTCAAAGACGGAATCCAGCAACATGGGGATGCCGGCGATGTGATCGAGGTGCGAATGCGTCACGAAAATGTGGCGGATCCGTTTCATCTCGTCCAGGGCGAGTTCCGACAGGCCGGTTCCGCCGTCGATAAGGATGTCGTCATCGACCAGCAGCGAGGTGGTGCTCATGTCGGCGCCGATGCCACCGCTGCAACCCAGTACTCTAAGTTCCATTGTCTTGATTCCCGTTCGAGGTCTGACAGGGGTAATGCGAGCATCGTGCCAGTGCGTTCCACGCCCGGAATGCCTGCCCCGTCACAGTTTCGGGCACTTCGGACAGGGTTTTTCCCGGTTTTGCCAACGGGGGCGCACGGCACTGCCGCCGGGCGTCACCGACGGTGACACGCTGCGGCGCCCGATCCGCCCTTTATGCACCCTCCGGCTTATGCCATCATTGCCGGATGAACGCGACCGGATTCGCCCTGCCCGCCATACTGCTCTACCTGTTGACCACCCTGGCGCTCGTCATGCGACTGGGCGGCTGCGGTTCGCGGTTGTGCGCGAGCCGCAAGCTGGTACTTCTGCCGGGCATCGGCGCCGTGGTGCTGCACGCGCTGGCGCTCTATCCGGTGCTGGTCACCGAGCAGGGCATCAACCTCGGCTTTTTCAACGCCGCCTCGCTGGTCGCGCTGCTGACCGCCACGCTGCTGCTGCTCACCGCCGCCTGGCAACCGGTGGAATGGCTCGGCATCCCGCTGTTGCCGGTCGCCGCCACCACCCTGGGCCTGGCCGTCCTGTATCCCGGCCGCCACCCCGTCAACCCGTCGAGCTGGCAGCTGGACGTGCACATCCTGTTCTCGGTGCTGGCCTACAGCCTGTTCGTGCTGGCCGCCGGCCAGGCGATCCTGCTCGCCATCCAGGAACACTACCTGCACAACCGCAAGCCGGGCGGCTTCATCCGCGCCCTGCCCCCGCTGCAGGTCATGGAACAACTGCTGTTCCAGATGATCGGGGTCGGTTTCGCGCTGCTCAGCCTGGCGCTGCTCAGCGGTTTCTTCTTCCTGGAAGACATCTTCGCCCAGCACCTGGTCCACAAGACCCTGCTGTCGATCGCCGGCTGGGTCATCTTCGGCGTATTGCTGTGGGGCCGCTGGCGCTTCGGCTGGCGCGGCCGCACCGCCATCCGCTGGACCCTGAGCGGCTTCGCGCTGCTGGCGCTGGCCTATTTCGGCAGCAAACTGGTACTGGAACTCATCCTCGGCGGCGGCGCCTGACAAACCGGCCCGACCGGCATACAATCGGCCCATCTCCGGCAACGAGGCTCTCCCTCCTTGGACGACATACCCCTTAGCGTGCTGTTCGGCGCACTGGTGTTCCTGATCATTCTCTCGGCGTTCTTCTCCGGCTCCGAAACCGGCCTGATGACGCTCAACCGCTACCGGCTACGGCACCTGGCCCGCGCCCGTCACCGCGGCGCGCTGCGCGCGCAGAAATTGCTGGAACGGCCCGACCGGCTGATCGGGCTGATCCTGCTCGGCAACAACTTCGTCAACATCCTCGCCTCCACCCTGACCGCGGTGATCGCGGTGCGCATCGCCGGCGAGGCCGGCCTGGTGATCGGCGCCGCGCTGCTGACCCTGATCATCCTGATCTTTGCCGAGGTCACACCCAAGACCCTGGCCGCCCTGCACCCGGAACGCGTCGCCTTCCCGGCCGCCTTCGTCTATGGCCCGTTACTATGGCTGCTCTACCCCTTTGTCTGGGTGGTCAACGTGATCGCCAACTCGATCCTGCGCGCCATCGGCGTACGCCCCGAGGAGAGCACCGCGCACACGCTCAGCCAGGAGGAGTTGCGTACCGTGGTGATAGAGGCCGGCGCCATGATACCCAAGCGCCACCAGGACATGCTGCTCAACATCATCGACCTGGAGAAGGTTACCGTCGAGGACATCATGGTGCCGCGCAAGGAAATCGTCGGCATCGACCTCGACGAGGACTGGAACACCATCATGCGCCAGATCATGTCCAGCCAGTACACCCGCCTGCCGGTGTACCGGGGCAGCATCGACAACGTCATCGGCTTCATCCACCTGCGCAAGATCCTGCCTCTGCTCAAGCTCGACGAACTGGACAAGGAGGCACTGGAAAACTCCATCCGCGAACCCCTGTTCATCCCCGAAAACACGCCGCTCAACCGGCAATTGCTGAACTTCCAGCGCGAGCGCCGCCGTGTGGGACTGGTGGTCGACGAGTACGGCGACATCCAGGGACTGGTCACCCTGGAGGACATACTTGAAGAGGTCGTCGGCGAATTCACCACCGACCCGTCCATTCACAGCAAGGACATCATGCCGCAGGACGACGGCAGCTACCTGATCAACGGCAGCGTGACCATCCGGGAACTGAACCGCACGCTGCATACAGAACTGCCCACCGACGGACCGAAGACACTCAACGGCCTGGTGCTGGAATACCTGGAGGACATCCCCAAGCCCGGCACCAGCCTGCTGCTCTCCGGCTACCCCATCGACATCGTGCAAACCGAGGGTAACCGGGTGAAGACGCTGCGCGTCCACCTGCGCAAGCGCCAGCCGCACGCGCCAGCCGACTGAAGCCTCGCCAGGCGCAAAAAACCCAACAGTTCCACGCCGGCCTGCCGCTGTCTGTAGAAGGAGACAAGCATCGACTCGCCGGGGGATGGTAATGGCAAGACTGACACTGTCATTCAAGGGTCAGAAACTGAAACAGTACGGACTGGAAAGCAGCGAAACGCTCATCGGGCGTGACCCGGAGTGCGATATCTTCATCGACAGCCTGGCGCTGGCGCCACGGCACGCGCGCATCCGCCGCGACGGTGATGGCTTCACCATCGAACCCTTCGACAACGACACGCCGCTCAGCATCAATCAAAGTCCCGCGAAGGACGCGACGCCGCTAGCGGACGGCGACACCATCCAGGTCGGCAAACATACCCTCAGCTACCACAGCGATCCGCTGGCCAGCCGCGGGGACACGGAGGACAACAGCGCAACGGACGCCACGGCACCTTCCGACATCCACGGCTGGCTGCAGATCCAGAGCGGCTCCCACCTGGGCCGCACCATCCGCCTCAACAAGGCCTTTACCCGTATCGGCAATGCCGACAGCCACCTGGCCGTGATCGCCCGGCGCAGCGACGGACACTACCTGTCGCACCTCAGTGGCGAAAACGCGCCCCGCGTCAACGACCGGAATATCGGAGATACCAGCCACCGCCTGGACAACGGCGACCGGGTCCAGGTCGGCGAACTGCTGGTACAATTCTTTACCGACGCCACCCTCACTGCGGCGGGAGACAGCGACATGACCGACACCCGTGAACAACGGCGCTTCAGGCGCATCCCTTTCGACGTGGCTATCACCCTGCGCAAAGGCGAGCAGTGTTGGCAGGGCAAGCTGGTGGACATTTCCCTGCACGGCGCCCTGATCCGCACCCCGGACGGTTTCGAAGCGGTAGCGGACAGCCCCTACCAGCTCGAAATCCACCTGGAAGGGGGCCCGGACATCCTGATGGACGTGCACGTGGCGCACCAGGAAGCGGGCAACACCGGCCTGCGCTGCGACGATATCGACGTCGACAGCATTACCCACCTGCGGCGGCTGGTGGAGCTCAACCTCGGCGACGAGGAACTGCTGGAACGCGAACTGTCGGCGTTGGGCGAAGCAGAGCCAGTCTGAACCTTACAGGCCGGCGAACCAGTCCATCACCTCGGGGTAACGCGACACCGGGTAAATGTGCAGCCCCTTGACAGGCGTCCTGGGCGCATTCGCGGCCGGCACCAGCGCATGCCGGAACCCCAGCTTGGCAGCCTCGTGCAAACGCTGCTGGCCGTTCGGCACCGGGCGGATCTCTCCGGCCAGGCCCACTTCGCCGAACACCACCAGATCGTTGGGCAGGCTGCGGTCGCGAAAGCTCGACAGCACGGCCAGCAACACCGACAGGTCGGCCGCGGTTTCCGTCACCCGCACACCGCCGACCACGTTGACGTACACGTCCTGGTCACCCATCAACACACCGCCATGACGGTGCTGCACCGCCAGCAGCATCGCCAGCCGGTTCTGCTCCAGGCCCAGCGTCACCCGCCGCGGGTTGGCGAGCTGGCTGTCGTCGACCAGCGCCTGGACCTCCACCAGCATCGGTCGCGTGCCCTCCATGGTGACCAGAATCACGCTGCCCGCCACCGGCTGCTCGTGCCGTGACAGGAAAATCGACGAGGGATTGCGCACTTCCTTCAGGCCCTTGTCGGTCATGGCGAACACGCCCAACTCATTGACGGCGCCAAAACGGTTCTTGATGGCGCGGATCACCCGGTAACGCCCCCCGGAATCCCCCTCGAAATACAGCACGGTGTCCACCATGTGCTCCAGCACGCGCGGCCCCGCCAGCGTGCCTTCCTTGGTGACGTGCCCGACCAGGAACAGCGCGGTGCCGCTCTGCTTGGCGAACCTCACCAGTTGCGCCGCGCTCTCGCGCACCTGCCCCACCGAACCCGGCGCGGACTGCAGGGCCTCGGTGTACAGGGTCTGGATGGAGTCGATCACCATCACCTTCGGCGACTCCAGGCGCGCGTGCTCGATGATGCGTTCCACCGAGGTTTCCGCCAGCAGGCGCATGTCGCCGGCGCCGACATCGAGCCGCCGCGCGCGCAGCGACACCTGTTCGGGCGATTCCTCGCCGGTCACGTAGAGGGCGCGCACATCACCGGAAAACGACGCCAGCGCCTGCAGCAGCAGGGTCGACTTGCCGATGCCCGGGTCGCCGCCGATCAGCACCACGGAACCCGCGACCAGTCCGCCACCGAGCACGCGGTCCAGTTCGCCCAGTCCCACCGACACGCGGGTCTCGCGCCCGGGACGCACCTCGTCCAGCGCCTGTATCTGCGTCCCCACCTGTCCGGCATAGTTGGCGAAGCGCGACTTGCCGCTGTCACCGGAGGCAGCCGGCAGCGCCTCGCTCATGCTGTTCCAGGCGCCGCAATCGGCGCATTGCCCGGCCCACTTGGGCGCCAGGGCGCCACATTCACTGCACTGGTACTGGAGTTTCGGCTTTGCCATGAACGTCGGTCGCTCCGCGAGGGGGTTGGAAAAGGCGTGAGTGTAACCTCGCGCGCAAGCGGATATCCACCACCCCGACACGAGCTGCCTGCGAGCTCCACGCGGTTTTACATGGGCTTGCGCAATCCTTTCAGAACAGACATCGCATATCGTGTCTACCCTGTTGTTTTCAGTGAGGTATCAAGCTTCACGAAGCGATCTTCCCTGGCTGGACTATAAATAGTCTCAACTTCCCCCAACACCGGCCGTTACACGAACCGCACGGAAGCGCGCGCAGCGCCTTTGAGGGTTTCCAGCGGACCAGATGAAAACAATACTGCACTCAGCCGACACCATGCGCGACCTGCTCATGAACGCCGTTCAATGGAGCCACCGGCGCGCCACCGCCCTGAACCGGGAAAACAACGAACTCGAACAGGCGATCATCCGCATCGTCATCACCGCCATCGTCGGCGTCTACAGCCTGGGCTATGTCCGCCAGGCCATGCCCGACAGCCCCTTGCACAACGACGTGTGGGTCATTTTCGGCATCTACGCAGTGTTCGCCGCGCTGTCCCTGGGCTGGGTGCTGTTCAGCCCGGCGGCAAGCATCGTGCGCCGTGTGACCGCCATGATCGCGGACATCGCCATCCTGTCCTATGCCATGGGCATCTCCGGCGCGCACGGAGCGGCATGGTACCCGGCCTACCTGTGGGTCACCTTCGGCAACGGTTTCCGTTATGGCACTGCCTACCTGCACACGGCCTCCGCGCTGTCCGTTGCCGGCTTCGCCACCGTGGTGTTCTACAGCCCGTTCTGGACCCGCTACCTGGAACTGTCCATCGGGCTGATGATCGGGCTCATCGTGCTGCCCATGTACGTCTCCAGGCTACTGCGGCGGCTGGAAACCGCCATCCGCTCCGCGGACGAGGCCAGAAACGAAGCGGAACTCGCCAACCAGGAAAAGAGCCGCTTCCTGGCCAACATGAGCCACGAACTGCGCACCCCCCTGAACGGGGTGATCGCCACCTCGGACGTGCTCGGCACCATGCGCCTGGACAGTGACGCGCGCGAACTCGTCAACACCATCCAGTCCTCGGCGCAGACCCTGCTGGGCCTGATCGACGAAATCCTCGACATCGGCAAGATCGAATCCGGGCGCATGGAAATCGAGGACACAAGTTTCCACCTGCGCACAGTGCTGATCAACATCCACGAAATGATGCTGCCGCTGGCCAGGCGCAAGAACATCGCGCTCACCCTGTACTGCGACACCGCCATTCCCGACAACCTGATCGGCGACCCCGGCCACCTCAAGCAGGTAATCCTGAACATCGTCGGCAACGCGATAAAATTCACCGAAAAGGGCGCGGTCACCGTGCGCGTGGAACTGGAAGGCGACGATGGCGAGTCGGTGCGGACCCGCATCACCATCGCCGACTCCGGCATCGGCATCCCCGACGACGCCAAGGAGCGCATCTTCGATGCCTTCACCCAGGCCTCGTCGTCGATCACCCGCACCCACGGCGGCACCGGCCTGGGCGTCACCATCGCCCGCGAACTGACTGAACTGATGGGCGGCAGCATTTCGCTGGAGAGTCAGGTCGGCATCGGCACCACTTTTCAGTTGACGATACCTTTCCGGCGCAATCCGGACCATGTCGACGTGTTCATCGCGCACCGCACCCTGGTGCTGCTGATCGGCCCCGACTCACCTGCGCTCGACGGCATCGGCCGGATGCTGCGGGAACTCGGCCTGCCCGCGCACACCATCAAGCGCGTCACGTCGCTGCACGACATCAGGGGACATATCGAGAAGTACCCCGAACTTTCTCCCGTGATCATGTTCGATGCCAACATCAACAACTTTGAAAGCATCCTCAAGGCACAGGGAGGAACCCGGCATATTTCTTCTATCGCCTTCAACGTGACCCCTGAACTGAAAGAGTACGTAATACGCGCCGGCGTCTCGGCGGCCCTGGACGCCGGCAGCCCGGACATCAAGACCGTGGAACGGGCACTGGAATGTTGCGTTTACCTGTACGAGACCCCGCTCAGCGTCACGGGCGAGATCGACGCTAACGACGACGCGCCACTGCGTGTCCTGGCCGCGGACGACAACAAGACCAACCGTGACATCCTGCAACTGGCGCTGGCGCGCGCGGGTCACCAGGTCGACCTGGCCGCGGACGGTGACCAGGCGCTTGCGCTGCTCGGGGAGCGGGAATACGACGTGGTCATCCTGGACATGAACATGGGTGAAACCAGCGGCCTGTCGGTAATCCAGGAATACCGAATGCTGTCGCCGACCTCCACCCTGCCGTTCATCCTGCTGACCGCCGACGCCACCCATGAAGCCAGGGCCACGGCCGAGGAGTACGGTTTCGCGCGCTACATCACCAAACCGTTCCGCACCGAAACCCTGCTGGGCGCCGTTTCCTCAGTGGTGGCCCCTTCGCGGGAAACACCTGCCGCGGCAAGCGGCCTCAACGACGGCGATCGGGCCCCGTCTCCCGCGCAATGGCTGGACGAAAACACCATTGCCTCACTGCGCATGCTGGCCGGCAACGATGCCGGCTTCCTGGAAAAACTCTACCGCGACTACGTCATGGACGCGGAAAGCCTCATCACGCGCATGGAAGTCGCGCTGATCGGCCACCAGTACGAGGAATGTCTGGACCTGGCGCATGCCCTGAAGGGTTCTTCCGGTCACATCGGCGCCAGGGCCGTCTACGAACGCTGCGCGCAACTGTCCGACACCAGCGTCGCCGACATCGAGGCCCACGGCCCGGACCTGCTCAAGCGCATCAGCGAGGCGGTACGGCAGACCAACGGACCGCTGTTCACCGCCCTGTGCGGAGACGAGGAACTCGACCAACAGGGTCACGGCTGAGCGGAAACGGAGAGCTTCTGCTGCGCCTGTTGCAGGCGGCGTATGGTCTTCAGGTCACGGGGTTCGAGTTGCAGGGCCAGGTCCGCCCAGTCGGTCACGGTTCTCACCAGCGCGTCGCGCTCGATGGGCGCCACCGAACGCAACACGCGCCGGATCGCGGTAATACCGCGAATGCGGCGGTCGTGCTGCTTGATGTACTTGCGCACCGCGTTCTCGCCCTCGCCGGGCTCGGCCAGGATATCCACGATGCCCAGCTCGTGGAGCTCCTCGGCACTGTACATCTTGCCACTGGACAGAATCTGTTCCGCGACCCGCTGGGTGACGCGCCGGCAGAGATAATGGGCGCCGCCCATGCCCGGGAACAGGTTGAACATGACTTCCGGAAAACCGAAGCGGCACTGCCGCTCGGCGACGATCACGTGCGCGGCCAGCGCCGCTTCGAAGCCGCCCCCCTGCGCCGTGCCCTGCACCAGCGCGATCGTCGTCACCGGCAGGTTGTACCCCACCGAGGTCCAGTACACCAGGTCGACACAGTCGATGCCATAGCAAATCAGGCCCTCGCGGTCGCGCGCCTCGATGAGTTTCGAGAAGTGCAGCAGGTCACCGCCCAGGCTGAAGACGCCCGGGATACGCGAAGCCAGCACCTGGTAGCGAATACAGCCGTCACGGCCGGCAGCCACCTCGCGCTTGACCTGTTCCGCGAAAGCCATCTGCCGGGCGCGCATCGCCTGGATGAGCTCCGGGGTGAAACACACCGGCGCGTCGCGCTCGATATAACCCCACAGCACACCCTGTTCGGGCCTGAACGCCGTACTGAACACGGGAGAATCGAGCGACCTCCCCGCCACCTCGCGATCGTTTTCTTCGATCTCCATCCCTACCCCTCCTCTCGCCCCTTCCGGAGCCCGACAGCCACAGCCTGCTACGCCGTGTAGCGCCGCACCACCAGGGTGGCGTTGGCGCCGCCAAAGCCAAAATTATTTGTCATGATCGCATCGATGGATGCCTCCTGGCGCGCATTGACCACGATCGGCAATCCTTCCGCCGCCGGTTCCATGTTGTCGATATTGGTGGAAGGCGCAATGAAACCGTGTTTCATCATCAACAGGGAATAGATCAGCTCGTGCACCCCGGCCGCGCCCAGGGCATGCCCGGTCATGGACTTGGTGGAACTGAGCGGGGGGCATTCCGGGCCCGGGAACAGGGTACGCACCGCCGTCGCCTCGGCCGCGTCGCCGACCGGCGTGCCGGTGGCGTGGGCATTGATATAGTCGACACTGTGACCCGCCTCATCCAGCGCCATACGCATGCAACGGACCATGGCGGACACGTCCGGCTTGACCATGTCCTCGCCACCGGAAGTTTCGCCAAAACCGGTAATCTCGCCGTAGATGGTCGCGCCGCGCGCCAGCGCCCGGTCCAGGCGCTCCAGCACCACGACACCGCCGCCCCCGGAGATGACGAAACCGTCGCGGGAGGTATCGAACGGCCGCGAGGCAATTTGCGGTGTGTCGTTGTAACGACTCGACAGCGCCTGCATGGCATCGAATATCAGCGCCATCACCCAGTGGACCTCCTCGCCCCCGCCCGCGAACATGATGTCCTGGCGGCCCGAGCGGATCTTCTCGAAAGCATTGCCGACCGCGACCAGGCTGGAGGCGCAGGCCGCGCTCACCGAGTGATTGACACCCTGGATGTTGAACGCGCGACACAGGTTGGCGGAATGAGTGCTGCACATGGAGTGCAGTACCGTGAACGGGGAAACGCGCTTGATGCCGCGCTCACGCAAGGTATCGGCGGCGGCCACCAGCGACTTCGCCGAGGTGCCGCCGGAGCCCATGATCAGGCCGGTGGCAGGATGTGAGACTTCTGACTCACTCAGCCCGGCGTCCTCGATGGCCTGGCTCATCGCCAGGTGGTTGGCCAGCACCCCATCACCCATGAAGCGCCGCTGCTTGGGCTTGAGCTTGCCTTCGATGTAGGGTCCCACTTCGCCACAGACATGGGAGCGCAAGCCCCGGTCATGGAAGTCCGCGGCATAGCGGGTGCCCGAACGTCCATATTTGAGCGAGGTCACGACACTGTCCTGCGTCGCGCCGATACTGGAAACAATCCCTATGCCGGTAATAACGACCCGATTGTCTATCAAAACATCATCTCTGATCTGAACGGCTGTACGGGATGGTGAAACTGCCCATCCGGTTGCCAGTATTCACTATTTGGCGCAAGGAATAAACCGTCGTCAAATGCATACAAGGTATCCCGGGGCACTGGACTTGCAACACCCCCCGATGATAGCTTTCCCGGTGTTGCGGATTCGTGTCCGGGTATTCAGTTTTCCTCAAACCGGCCGCGAAACCTTCATGATGAATGCCGGCACAGTACCTGGAAGCGTGATCTGCTCGACAAAGAAAGGATTTTCCTGATGCCCACCGTACTCGTCATCGACGATCAGGCAACCAGCCGCCAGATCCTTGCGCAGATCGTCAGGTCCATCGATGAATTCCTGGAAGTCGAAGCCTTCGACTGCGCGCCTCCGGCACTGGAATGGCTGCGCAACAACCCGGCAGACCTGATCCTGACGGACTACAAGATGCCGGGCATGAACGGCATAGAGTTCCTGGAACTGGCGCGCGCCCTGCCGCGCGTCCAGCAGGTACCTATCGTCGTCATTACCTCGCACGAACAGAACGACATTCGTTACCGGGCGCTGGAACTCGGTGCAACCGACTTCATCAACAAACCCATCGACCACGCCGAATGCCGGGCGCGCTTCCACAACCTGCTGGAACTGCAACGGCAACGCCTGATCATCGAGAACCGCGCCAACTGGCTGGAGGAACAGGTCAAGGCCGCCACCCACGCCATCCGCGTGCGCGAACACGAAACCCTGCTCAGACTCGCCAAGGCCGGCGAATACCGCGACGAGGAAACCGGCAACCACGTTATCCGCATGGCGCGTTTTTCACGCGTGATCGCCGAAACCCTGGGACTGGACGAGGCTGAATGCGAAAGCATCGAACTGGCCGCGCCGATGCACGACATCGGCAAGATCGGCATCCCCGACCAGATCCTGCTGAAACCGGGAAAACTCACACCCGAGGAATTCGAGATCATCAAGGAACACACGGTAATCGGCTACGAGATTCTCAAGGGCAGTCCTTCGAAGTACCTCAAGATGGGCGCGGAGATCGCGCTGGGACACCACGAGAAATTCGACGGCAGCGGCTATCCCTACGGGCTGGCGGGCGAGGACATCCCCATGAGCGCGCGTATCGTCGCGGTCGCCGACGTGTTCGACGCGCTGACCTCGAGCCGCTGCTACAAACCGGCGTGGAGCGACCAGGACGCACTGGGACTTCTGTTGTCGGAAAGCGGCAAGCACTTCGACCCGCAATGCGTCGACGCCTTCCTCAGCCAGATCACCCGCATCAGGGAAATCCGCGCGGCCTTGTCGGACGACGGCGAGGACGACCAGAAAGCCGTCTAGCCGGCGTCGCCCCGCGGCTGCCGGGGCACGCGCGGCGTGACCCCGCACAACAGGGCGTAACTGATGGTGCCGGCGGCGCGGGCCACCCGCTCGACCGGCAGCCCCTCCCCCCACAACACCACCGGGTCGCCGGCCCGGGCCCGGGGCTGTTCGCGCAGGTCGACGCACAGCATGTCCATGGACACCCGCCCGATCAACGGAACCTCGCGTCCGTTTACCAGCACCGGCGTGCCCGAGGGCGCGTGCCGCGGGTAACCGTCGCCGTAGCCGGCGGCCACCACGCCGACCGGCATCGCCTCCGGGCACACCCAGGCCTGCCCGTAACCGACCGCATCGCCCTTGTCGCAGCGGTGCACCGCGATCAGTGCGGACTCCAGGCTCATCACCGGCCGCAGTGGCGGCAGCGGCGCCCGTTCATCGTCCGCCAGCGGCGAGGCACCGTACAGCATGATGCCCGGACGCACCCACTCGTAGTGGCTGTCGGGCCGGGTCAGCAGGGCCGCGGAGTTGGCCAGCGAACGTGGGGCGTTTCTCTGCGCGCACAGTTTGCTGAACGCGGCGTGCTGGCTGGCGTTGGCGGGATGCGCCGGCTCATCGGCACAGGCGAAATGCGACATCCAGCGCAACCCGGCCACAACCGGCATCGCCGCCAGGCGATCCCACACCCGCAACGCCTCGCCGGGGGGAAAGCCGAGGCGGTTCATGCCGGTGTTCACTTTCACCCACAGCGTCAGGCGCGCATCCTCGCGGCCGGTGGCGGCGGGGCCCAGCGACTGCAACCAGTCGACCTGCCGTTCCTCGTGTACAACCAGTTCAAAGCCGTGGCGCAACACGGCGTCGAGTTCGTCGGCGCCGAACAGGCCTTCCAGCAACAGCACCGGTTTGTCGATACCCGCCTCGCGCAACCGGACGCCTTCCTCGAGGCTGGCGACAGCAAACGCGTCGGCCTCCCGCAGGGCTTCGGCCACCGCCAGCATGCCGTGCCCGTAACCGTTCGCCTTGATGACCGCGAGCACACGGCTGTGCGGCGCCGCGCGGCGCGCCTGGGAGAGGTTGAACGTCAGGGCGGAAAGGTCGATGCGCGCCCGGACGGGACGCGTCATCCGCCGTAGCCCTCGTCCGAATAGGACTGGATGGCGGTAAAGTTCTCGAAACGGGTGTGCTGGCCGAGGAAGGTCAGGCGGCGCATGCCGATGGGCCCGTTACGCTGCTTGCCGATAATGATCTCCGCGGTGCCCTTGTCGGGGCTGTCCTCGTCGTAGACCTCGTCGCGGTAGATGAACATGATCACGTCGGCGTCCTGCTCGATGGCGCCGGACTCGCGCAGGTCCGACATCACCGGCCGCTTGTTGGGCCGCTGTTCGAGACTGCGGTTGAGCTGTGACAGGGCAATGACCGGCACGTTCAGCTCCTTGGCCAGCGCCTTGAGGGAGCGCGAGATCTCGGATATCTCGCCGGTGCGGTTCTCGCTGCTGCCCGGCACCTGCATGAGCTGCAGGTAGTCGATCACGATCAGGCCCAGGTCGTGCTCGCGCTTCAGGCGCCGCGCGCGGGCGCGCAACTCGGTGGGCGACAGCGCCGGCGTGTCGTCGATGAACAGCGGTGCGTTGGAAAGGATACTGACCGCAGAGGTCAGCCGTGGCCAGTCGTCGTCGTCGAGCTTGCCGGTACGCACCTTGGTCTGGTCGATGCGGCCCAGCGAGGACATCAGGCGCATGGCGAGCTGTTCACCGGGCATTTCCATGCTGAACACGGCGACCGGCACGTTTTCCTTGATGGCCGCGTGTTCCGCGATGTTCATGGCGAAGGTGGTCTTGCCCATGGACGGGCGGCCGGCGACGATGATCAGGTCGGAGGCCTGCAGGCCCGCCGTCATCTCGTCCACTTCGGTGAAACCGGTGGACACGCCGGTCAGCGGGTTGTCCTGGTGGAACAGCGTATCGATGCGGTCCACCGCCGCCGCCAGCAGTTCCTTGATGTCGTGAAAACCGGAACCCCGCGTGCTGCCCTGGTCGGTAATGCGAAACACCAGCTTCTCGGCATTATCGAGCAGTGAGTGGGTATCGCGCCCCTCGGTGAAATAGGCGCTGTTGGCGATCTCCGTGCCCACTTCCGCCAGTTGCCGCAACACCGAGTTGTCGCGCACGATGTTGGCGTAAGCGCGGATATTGGCGGCGCTGGGCGTGTCGTTGGCGAGCGTGCCCAGATAGGTCAGCCCGCCCACGTCGTCGAGCTGGCCGTTGGCGTCCAGCCACTCCGAGAGGGTAATGACGTCGCAAGGGTCGCCGCGCTCGATGAGGGTGCCGATGGCGGCGTAGATCAGCCGGTGTTCGCGGCGGTAGAAGTCGTTGTGGCTGACCAGGTCCGCGATCTGGTCCCAGGCGCGGTTGTCCAGCAACAGGCCGCCCAGCAACGACTGCTCGGCCTGTATGGAATGTGGCGGTACTTTCGGGCGGTCGGCGCTGAATTCGACCGTGGTCGCCGATGAAACCGGTTCCGGCATCTGCCCTCCGGGGCGCATGACATCAGGATTGAAACGGGGCGTTGTTGCGGTGGGCAACGGCTTCAGTCTAAAGCGAGTGACCTCCCCGCTCAAGCCTCAATTCGCGGCGGCCGGCGGCACGCCGCAAAGGGCAAAAACGGATTGCAGACAAAACAACGCCTTGCCACGCATGCGTGGCAAGGCGTTGCAGAAAACCGCGAGCTTCCGGTTTACTCGGCTTCGATGACCAGCGTGATCTCGGAGTCGACGTCGGTGTGCAGGTGCAGACGCACCTGGTACTCGCCGACGTTGCGGAACGCCCCTTCCGGCAGGCGCACCTCGCTGCGCTCGACCTCGACGCCCTGGGCGCAGATCGCCTCGGCAATGTCGATGGCGCCGATGGAACCGAACAGCTTGCCTTCCTCACCCGCTTTCGCGCTGATGGTGATGGTCATGTCGGTCAGCTTCTCGCGACGCGCCTCGGCGGCGGCCAGCGCTTCGGCGGCGGCTTTCTCCAGTTCGGCGCGACGCGCCTCGAAAGCCTTGATGTGTTCCTCGGTGGCCGGCGTCGCCTTGCCGCTCGGGATCAGGAAATTACGCCCGTAACCCGCCTTGACGTTGACCCGGTCGCCCAGGTCACCCAGATTTTCAACTTTTTCCAGCAGAATGACTTCCATCGTTCGACCCTACCCTATGCACACAGCTTCTGTTTTCGATAAATTCAGTTTTGATCCGGGGCACCCTTGTCGGTGCGCCGGCGCGGATCCAGCCAGGGATCCAGTACTCCCACGGCCACCAGCATCTGCGGGGCGAACGTGGCCACGATATAGACCAGCACCAGCCACCCCAGTCCGGCTTTCAGGTTGTTCAGCGTCGCATGCGCAACGGCCAACCCGACAAACATGTACACCACCATCACCACCAGCGACCACTGCAACGCCAGCGTGCTGACGATGCCGAAGTCCAGTGACGCCAGCGCGAACAGCCCGATGGCGCCCAGCGACAGGCTGCGGTTGAAACGCAGCGCGTGGAACTCGGCCCGCACCGCGCCGGAACGTTCCAGCACCACCGCCTGCCACCAGCGCCCCAGCGTCAGGCACAGCAGGGCGTTCATCACCAGCCCCGCAGCCAGGGTGCCCGCCAGTATCGGCGCGATGCCTTCCATCACGCCGGACATCTCCTGCAAGCGGTCCATCAGCTCCGGCTGCGCCGCGGCGGCGGCCTCGATCTGCTCGCGCACCAGCGCCGGCCACCAGACCTGCGGGTCGCCGACCAGCAGGTACAACAGCACGACACCCAGCATGGCCAGCAGCGTCAGCGCCAACACGGCCATCGCCAGCGAGCGCGTTTCGCGCAGCACCACGCTGGCAAGCCACAGCGGCGCCCACAGCGCCAGCAGGATAACCGCGACCACCAGCGACGCCTGCTGGCCGGTGGCCAGTGTCGCGAGCAGCGCCACGGCGCCGGCCGAGGCCAGCATCACGATGGCGCCGGAGCGCGCGCCGCACTGCAGGCTGTGCAATGCCAGCGCCGCGGCCGCCACGTACCCCAGTATCGAGGTCAGCGGCGGCAGCATGAAACTGACGGCGGTACACAGCGCCACCACCAGCACCGCCTGGTGAGTCCCGGCGACGACCAGCCTGCCGAGCGCGAGCACTACCCGCGTGCTCCCGGGCTGGCGGCCACCGGCCTCATGCGACTACCCCTTATGGGAATCGCAGTACGGCAGCAGCGCCAGGAAACGGGCGCGCTTGATGGCCGTGGCCAACTGGCGCTGGTACTTGGCCTTGGTGCCGGTAATGCGGCTCGGCACGATCTTGCCGGTTTCCGAGATATAGTTCTTCAGTGTCTGAAGATCCTTGTAATCGATTTCCTTGACGCCTTCCGCGGTAAAGCGGCAGAACTTGCGACGACGAAAAAAACGGGACATAAGCTTGACCTCTGGTTAGCCGTTGCGCGCAACGGCTGTATTTTCCCAAGTTGAAATGACGTGGCGTTGCCGCTTCAGTCGGCGCTGCCAGTGCTTTCCGCGGCATCGGCGGCGGCCGGAGCGGCTTCCTCGGCGGCCGGCGCAGGGGCGGCGGCGGGACGCGGCGTCTCCTCGCGCTCCTCGGAACGCTTGGCCAGCAGCGACGGCCCGGTCACGGCTTCCTTGCGCGCAATAATCAGGTTGCGCAGCACGGCATCGTTGAAGCGGAAGGCGCTTTCCAGCTCTTTCAGCTCCTCGGTGCCACACTCGACGTTCATCAGCACGTAGTGGGCCTTGGCCAGTTTCTGGATGGGATAGGCAAGCTGACGGCGCCCCCAGTCCTCGAGGCGGTGGATCTTGCCGCCGCCGGATTCGATGGTCGAGCGGTAACGTTCGATCATCGCGGGCACCTGCTCGCTCTGGTCCGGGTGGACCAGGAACACAATTTCATAATGACGCATGTAAATGCTCCTTACGGATTATCAGCCTTCCGCTTGTGCGAAAAGCAAGGAGAATGCGCTAAGCGCGCAAAAACGGGAGCATTCTACGCGACCGGGCGGGCCGCCGCAAGGCGCTGCCGCACCGCCTCGAACAGGCACACCCCGGTGGCGACCGAAACATTGAGGCTGCCAACCGGGCCAGCCATCGGAATGGACACCAGGCCGTCGCAGTGCTCGCGTGTCAGGCGCCGCAGCCCCTTGCCCTCTCCCCCCAGCACCAGCGCCAGCGGGCCGCCCAGGTCGGTCTCGTACAGCGACGCGTCGGCCTCGCCGGCAGCCCCGTAGATCCAGATACCGGCGTCGCGCAGCAGGCGCAGGGTGCGCGCCAGGTTGGTCACCCGGACCACCGGCAAGGTTTCCGCCGCCCCGCAAGCCACCTTGCGCACCGTGGCGTTGAGCGGCGCCGACTTGTCGCGGGGAATGATCACCAGGTCGACGCCGGCGGCGACGGCGCTGCGCAGGCAGGCGCCGAGGTTGTGCGGGTCCTGCACCGCGTCGAGCACCAGGAGGAAGGGGGGGCGGTCCAGCGATTCGAGGAAGCAGGGCAGGTCGTGCTCGCCCAGCGCCGGCGCGCCGCCGCTCTCGGCCAGCACACCCTGGTGACTGACGCCAGGAAGGCGTTCGTCGAGCTCCTGGCGCGCCACGCGCCGCACCGGCACGTTGGCCTTATCCGCCAGCGCCAGGATTTCCGTCACGCGCGCGTCATTGCGCGTCTCCAGTACCATCAGCAGCGAGACCCGCGCCGGGTTGCGCTCCAGCAGGCTGCGCACCGCGTGCAGCCCGAACACCCGTTCGGTCTTCTTCATCGCCGCGCGGACAGGCCGCGAACGCTCACTGCTGAACCACCGGCCGGATCAGAATCTCGACGCGGCGGTTGAGCTGGCGACCGGCCTCGGTGGCGTTGGTGGCGCGCGGCTGCGTTTCGCCACGGCCGACCGCGCTCAGGCGCTGCGGGGCAATGCCGCGGTCGATCAGGTAGTTCATCACGCTGCGCGCGCGGCGCTCGGAAAGTTGCTGGTTATAGGCTTCCGAACCGATGTTGTCGGTATGCCCGACAATGGTTACAGTGGTCTTCGGATAACGGGCAAGGATATCCGCCACCTTGTCCAGGGTGGGCAGGAACGCCGGTTTCAGCGTGGCGCTGTCGAAATCGAAAGACACCTCGCTGGACACGTCGATCTTCAGGCTGTCGTCGCGCAGGCGCCGGATCTCCAGCTCGTTGCGGCGCCGCTCCTCGGCCAGCGCGGCCTCGAAGGCGCGCTGTTGTTCATCCATGTAATTGCCCACCGCGCCGCCGGCAATGGCGCCCACAGCGGCACCGGCGATGGCGCCCTTCTTGCCGCCACTGATCTGATGACCAATGATGGCGCCGGCGATGGCGCCCACGGCGGCGCCGGTCTTGGCGCGGCGGTTGGGGTCGTCGGCGGCGCAGGCGCCCAGCGCCACCACCACCACGGCAACAACGATGTTACGAATCTTTTGCATCTTTCCTGCTCCTGTTCTTGCCACGTGATCTGCGTCCCCCGCGCCGGCGCCGGGGCTTGCGTTTCTTCTTGTCGGCGTCTTCCCCGCCGGCTGCCGGCGCCTTCCCGACCGCCGCTTCCGGCCCGGGCTCGTCGGCAACGGCCTCCGGGGCCTGCCCGGCCTGCTGTTGCGGCTGCCCCTTGCCCTTGCCGCCACGGCGCCGCCTGGAACGGCTCTTGCCGCGGCCCGGCGGCTTGCCGGACTCCGCCGCCGGCGCGCCCGCCAGCTCGAAATCGATCTTGCGTTCGTCCAGGTCGACGCGCGCCACGCGCACCTCGATCTGGTCGCCCAGGCGGTAGGCCTTGCCGGTTCGTTCGCCGCGCAAGGTGTGCTGCGCCGGATCGAAGTGATAGTAGTCGTTGTGCAGGGCGGTGATATGCACCAACCCCTCCACGTAGATGTCCTTCAACTCCACGAACAGGCCGAACGAGGTCACGCTGGTGATGATCCCCGGGTATTCCATGCCCACCTTGTCCAGCATGTACTCGCACTTCAGCCAGTCGACCGCGTCGCGGGTGGCGTCGTCGGCGCGCCGCTCGGTGGTCGAACAATGTTCACCCAGCACCGCCATGTCCTGCACGCTGTAGGGGAAGGAATCGGCACTCTTCACCCTGCCGGTTTTCTTCCCCTGCTTCTTTAAACGCGCTTCGGTGCGCAAATGGTGACGAATGCCTCGATGCACCAGCAGATCCGGATAGCGGCGGATCGGCGAGGTGAAATGCAGGTACTCGCTCTGCGACAGGCCAAAGTGGCCGATATTCTCCGGGCTGTAGCGCGCCTGCGACAGCGAACGCAGCATGACCGTCTGGACCAGGTGCGCGTCCGGGCGGGTCTGGATCTTCTTCAGCAGACGCGCGAACTCGCTCGCCGGCGGCTTGTCGCCGCCCTCCAGCTTGAGCCCCAGGCCGGACAGGAACTCGCGCAGGTCGGCAAGCTTGTCGGCCTGCGGGCCCTCGTGCACCCGGTACAGGGTGGGCAGCTTGTGGCGGCTGAGGAAGCGCGCCGCGCACACGTTGGCGGCGATCATGCATTCCTCGATGATCTTGTGCGCGTCGTTGCGCACCACCGGCACGATGCGCTCGATCTTGCGGTCCTCGCCGAACACGATGCGCGTCTCGGTGGTATCGAAGTCGATGGCGCCGCGTTTCTCGCGCAACTTGCGGAACACCTTGTACAGGTCGTAGAGGTCCTCCAGCGGCTTGAGCAGGGGCTTGTACCTGGCGCGCACCTCGGGGTCGCGATCCACCAGCATGGCCGCCACCTCGTCGTAGGTGAGGCGCGCGTGGGAGCGCATCAGGCCTTCCATGAAGCGCGAGCGAATCACCTTGCCCTGCGCGTCCACGTACATCTCGCACACCATGCACAAACGGTCGACGTCGGGGTTCAGCGAACACAGCCCGTTGGACAGGACTTCCGGCAGCATCGGAATCACGCGCTCGGGGAAGTACACCGAGTTGCCGCGCAACTCCGCCTCGCGGTCGAGCGCCGTGCCCTTCCTGACATAGTGCGAGACGTCGGCAATGGCCACCAGCAGGCGCCAGCCCTTGGGCGTCTTGCTACAGAATACGGCATCGTCGAAATCGCGCGAGTCGGCACCGTCGATGGTCACCAGCGGCGTGTCGCGCAGGTCCACGCGGCCGCGCTTGGCGGCCGGCGACACCTTGTCGGCCAGCCCCTGGATCTCGTCCTCTACCTCGTCCGGCCACTCCAGCGGCAGCTCGTGGGCGCGGATGGCGACGTCGATCTCCATGCCCGGCGCCATGTGGTCGCCAATCACCTCGACCACCCGGCCGACCGGCCCGGAACGCTTGCTGGGCTGCTCGATGATTTCGACCGTCACGAACTGGCCGTCGCGCGCCTCGCCCACCTGGTCCGGGGGAATACGAATATCCAGCGTCAGGCGCTTGTGGTCCGGCACCACGTAGCTGATGCCGTTCTCGAAATAGATGCGCCCCACCACGCGGTGCGTGCAGCGTTCCAGCACCTCGACGATGGCGCCCTCGCGGCGCCCGCGCCGGTCGATGCCGGTGACGCGCGCCACCACCCGGTCGCGGTGCATGACCCCGCGCATCTCGCGCGGCGACAGGAACAGGTCGTCACCGCCGTCTTCCGGCACCAGGAAACCGAAGCCGTCCGGGTGGGCGATGATACGGCCACGCACCATGTCCATCTTGTCGATCAGGCCGTAGCCGCCGCGCCGGTTGCGCAACAACTGGCCGTCGCGCTCCATGGCGCGCAGGCGCCGCCGCAAGGCTTCCAGGGCGTCCTCGCCATCGAGTCCGAAATCGGCCGCAATCTCCTCGCGCGTCATCGGGCGCCCGGCCTCGGCAAGGCGGGACATGATGAATTCTCGGCTGGGAATGGGACTGTCGTACTTGGAGGCTTCGCGCTCGGCGAACGGGTCTTTTTTTACGGATTTACCGCGATTGCGTGTTTTTTTCATGGCGGCATGCTAACCACTTTGGCTCACAAAGGAAAATCGGCGTGCAACTCACCCCGCGCATGGCCGCCGTTGACAAGCCCCGGGACGGGCGCTAAAGTGCGCGGCTCGCGAGTGCAGCGCCCCGCGCGCGGCCCGCATGCCGAGGTGGTGAAATTGGTAGACACGCTAGCTTCAGGTGCTAGTGGGGGCAACCCCGTGGAGGTTCAAGTCCTCTCCTCGGCACCAAATTCGACAGGCCCTCCCGGGCCAGAAAAAAGCGCTGATTTTTCAGCGCTTTTTTTGTTTTCGCCCCTTGCCTCGTCGCGCATCTGCGGGCAACGCCTGCGGCAACCCTGAATCCCCCTCCAGGTTGTCGATAATGGGGCAGCCCGCCTCCGAACCCCGGCACAGGTTGACGAGCAGGGTCAGTTCGTCGCGCAAGGTGCGGAGCTGCGCCATGTGCGCCTCGATTTCTTCCAGCTTTCTCAGGGTCAGCCCGCGCACGTCGTCGCGTGCGTGGCGGGGATCCTCCCGCATTTCCAGCAGGCGCGCGATCTCGTCCAGGGAAAAGTTCATCGATTTGGCGCGCTGGATGAAACGCAGGCGCGACAGGTCCCGCGCGCCATACAGGCGGACGCCGGAGGCGGCGCGGCCAACCGGAGGCAACAGGCCGATCTTTTCGTAATAACGCAGAGTATCGGCGCTCAGGCCCGTCAGGCGGACCACGTCGCCGATGCGGTAAAGGTTCCGCGAATCGCGGTCCCGTTCAGTATCCGATGATGAAGAAGTATTCATTCAGGAAGTACAGCCCGGTTCAGGGTGAGGCCGGCCAGCGCTTCAAGCGTCTTCTGGTAACGCGACACCACGCGCGGGGATTCCAGCCAGCCCATGCTCCAGGCACCCGGTATAACCGGTATGCCGCGCCCCGCCGCGAACGCCGGCAACGACACCGTCACGATTCCCCGCCCTCCGGGTCCGCGGCCAGCCGCCGCTCCAGTTCCGCGCGCAGGCGCCGTTGCGAGGGCTGGCCGGTAAAAACAAGCTCCCCGTCGATGGCAATGGCTGGCGTGGACAGCACGCCCAGCCGCACTGCGTAGTCCAGTTCATCCAGCACGTCGACCTCACGCCACTCGATGCGGCCCGTGCCAAGCTCCGCGGCGAGTTTCCGCAACACCTCCCGGGCGTTGCCGCACTTGCCGCAGCCCGGCGAGGCAAATATCTCGATATCGATGGTCATGTTCAGGGCTCCGTTGCCGCCAACCCGAAAGATGTGACAGCCTACTACCTGGAGCCGGCTCCATGTCAAGCGCCTGCGCGCGCGCCCGGAACGATGTCACAATGTGGAAACATTGCCCTTGTAAACTGTCAGGTTCGATATCCCGATGCACAGCACCCCGTTCATGGACACACCCGATCTGAAACACCCCGACCTGTACATCAATCGCGAACTGTCGCTGCTTGAGTTCAACCGCCGCGTGCTCGCCCAGGCGCGCTCGCCGCATGTGCCGCTGCTGGAACGACTGCGCTACCTGTGCATCTCCAGCACCAACCTCGACGAATTTTTCGAGATCCGTGTCGCCGGTCTGAAGCAGAAGGCGGAACTGGGCGCGGTGCACAGCGGTCCCGACAACACCTCGCCGCAGGAATCGCTGAAAGCCATCCACCGCGTGGTCAAACCACTGGTGGAGGAACAGTACCGGCTGCTCAACGAGGAATTGATCCCGCAACTGGAAGAGGTCGACATCCGCTTCATCCGCCGCAACGACTGGACGCCGAAACAGGATGCCTGGCTACGCGAATACTTCGAGGAATCGCTGCTGCCGGTGCTCAGCCCGCTGGGCCTGGACCCGGCGCACCCGTTCCCGCACATCCTCAACAAGAGCCTCAATTTCATCATTTCGCTGGAAGGCAAGGATGCCTTCGGCCGGCGCGGCGGCTTTGCGGTGGTGCAGGCGCCTCGCGCACTGCCGCGCCTCATCCAGCTTCCGCCGGAGGAAAAAGGCAACGGTCCCCACGACTACGTATTCCTGTCCTCGGTCATCCACGCCTACGTGGACGAACTGTTCCCGGGCATGAAAGTCACCGGCTGCTACCAGTTCCGCGTCACCCGCAACAGCGACCTGTTCGTCGACGAGGAGGAAATCGACGACCTGCTGCGCGCCGTCGAGGGCGAACTGGCCTCGCGGCGCACCGGCGCGGTGGTGCGGCTGGAGGTGTCACACGACTGCCCCGAAACCATGCAGCAGTTCCTGCTCAAGACCTTCCAGCTTTCCGAGATCGACATGTACCCGGTCAACGGTCCGGTGAACCTCAACCGCCTGCTGGCGGTCTGCGACCTGGCCGACCGGCCGGAGCTCACCTTCCCGTCCTTTACACCGGGCCTGCCCTCCAAGCTGGGCGCGGGCGGCAGCATCTTCGAGCTGCTGACCCGCCAGGATCTGCTGCTGCACCACCCCTTCGAGTCCTTCCTGCCGGTCATCGACTTCCTCAACCAGGCCGCGCGCGACCCGCAGGTGGTGGCCATCAAGCAGACCCTGTACCGTACCGGCCCCAACTCGGCGGTGGTCAACGCGCTGGTCAAGGCCGCCGAGGCGGGCAAGGAAGTGACGGTGGTCATCGAACTGCGCGCGCGCTTCGACGAGGCCGAAAACATCGCGCTCGCCAACCGCCTGCAGGCGGCCGGCGCGCACGTGGTGTACGGCGTGGTCGGCTTCAAGACCCACGCCAAGATGATCCTGGTGGTGCGCCGCAACGGCCGCGGGCTGCGCAGCTTCGTGCACATCGGCACCGGCAACTACCACCCGCGCACGGCGCGCCTGTACACCGACTACGGCCTGTTCTCCGGCAACCGCGAGCTGGGCGAGGACGTGCAGCAGGTATTCGGACAGCTGACCAGCCTGGGCAAGGTGTCCAGGCTCAACCGTCTGCTGCAATCCCCCTTCACCCTGCACGACGCCATGCTGAAAAAAATCGCCCGCGAGGCGGAAAACGCCGGCAAGGGCCGGCCCGCGCGCATCATCATCAAGGTCAACTCGCTGACCGAACCGCAAGTCATCCAGGCCCTGTACCGCGCCTCCATGGCCGGCGTACGGATCGAGCTGGTGGTGCGCGGCATCTGCTGCCTGCGCCCCGGCATCCCCGGCGTGTCGGAAAACATCCGCGTGCGCTCGGTGATCGGCCGTTTCCTGGAACACACCCGGGTGTTCTACTTCCAGAATGACGACAACCCGGAAGTCTACTGCGCCAGCGCCGACTGGATGGAACGCAATTTTTTCCGGCGCGTGGAAACCGCCTTTCCGGTCACCGGCAAGCGACTGCGCGAGCGGCTCATCAACGAGCTGGAGTATTACCTGAAGGACAACACCCAGGCCTGGCTGCTGCAAAGCGACGGCCGGTACCTGCAGGCGCAACCCGCCGGCGACGAGCCGCCCTTCTCCGCCCAGCACGCGCTGCTGGAGAAACTGGCCGAAACCTGAACCGCGTCAGGCGAAGCTCAACTCGAAGCCGGCGGCCTTCAGGCAGGCCTGTTCCTGCTCAAGGTCCGCGCCGGTGAGCGGGTGTTCCTGTAACCAGCCCTGCGGAAAAACCAGCCGCAGGCCATTGTCGGCGGCCAGCAGTTCCAGCTCAGGCAGCGCGCGCGGACTGCGGCTGCGGTGCAGCACCACCGACAGGCGCAACAACACCGCGAGCAGGCGCGCGCGCCGCTCCCGGCCGCGCGGCAGGCCGGCAAAGGCATCGACCGGGAACTTGCGCCGGTGCGCCCTCACCAGGATGGCCAGCAACGCCTGCTCCTGGCGGCTGAAACCCGGCAGGTCGGCGTGCTGGATAATATAGGCGCCGTGCTTGTGGTACTGGCTGCGCGCGATACCGCGCCCGATCTCAGCCAGGCTCGCCGCCCAGCCGAGCAGGCGCGCATGCTTGTCAGCCTTGAGCTTCCAGGCGCCGGCCACCTGGCGCAGGCTATCGACGGCGGTATCCGCCACGCGCTGCGCCTGCGCCTCGTCGGCGTCGAAACGGCGCATCAGGCCGGCCACCGAGCGGTCGCGCACATCCTCGTGGTGGATGCGGCCGAGCATGTCGTAAAGCAGACCCTCGCGCAGCGCGCCGTCCGATACCCGCATGTGTTCGATGCCAAGCGCCTCGAACACGGCGTGCAACACCACCACTCCGCCCACGAACACCGGCGCGCGATCTGCGCCCAGTCCGTCGAGGCGGATATCGGCGACGCGGCCGGCCCGCAGCAAGGCTTCGAGCAGGGCTTCCAGCGACGCCGGTGTTATACCCTCCTCACTCCAGCCCGCCGCCTCCACCACCCGCCCCACGGCGCGAATAGTGCCGGACGCGCCGATCGCCTGTTTCCAGCCCAGCGAGCGGAAACGCGCGGCGTGCGGCTCCAGTTCCACCTGCGCGGCAAGACCCGCCTTGCGCAAGCGTTTCGCGGTAATAGAGCCTTCGGCGAAAAACTCCCGGCTCATGCTGACACAGCCCATGTAGAGGCTTTCCATATCCTGCGACTCGAAACCCTCGCCGATGATCAGCTCGGTGCTGCCGCCTCCGATGTCCACCACCAGGCGGCGCCCCTTGCCGGCCACGCTGTGCGCCACCCCGAGGTAGATGAGGCGCGCTTCCTCCAGGCCCGAAACGATCTCGATGTCCGCGCCCAGCGCCTGTTCGGCTTCCGCCAGGAAAGCGGCAGCGTTGCGCGCGCTGCGCAGGGTGTTGGTGCCGACCACGCGAATGTTCGCCGCCGGAATGTGCCGGATCCTTTGTCCAAAGCGCGCCAGGCAGTCCAGCGCACGCCGCCGCGCCGCCTCGTCCAGGCAGCGCTGCGCATCCAGACCATCGGCGAGCCGCACCATTTCGCGCAGCCGGTCGACCACCACCAGTTCATCCCCCCGCCGCCGCGCCACGATCATGTGAAAACTGTTGGAGCCAAGGTCGATGGCAGCAAGATTTTCGTCTTCTGTCGGTTGCTGTGCTGGCACGTCGGTTTTCCGTGAGCTGGGCTGCGTGGGCTATTGAACCATAATGCCGTTTCAGACCAGGGCTTGCAAAATCCCGCCATTGGGAACCGGCGCGCGGATTGCCTTTGCCCGGAATTCTTCTTACGATTGTTCTTCTGAGCGGCAATGCGCGGGGGGCTGTCCGACATGCGCCTGCGCCGCCACGCCGACCGTATCGACAACAAGAACACAGGAGGCAAGCATGTTCGTTTCCGCCCCGCCCTCGCGGACCAGGGTAGCGGCCGCGCTCGGTCTGCTGCTGCCGGCACTGACATGCGCCGGAAGCCCGCCCCCCCTGTTGTCGGAGCAGGACTGGCTGGACGAATTGCCCATCGTGTTGTCCGCGTCGCGCCTGCCGCAGCCCGCCGAAAACACGCCGATGGCGACCACCATCATCGACCGGCAGATGATCGAGGCCTCGGGTTTCACCGAGGTTCCCGACCTGTTGCGGCTGGCGCCCGGCTTCATCGTCAATTACGAAAACGGCTATGTGCAGGCTGTGGGCTACCACATGCTGATCGACCGCTACTCACGCCAGATGCAGGTGCTGGTCGACGGTCGCTCGGTATACGAGCCGGCGCTCGGCGGGGTGCCCTGGACCGACCTGCCGCTGGCCATCGAGGATATCGAACGCATCGAGGTGATCCGCGGACCCAATGCCGCGAGCTTTGGCGCCAATTCCTTTACCGCCGTGATCAATATCATCACCCGCCAGGCCGTGCTGGACCAGGGCCTGATGACGAAGATCAACCTCGGCGAGCAACGCATGGGGGAAGCCTACCTGCGCTACGGCGGCAGCGAGGGCTCGCTGGATTACCGCGTCACCGCCGCCTACCGGGAAAACAGCGGTTTCGACGATCGCAACGACGACATGCAGGTCAAGCTGCTCACCCTGCGCGGCGACTACCAGCTCGGCCTCAACGACAGCCTGATGCTTCAACTCGGCCACAACAGCGGCTCCAAGGCCCGCGACAATGTGTTCGACGAACTGGTCCCGGAATACACCAGGCAGACCTACAGCCAGTTCCAGCAACTGCGCTGGACCCACGCACTGTCTGCCGACAACGAGCTCACGCTGCAGATCTACCACAACCAGAACAAGGACCTGAACGACTACACGACGACCCCGATCGTGGCGCTGGGCGGAGTGCAGGTCTATACCGACGCACGCATCACCTCGAACCGCTGGGACGCCGAATTCCAGCATATACTCCGGCCCGCACGGCCGCTACGACTGATCTGGGGCGCGGGCATCCGCCGCGACAGCGTCAACGCGCCGCTGTTCTTCGCCACCGGCAGCGACGTCGAAAACGATTCCTGGCGCCTGTTTTCGAACGCCGAGTACCGGCCCCACAAACGCGTCCTGGTCAATGCCGGCGTGATGCTGGAAAACAGCGATACCGGGGATACCAGCGTGTCGCCACGAGCCTCGATCAACTACCGCTTCATGCCCAACCACACCCTGCGCCTCGCCGCTTCCCGGGCCTACCGGGATCCCTTCGTGTTCGAGGAGTCACCGGACTACCGTTTTCCGCTCGCGATACCCAACAATGTACTGTTGTTCGACGCGGGCAATATCGACCCGGAACGGATCACCTCCCTGGACATCGGCTACGTGGGCAACTTCCCGGCCATCCATACCTCGATCGATGCCAAGTACTTCCGCGAAAGACTGGACAAGCTGATCACCTATAACAATACGCCGCACCCCCTGGGGCTGGATGGCAAGGCGCTGTTCTTCAGCAACGACGCCAGGGCGCGCATCAGTGGTGTCGAGCTGTCCGCCAGCTACCGTCCGAACCGCGCCAACCGCTTCAATATCAGCTACACGCACCTCGATATCGAAAGCGACGACCGCAACAACAGTGGCGCCTTTTCCGACGCCGGGCCGGACAACATGCTCAACCTGCTCGCAATCCACGAGTTCGGCGGCGGCTACAGCGGCAGCGCCGGCTACTATTACCTTTCCAGCATGAAGGAACTCGAATCCCGTGGCATCCGTGCGTCGCAACACCGCGTGGATGCGCGCCTGGCTCGCCACTGGTCACCGGGAGGGCGCGACATCACCCTGGCCCTGGTCGTACAGAACCTGTTCAACGATGATGAAGACACCCGGCTCAGAAACAACATCGACAGGCGTGTCTACGGATCCATACGCATCGGGATCAAGTAAGGCGGCATGTCCCTTCTCACAACAGTCATCGGCAAACACTCCAGGCGCGCCTGCTCACCCGCACTATGGCTCGGCCTGGCGCTGCTTTCCTGCGCCGGCTCACTGGCGGCGGCGCCGGATCTCGACATCCTGTTCGTGAGCAGCCGGACCTCCACCGACTACCTGGGTTTCGTCGATATCACCAGCCGCACGCTGCGCCGCGAAACCGGCAGGCGCATCGCCACCACCACGCTGCCCGCCGATGAACTGGGCGCCGGCATGCAGCACGACTGGGACGTCATCGTCAGCCTGGGCAGCGTGGCCGCGCGCAGCCTGCGCAAGTGGGATCCCGCATCGCCGGTGGTCTACACACTGATCCCCGGATCGACCTACGCCAGCCTGAAGACCACAAGGCAACTCGCCTGCCCCCGGGACCAGTGCACGGCGATCTATATCGACCAGCCCCTGGAAAGGCTGTTCAGGATCACCCGCCGCGCCTTTACCGGGCGCCGTCAACTCGCCGTCCTGCTCGGCCCGGTATCCGCCCGGCAAAAGGACCGGCTGCGGCAACTGGCCGATGAAACCGGGTTTTCCCTGCAGACCGCAACCATTCACGAAACGCGCGAGCTGCTGCCCGCGCTGGACGGGATTCTGAAGCGCGCCGAATTGCTGCTGTCACTGCCCGACCCCGTGGCCTACAATCGACGCACCGCAAAAAGCATCCTGTTGAGCAGCTACCGATACCGTGTTCCCGTGATCGCCTATTCGAAAGCGTACGCCGAGGCCGGTGCCGCCCTGTCCATTTATTCCACGCCGGAACAGATCGCCCACCAGACCGCGCGCCTGCTGATGAACTTCTTCGCGGACCGCGGCGCCGGGCTGCCCGGGCCCCAGTACCCTGAACAGTTCAATGTCCAGGTCAACCACCACGTCAGCGAATCGCTCGGCCTGGAGCTCTCATCCGCCAGCGTATTGAAAGCCGGCGCCGAAGGGGGTGGGCAATGAGGCGCCTGAGCATCCAGAACAAGGTATTCCTGATCTCGCTGCTGCCGCTGACCGTCACCGGCTTCCTGCTTTCCGCGTTCTTCATCTGGAGCCAGATCAACGCCATCGACGTCGCGCTGGACGCCAAGGGGCAGTCGGTCGCCAACCTGCTGGCGCCGGCCGCCGAGTACGGTGTGCTGTCCGGCAACGAGACTGCGCTGACCAAGCTGATCTACGCCTCCGCGCAGGACCCCGACGTGGTAGCCATCATCGTCTCCGACAAGCAGGGGCGGCCGATCGCGCGCACCAACCCCCTGGACCTGGCGGACATCCACCGCGAGGGGGAGAACGCCCGCCAGGATCTGCTCAAATCCTTCAGTGCGCCGGTCTACTATTCCAGCCTCGCCGTCGACGATTTCGAATCCGGCACCGGGGGCAGTGGCCTGCTTACCGAACTCATCGGCAATGTGCGCGTTGTCGTCACCCGTGAACACGCGATCGAAAAACAGACCGCCGTGCTCATCAACGGCTCGCTGATCACGACAGTGGCGTTGCTGATCACCGCCTATTTCGCCGCGCTGATGGCGCGCAGCGTCACCTCCCCGATCCGTTCCCTGACCGCGGTCACCAACGCCATCAGCAAGGGCGAGCTGGAAGAACGCGTCCCGGTCGACGCGGGCGACGAGATCGGCGTGCTGCAGGAAAGCATCAACACCATGGCCGAGTCCCTGGAACAGGCCCGCGACAAGGAGCGCAAACGGGCCAGGGACGAACTCTACATCGAGAAGGTAAAGGCGCAGACGACACTGGAATCGCTCGGCGAGGGCGTAATCACCACGGACGCCGAAGGCACCATCACCTACCTCAACCCTGCTGCGGAAAAACTTACCGGCTGGAACGCCACCAGCGCGCTGCGGCGCCCGCTGCACGAGGTGTTCAGGATCGTCTCGTCCAACACCCACCTGCCCATCGACTACCCCATCTACGACTGTATCGAGAGCGGCAACACCATCCACCACGATTTCCTGCTTACCCTGACCCGCCACGACGGCAAGGAATTCATCATCCAGGACACCGCCACGCCGCTACGCGACAAGCACGGCAACATCTTCGGCATGGTGCTGGTGTTCCACGACTTCTCGAAACTGCACCGCATGTCGAAACGGCTCGCCTACCAGGCCTCGCACGACGACCTGACCGGACTGCTCAACCGCCGCGAGTTCGAGGCGCAGCTCTCGCAGGCCATCATCGAGGTCAACGACCAGACCACCGAACACGCCCTGTGCTACATCGACCTCGACCAGTTCAAGGTAGTCAACGACACCTGCGGGCACAAGGCGGGGGACGAGCTGTTGCGCCAGCTCACCTTCCAGATCAGCCGCAAGATACGCAACCACGACGTGTTCGCGCGCCTCGGTGGCGACGAGTTCGGCATTATCCTGAAAGACTGCTCGCTGGAAGGCGCGGAGAAGATGGCACGCGTGATCAAGGACGCCGCCAGCTCGTTCCGCTTCACCTGGCAACAACACACCTTCGAGGTCGGCGCCAGCATCGGCCTGGTGCCGATCACCCACGGGCACGCAACCACCAGCGACCTGATGATGACCGCGGACTCGGCCTGCTATATCGCCAAGGAAAAGGGCCGCAACCGGATTCACGTCTACCGGCCGACCGACGAGGACATCATCCAGCGTTCCGGCGACATGCAGTGGCTGCAAACCCTGAACCGCGCCATCGAAAACGACCGGTTCGTGCTGTTCTGCCAGCGCATTGCGCCGATCGGCGATGCGCCGGGCCGGGACAGCCACCACGAGATCCTGCTGCGCATGAAGGACGGCGATGACGGTCTCATCCAGCCCGGCCTGTTCATCCCCGCGGCCGAACGCTACCAACTGATGCCGGCCATCGACAAGTGGGTGATACACCATACTTTCCGGGCGCTGGCGGCATCGCAGCGCGGCGCCGGCATGCCCGGCTTCAGCGTCAACCTGTCGGCCCAGTCGCTGACCGACACGTCCTTCCTCGACTACGTGGTGGAACAGTTCTCGGAAAGCCGCCTGGACCCGCGCCTGATCACCTTCGAGATCACCGAGACCGCCGCCATCGCCAACCTGTCGCGCGCCATCAAGGTCATCGAAAAACTGAAACAGCTCGGCTGCCGTTTTTCGCTCGACGACTTCGGCAGCGGCCTGAGTTCCTTCGCCTACCTGAGCAACCTGCCGGTCGACAGCATCAAGATCGACGGCCATTTCGTGCGCGATATCGTCGACAACCCGGTCAGCCGGTCGATCGTGGAATCCATTGCCCAGATCGGGCGGGTGATGGGCCTAGAGACCATCGCCGAGTTCGTCGAGAACGACGGCATCCTCAGCGAGGCGCGCGATTGCGGTATCGACTACGCCCAGGGCTACGGCATCGAGCGCCCCCGTCCGCTGCGCGACGTACTGGACTCGCTGACCGCCTCGTGAAGGCGCGGGCCGCGCCCGGACGCTAGCCCGGCAGCGGCCGCAACAGCGACTCGTCCCAGCCGTACTTTTCGATATACGGCGTGGTCAGTCCCAGGCACTGGCGGGAGGCGCAGGCCTCGCGGTACCGGCACTGGTGAAAACCGTTGCGCATGAAGCGATCCCAGAACGCCGGATCGATGAACAGTTGCGGCTGGTCGTTGACCAGCGTATCGCCGTACTCGCCGAGCATGCACTGGGGGAAATTTTTCACTTCCACCGACCGCCCCAGCGCCCGCGCGCGTTCAATGGCTTCGCGCAGCCAGGGCAGGATGTCGGCATGGGCGGCCAGCAGGTTCTTGCTGTCGCTCTCCTCCATGGGCCAGTACACCCAGAACTCCATCTGCACCAGGCGTTCGAGATGCGACAGGGCATCGACCACGGCCGGCAACAGGCGGTAGCTCTTTTCCGTCACCACGGTATTGGTGATCATCGCCACTTCCTGCTCGCAGGCATCCAGGTTTTCCATGCCGCGCAGGGTGCGCGCGAAGGAACCTTCCACCTCGGTGATGTCGTCGTGCGTGGCCGCGTCGCAGCCCGCCACGCTGATGAAATACTCGTCGACACCCGCCTCGACCAGCTTGCGGCAGTAGGAAGGCTGGGCCAGGTGCATGCCGTGGGTCTGGATGCGCACGTGTTCGAAACCCGACTCACGCGCGCGGCGCGCAAGTTCGGCAAGGTCGCGGCGCAGGGTGATCTCGGAGCCGGTCAGGATCAGGCCCTTCCACTGCCGGCTGGCGCGGTTGTGCGCCAGCAGTTCCTCGAACTTCTCCAGCGACTCCGGCACCAGTTCGTCCATGGTGCCCTCGATCATGCAATGCACGCACTTGAGGTTGCACCTGAACTCCATGGTGATGGAAACATACTCGCTGTGATCGAAGCGGCTCATGGGCAGGGGTCAGAACACACCGTAGTAGGCACTCTTGAGGAACTCCAGCTTACCGTCGCGCATGCGGTAATCAAGCCCCACGTCGTACTGCAGGTGATCCAGGCGTGCGCGCTCGCGGCGCACAAAACCGGTAATTTCACGCGGGTACTGCATGCGTTCGAGAAAAAACAGCAACTGGTCGACGTCGATGCCGGAAAAATACACGCCCTCGTGGTGTTTCTTGTTGGCCACCACAATGCTCTTGCAGTTGCGCAGTTCCGGCCACAGGATCGCGTCCACGTCGAGTCCCGGCAGATCGAGGTGCGCGGAACAGGCCAGCTTGGCGACGATCGATTCCATGTCGCGGCGCGCGTCGAAAAAGTAATAGAGGTTGTCCATGCGCAGACCGCGTTCCGTCATCGAATAGCAGATGCCCGATGACACCTCGCTGCCGACATTGCCGAGGTAGACGTTGATCTCGTCCAGCCCGCGTTCGCCCCGCGCCAGCGCATCGTCGATGTCGATCGAAAACATGAAATAGGGACGTTGCGCCGGGTCGGCCAGATCGCAACGGCATTGCGGCGCCAGCACATCCAGTACGCGGGCGATGGACAACTCGCGTTCCAGCCGCTCGTAGTCGTAGAAATAGAGTTCCCAGCTCAACTGGCCGCCGGCCTGTTTCACGCCCCACACGGTACGCGACACGCCGATGCCGGCGCGCAGGCGCGCGCACAGTCCGGCGACGCGCGGGTCCGCCCCGGCCGCGTCAAAGGCATTGAGCAGCAGGTTCCAGGAGCGGTGCTTGCCGGTCGAAGGAGCATCGGGCCGATACTCCCACATGCAGTAGTCGAAGTAGCGATCGTCCTCGCCGGTGAATTCCTGCCCGATGCTCAATCCCGTCATGTCTCCACCCCGCACGCCCGGATACCGTAGTACACCGTGAAAAAAGCCGCCCCGTCGCGTCCCGTGCCGGCCGATACGTGTCCCACGATCTCGTCCCCCAGCCGTTCAATCAATGCGCCAGCCCCGGCGTCGTCCAGACCGCAATGCGCCGCCATGCGCGCCAGGCTGTCCTGGATATCGCCGGCGCGCCATTCCGCGTCGTACAGTTTCACGTCAAAAGAGTGGCGTGGCTGCCCGTCCTCGCTCACTTCCAGGATGAACAGCTCGCGCTCGTCGAGACGCGCCAGCGCCCGCTCCAGCAGCGCAGCCGCGATTGCCCGCCCCTCCCGGTCCTGCCGGAAGCAGCGGTCGAGCAGGGCCTCGCGTCCGGCGGCGCCCATGTCCGGCCGGTAGCGGTAGTGGGCCAGCGCGTGCCGTTGCGGGTCGCGCGGCCGCCACTTGTAGGCACGGTGCACGGCAAGGGCCACACCCGCCGACGGCGGCGAAGGCGGAAATTCGAGGTAGAGTTTCACCAGCGGCGACGCGGCGCCGCCTTCATAGCCGAGGTGCAGGATGTGCGCGGCGCCCTGCCAGTGGAGAAGGTCGGCGCGCAGCGCCTTCGGAAAATCCAGCGCGGCGCACAGTCCCTGAATGAAATCCGCGGCGGTGTCACCCAGCGCGTCGCCGCCGACGGACAGCAGGAAACGATCGCAACAGATATCGCCCGCACTCAGCTTGCAGGAACGTTCCATGCCGTAACCGGCGTTCAGTCCGTGCACGAAATCGAGCAGCAGCGCGGCTTCGCGCGTGACGGCTAGCGGCGGCAGGCGGTCGGCAGCCAAGGCTCAACGCACCCCGTCCGGCAGCGCATCGACAACGGCCCGCGCCATGCGCCGCGGCTCGTCCCGCCCGTCCAGCACCAGATCGGCGTCGGCGGCGATGCGGCGCCGCTGCACCGCCAGCGCATCGCTGACAAAAGACAGGTAACTGGACAGATAACCGTCCAGCCAGCCGGTGAAGGCACGCTGTTCATCGGCTGGCGCATCGTCCAGTTCGTGGACGAACGCGTGGATCTTGCGCGCCAGCGCCATATCCGGGGGCAGGTCGATCCACACCAGGAAATCGATGGCCGGGGCGGTGGCGGCGTGGGCACGCCCGAACGGCATTTCGAACAGCAGGTGACGCCGCCCGCCGACCGGCCCGCCGCCATCCGGTGGCTCGACGACCTCGCCCCGCCTGAGCGCCGCCAGGTCGGCCTCCAGGCGTGGCAGCGCAAACGCGTTGAAATCCGCGCCCTCGCGCATCCAGCGTTCGATATCCTCCGGCGCCCGCTCGGTAATGTGCTGGTAGGCGTCGAAGAACAGGCAATCCGCGTCCGGCAGACATTCCGCCAACGCCCTCACCAGCGTGGTCTTGCCGCCACCCGGCGGGGCGGCCACGGCGATGACCCGGCTCATCGCGCGCCCCCCTTGCGCGCCGTGACCAGTTGGAAAGACATCTCCAGCGCAATGTGCCGCACCGACAGGTCTTCGGCGCCCAGCGCCCGCAAGGTGTCCAGATAAAGATCCGGCTCGCGGTAGGCGTGCACGAACAGCAGGTGCGGCAACAGGGAAAAACCGGGTACGCCGGCGGAAACCTCAAGCGGCCCGCGTTCGTAGATCAGCAGGCAGCCACCGGGCGCCAGCGCCTCCCACGCGGTCTGCAACCACAGGCGGGCATCGCTGTCCGGCCAGTCGTGCAGGAAGGACTTGAAGGTTACCAGGTCGTACCCGGCGGGCAAGGGGTCGAAACGCGCATCGCCCGGGTGAAATCCGATCCGCGCCGCTTCCGCTTCGCCGCGCAGGTACTCCGCCCCCAGTTCGCACACCAGCGGCAGATCCGCCACCGTGGCCTGGAGCCGCGGCGCAGCGCGGCAGGCCTGACGGGCGAACTCGCCACTGTTGCCACCGATATCCAGCATGCGGCGGTGACGGCCGAAATCATAGCGGTTGAGGCAGGCGCGCGCCTCGTAACGCGTCAGCACCGTGGTCAGTTCCATCCAGCGCCAGGTCAGGCGACGGTTTTCAGGGAAAGGTTCGAAACAGCGGTCGTAGCGGAACAGTTCGAACAGGCGGGAGTCGCCCATGAAGGCGTCCGGGTCGCGCAACAGCGTGGTGAAACGGTCATGAAAGTCCGGCAACACGTCGAACGCGAAGCCGAGCCGCGCTTCCAGCAGGTCGCGGTAAGCGAGGGCGCGACGGAAGGCATCGGTCAGAACCAGCCGCCCGTCCGCCTCCGCCACCACACCGCCGGCGCGCAACAGCCCGACCAGCATCGCCACGCCACGCCCGTGCAGCCCGGCACGCTCCGACAAGCGCGCGCCTGTACAACCGTCGGGACCGGCATCCAGCAGTTCGTCGATCAGCCCCGTTTCCAGCGCGGTGTGCAAGGCGCGCGCCGACACCAGTTCATCGGCGAAGGCATCCACGCACAGGTGGGCGCGCTCGTCGTCCGCTACCCGCGGGTCCGCGACATTCATGCACTCACATCCGCGAGGCCACGGCCCGGCGCCCGCCACACCGCCCTAGTGCAGCTCGTCCTTGCCGCCCTTGTCCTCGTCGGCCTTGCGCTTGCGCCCGCCCCTGGCGACGGACTTCTTCGCCGGTACCGCTTCCGCCGGCGCGGTGCTGGCGGCCACGCGCTCCACCATCTGGTTGAGGTTGTTCAGGGAATGCAGGTGCAGGTAGAGCAGTTCCAGGGTATCGGTCTTCATCAGGTCGGCGAGTTGCTCGCCGTCCAGCGCCTTGAGGCGGTCGCGGCTCACCGCCATGAAACCTTCCACACCCATCTGTTCGCCGTTGTTCAGCGTCACCTGGGCGCGCATCGGTTCCAGCAGTTCGAGTTCCAGCAACTTGCGCCCCAGCGCCTGGGTGCGCTGGAACTCGGCCTGGTAGCCCTTGAGAAATTCCAGCACGCTGTTCAGGTAGCTGGTGCGCTCACCGTCGGCGTCGAACAGCCGCTCGCCGCGCCCTTCCTGGTTGAAACCGGAAAAACTCTCGTCGATGCACAGGGTGAAATTGGAGCCGTCGTCACTGCTGGAGAACACGAAGGGATAGCGGCGGATGAAGGCGGGAAGGTATTTGGCGTCCCAGCCGCCCTCCGCTTTCACGTACAGGTTCTCGCCATTGCGCATGGCCAGGATGGCGACCGGCATCACCGCCTTGTCGTCACCGGCGAACACGATGGCGTACTCCTGTGCCGCAGCGGGCAATTCCACGGCCATCAACGGCACCGAGTTCATCTGCCGCGCGAAACCGTAGTCGGTACCGGTCTTGACGGACCAGTCGCGGTGCTGCTGGGCGGAAACCGGTACGGCGTTTTCGTAAATCAGTAACTGAGTGCTCATAAGCCTTGATCTCTCCAGATGTCGATTCGTGTTGTTCGTATCATTGTCCCGCCAGCGCGCATTCTAGCACCCGCGCCGCGCCGCCAGCTATGAAGCGCCGGCGGGCAGGAAACGGACCCGGCACTTGAGGCCCGCGGGCAGCACGTAGCCCTTGTTGGGCAACACCAGGCGCACGCGGAAGGTGCCACTGGCGGCATCGATGACGCGATCGATGATGCTGACCCTGGCAAGGTAACGCCCGCCCAGCGGTTCCTCGGGAAACACTTCGCCCTGCATGCCCTTTTCGATGCGGCCGAAATAGGCCATCGGCACGATCACCTCGACATTTAAGGGGTCGAGGTTGACCAGCGTGAATACCGGGTCGACGCCCACGTACTCGCCCGGATCGGCTTCCCGTTCCACCACCACGCCGTCGATGGGACTGCGGATGGTGCGCAGTTTCAGTTCCTCCTGCGCCTCGCGCAGCTCCAGCCGCGCCACCGCCAGTTCGGTATCCATTTCATCTTTCTCGTGGATGGAGATGAGCTGTTTCTCGTACAGCTCCTGGTTGCGCACCGACTTGCGCTCGCCGAACTCGACCCGCGAACGCGCCAGTTCCACCGCCGCGCGCTCCACCCCGGACATCAGTTCCGCCAGCGTCTGGCCGCGCCTGACCACGTCGCCGCGCTGCACCTTGATGCGGCTGATGATGCCCGGCACCGGCGCGCTCACCAGCACTTCGGTATTCGGTTCCAGCAGACACTCCATTTCCTCGATGGGCTCCTGCGCAACGGCCAGCAGGGGCGTACAGACCCCGACCCAGCACAACCACAGCGGCAGACCCGCGACTCTCCTGCTCATCGGCCTTACTCTCCTCGTCCGGAAAAGGACAACAATTGCTTGCTCTGTTCATCATGACGCCACACGCTGCGCCTGATGCGCGCGTGGCGGCGTTCCACGCCCGCCTGGATGCTGCGCAGCAGCCACGGCGCCACGCGCATGTCGAGGCCTGAAGCCCGCGCCGCGCCGCCCAGCAGCAGGCGTTGCCACCAGGCCAGGCGACGCGGGTCCTCGCAACTGTCCTGCAGGGACAGCAGAGCCTCGAAACTGCCCGGATCGCCCTGACGCGCGCAACGGCCCGCCAGTTGCCGGTCGTTGCGCGCCGCGTCGAACAAGCGCGTCAGGATGACGTGCAGGCCGCCGCGCTCACGCGCTGTCTCGTCCAGCTTGATGTCGGTGCCGCGTCCGGCCATGCTGGTGGCGATGGTAATGCGCCCCGCCTCGCCGGCGCGCGCGATGATCTCCGCCTCCTCCGCGTCCTGGCGCGCGTTCAACACCCGGTGCGGCAGGCCGGCGGCATCGAAACGCCGGCTCAGCGATTCCGACGCTTCCACCGAGTGCGTCCCCACCAGCACCGGCCGCCCGGCCGCGTGCAGGGCCTCGACCCGCTCCACGACCGCGCGCCATTTGTCCTCCTCGCGGCGGAAATATCGGCTCGGCAGGTAACGCCGCCGCGACGGCTTGTGCGGCGGCACCCGCGTAACCGCCAGACCGTACACCGACCACAGCTCCGCGGCCACCTCGCGCGCGGTGCCGGTCATGCCGGACAGGTGCAGATAGCGGCGAAAGAAACGCTGGTAGCTGATGCGCGCCAGCGTTTCGCGCAGGGGTGTCGGTTCGCAACCTTCCTTGATTTCCACCATCTGGTGCAGGCCGCGCTCCCAGGAGCGGTCCGCCATCACCCTGCCGGTGTGTTCGTCGATAATCTGTATCCCGCCGTCGCGCACCAGGTAGTCCACGTCGCGCACGAACAGGTGCCGCGCCATGAGCGCCTGCTGCACCAGGCCCTCGCGGCGCACGGTGCCCTTCCACAGGGCGCCCATGGCGCCGGCGCGCGCGGCCAGCCACAGCTTGCCGCTCGCCGTCAACCGCACCTTGCGGGCGCCGGCATCCAGCTCGAAATGGCGGCCCTGCTCCATTTCCCCGGCCAGTTGCATGGCTTCGCGCAACACCTTTTCCTCGCCCGGGTTGTCACAGTTGCTGGAAATCACCAGCGGGGTGCGCGCCTCGTCGACCAGCACGCTGTCCGCCTCGTCGACGATGGCAAAGTGCAGCCCGCGCAACAGCAGGCGGTGCACGCGCGCTTCGCGCCCCTGCAGGTACTCGGCCTGCAGGCGCAGCGGGTGCGCCTGTTCGCCAAGCAACAGGCGGTCGCGCAGGTAATCGAAGGTCAGTTCCTTGTTGGTGCAATAGGTGATGTCGGCGCCATAGGCCTCGCGCCGCTCCTGCTGCGACACCTCGTGCACCACGCAACCCACCGTCAGCCCCAGCGCCTCGTACAACGGCCGCATCTGTTCGGCGTCGCGTGCGGTCAGGTAGTCGTTGACGGTGATGACGTGCACCGGCACCCCGGCCAGCGCGGCGGTGGCGGCCGCCAGCGTGGCGGTGAGCGTCTTGCCCTCGCCGGTGTCCATCTCCGCCACGCGCCCGTACAACAGCAGCAACCCGCCCAGCAGTTGTGTGTCGAAGTGGCGCATGCCCAGCACCCGGCCGGCCATCTCCCGCACCAGCGCGAAGGCCGCGACCACCCGCGCGTCGTCAAAACCGTCGCGCTGCAGCTCGCGGCGCAATCGCCGCGCCCGCGCGCGCAACTGCGCCTCGCTCTCCTGTTCCAGCGCCGCGCCGGCGCGCCCGATGGCGCGAATCATCGACAGGTGGCGCGCCTTGCGCGCGCGCAGCCGGCGCAGGAACGGCGCGCCGGCCGCACGCAAGACCTGTTCCAGCCACGGCTCCCGGCGGTCTTCCACCTCCGGCCGCAGCACGTGACTGGCGGCGCGGATCACCGGTGCGCCGGCCATCATGCCGTCCCTCCACGCGCCACATGCGCCCGGCTCACCATTCCAGCCGCCTCAGCAACAGGCGCCGCGCGGCACGGTAGAGACGTGGCCACAGGGCTTCGGGCTCGTGGCGAAACCGTATCCACACCCGCTCGCCGATACGCTCGACACGCACACCGGGCAGCGCCAGCTCGAACTGGAACAGCGGCTCGAAGGCCAGCGGCTGTTCGCCCTGCTCCGGGTCCAGCGCAATATCGCCACCACCTGGGATGGCCAGCGCCAGGCTCGGCAGTTCACGTGTAGCAGCCGGCACCTGCCGGCGCACGTCGGCGCGCCATTCGCGTCCCGGCCGGCTCGACAGGTAGGCATCCACGCGACGCGTGTGATTTCGCACCCGGTCGACATCGGCGGCGCGCACCACCGCGCGCAGGCGCACGTCGTCGAAATCGACCACGTAGCCCAGCAGGCTGCCGCGCTGCAGGTAACGCCCGGGCAGGTCCGCGAAATCGGGCATCAGCAACACGCCGTCGCGGGGACTGCGGATGGTCAGCTCCGCCACGCGCGCGTCCAGCTCCCGCAGCGACTGTTCCAGTTGCCGCACTTCCTCGCGCGCAATGTCGGCGCGGGTGCGGTCTTCGTGGCGCGCCTGCTGGTAACGCGCGCGCGCCTCCCCGAGACTGGCGCGCACCACCGCGCGCCGCGCCAACAGTTCCTCGTGGCGGCAGATCACCAGCGGATCGCCGGCGCGCACCCGGCTGCCCGGCTCGACCAGCACCTCGGCGACGAAACCGTCCTCGCCGGCGCGCAGCCGCGATTCGTCCGGCGCCCATACCACTGCCTGGGTCACGGTGCTGGACGGCAGGGGCAACCACAACAGGATCGCGCCAAACAGCGCCGCCGCCAGCGACATCGCGCCCCAGGCCAGGCCGCGGCGCCCGTTCAGGTCGGGATCTCTGTGAATGGCCTTGAACAGGTGCGCCAGCGGCACGCCCAGCGTGCCCACCAGTGCGATGACGGCCAGCAGCACACCGACGAAAAAGAACTTGCCGGCCACGAACAGGGCAATGGTGCCCATGATGAAGATACGGTAGACGAAGGAGGCCAGCGCGTAACCCACCATCCATGCCGCCTCGCGGCCGCTGCGCACCGGCGAGGCCAGGTCGCTCACGCCGAGCAGGTAACGCTTGATCAGGTAGCCGAGGTAACGGTTGGCGCGCGCCCCGAGGTTGGGGAGTTCCAGATAGTCGGCCAGCACGTAGTAGGCGTCGAAGCGCAGCAGCGGATTGCCGTTGAACAGCAGCGTGGAGACGCCGGCGATGAGCATGGTGTTGAAGGCGATGGCGCGCACCAGGCCGGGCTCGACGTTCACCCACACGATCATCGCCACCGCCGCCAGAAACATCTCCACCAGGATCCCGGCGGCGCCCACCAGCATGCGCGCGTGCTTGTCGCGGAACCCGGAGGCGGCGGAGGCGTCCACGTAGGGCACCGGCATGAATACCAGCAGCATGACACCCATCTCGTGCACCTCGCCGCCACGCTGCTTCACCGCCACGGCGTGCCCGAACTCGTGGATCGCCTTGACCAGCGGGTACACGAACCACAACAGCAACAGGTTCTCGGTGGACAGCACGCGGTCGGCGAGGTTGCCGGTCAGCGGTTCCCAGTGCATGGCCGCCAGCAGCGCGGCGGACAGCACGGTGAGCAGCCACAGCAGGGCGCCGGCGCGGCCGCCCAGGGGCCGCAGCAGCGGCATGAGCGCGTCCAGCAGGCGGTCCGGGTCGAACAGGGGTATGCGAATGCCCAGCGGCGAGCGCAGTTGCTGGAACAGGCGCTTGCGGCGCGTGTCGACGGCGCGTTCGTACAGGCTGGCGATATCGGGCGGCATATCCGCCTGCAGCACGTCGGCGCGGTGCAGTTGCCCGAGCAGGGCGATGATCTCGTCCTGGGTCGGCATGTCGTCGCCCAGGGTTTCGCAGGCCGCTTCCCAGATCTGCTCCAGGCTGCGGCGGCCATCCATCTGCGCGATGACCAGGTAGGCCTCGGGGCTGAAGCGGTGGAACTGGCCGGTGGAATCGTCCTGCAGCACGTACCAGAGTTCGCCGCGGTAGCGGTGCCGGTGAATGCGGGTATGCGCGCGCAGGCGCGGCCGCAGGCGCGCAACCCGGTACCAGTGCTGGCTGAACAGGGATTCACTCATGGCCGTGCCTCAGGGCCGCCATACCCACCACTGCAGGCGCAGCCAGTCCCACAGGCCGCGCGTCCAGATACCGATCAGCAGGCGGCGATCCACGAACACCTTGCCGACCCCCTCCATGCCCGGTCTCAGACGGGGCGAAATTTCCTCCAGCTCCGCCTCGACGCGAAAGCGGTTTTCGCCGTCGCGCGCCTCGGCCACAGGCGTGATGCGGGTGACACGGAAGGGGTGTGTCTCGTCCGGCAGAGCGGTCAGCACCAGCACGCCGCGCTGCCCGGCGGCGAGGTCGGCGATGCGCTGCTCGCTGACCATCAGGATGACGCGGTAGGCGTCCAGCGGCGCCAGTTCGAACAGGGTTTCGCCCTGCTGCACGGCGCTGCCCAGGCGCTGGCTGAGATCGCCGCTGACGACCAGGCCGTCGAAGGGAGCCGTCAGCCGGGTGCGCCCCAGCTTGCTCTCCACCAGCGCCAGTTGCGCCTCGGCCTGCTCGATCTGGGCGCTGATGATGCTCACCTGGGAACGATCGTGCTGCGCCAGCGCCTCCTGGTACTGACGCTGCAACTGGTTGCGCTGGCTGCTCCAGCGCAAGCGTTCCAGGCGCAGCTCCTGGTCGTCGAGCGTCGCCAGCAGTTCGCCGGCCTCGACCCGGTCTCCGGCGCGCACCGGCGCGGTTTGCACGTAACCCGCAAACGGCGCCGACACCACGCGCTGCATGGCGCCTTCCAGGACCACGTCGCCGCTCACCCGGTAGTCGCCCTCGGCGAAACTGAAGAACAGGACCAGCGAGGCCAGTGTCGCCACCGCCAGCTTGCGGCCGGCGTGGCGCGGCCCGACCAGCCGCCGCCATTGCCGGGCGGCGGCGTCGAACACCTTGCGCCCGATCCAGCGGTCGTTGCGGCGCTTGTCCTCCAGCGCCGGACCGGCGAGTCCGGCGACACTCTGTACCAGCCGCAACTCGTCCTCGTCGAAAGGGCGGGTTTCCCGTTCCAGCGTGACGGCGGCGTAGTAACCGTGCCCGCCGTGCACCGGCACGGTCATGATGCAGGTCGAGCCGGACAGTTCCGCGAGCCGGGCGTGGTCGCGGGTGAGCGGCAACTCGCGTCCCTCCGGCAGGGGAAACATGATGTCCTGACGCTGGTCGAGCGCCTCGTCCATGGCGGCGCCGATGGCGCGCACCAGGTTCATGCGCTTGCCGAAGCGCGCGCTGTGCGAAATGACATAGACGCGCGCGTATCCCTTGTCGGTGAATCCCAGGCTGACCCGGGTGCAGTCCAGCAGGGTCGCCAGTTCGGTGACCAGCGCCATCGCCGCCGCCTCGCAGGCAGGCCGCGACAGCACCGCCGCCAGCAGGTTCATGGCCGCGGACAGGCGCGTCTGCAGCGCGCGGTCGCGCGCGCGGGTACGGCGCCGGGTAAACAGTTCCTGCCAGGCGCTGCCCCAGTGCAACTGTCCCATGACCGTTTTCAACGCCTGCTCGTCGCCGGCTTCCACCACCACCGCGACGATCGCATCCAGCCGCTCGTCCTCGAACACCGGGTGGGCCACGCCGTACAGGGAGCCGCCGTCCTGCGCCGGCAGGCGCGTCACCAGGCCGCAGCCTTCGTCCGCCACCCGTTCCAGCAAGCCGGCGGGCAACGCATCGGCGGATACGCCTTGCGGCCACAGCACCACCGGCTCCAGCCGCCCGTCCTCCTCCACCCGCACCAGCGCCGCCAGGCGCGCGCCTGGAACCAGCGCCGCGAGGATGTCAAGCCAGCAGCGATCACGCTCCGCCGCGTCGCCGGCGTGGGCGAAGCGGTCCCAGAGTTGGGCGTCTATGCCTGCCTGGAGCGGTTCGGAAGTCGCGGGGGAAACAGCCATGGGGAGAGCTTACAGGTAAAACGCCGGCGTCACCGCAAACCTCGCGGCAGCGGGCGCGCCGGCGCCTTCAGTTGATCTTCGTGTCGTCGGCGGGACGCGAGCCAAGTTCACCAAAACGTTTCTCATACTCGGCCATTACCTTGTTGAGCAATACCGACAGGCGCTTGGCCGCGTGCGGATTGAGGATGATGCGGTCGCTCAGCTCGACCGTCAGTTCCTTCTGGCTGGTGGTCCAGGTCTGGTTGGTGCCGAACAGCAGGGTGACCTCCTCGCGCGTGCTCGATACGTTGCACACATTGGCATAGGTGCTGCGCATGTTGGCGTCGTTCCAGTGTATTTCCTGCACCGCCTTGCCGCCTTTCGCCGACTCGCCCTTTGGCTTCTGCGCCATGTCACTCACTCCAGTCCAGCCTGAATCCCGCGAAGGATCGTTTCGGTTTGCGTTCGTCGAGCAGTTCGCCCGCCTCGTCCCAACGCCGGAACTCGCCGGCGCCGCGGAGCGCGCGCGCCGGCCGCGCATCGAACAGGCCGCGCGCGCCGCCGTTGCGGCCGGTCGATGATGCCACACGCCAGCCGGTAAACCCAGCCAGCGCGGCGCCCAGCAGGGCGTCGTCGCGCGCCTGCTCCCCGGCGTCCGCGCCGTCTTCCCCCGCGCCGGCCGGAAGATCGTACAGCTCCGGCGTGCGCGCGGGGATGCAGTCGATGGCCTCGCCCTCGTACATCAGCGCTTCCTGGCCGGCGCCGCAGTGCCCGTCGACCGGGGCCTGGAAGCCGGCGTCCGCGCCCGGCCCGGCCGGCGCCGGGTGCGACGCCGATGCAGCCATGGCGCCGGCGTGGGAGACGCTGCGCTCGCGCTTGATGCCGCTGTCGTCGAGTGTCTGGATGGGCGCGCTGGCGGCCACCGGGATGATGCCACCGAGGTGACCGACACTGACTTCCTCCGCTTCCGGCGAATACAGCGCAAACTGCTGGCTAGTGATGAGGTCGAGATCGCCCTGCGCGAAGCGCACGAAGAACGCGCCCTCGGCGCTGCGGGTGCCATCGGCCGCCGGCTTGAAGCTGAGCCGCCCGTAGTCGCCCACCATGGCGTCGTTCTCGAAGTTGCCGTACAGCAGATCGCTGCCGAAGCCGCCCAGCATCAGGTCGTTGTCACCCACATCCTGTTCGCTGCCGTTGGTGAGGAAGCCGGCGAGAATATCGTCGCCGCCGAACGTCAGGCTGCTGTAGATCACCGTTTCGACACTCAGCAACTGCCGGTGCCAGAACACCACCTGGCCGTCGTCGCCCACCAGCGCGTCGCTGCCGAAGTTGCCGATCAGGGTATCGTTGCCGGCGCCGCCGAACAGCACGTCGTCGCCCGCGCCACCGTCGATGCGGTCGTCGGAACCGGTGGCCGGCGCGGTGCTCCACATCACGTCGAGGCTGGCGGGATCGCCGTCGCCGGCAAATCCCTCGCCGCTGTTCCTGAGCGCCACCCTGTCGCCGTCGGCGAGGAAGAACAGTTCGCCGTTGTCGCCGAGAATGCTGTCGTTGCCGGCGTCGCCAAACAACTCGTCGGCGCCGAAGCCGCCCACGATGATATCGTCGCCCGCGCCGCCCCTCACCAGGTCGGCCGCCCCCGTGCCGGGCAGCCTGCTGGTGACGTAGGAGGGATCGGCGGTACCGCGGATCGGCTGCGTGCGGGCGCGCTGTTCCACCTGGCCGTGGTCGGCCAGAATGATGTCGTTGCCGTCGCCGCCGTCGATATCGTCGGCGCCCGCCGCCAGGCCATCGCGGGTGTCGGGATGATCGCCGGCGCCCGCTTCGTTGACCACCTGCAGCATGCCGTCCGACAGGTCCATGCGCGTCGACAGGTCGAGATTGAAACCGTCGTCGCCGTAGATGATGTCGTCGCCGCCACCGCCGAGAATACGATCGGCGCCGGAACCGCCGGCGATGCGGTCACCGCCCTGCCCGCCGGTCAGCGTGTCGTCGCCGCGGCCGCCGTAGATGATCACCGGCCCGGCACTGCCCGAGGCGTCGATAATGTCGTTGCCGTGGCCGCCAAACACGCGGCCGCTGCCGTTCAGGTCCAGGGTGGTGGCGGTATAGAACAGGCCATCCTGGCTGGTGTCGCCGAACAACACCAACGGCGCGTCGAAACCACCGCCGCCGGTTGCGGTAATCACGTCGTCGCCCGCGCCGCCCTGCACCACGGTCACGGTGCCGTCCACGGTGGCGTCGACGCGGAACTCATCATCGCCCTGGCCCAGCAGGATGTCGACGACCTCCACGCCCCGGTAGCTGATACCGCCGTCGAAAGCGCGGTTGTCGGGCTGCGCGGCGGTACCGAAGTTGAGTGTCAGCGCGCCACCCATGCCCAGGCCGGAGATATTGCCGAACTCGCGCAGGTCGATGTTCGAGACCGGGACTTCGTAGATCTGCGCCAGGCCCGATGCCTCGCCGGCATTGCCGTGCACGCCACTGCTGGCGGTGCGGTTGCCGGCCTCGAACAGGTTGAGGGTGTCGGTCTGCCGCGATTCATCGGTGTCGACGGTGAGCACCGGCAACGCGCTGTCGGTCTCGGTGGGCAGCATCACCGCTTCGCGCAGCGAACGGTCCTTGGTTTCGATCACGCTGCCCTCGATGAACAGCGGGCCGCGAATCGACGCCACCGTCTGGCTCTGGGCCGGGAAGGACTGCACCGGCTGGCCGCCCTGCGTGGCCGCGTCCGGGTTCACCGACACCCGCACCACGAACGGCACGTCCCAGTTGCCGGCGTCGAAGGTCACACTGTCGGTGGCCGCGTCGAAACGGCCCAGCGGATCGCTGTCGGCCGCCACCAGCGTCTGGCCGTCGCTGAGAATCTTCACGGTAACCGGCGCGGTCGGCGCGGTCGCCAGCACCAGGCTGTAGGTATCGCTCTGCCCCTCGCTCACCACCAGGTCGCCGCCGCTCTTCTCCACCCGCAGGCCGCCGATGTCGTTGTCGTCGACAGACACCTCGACCTCGGCGGAATCGGCGGCGCCCGCGTACACCGGCGCGGCGCCGCCGCTGCTGCCGATGGTGTGGGTAATGGTGCTGCGCAGCGGATTCTCGGCCTGCGCGTCGTCCACCGCGTTCACCGTCACCACCACCGGGGTATCCCAGTTGCCCGCGTCGAACTGGATGCTGGACTGCGACAGCGACAACTGGCTGGCGTCGAAGCCCAGCGTCACGGTGACCGTTTCACCGGCATCCGGCTGACGCGTCAGTACCACGCTGTAGGTATCGCCGGCGCCGCCCTCGCGCACGCGGGTGTCGAGATCGGTCTGGCGGATCAACAAGCCGGCCCGGTCGTCGTCGACCAGGGTCATTTCCACGTTGGGGATGTTCACGCCGTCGAAGTCCGGGTTGTCGCTTTGCATGGCGTGGCTGATCACCACGGTGCGCTCGCCTTCCTGCGCGGCGTCGTCGACGGCGCGCACGAAAATGGTGGCGGTGCGGTCCCAGGCGTTGGCGTCGGCGCCGCTGGCCGCCGAGTCGAAGGTGAGTACCAGCGCCTCGCTGAAGTTCACGCCGTCGGTGGAGATTTCCAGCGCGCTCCCGCCCGCAAGCTGGTCCTTGCTGGCTGCCAGCGCGGCGGAAACATTCAGGTAGGCCAGCGTCCGGTCGACCGGCGCGTTCACCCGCAGACGCACGCTGTAGGCGTTCACCGCGGCGCCGCCTTCCACCACCAGATCGGTGACCTGTTCCACGGCCAGGGTGTTCACCGCGCCATCGGCGACGTTGAGTTGCACGCCGGGCGCGAAGATGCCGTTGTAGGCCGGGTCGTCGCTGCTCAGGCTGTGGTTGATGAAGCCGCTGCGCCCCTCCACCGACAGCGCCACGATCTCGCCGGTGACGTCGCCGCCGACGTCGAAGGTGTCGCTGCCCAGACCACCGATCAGCGTGGTCACCATGCCCTCGCGGGTGCTCAGCACATAGAAATGGTCGTCGCCTTCGAGGCCGTCGACCTCCACCTTCTCGATGGCGAAGTATTCGACATTCAGGCCCGCGCCCTGCACGCCGTCCCTGGTGATCACGAAGTTGTCGTCGCGCTCGGTGCCCATCACCGTGATGGTATCGGCGCCCGCGCCGCCGTCGATGCTGAGCGGCGCGTTGATGTTGTACTCGATGGTGTCGTCACCGGCGCCGCCGCTCAACTGTGTGTCGGTACTGGCGAGCTGGCTGGTGCCCTCGATGACGAAGGCGCGCACCAGGAAGTTGTCGTTGCCGTCCTCGCCGAACAGCTTTAGCAGCGCCTTGTTGCTGTATACGCTGAACTCGTCGTTGCCATCGCTGCCGTATACCGTGGTGGGCAGGCTGATGCCGGCGCTGAGGAAGCCCATGGAGGTGCGCACCGTCTCGATCTCCTCGCCGGCCGCCACCTGCGGCGCGGTGCGGTCGAGCCCGAACAACTGGCCGAACTGGAACAGGTCGTCGCCCAGCCCGCCGTCCAGGGTGGTGATGGAACTGTTATCGTCCACGTAGAAGGCGTCGTTGCCGTCGCCGCCGTTGACGCGCAGCCGGGCGTTGATGTTCCCGTCGTAGTTGATGCGTTCCAGGCTGTCGGCGTAGAAGCGGCCGTTGGCGCCGGCCGTGGTGGTCGGCTGCAACTGCGCCACGAAATCCTTGCGCAACAGGAAGGTGTCGGCGCCGCCCGTGCCGTTGATGGTCAGGCGGTCGGCGCCGTCGTCGGGCGCGCCGCTGTCGCGCACGTCGATGACATAGTCGCTGGCCCCGGTGGTGTTGACGGTATAGCGGTCGCTACCACCCTCGCCGTCCAGCAGCAGTTGCCCGGCGTGGTCGGGCAGGCGGTCGGCCTCCAGCCGGTCGTCGCCGCTGGCGGTGCGCACGAAGGTGTCGCCCAGCAACTGTTGCGGGCTGAGTATCACGATGTCGTCATCGGTCTCGCCAAGAATGTCGATGCGCGGCGACTCGATCACACCGTCGACACGGATCAGCGTGCCGGCCGTGTCGACATTGGGCAGCCCCGGCAACGCGGGGTTGCCGAAGGGGTCGCCCTGGTAGTCGCCCTGCAGTTCCACGAAGGTCGCGCCGCGCACCGTGGCGCCGGCCTCGACGGTGATATCGTCGCCGCCCAGCAGGCGCACGCTGCCGGCCTTGCTCCACACCGTCACGCCGCCGACGACCACCAGGTTGTCGGCTTCGCTGCCGGGGCTGCCGTCGTCGTTGGCGTCGTCGTGCGCGACGATGATGATGTCGCCGCCATCCGCAATCTGGTCCTCGGTGACGGTCACCGGGCTGGAGGCGCCGAGCACGATGCCGCCGCCCGCCTGCATGCCCGCCCCGGAAGGCGTGCTGGTAACGCCGCCGACACTGAGCGCGCCGAGGTTCTGCACCCAGGTGCTGCCGGTGGTGGACTGCGATTCGATCCAGCCGATGCGGGTAACGATGGCCTTGTCGGCCTCGCCGATATCCCGCGCCGCGAACAGCCAGGCGCGGCCGGAGAGCACATTGCCGTCGCCGGTGATGTCGTCGTTGAGAATGCGCCCGACCGGCGCGGCGATAAAGGCCGTGTAACCCTGCAACACGTTGTTTATATCGAGGAAACTGCCGGTGGTGCTGACATTGTTGAGGCGCAGGTCGCCGCGCGTTTCCACGATATAGGTGTTCTCGAGGCTGGTGGAGGTCAGCCGGCCGGCGGCGGAGAACGCGCTGTCGATATCCAGATCGTTGCCCGATGCGCCTATGGTCAGGCCGGCGTCAAGATCGATGTTGTTACCGACCACGTCGGCCTCGACATCGTCGAGGGCGTCGAGGATCGACAGGTGCGCGCGCAGGTACACGTCGGCGGTATCGGAACGCACCTCGGACACCGTCATGTTGCCCAGCGTCTCGTTGAGGCGGATATCTCCCTGCGCCAGCGCCGTCAGCGCGGCCCCGGCGTCGAGGTTGATGTCCAGGAAGTTGCCCACCGCGCCGATCGTTTGTTGCGCGTCGAGGTCGATCACCGTGGCGGCGCGGATGTTTTCGAACTCGTTGTCGAACGCATCGAGGATGGCACTCTGCTCCGAGGACAGCCAGGCGCCGCCGGAACGCGAGTAGATGGTCGCCACCGCCATGTCGCCGGTGGTCTCCACCAGGTAGATATCGGCGCTGGCGCGCGCGGTCAGGGTCGCGCCGGGCAGCAGGTCCACGCGAATCCGCGCGTCCGCCTCGCCGATGAAGCCGCTGCCCGCCTCCAGGATCAGGTCGCCACCGACGATCTGCACGGACGGGCTGGTGCCGGCGTTGACCAGGCTGGCGCCACTCTTGATGCGGATCTCGCCGCCAGCCGTCACCCGGTCGATACGGATATCCTGTTCGGAGCCGATGAAGGCCGTGTCGCCGGCCGCCGCGCCCGCCTGCACGTTGACGGTGGCCGGGGTGTCGACATCGATATCGTCCCGCTGGTTGATGGAGATACCGGTAATGGTATAGGGCGTGTTGCGCGGGTCCACCACCATCTGTACCACGGTGACGAGCACCCCGCCCTCGGCCTCCAGGCGGTCGGCGCTGTCGACCACCAGAGTGAGGGTGGTATCGCTGACATCGGCGATCTCGTAATAGCCGGCGGCCTTCTCGTTGAGCGAGTTGCCCCACACCTGGATGGTCATGCCGGCGGTGAAGCCGTCCGCCAGCCAGCTACCGGTATTGCGCACGATGCTGTCGCTGGCGCCGGGCACGAAGTCGACCAGCACGTTGTCGGCGCGGGTGGCGGTAATAAAGGTCACGTCGCTGCGCTCGGCGGCAGCCAGCTCCACGCGCTCGTCGGTGGTAAGGCTGGAGAATCCGCCACTGATATCCAGTTCCAGGCGGCCGCCGGAGATGCCGACACTGCCGGATGCGCCAATCACCACGTCGCCGCCGGCGTCGATGTTGGCGTTCTCGAAATCGATCACCGTGCGCGTCACCGGCTCCAGCAGGCCGGCGCTCATCAGGTTGAGCAGTTCGTCCTCGGTCCAGATCTTGATCGAGTTCTCGATACGGTCGTTCTCGGCCTGGGTCAGCACATAGGTGTAGTCAGGATCGAACACGTCGCTGAAGCCGTAGCGCTGGTGCAGGTCGTGGTATTCGACGGTGCGCTTGTTCTCCAGTGTCTGGATGGCGGCGTCGATCTCCGCCTGGCTGAGCGGCAGGGTCTCCAGGCTGTGCCCCTGGCCGCTGGCCGCGCCCGCGTCCAGGCTGATGACATTGCCGTTGAGGGCATCGGACTTGGTGGCGGCAAGCTGGATCGCCGAGAAACTCCCGGCCGGGATCGACACATAGTAGGTCTGGCCGTCGACCAGGCCAGCGATGGCCTGGCCGCCGTTGCTGCGGTAGATCACCGCTTCCGCGGTACTGGCGGCAACATCGATGTCGCCGTTGGCGTCGCGCACGACCTCGAACCCGAAGCCATGGCCGGGCACCGAGATCAACGAGCCGCCGCGCACCGCCGTCACCGGGTCGAAGGTCGAAACCCGCGGCGTCGAGTAGTAGTCCTGGTAGGCGGCGCGCTCCTCCGCGGACAGGGTCACCTGCTGGCCGGGGTCGTAGGGCGCGGAAAACACTTCGCGGCTGTAGCTCACCGCGTCGCCGGTCTGCAGACCGTGACCGGCGCCCAGGGCGATGGCGCCGCTGGCATTATCCACCCCGCCCGCCGAGCCGTCGAAGACGATAAAGCTGCCGTTGGCGTCGGTCACCAGGCGGTGTTCGGCGCCGCTGGCCGTGGAGGCCGTCAGGGCCAGCGTCACCGGCGCGGCGGCGAGCGCGTCCTCACGGGTCGCCGCCAGGCGGATCAGGGTGGGATCGACGGCGTCCACCACCACGTAATAGGTCACCTTCTCGTCCAGGCCGCCGACCTTGTCCTGGTTGAAGCTCTTGCGGTAGTCCCAGTAGGTCGCGTATTCCTGTTCCTTGACGCCGGCAAGCTGGTCCTTGGCTTCCTGCACCTTGGACGACGCCGCGCCGGTGAAATTGCCCTGCGCGTCGTAGTCGGTCAGCAACAGGTCGGCCCACACCGTGTTGTACAGTTCCTCGCGGGTACGTTCGTCGCGCACCAGCGTGCTGTTGGCGTCCACCAGGTCGCCCGCGCTGACGTCGATGTGGACCTGGCCCTGGGTGATTACCTGGTTCAGACGCAGGTCACCCGCGATCTCGCGGAGATACACGTCGCCCGCGGCATTCACGGTTACGCTGTCGCCATTGGCACTGCCGGAATCCAGCGCCAGCATGTGCTCGCGGCCGGTGCCGATACCGCCGCTGCCGGCATCCAGTGTCACGCTGTTGCCCTTCACCAGGCCCGCGCTCCAGGTGGAAGCGTTGAGCCTGGCCGTGACGATGCCCTCGGAGGCCCCCAGCGTCACGTCGCCAAGGGTGGCCTCGACACGCTCGACCGCCAGCTCGCCGGCAATCTCGTTGATGAAGATATCGCCGTCACGGCTGGCCGCGACCAGCGCCGGTGGCTGATCGAGCAGCACCCAGCGGCTGGTGTCGCGGTAATTCTCGGTGCGCAGATCGAATATTCCACTGTCACCGACATAACGGTACAAGGCCGAAGGATCGCCGAGCGCCGGATCGAAGCCGTCGGACAAGCGCACCACGTCGGGGCTGTTCTGCCGCACTTCGTTCCACAGCGAGGAATCGCGGTAATCCTGTGTCGACAGATCCAGGGTCTGGCTGGTGGAGCCGACATACTGGTAGACGCTGTTGGCCTTGCCGAGGCTGGCGTCAAAGCCAGGCGCCAGGCGCACCGTGTCGCCCACGCTCAGGGTGCGCGACTGTGTAACGCCGGGTTCGGCCGTGTACAGGTATTCCGGCGTATTGAGCGCAACCAGTCCGTCGTCGTCACTGTAGGTGGCCGCGACCTCGGTGAGGTTGATGTCGATGGCGAAGGCCTCGCTGCCGATATCGCCGGCGGCATTGATGTCGATACGCTGCCCGCTGATGAAGGCAGCGTCGCTCAGCCGCGTCAACGAGCCGGCGGTATCGATGACGGTCACGCCGTTCTCGTTGAGCACCGGCCCGCGCAGGATGAAGTCCGCGCCGGACTGCGTGGACTTCAACGACACGCGCGCCTGTTCGTCACCGATGAAACGCACCGTGATGGGCCGGTCGGCCTTGACGGTATGGGTGTTCGTGGTGGTGGTGAATTGCTCGCGCACGAACTTGGTGTAGTAGGTCTTCTTGCCGTACCAGGTACTCTCCGTCCAGTTGGTCTTGGTTTCGACGGTCTTGTTGACGAATACCGTCGACTGGAAGGTGTACGGATCCGACTGAAGACTCACGTCCTTGTAGTAGTACGGTCCCTCGTCGGCCAGGGAGGGGCCGGAGATGCGTTCGATGCGGTCCCAGTAGGAGGGCGGCGGATCGGCAGCGAGCGCATCGAAACCGAGCCAGCTACTGGTGCCCACGGTGCGGTAGAAGCGCCGCGCGTCCTCGATATCGACACTGTAGCCATAGCGCCAGCCGGCCTCGGGCGTGTAGCTGTACAGGTTCGGGTCGGCGGCGCCCTGGCCGATGCGCACCGGCCCGGTGCCATCGTCTTCCGTCACCACCACGCCCGCTTCGTTCTTGCGGTACAGGGTCACCAGCGGGCTGCCGGCGCTGCCGCGCGCCTTGTCGACCAGCAGCAGCGTGCCGGCACCGCGCTGCGAGGCGTCGATACGCTTGAGCACCACGTCGTAGGCGGTGTTGTTGACGATCTCGATCCGGCCGTAGCCGCCCAGCACGCGGATTTCGCCGGCACCGCTGTTGAGAATGTTGCCGTGCAGTTCGATATACCCGCCACTGACCCGCACTTCCTCGATCTCGAGTTTGCCGGTGGTGGTGTCATAGTAGACGCTGAAGTCGTCGTTGGAGGCGTTGTCCAGGCGCACCCGGCCTGAGACGCCCGCGGGAATGTTGGCGATGTCGTCGATGGCCGCCTGGCCGAGGGTCAGGGTATAGACGTCCTTGCCGCTCTGCATGATGCCGTTGACGTTGATGTACTCGGCATTGATGAAAATGCGGTCCGCGTACAGGCTGACATCGGTGGGCGTGGCGGTGAGCGTGCTTTCCACCGTGGCGTCATCGGCGGCGCGCTGGTGGTTGTCGGTCAGACCCGCCAGCGCCGAGTAGGTCTCGCCACCCACGGAATACTGGGTGACGCCGTCGATATAGACATTGCCGCCCGAAACGATGCTCATGTTCTTGGCGCGCACCTGGGCACTGATGTTGATGTCGCCCTTGAAGTTGACCAGTTCCAGCAGGCCGCGCAGGTTGTCGACGGCGCCGGTGATGTCGATGGCCGGCGCGGCGTCGTCCTCCGGCGTGCTGGCCGGGTCGAAACTGTTCTCGACGCGGATCGAGGGCGCAGCCACGCCGCGATTGTCGGTCAGGACCGAGAAGGCGACAAGCCCGAGCCCGTCACCGGCCGCCAGCACGTCGAGGTCGTTGTAGACCTTGTTGCCGTTGAGCCGCACGCCGCCGTCGCTCTCGGGTATCACGATCCCCTTGACGTTGAGGAAGGCCTGGGTCTGGTTGAGGATGGTTACGCTGGCGTCGCCCGGCGCGTCCAGCACGCCGCTGCCCTGCAGCCGGTCGCCACGCACGTCGATCACGCCGGCCTGCGCCACGATGGGATCGATGTTGACGGTCAGCACGTCAGTGGCGGCGTAGCCCTCGACGGTTTCCTGGCTGCCGTCGCTGTTGGTGATCACCGTGGTTTCCCACAGACCCTCGGCAATCAGCAGGTTCTTGATGCGCGTAACCTCGGCCTGGTAGAAATCTTCCAGCGTCGGGTTCTTGCCGGCGTATTGCCGCAACTGCGCCTGCGCGAACTCGAGGTCTTTCACCAGCGAGGACTCCAGCGGCTCGGTGCTCATCGACCAGGTGATGGTGTCGGGAATCAGGCTGCTGGCGATGATCTCGCCGGTAACGGGATCGATGCCGGTAATGGTCAACCCCTGGTTGCGCTCGATACCGGTGCGCACCGTGCCGTCGATGGTCACGATGCCGGTCGCGCCGTACTCGCTGGTGCCGTCGAACAGTTCGGAGCCGGAACCGTTCAGCGCGTCCGCCACCGCACTGGTCCAGCTCACGCCCTTGGCGCGCGCCACCATGTTGGCGATGCCGAGCCGCTCGGCGTGCAGGCGCGCCTCGCGTGCCGTCTCCAGCACCGCGCCGGCGGCGACGGTGATGATATTGTCCTGGAACAGGTCAGCCGTCGCGTCCAGGTCGTCGACGGGGATCGCGCTGCCGGCAAAACTGTCGACACGCGCCTCGAGCGAATAACTGTCGCGGGAGAAGTCGGTGTCGGTGCCCGCGGAAATGTTCAGGTTGCCGTCGGCGCGCAGATAGGAGCCGCTGCCGAAGGTGACCGTGTTGTCCGGCGTCACTTCCACAATCGTACGGGCGATGCCGACCGTGACGGCACCGTAGGTGTCGAGGTTCAGTTGCGCGATGAGTGTGCCGCTGCCGCGCGCCGCGATGTCGATATCCCCGGCGCTGACAAGGCTCGCGGACGCCGAGACGTCGACACGCGATACCAGGGTTGGCGTGTCGATGCGCATCCACCCATCCGCGCCACTGCCCAGACCACCCGAGGTGAAGTTGACCTTATCCTTCACCAGCAGCTTGTTGAGGCTGTTGAGGCTGATCGCGCCGGGCGTGGTGGGATGGCCTTCCACCACCAGGCTGGCGCCATTGCCGATATTGACGCGGGTGTTCAGTTCCAGAGTCACCGAGGAGTACCCGCCAGCCCCCGCGAGGGCGCCAGCGATATCGCCATCGATATTGCCCTTCCCGCCGCTCAGCCAGTCCTTGCGCACCTCGTTGAGCGCGTCGATATCGATATCCCGCGCCGTCACGCTGGCGTCGTTCCCGACTTCCGCCTTGACGGTGGCGTTCACGTAGTGGTCGGCGTAGGCACCCGTGCCCGCGATCGCGCCGCCGGCCGCTGTGCCGATACGGGCATTGAAGGCCGACTCGTGCATGGCGTTCAGCACCAGCCTGCCGTGGTCCTGTGACACGGCGACCGGCCGCCAGTTGTTGGTATCGGAGAAATCCTCGCGCGCCAGATCCAGCGTGGCCGTGGCGGCGCGAATCGCGCCAAGATCCTGCCAGCGGCTGGTGTCGGTGAAATCCTCGCGGTGCAGGTCGATGAATTCCGGCGCGGCGGGCGTGGCGATGAAACGGTAACGCTTGCCGATCTCGCCGACACCGAGAAAATCCAGGTCGGCGCTCGGTCCCAGGTCGTCCCAGCGTGTGGTATCCGAGAAATCGGCGCTGGACAGGTCCAGCGATTCGCCCGCGCCAATGTACTGGTAGGTATGCCCGACGATACCCCCGCTACCCGCGTAGCCGCTCACCACGTCCACCGTGTTGCCGCTCACCAGGTCGCGCGGCGTCGCGGTGCTGTCGGCAAGGTAGGTGGGCGGCACGCGGTCGACCACATCGACCAGGGTGCCGTTGTCCACGTTGCGGGAACCGGCATTGGTATCGTAGTCCGCCTCGCGGCCGATGTACTCGTAACGGATGTTCGCCTCACCGCCAGCCGTATTGCCGCCCGTCACATCGACGGTCTGGCCACGCGACACGGTCTGCACGCCGTCCTCGCGCCGGAAGTCGGCCCGTGAACCGGGCTCGACCACCGGCAGCAGGCGGTCACGGCCGAGGACGATGCTGTTGGCCGCGCCGATGCGCGCCAGCGTGTTGCTGCTGTTGCTGGTGTCGCCGGTGGCGCCCGCGCCGCTGACCACACCGCCGGCGCCGGCGGTCACGTCCACGAAACTGTCGTCCTCGCCGCGGGCCAGCACCCGCATGTCGGTCGCACTGACGCTGATGTTGTCGCCGGTATAGGCGCGCGTGTCGGTGTCGTAGCCGGCATTGGCGGTACTGCGCCCTCCCGCCACCAGGCCGCCGACGATGGCGGTGGCCTCGGCGTTCTGGCGGCTGCGGTTGCCCGCCTCCACCAGCACCGCGCCGCGCAGGGTGAAGGTTCCACCACCGGCCAGGAAGGCGCTGACATCGCTGAGACTGTTGGCACTGGCGGTAACGCCGGTGCCGCCAGCCAGCGCGCCGGCGGAAGACTGGGCCCTGGCGCTGGCGGCGTGGCCACCGTTCGTGTAGTTCTGTTCCGCGCGCACGGACAGGGTATTGGCGTCGATGGTACCGCCCGCCGAAGCGCTCACATTGGCGTCCACCACCGCGTCGGCAATGGATATGCCGATCGCCAGCGCGCCGATGCTCACACCGCCGGTATCGGCGGCCGAAACCACCAGCACCCTGGCCTTGACGTCCACCTTGTCGAAGGCGGTAACGACCGAACCGGCGCGAATCGCCGCGGTGACCGTGGGCGCCACGCCGGCCCTGGCGACATTGCCCTCGCCGGCCAGCACACCGCCGGAACCGGCCCGGCTTTCCGCCAGCGCGTCGTTGTAGGCATCCGCCAGCACGGTAACGGAGCCGTCGGTGTCGACCGTGCCGCCCAGCGAGGCGGTGGTGTTGCCGTCGGCATGCGCGTAGGCCAGGCTGACCCCCACCCCCGCGACCCCCAGACCAATGCCGATACCGGTGGCCCGGGCCTCGGCATCGTTGTTGTTGCGCGCCAGCAGTTCCACGCCGCCCGGCGCCGACAACGCCGCGCCGTCCTCCACGTAGGAGGTGGTGTTGGCGGCGGCGTTCGCTTCGCTGTAGGCGCCCGCCGCGCCAATGTACAGGCTGCCGGAGCCGGAAGTGGCATCGGCGTCGGCGCCCTGGTCGAGGCGGGTGACACCGTCGGCGGCATAGTTGTGGAAGGCCTGCACGCGGATACTGCCACGCTGGCTGGTGAGCCGGGCATTGGCCACGCGGCTTGATTGCGTGGGGCGGTCATTGACGATGGCCACCGAGGCGCCCAGCGCCGCGCCGGCGCTCACCGTCACGCCGAAGGCCTCGGCGCGCACGTCGCTTTCGGTGCGCGACAACACCAGGATATCGCCCTCGGCGTCGATGGCGGCCTCGCTTGATACCGAGGCCGAAACCAGTGTATCCAGATCGGCATTGGCCACCGAAGCGCCCAGTGTGGCGACACCGCCGCTGACCGCCCAGGATTCGGCGCGGATGTCGGTAACGGACTCGGCGAACACCGTCACGTCGCCGACCGCGGCGGTCTGCCCGATCTGCGCGTCATCGATAGTGGCCGACGTCGAACCGTCGATATCCACCACCGTCACCGAGGCGCCCGCGCCCAGGCCGACCAGTTGCGAGCCGATGGTCTGGTTGACGATATCGCGGCTGGCCAGCGCCTCGACGCGTACCGAACCGCCGGCCTCGATACGCGCGCTGTCGGCGGGATCGACAACCGGGCTGCCGATGTAGGCTTTGTGACGGCTGTTGTCGGTGAACACCATCACCTGCGCGCCGATGGCCGCGGCGCCGCCCTGCCCCGAGATGGTCAGTCCGCGGAACGTCTCGCTGAAACTTGCACCCACCGTCACGTCGTTGCCGGCGTCCACGCTGGCCCGCGAGGCGATGAAAGCGGTAACATCGGCGTTCACGGTCACCACGCCGACCGAGGCGCCGACCGCCACGGCGCCGAGCGCCACGCTGCCCACCACCACCTTCACGTCGATGCGTTCGTCGGCCTTCACGGTGACATCGTTGCCCGCGGTGATATCCGCGCCCGAGCCGACATAGGCCGTGGTGCCACCGATGATCGGCGCGCTGGCCGGCGCCGCCAGCGCGCCGCCGATCACATTGGTGGTGCGCGGCGAGACACTGGCCCCCGCACCCGCGGTGACACTGCCCATCAGCGCGGTATTGTCGGGGCGCGTGTCGGCGCCATTCCTGTCGGTGTCGTCGTAGGCATCCAGGTTGGCGCCGACGCCCGCCGCGGGATCGCCCTCGCCGCTCTGACCATCCGGCGTCATGGCGCCGGACACCTGGCTCCCTGTCAGCACCGTTTCACCGTTGCCGGACGTGCTGCCGTCCGAGGTATCCGCCTCGGTGTAACGGTACTGCACGTCGCTGAACTCGCTGCCGATGTTCCACACCGACACCGAACCCGACAGGGCGCCGAGGCCGGCGCCGGCGCTCATCGCGTAGCTTTCGATGTCCTTGCTGGCCAGCGCGTTGACGGTCACGTCCTGGTTCGCCTGCACCAGGCTGTCGTCGCCAATATAGGCCTGGGTGTCATTTCGGACCACGCCCACGTCCACGCCGCCGGCAATACCGCCGCTGCCCACCGCCGCCGCGCCGGCCAGGTCGAACACGGTCAGTTCGTTGACAGCGGAGACGTTGACCGACTGGCTGGCATCCTCGTTGAGCGCGGAGGCATTGATGCGCGCCAGCGCGCCAATATAGGCCTGGGTGTCGGAATCGACCGTCTGCACCACCACGCCGCCGGCCAGGCCCACATAGATACCGCCGGCGGCGCTGGCGCCGATGGTGAACAGATCCTCGCTGGTTTGCGCGCGCACCGCCAGGCCGCGGAAAACGGCCAGCGTCCCGAACCCGTTGCCGCCACGGCTGCCGTCGGGCACGCCGCTGAGAAAACCGCCATTGCCGCGCGCGTCCACCACGGCGTTGGCGCCCACGAAAGCCCGGGTGTCCTTGCGAATGTCGTTAACCACCGCGGCGCCGCCGGCCCCGCCGCCGCCAATCCCGGCGCCGAGGCTGCCGGCCACGGTGAAACTGTCGGTCTGGTCGTTGGCGGAAACCAGCACGTTGCCGCCGGCGTCCGCCACCGCGCCGGCGCCGGGCGCGGCCGACTGACCGATATAGGCGTAGGTGGTGCTGTTCAGGACCACCACCGAAGCGGAAACCGAAATGCCGGCCACGCCGCTGCCGGCCACGCCCGCGGCGACCGACAACAGATCCTCGCGGGAATTCGCGACCACCTGGATGTCACGATCGGCGCGCACCAGCGCACCGTCGTCGATATAGGCACGGGTGTCGTTGTCGATGACGGTCACGTCCGCCGCCGGCGTCACCGATGTGGTGCCGGAAATGGCGATGGAACCGCCGATGCCCATGCGATACAGATCATTGCCGGCGGCCACCAGCACCGACTGGTCGGCCTGCACGCCGTCGGTGGTGACCGTCGATGCGTTGACCTGCGCGCCCGGGGCCACGTAGGCGAGCGTGCTGGCCTTGAGCACGCCGACCGCGCCGCCGATGTTGACTGCCACGGTGCCCGCGCCACCGCCGCTCACCCCGATGGTTTCGATGTCGTCCCGGTTGAGCGCGGTCACCGCCACGCCGTTCACAATCCGCGTCGACGGCGTCGACACCCGTTGCAGGGTTTCGCGGTCGGCGTCCGGTGTCAGGTCGGCGACGCCGTCGCCGTCGAAATCCGTGTCTACCGAGGCATCGAGCGACACGCCGGGCGCGGTCACGTCGCCGTCGTTCACGACCGGGATACCGTCGCTGAAGCTGTGGTCGCCGGCCAGTGGCGCCGACGCGGCCAGGTCGATGGCGCTGCCGCCGCGCGCGGCTTCCTCGCTGGCCGCCAGCCGGATCGTGTCCGGACCAAGGCTGTTGCCATTCGCATCCTCGGTGATGACGTAGTAGGTACGCCCCGCTTCCAGCGTGCCGCCGCCCTCGATGGAGATATCCGTGGCGGGCGTGATCACATTGCCGTTGGCATCGACGACGTCTTCCTGCGCGTAGATGATGGCGTCACCGGTACTGAACCCGTGCGGCGTGGCGAACGTAATGGTATCGGCAACCGCGTCGACACCGGTGATGTCGAGCTGCGGCACCTCGCCAAAGTCCTCTGAGCCGCTGTCGGCAATGAAGTTGACATCGAACTCGCCAGTGTTGGCCAGCACGCCATCGCCAACGGCGAGTCCGGTGACGTGCGCATTGCCGCCGAGGAAGGACTCGGTGGTCTTGTCGAACACCGTCACACCCACCGAAGCACCGATTCCCGCCGTGCCACCGCCCGAGACATTGCCGGCGATCACGTCCAGTTCGGTGTCGTCGACCGCGGACACCAGCACACTGTCGCCCGCCGTCACCGTGGTGTCACCGACCAGATCGACAAAACCGGCGGCATCGGTATCCTCGCCGATGAAGGCGCGGGTACGGTTGCTCATGTCGTAGACGCCGACCGAACCGGCAAGACCGGCCGTGCCACCGGCGCCCACCGCCGCGGCGATCGACAGCAGGTCCTCGCGCGACACGGCCTCCACGCGCACGTCGCCGCGTGCGTCCACCCGCGTCGCCCAGAGGCGGGCCGTGGTGTTCTTGACGATGCGGGTACCATCGGCTCCGGCGCCGCCGCCCACGGTGCCACCACCGGCCAGGCCGCCGGCGACATTGACCATGTCGGTGCGATCCAGGGCGCGCACCCTCACGTCCTGGGCGGCATTGGCCACGGCATTGGCGCCGGCGCTGTTATCGTTGATCGATGCGCCCTGATCGATGTAGGCCTCGGTGGTTTCATCCAGCACATTGACCACGGCGGAAGCCGCCACGCCGGCGGTACCGGCGCCGGAACCGCTCACCGCAACATTGTCGATCCTCTCGAAGGAGATTGCGTTGACCGCGACACCACGCACGGTCTCGACGGACCTGGTGCCGCCGGCGCTCTTTTCCCCGCTCAGGATCGAGGCATTGACCCCGTTGCCGCGCGCCCACACCACCGCGTTCTTGCCGATCCAGGCGCGTACCACGTTGCTGGTTGTCAGGGTACTGTTGCCCAGCCCCACGGCGGCGGTGCCCGCGCCATTGATCACGCCGGCGACCAGTACGAAATCCGCGTCGTCCACGGCCTGCACCACCACACTGCCTTCGGCGTTCACGGTCACCCCGTCGCCGAGATAGGCAAGAACCTCGTTCAGGTATTCGTCGACCACCACCGAACCGCCGAAGGCAACATTGCCGGCACCCTGCCCGCCAGCGGCGATGGCCCGCAGCTCAGTGCTGGAATCCGCTCTCACCTCCACACCGTCGACGGTGGCGTCGATGCGCGTGCCCGCGCCGACAATGCGTGCCGACACCGTGTTGGCAACCTTGTTGTAACCGACTGAAGCGCCCACCGCGGCCTTGCCGGCGCCGGCCACGTTGCCGGCCAGCGCCCAGATGGTGGACTGTTCCGTCGCGCCCACGTCGACACGCCCTGCCACCAGCACCGAAGCGGCGCCGATAAAGGCCTCCACGGTGTTGGAAACGAGGTTGATCCCCAGACCACCGGCGCCCGCGAAACTGCTGCTCACCGCGGCGCCGGCAACGAGTGTCTTGATGCTGGCGCTGGACTGCGCGCTGACCTCGATGCTGCCGATGGATGAACCGTTCTTGCTGCTGCTGCCCGTCAGCGAGGCGCGAATCACGTTGCCGATATCGTTGTAGGCGATACCCGCGCCGACACCGGCGGTCTTCGAAGCACCGATGCCGCCGGAAATCGCCTTGATATCGGCGCTGTCATTGGCCCGCACCCGCAGCGCGCCACCAATTTCCAGGTCGACACTGTCGGTCATTCCGGCCTCCACCAGGCTGGAACTGACGTTGACGCCAACCGCGCCGGCAAAGGCGAAGGTATCGGCGCCCGCACCCCCCAACGCAATACTGAACAGGGAACCGTTACCCGTCGATTCCACCCGCACCGAGCCGCTGGCGCGCAGCGTCGAAGCCGTGACCGTCGCCCTCGTCTGGTTGTCGATGAAATTGAACGCGAAGGCCAGCCCCAGGCCCGCGGTGCGGCCGAAGCCGAACGCACCGGCGAACGCAAAAATGGAGGACGAGTCCAGTGCGCTGACAAAGATGGCGCCCGCGGAATCGGCCGTGGTGCTGCTGTTGGTGACGGTCGCGCCAATGGTGTTGCTGATGGAGTTGATCCCCAGCGTGCCGCCAACGCCGAAACCGGCCTTGGGGTCGCTGCTGACGCCAACGCCCGCGGTAACAGCGACGATCATGCTGTCGGCCTCGGCCGTGACATCGAGTCCGGCGCCGAACTTCAGGTCCGGCGCGCTGGTGACGTCGGCCTCGATGGTGTTACTGATTTCGCTGTAGGCAATGGACGCGCCGACACCCGCCTTGCCGCCGAAACCGCCGGCCCCGGCCACCATCACGATATTGGTGTCGTCGAGGGCCGAGACATTGATGCCGCCGATGGCAGTGCCCGTGGTGTTGCGCAGACCGGCGAGAATCTGGCTGTTGCTCACCGTCACCCCCACCGAACCGGCCACGCCAATGCCGCCCCGGCCCGGCGCGCCGGCCACGCCGGCGGCGATGGCGACGATCCAGCCGGTACGGTCCGCCACCAGATCGAGATTGTTGACACTGAACGAGGTCGCGCCGTCGAGGAAGGCCTCGGTCGTGCCGCCGATCAGATTGAGGCCGATGGCGCCCGCGATGCCCTTCGACCCGCCGCCGGGCGCCGCGCCGGCGTAGGCCACCGAACCGGCCAGGGAAGCCACCACGGTGTCGTCGCCCGCTTTCAGCGACAGGTCGGCAGTGTTTACCACGCCGCCGTTATAGAGGTAGGCGCGCGCATCGTCGTCGAGCGAGTTGACCGTCATCACGCCGGAAATCGCGATTCCGCCGCGCGCCTTGCCGGTGGTCTTCGCTTCCCCGGTGCTTTCCACCGCCTGGCCCCGGTTCCGTATCTCTTCGAGCACGCTGCTCATCTTCGACTGCCAGGCGAACAGATCGGCGTCGCTCTGCGCGGCGCCATCCGAACCCTGCGTGCCGCCGCTGGTGCCCGGCCCGCTGCCGACGTTGTCCGGCGCGGAATCGTCGACCGCCGGGCTGGTCGATGTCTTCGCACCGGAAATGCCCAGCACCCCGATAAAGCCGTCGTTGCCGGCAACCACGCGCGCGGCACCGGCCACCGTCAGGCTGCCGGCGGCGCCGGTACTGGTGGTAACGTCGAAGCGGTCGCCGATGAAGGCCTCGGTATCACGCATGGTCACGTTCACCGCCAGCGAGGCGCCGACGCCGGCCTGCTCGGACAGGGCCACCGAGCCCGCGACAGTGATCAGGTAGCTGCTGTCGGTGGCGTTCACGAACAGCGACGCGCCACCCGCGTCATCGTCGGCGACCGCCGCGCTGCCAATGGTAATGTCCGCGCCGCGGGCGATACTCGCCAGTGTGCTGTTCTTCAACACCTGGGCGACAAAGGCGCCGTTGAAGGCCAGATTGTCCGACTGACCGCCGGAGGCGCCCAGCACCACGCCCAGGCCGCGGTTGTCGGCGTCCACCTCGAGACTGTCGGCATAGAGCGTCACGCCGGTTTCGATGGTGGCCGCGACGTCGTCGCCATACCAGTAGAAACCGATACCCGCGCCAACAGCCTTGCCGCCCTCGGCGCCCTGGGTGCCGCCCCCGGGCTTCTGGATCATGTCGCCGGCCTTCCAGTCGCTGGCCGTGGTCGAACCCTGGATGCCGGGCGTCTGGAAGTTGCCCACCAGGTTGATGGCGTCGTTGACGCTGTTCGCCTCCACCACGACATTCTGCGAACCGGTGCGGAAGTTGTCGGTGTTGGTAACGCCGTCGATGTCCTGGTTGACGCGGGCGCCGCCGCGAATCGCGGCGTCGGCGGAGTGCTCCAGCACCATCACCGTAATGGCGCCGGCGAGGGCCAGTTTCTGGCCGTTGGCGGTGGACTGGCTCCACGAATCCACCAGGTTATTGTCGAGTCCCAGATTGCCGTCGAGATACGTGGTCAGGGTGCGGACAAAACTGGTACCCGAGTTCTTCGCCGGGCTGCCGAGATTTTCCCAGTTCGTCTCGTCGGTGAAATCGACCGTGGACAGGTCAAAGGTCCGGGTCGGCGTACTGCCGATATACTTGTACCAGACGCCTTTCTCGCCATCGCCGCTGTGGCTTTCCCGCACTTCCACGGTATCGTCGAGGGTCACCGCCTGCACACCGTCGTCGGTCGTCCACGTCGGCGTGGTGTTCTTGGCAAGGAACGGCGCAACAATGTTGGCGCCCCACAGGCTGAGCGGGTCGATCTTGTTGAGCGAATCCGCGCGCACCGTGATGGCGCCCTTGGCGTCCACCGCCGCGTTGTCGTTGATATAGGCGTTGGTCTTGTTGTTGTAAATACCAATCGCCGTGGCGATGGAGCCGCCGAAACCGGCCGTGGTATTGCGGGTGGTATCCTGCGCGCCCTCGTTCTCGATCGACGAGGAGGCCGTGACGTCGGGCCGGTTTTCGATCTTCGCGCTGACGCTGATGCCGCCGTCCGCCTCCACGTCCGCGGCTGCCGTGCCGTCGCCGATGCGCGCGTTGACGGTATTGTTGTCGACCACCACTGCTATCGCCGCGCCGACATCCACATTGTTGGTGGCCGGGGACTCCATCAGTTTCTTGATGGTCCCGTTCCTCTTGAGTTGGTCGGTCGCCCACCCGGTGAGTCTCTTGCCAATATCCTTGATGCCCAGCACCGCGCTGGAAACCCTGTCGGTCAGGGCCGACTTGGCGTCGTCGAGCAGGTCGCCCTTGGAGGTCGAACCCACGCCCGCTGAAGCGGCAACGCCGGTCGCCAGCCCCGGCAACACGAACACCTTTCTGATTTCGATCGCTTCCTTGCTTTGGCGCGCGTCCACGGAAATGCTGCCAGCCACGTCGGCGGTGCCATCCAGGTAGGCGCTGGTGACGCCGTTCTCGGCACTGACGGCGACCGCGATACCGACCTTGCCATCGCTGCCGGTCACGGAACGCGCCAGGGTACGGTTGCGGTCGACGGTGTCACTGTAGACGAACAGGTTGTTACCCACCGTCAGGTTCGCCGTCGACCCAACCTGGGCCAGAACGTCGGAATTGAGGATGGACAGGGCGCCGGCCGCCGCGTAACCGGCGATTCCCGGCGCGTCGCCGACGACATCGAGCGTATGATCGGCGCTGGCGCGCACCGTGAGATCGCCGCTGGTGGTGACTGTGCCGTCGACGACCGCCCTGGAATCCGTCCTGATGACCCCGATGCCGACACCGAGGCCCTTGCCGATCGGCGCCACCTTTACGCTGGCCGTGGCGCTGGAATGCGCGACGAAGTTGGCGGCCTCGACCACCGTGGCGCTGTCGAGCGTAACGTGGGCAATGGAGGTGGCCTCGTTGTAGCCCGCCAGCAGGGCGGTTACACCGAACAGGTCGATGATGCCCTGAACAGCTTCTTCCAGGACATTCACAAACGCGCTTTCGCCCCACTCGGGCTTGAGCGGCCGGGTATCCGAAGTGGCGGTAATGGTCACGTCGCCGCCGCGAATGACGGCGCCCTCGATACTGACGCGCGCCTCCAGCGTGTCCGCCTGCCCGAAACCGACCCCGAATGGCCGGTAGAGGTCTTCGGCGAAAATGCGGATATCGCCATTGGTGCCGGAAGTATCTGTTGCGATGAGCTGGGCGCCGGAAGTCAGCGTGATCAGCCTGCCTTTCAACGTGATATTGCCCGCATTGGCGACAAGGTTGCCGGTCGTGTCCTGGCCGGTGTGGATAAGCTTGTCGATCAACAGTTCGTCGCCGTCGAGCGAGAAGTCCCGGCCGCCGGTGTTGATGGCCCCCGCCACTCGCAGCGCGCCTTCGGAACGCAAGGTGACACCGCCCTGCACCGCGGTCCCGGTCACCCGGTCGAGGTCCTGCTGGGTTACGTTGCCTCCCAGACCGACGACGACAACGTCATCGCTGCCACCGGAGGTGTTGGCGGTAACCTGCTGGCCCGCGAGCAGGTTGGAGACATCGACGCGGAACCCGGTGCTGCCGGTGCCACCGGTGAGCGTGTCAGCGCCGCCACCGCTGCGCAGCGTGAGGGTTCCGCTGAAACCGCTGGCGTCGATACTGTCCACCCCGGTTCCGCCGCTGATATCCGCGCGTTCGATACTGAGCAGTGTGTCGCTGTCTGCGCCGGCGCTCATCGCGCTGTCGCCGAGGACGACCGTGCCGGAAACCGTCTCCACCAGCTTGTCGCTGCCCGCGCCGCCATCCACGCTGTCCGAACCGGTGCCGCCGGTGAGAATGTCGTTGCCGCTGCCGCCAATCAGGGTGTCGTTGCCGGCGCCGCCGTCGAGGGTGACGGCGCCCAGCACCAGCGGCGCGCCCTGATAACCGGTCGGCGTTCCCGTGGCCGTGAAACCGAGATCCTCGGCGGCGGTGGAACCGTTGATCGAAAACACCTGCAGGTTGCCGGCGCCGCCGGCACTGTCGGTCAGTTGGAAGCCGGTGCCCGCGGCATTGATCGATGCGCCGAGACTGGCGTGCGCGCCATTGAGCAGGTCCAGGACTTCCTGCACGGTGCGCGCAAGGGTCAGGTCCAGATCCAGCTGGGTGCCGTCAGACAGCAGGATGCGCAAGTCCGCCGCGCCACCGACGAAGGGCGCGCCGGCGAGCGTGGCGGCGGCCACCGAACCGGCGATACCCAGGTCGGCGGCCGCCGGCGAACCGTTGAGCGCCACCACCGAGAGATTGCCGGCGCCGCCGCTGGCGTCTTCCAGCACCAGTCCGTTGCCATCGGCGTTCAGCGCGGCGGACAGGCTGGCATGCGCGCCACCAAGCGCGTCGAGCATGTCCTGAACGGTTTCCGCCGCGCTCAGGTCCACCTGCACGATATCGCCGTTGCGCAGGGTGATTTCGAGATCGTTGCCGGTCACCGTGCCCACACCCGCGCCGTTGTTCAGATGCGACAGCGGCGTGGAGGCTTCCAGTCCGGTGAGATCCACGTCGGCCACGTCGACCGTGCCGAGGCCCGCGCCATTGTTCAGCAGGCGCAGCTCGGTATCCGTGGACAATCCATTGAAGGCGGACGCGTCCAGGGTATTGGCCCCGGCGCCGCCGCTCAGGTCCGCGAGTTCGATACCCGACAGGCTGTCGGTCTCCAGGTCCAGCGTCAACCGGCTGTTGGTCAGCGTTATGCTGGCCGCGTCACGCGTTTCGGTCAGTCGGTCGAGACCCGCGCCACCGTCGATGGTGTCGTCGCCGAGACCGCCGGTCAGGCTGTCGTCGCCGATGTCGCCGATGAGCACGTCGTTCCCGCTGCCGCCCAGCAATATGTCGTCGCCTTCCTGGCCGTCCAGCACCACGTCGCCAGCGAAGCCGGACGCGTCGATGCGGTTGGCATTGAGCCCGCCGCGCAGCTCGGCGCGGTGGATGCCGATGAGCGTCTCGGTCACCGCCGCGCCCTGGCTGACGGCGAGCGTCGCGCTGCCACCGGTGAGGGTGGTCGCGTCGAGCACCAGGTCACTGACATCGATGCCGGCGAGGTTGTTGGCAAAGCGGATCGTCCAGCTTCCCGGGGTGGTAGTGACCTCGACATCGCCCCTGCCGATGCCGGACAGCCCCTCCAGCGCCGAGCGCACGGCCTCCGCGGTGGCGTCGAAACGCAGGCCGACGGTTTGCTCGCCGGCGTAACCGAGCCGGAAGGTGCCACCCGTCACGCCCGCGTCGAGCGTCACCACGCCCTGCTCGTCGGTGCCCTCGGCCATGTCCAGGGTGGCGCCGGTGGCATCGCCGAGCAGCACGAAGCGGGTGTCGGCATTTTCGAACAGGGTGTTGATGCCACCGCCGGCGTCGATGCTGTCCACGCCCAGTCCGCCCGACAGGCGGTCGTCGCCGGCGCCGCCGCGCAGGGTGTCCGCGCCATCCCCGCCGCGCAAGCTGGCCTTGCCGCTGAATGCCGAGGCGTCGAGCACGTTGGCGCCCGCGCCGCCGCTCAGATCCACCGCCTCGATGCCGGCGAGGGTTTCCACTTCCGCGCCGATGGTGAGGGTCACGCTGCCTGCGCCGTCGGCCACGGTGAAATCGGCGTCGCGCGATTCCACCACCGTGTCGTTGCCCAGGCCGCCGTTGATGATGTCGATGCCGAGACCGCCAGTCAGGCGGTCGTCGCCACTGCCACCGGTGAGGGTGTCGTTACCCTCACCGCCGTCCAGTTCGGCGACGCCGGTGAACGCGCTGGCGTCGAGAATATTGGCGCCGACGCCGCCGGTGATCACCACGCGCTCGATCCCGGACAGGTTGCCGGCGCCGACACCGCCCATGGTGAAATCGCTGTCGGTAATGGTGAAATCGACGTCACCGCTGGCGACCAGCGTGTCGTTGCCGGAACCGCCCTCGAACACATTGCCGCCATCCAGGGCGGTGAAGGTGTCGTCGAACGCGCTACCGATCACGCGATCGAAATCCGTGATGCTGAACAGGCCGGTGGCGGTGCCTGCGACCAGGTCGACGTCCACGGCGGCGCCGTACAGGGAATAGTCGATGGTGTTGATGCCGGAACCACCCACCAGGTGTTCCACATTGGTCGCCGACACCGAGTTGGCGCCGTCGCTGACCAGGATGGAGCCGTCGGCCTGGAAAGAAAACGTCAGATTGGCTGTCACCAGCGAGAAATCGAGGATGTCGCCGGCTTCACCTGCGGTATCGGCGGACTCGGTGATGGTGGCGCTGCCCCAGCCGTCGAGGAACACGTAGGTGTCGGCGCCGGCCAGTCCGTCCAGGACGGTGCCATCGCCGGGAACCGCAAGCGTGTCGTCGCCATCGGTGGGGGTGGCCAGCAGGGCCGTGAAACCGGTGGCGAACAGGGCATTGGTCTCGACCACGCCGGTGCTCATCTCCAGCACCCAGTCGCCGCCGAGTTGCGCGTTGCCGGTAGCGTTGGTGGAAGCCGCCACGTCGAGGCCGGTGTAGGCGCCCAGGGTTTTCACGAAGGCGATGCCCGCTTCGCCGTCGGCGATATCGCAACCGTACAGCAACAGGTCGCCGCCTTCGGCCAGCGCCCCGCCCCAGCCGGCGATCTGTTCGCGATTCTGTTCCAGCCTGGCCGTGTTCAGGGTGGTATTGCCCAGTTTCAGCAAGCCGGCGGCGCCATGAGACAGCACATGCACGGCGGACAGCCCCTGGTAGCGCGCCAGGGTTTCTGACAGTTGTTCGATACCGTCACGGTCGGCGTCCAGCAGCACCACGGTAATCGCGGGCGCCTGTGGCGCCGCATCGGGCGCGGCGGCGGATGGCGCGTCGCCCGCCGCAGGCCCGGCACCGGGCGCAGCGTCGAGCGGGCGGGCAAGCAGATCGGGCGCGGGTGCCGCTTCCGGCTCCCGCTCCGTGACGAGGCCGAAGTCGATCTCCTTGCCATCGCTGCCTTCGAAGCGCACCTGATCGGGATCCACCTGGGCCGAACTCAGCAACGCCTTCAGCAGTTCGCGATACTCGGGCACGGAGGGGTCGACCACGACCAACTGCGCGCCGCTGTACTCCTTCAGCACACGCACATCGGCGCCGCCGAGTGTCGGCTGTTCCGTGCCGGAGTCCGGGCTACCGCCAGCCGCGGCGGGTGCCGGAGGCTCATCAGCCGCCGCGCCGGCCGCGTCCGAATCCGCGCCCGCGGCATCTGGCGTATCGCTCACGCCTTCGGCGGTGGCATCAACGTCCGTCGTCGTGTCGTCCCCGGACGCATCGGTGGCGGCATCCGCCGCCGGCTGCGCGGCGTCGCCAGCCACGGGGTCACTGTTGGCCAGTGACGCGTCGAGCGACTCGACGATCACCTCCGTTTCCGGCAACAGGGTCTGGTCGGTCGGCGGCAGCACCACCGGCGCAATGTCCGCCGACAGCAGGAACCGCTGTTCGAGTGCTTCAAACTGGATCTTGCGGCGCGGCAACGGGCGTGCGCGGCGGGCGAGAAACTTCCGCAGCAACCCCTGTCGGGCGAACCATGATTGTCTCAGTCTTGCCAGCACTCGCGTGTACCCGCCGTGTCAGCCCCGTCAGGGCGCCTTCTCGAACCAGTTGTTGGCCGCCTGGATGTCGGACGCCTGCAGGCTGCCAACCGCGTGTTTCAGCCGCAGGCTGTCCAGCACATAGTCGTAGCGCGCGCGCGCATAGTCGCGCTTGGCGGAGTACAGGTCGCGCTCCGCGTCCAGCACCATGATGGCCGTCTCCAGGCCCGATCTGAAACTCTCGCGGCGCGCTTCCAGCGCAAGCTGCTGCGCGATGACGAACTGGCGCGCCGAGCGCACCCGGCTGATGGAGCTGAGCACGCCGCGGTAGGCGCTGCGCGTCTCGCGGCTGACCGCGCGCTGCTCCTTGATGAAATCCTCGCGCGCCTTCTGGTACAGGAAGGCCGCCTCGCGGGCACGCGCGCTGGTGGCGCCGCCCTGGTAGATGGGCAGCCTGAAGCGCAACGACAGATCGGTGGTTTCCACCTCGCTGCCGCCACCGAACAGGGTACCGTCGGTTTCGCGGTTGTTGTAACGGGCGGTGAGATCCAGCGTCGGGTAGTGGCCGGCCTTCTGCCGCCGCGCCTCCTGGCGCGCCACCTCCATGCTGTGTTTGAGCAACACAACGCGGGGGTTCTGGTTCACCGCCGACTCGATCCACTGGTCCACCGACTCCGGGTCGGGCCGCACCAGGTCGATCTCCTCGGCCAGCCGCGCCAGCTCCCCGTCCAGCGGCCCGGTCAGCTCGGCGAGCGCCTGGATGGCGTCGTCGAGCGCGTTCTCGGCGTCGATCTCGTCCGTCTCCACCGAGGCGAAACGCGAACGCGCGTCGTGCAGATCGGTGATGCGCGCCATGCCGCTGCCGAGACGTTCCTGGGCGCGTTTGAGCTGGCGCGCCACGGCAGCCTTCTCCGCGCGCACGAAACGCAACTCATCCTGGGCGGCCAGCACCGCCAGGTAACGCTCCGCCACCTGCAACATGAGATCCTGGCGGGCGCGCAGATACTCGGCGTCAGCCCGCAACAGGTCCGCCTGCGACTGCTTGTAGCCGACATAGGCGGCCCAGTCGAACAATGGCTGGGTCAGCGTCAGGGTATAGGTATCGGTGGGAAAGTCGGTGCTGCCCTGGGCGAACACCGTGTTGTCGGAACTGACAATGTCCTGGCGCGTCTCGATATGCTCGGCATCGAAACTGACATCGGGCAACAGCGCCGCGCGCGCCTGCCTGACACCCTCCGCTGCCGCCTGGTGCTGAAAACCGGCCCCGCGCAGGCCCGGATCATTCTGCACCGCGCGCTGGTACACCGTCAGCAGATCCTCCGCCATCGCCGGCGCCGCGAACAGCACCGACAATGCACCTGCCAGCAATACACCCACGCGGGCGCCACGTTCCGTGGTATCAACCATCAGCCTCCGACTCCTCACAGTCTTCGGTATATCTTGTTTTTGTTGCGTGGCGACGACCATCTGCCCTCAGGCGAAACAGTCCCGCCCACGCCTGTGCGCACGGCATTCCGGCCGCGCATCAGCAAGGTTCCGTTCGGAAATTTCGCGGACGATCAAGATCCGCACACCTCGATAAACCGGGGGGATTTACAGGAAAAACAACGGCAGCCTCCGAACGCGCTCGCGAACGCAACCGCCCCGCACCGGGGATCACCACCATGAACCTCACTTATTGTTAGTTATTAAAGCGTAGTTGTTAACGTGGTTGGACGTTGTCAAAACTCCGCATCATTGTCCCCGCTCCAGGCCCGAATAGTCAATATTCCGCCACAAATACTCGGCCTCCCACCCCTTCCAACCCGACCTTATCCCAACAAAATCAACCGCCTACCTCAAAAAGGGACGAAAAAAAACGGCGGCCGGATGGCCGCCGTTTTGGGGGAGCGGGCGTTTACCGGTCAGGCGGCGGCCAGACGCTCCTTGATGGCGTTGATCACGTCTTCGCTGCTGGTGGCGGTAACGGTGATGCACAGGCCTTCCTTCTCGTAGAAGCCGATCAGCGGCGCGGTCTTCTCCTGGTAGGTTTCCAGGCGATGGGTGATGGCTTCCTCGGTCTCGTCCTCGCGCTGGATCACCGGGCTGCCGCACTTGTCGCACACGCCTTCCACCTTCGGCGGGTTGCTCTTCACGTTGTAGATCGCCTGGCATTCCGGGTTGGAGCAGGTGCGGCGAGTGGTCAGGCGGTCCAGGATCACGTCACGCGGCACGTCGATGTTGACGGCCATGTCCAGTTTGATGCCCAGCTTGTCGAGCAACACCTTGAGGGCCTCGGCCTGGGGAATGGTGCGCGGGAAACCGTCGAGCAGGAAGCCCTTCTCGCAATCCGGTTCCTGCAGGCGCTTTTCCATGATGCCCATGATCAGCTCGTCGGGCACCAGGTCGCCGGCATTCATGTAGGCCTGGGCCTTCTTGCCCAGCTCGGTGCCGGCCTGGACGGCGCCGCGCAGGATGTCGCCGGTGGAAATCTGTACCGAGCCATCCATTTCGGTCAGCATCTTGGCCACGGTACCCTTGCCGGCACCCGGCGCACCTAAAAGAATCAGTTTCATTGCGTGTTCCTCTCGAACGGTAGACGAAAAATCGGAGTTTTCGGCAGCGGAGGTCTGCCCGGGCCGAAAAATGCAGGTGCGCATTGTGCTTGCGATGGTGCGGGCAATCAATAGCCGCGAGCGGCGGGACCGGCGGTTTATGGCCCCTGGCCACTCTAACACACGTTTTTTGAAAGGTTTTTACCCGCTCAGAGGTGGGAGACCAGGCGCGCGTCGGGTATCGACAGGCGCAGCGCCTCGGTGATCTCGAAGCGGATGCCGGCGACCGGGCGGATGGAAACCCACAGCAGATTGAGCTTGAGGTTGAGTTCGGCGAACACCACCGTGTCGCCGAAACGCGAGAGAATACAGTGGATGTCGCGCATGGTCTGCTGGATGCGGATCTGCGGCTTCTTGCGCAGCCCGGGAATCAGCACCATGAAATCGGACAGCGGCCGGCCGTTCTCGTCGAGGACGGGCGCCCGCTTGCGCAGGGGTTCCGACGCATCGTGGAAGGGTAGCAGTGTCACGCGCGGCAGGCTCATAAACTGACTATAGACCCCGCCCGGGAGGCTGACAACGCCCCGGCGCCGGTGGCTGGCCCCGGGCGGCTTTGTTAACATGCCGCGACCGGTCCCGGTAGCTCAGCTGGATAGAGCAAGCGCCTCCTAAGCGCTAGGTCGGAGGTTCGAATCCTCTCCGGGACGCCATTCCCGCCCCACCGTTTCAGATCTTGCGTCGCACCTCGATCACGTTCGGCAGCTGACCGATACGACTCAGCACGCGGCTGAGCTGGCCGATGTCGGCCACCTCCACGTGCAGTTCCATGCGCGCGATCATGGTCTTGGCATCGGTGCTGGTATTGACGCCGGTGACATTGATCTTGTCGTTGGCGAGCACCGCGGTGACATCACGCAGCAAGCCCGGCCGGTCGTAGGCCTGGATGCGGATATCCACCGGGAACACGCGGTCCGGCACCACGCCCCACTCCACGTCGATCAGCCGGTCGCGGTCTTCCTCCTTCAGCCGCAGCACGTTGGGGCAGTCGCTGCGGTGAATGGTCACGCCACGCCCGCGCGTGATGTAACCGACGATGGCGTCGTTGGGCACCGGGTTGCAGCAACGCGCGGTGGTGGTCAGCAGGTTGCCCACGCCCAGCACCCGGAAGCCGCCCGGCGCCGAACGTTCGCTGCGCTTGCCCCCCGTGGGCAGGGTAAGCGGTTCGTCGTCGCGGCCTTCCAGATCGATGAGCGCGCTGACGACGTGCCCGTAGGGCAGGTCGCCGCGGCCCAGCGCCGCCATCAACCCGTCGACGTTGCTGAAGTTGAGACGTTCCGCCACTTCGTCCAGGCGCTGACCGGACAGGCCCAGGCGGTGCAGTTCGCGTTCCAGCGCGGCGCGCCCCGCCGCGATGTTGATCTCGCGGTCCTGCATCTTGATCCAGTGCCGCACCTTGGCGCGCGCGCGCGAGGTCTTGAGGTAACCGAGGTGCGGGTTGAGCCAGTCACGGCTGGGGTGAGCCTGTCGCCCGGTGAGCACTTCCACCTGCTCGCCGCTCTTGAGCACGTAGTTGAGCGGCACGATGCGGCCGTTGACCTTGACGCCCCGGCAACGGTGTCCGACGTCGGTATGGATGTGGTAGGCGAAATCCAGCACCGTGGCGCCCGCCGGCAGATCGATGACCTCGCCCTGCGGCGTCAGCGCATAGACGCGCTCCTCCACCGATTCGGACTTGAAGCGGTCCACGAAATCCAGCGCCGACGGTTCCTCGTCCTTCCATTCCAGCAACTGGCGCAGCCAGGCGATCTTCTTCTCGAAGCCTTCGTCGTAGCGCGAGCCTTCCTTGTAGCGCCAGTGCGCGGCGATACCCAGCTCCGCGTGCTCGTGCATTTCATGGGTGCGGATCTGCACCTCCACCGGCTTGCCCTCGGGCCCGATCACCGCCGTATGCAGGGAGCGGTAATTGTTCGCCTTGGGGTTGGCGATGTAGTCGTCGAACTCGTGCGGCACGTGCCGCCACAGGCCGTGGACGATGCCCAGCACCGCGTAGCACTCGGCCGTGGTATTGACCAGCACGCGCACCGCCTGCACGTCGAAGATCTGGTGGAAGTCAACGTTCTTGCGCCGCATCTTTCGCCAGATGCTGTAGATGTGCTTGGGGCGCCCCTCCACCTCGGCGTCGATGCCCGCCTTGTCGAAAGCCTCCACCAGGCTTTCCTTGACCAGCTCGATATGCCGCTCGCGGTCGATGCGCCGTCCGTCCAGCAGCGCCGCGATACGGTGGTAGGCCTCCGGATCGAGGTAGCGCAGCGCCAGGTCTTCCAGCTCCCACTTGACCTGCCAGATGCCGAGCCGGTTGGCGAGCGGCGAATAGATCTCCAGGGTTTCGCGGGCGATGCGTTTCTGGCGCGCCTCGTCGAGGTGGCGCAGGGTGCGCATGTTGTGCAGGCGGTCGGCCAGCTTGATGAGGACCACGCGCACGTCCTCGGCCATCGCCAGCAGCAGCTTGCGCACGTTCTCGGCGTGCGAGTCGTCGAGCTGTTTCTGCGCCGCCAGCGGTTCGCGGATTTCGCTGATGCGCCCCATCTTGGTGACGCCGTCGACGAGGTGCGCGACCTTGTCGCCAAACTGCTTGCGTATGTCGTCCAGGGTGACGTCGGTATCCTCGACCACGTCGTGCAGCAGGGCCGCCGCCACGGCTTCGTGGTCGAGTTGCAGGTGGTGGACGATTTCGGCCACCGCGAGGCTGTGGATCAGGTAGGGTTCGCCGGAGGCGCGGGTCTGGTTGCGGTGCGCCTGCTGCGCGCACTCCAGCGCGGCGCGGATCATCTGTTGCCCGGATTCGTCGCGCCCGAAATTCACCGACGACAGCCAGGCGTCCAGGTCCAGTTCCTGGCCATCCGCCGGCGTTGTGGTTTCCGCTCTCGCTACCATGTTACCCCCAGTGTAGCCGCCGGGCTCCACATGCGCTATCTGTCACCGGTTTCCGCGACTTTCAAATCTCCTATCATTGCCTCGAATATCTGTCCCAGGCCCTGCCGCATGGCATCGGCCAGCGCGTGCATGTCGCCCGCGCGCGCATCAACCTGACGCCGGTAGACCTTCGTCCACCGCGTCCGTTCGCCCTCGCGCAGCGTGGCTTCCAGTTCGACATCCGCGCGTGCACGCCCGGCGCCGAGCAGCGACTCGAAGCGCCGCACCCTCACGTCGAGTTCATAACGGAAATGCGGGCGATACCCCTCCGATTCAACCCGGTCAGCGACACCGCTGGCTCGCAACGCGTCGAGCAGCGCCGCCTGCACCATCCTGGGCGGCTGGTCGGCCCAGAACTCGTAGCGGTAGCGCCCCAGCTCCAGCGGCCGTCCGCTGTCGCGGTAGAGAATGGCGCGGCCGTTGCGCAACGGGTCGGCGCCGATGTGCGCCAGCATCAGGCCACCCGTCAGGCGCGGCGCCGGCAGCGCGCCGGGCTGGTCCGGGCGCACTTCATAGAAGCGGTCTTCCGGCACCGGCTGGCCGGTGGAACAGGCGGCCAGCCAGGCCGCCAGCAATAACAACATCCCTGCCCTAGCGATCACGTGTCACCCCCTTGTCCTTCGGCGCGGCGCCGCCCAGCAGCCGACCCGGGTTGTCGCGGATCTGGCGGCTGAACTCGTTCATGTTGCGGCTGGTGTCGTCCATGTTCTGCAGGATGCCCGCGCTGTAGCGCGATACCTGGTCGAGGATATGGCGCAGGTCGGCCACCGCCTGGCGCACGTCCGGGCCGCTGTCGCTGACCAGCGTATCCAGCTTCGCCATCAGCGCCTGGGCGTCGCGCTTCACCTCGGCGAGACCGGCCGTCAGTTCACTGAGATCCTGCGCCGCGCGGTCCACGTTGCCGAGGATGCGCTTCGCCTTGTGGGTACCGTCGTCGTCGAGAATGTCCGAGAGATGGCTGGCGCTGTCGTCCAGCCGCCCCACCAGGTGCTCGACGTCGTCGAGTATCACCGGCACCCGCTTCTCCAGCGCCCCGCCCACTTCCTGCACGGTGCGGTTCAGGGATTCGATCAGCGGACGGATGGCGTTCTCGCTGAGATCACCGACGTCCCCCGCCACCTCGCCGATGACGGCGAACAGGTCCACGCCCTGCTCGCCGCGGATCATCCCGCCCGGCTCCAGGAACTCGCCGGCCTTGCCTTCCGAGATGTTCACCACGGTGTCCGCCAGCAGTCCCTCGGAGTAGATGCGCGCCACGCTGTCGCTGGGGATCTTCCAGCCGCTGGCGACTTCCAGCGCCACGCGGTAGCGCACGCCCTGCGCGTCACGCCCCGGCTCGATGGCGGCGACCTTGCCGAACACGTAGCCCTCGTAGGTGACCAGCGTGCCTTCCGACAGGCCGGCCACGTTGCGGTACTCGGTGTAGTAGACGTCCCGCTCGCCGCCACCGGCGCTGACTTGCAGCAGCGTCCAGAACAGCACCGCCAGCGCCGCGAGCACGAACAGGCCCACGCTGAAATAATTGATGGTGTCGCGTTTCAAATCCGTCTGGCTCCCTCGGTGAGCCGGCGCAGGTATTCGTCCGCGTCGACAGGTTCGTCTTCTGATGTACGGGTCAGCAGGTTGCGTATTCTCGGGTTGTCGGAACCGCGCACCTCGTCCACGGTACCGATCATCAGGATACGGCCGCGGTCGAGCACGGTGATGCGGTCGGCGATCTTGAAGGCGCTCTCCAGTTCGTGCGTGACCACCACCATCGACACCTGCATGGCGTCGCGGATGCGCAGGATCAGGTTGTCCAGGTCGGCGGCCACCACCGGGTCCAGGCCCGCCGACGGCTCGTCGAAGAACAGGATGGCGGGGTCCATGACGATGGCGCGCGCCAGAGCCGCGCGCTTGATCATGCCACCCGACAACTGCGCCGGCATCAGGTGTTCGAAGCCGGCCATGTTGACCACCTCCAGCTTCATGCGCGCCATGATCCGCATGGTGTTCTCGTCGAGGCTGGTGTGTTCGCGCAGGGGCATGCGCACGTTCTCGCCCACGTCCATGGAGTTGAACAGCGCGCCGCCCTGGAAGGAGACGCCGATCTTGCGCCGCAGCGCCATCCACTCGCGGCTGCTCAGGGTGCTGATATCCTTGCCGAACAGGCGGATCTCACCGCCATCGGCCCGGTGCAGGCCCAGCAGGTAGCGCAGCAGCGTGGACTTGCCCGAACCGCTGCCGCCCATGATGACCATGATCTCGCCCGGCTCCACGGTCAGCGACACGCCGTCGAGTATCTTCTGGTCGCCGTAGCAGGTCACCAGGTCGCGCACCTCGATGACCGGGCCGGGGGATGTCATTCGTGAAACGGGAACGGCCATGTCAGCGACTCAGGAAAAAGGTGAATATCATGTCGGCGACCACAATGGCGGCAATGCACAACACCACCGAGCGGGTGGTGGCGCGCCCCAGCCCTTCGGCGCCGCCGCTGGCGTTGAACCCGTTGCTAGTGGCCACCAGGGTGATCAGCACCGCGAACACCAGGCTCTTGGTCAGTCCCTGGAACAGGTCCCCCGGCGCAAGGCTGGCGAGAATCCGGGTCAGGTAGGTTTCCATGCTGATGTGCAGTTCGACCATGGAAATCACGCCACCGCCGACGATGGCCATGGCGTCGGACAGGATCGCCAGCACCGGCATCATCACCAGCATGGCGGCCAGTATCGGCGACACCAGGTAGCGTACCGGCGACACGCCAATCACGCGCAGGGCGTCGATCTCCTGCGCCATCTGCATGGTGCCGATGCGCGCGGCAATGGCTGAACCGGAACGCCCGGCCACCACGATGCCGGCGATGAGCACCCCGAACTCGCGCGTCACCGACATGGCAATGCCCGAAATCACCTGCGACTCGGCGCCGAAGTCGCGCAGCGTGTAGATGCCCTGCATGGCCATCATGGCGCCGTTGGCGAACGCCAGGATGGAAACCACCGGGATCGCCTGCACGCCTATGCTCATCATCTCCCGCGCCACCGCCGCCAGCCGCACGCGCTGCTGCATCCAGCGGCCGGCCAGCAACCAGACCAGGCTCTCCACCAGCAGCGCGGCCGCGTAACCGAAGTCCTCGACGCCGGTCACGAACTTGCGCCCGACCGCCTCGGTCATCTGGCGGAAACGCGCGGCGCCGATCTCAGCCGCCATTGGCCAGCCGCTCGTCCAGCGAGCCGTAGATGCGGAACACCTGGTCGAGGCGCGCCAGCCGCAGCACGCTCATGGCCGCCTCGCTGACGCCGATCAGGCCGAACTCCAGCTCGTTGCTGCGCGCGTACTGGAATCCTTCCACCAGGCTGGCGACGCCGGAGCTGTCGATATAGTCCACGTTGGACAGGTCCACCATCACGTGCTTCATCTTCTTCAGGCTGTTCAGGATCACCTTGCGCGCGTCGGGCGAGTTGTTGAGATCGATCTCGCCGCTCAGCATCACCACGCTGAACCCCTGCCTGTCTTCAACCGGAAATGTCATCGTTTTCTCCCTGCTTTCTGGCAAACATCTTCATCTGCAAGAGATTGCCGCCACCGGACGGCGGCTCCACGAAGCCGCATTCGTCCATCAGACTGTTTATAAGGTGCACGCCCAGGCCACCGGGCCGGATGTCGTCGAGATCGCGCGAGCGCACCTGCCCCGCATCGACAGGGGGCGCGTAGTCGCGAATGCGGATCACCAGCGCGCCGGGTTCCTGCCACAGGCTCACGTCGATACGTCCATCCGGATCCATGCCATAAGCGTGCTGGATGATGTTCATGCACGCCTCGTTGACCGCCAGCACCATGGCGTCGGTCTGGCCCGCGTCCAGCCCGGCCAGGCCGGCGGCGTCGCGCATCACGCTGCGCAGCAACCTGAGGTTGCTGGCGCGCGAACAGAAACCGACCGTCACCAGTTGACTACTGCAATCCATTCAATTTCCTTCCCTCGATAATCACCAGCGTGAGGTCGTCCTCCAGCACGCCGTCCGGGTCGATCACCGCCTCGGTGATGGCGCGCGGACGATCCTGCAACGGCACCGCCGCCTGCTCGCGCAGCACCCGTACCAGACCATCGTGCTCCAGGCGCGGGCCGTCGCCGACGCGCGCTTCGAGCAGGCCGTCGGTGTACAGGTACAGGCAGCCGCCCAGCAGCTCGAAACTGTCGTTGGGAAACAGGCTGTCCGGACTGATGCCCAACGGCGGCGCCTTGGCCGGGTATTCGCCCACCAGCGCCGCGCAGCCCATGTGCAGGGCCGGCAGGTGGCCGGCATTGGCCAGCGTCACCTGGCCGCTGGCCTGGTCCACCACCCCGGCCAGCATGGTCACGAACATGCCGCGCACCGAGGTTTCGGAAATCTCGCGGTTGATCATCGCCAGCAGCTTGCCGGGATCGTGCACGCCCTTGCCCAGGCAGCGGAACAGGCTGGCGGTCTTGGCCATCAGCAGCGCCGCGTTCATGCCCTTGCCGGAAACATCGGCGAGGCAAAACGCCAGCCTGTTCTCGCCTATGCGGAAATAGTCGAAGAAATCGCCGGACACGGCCTTGGCCGACAGGTTCATGCCGGTAATGCCCGGCAGTTGCTGCGCGGCGTTGGGCAGCAGGCTCTGCTGCACCTCGCGCGCCAGCTCCAGTTCGCGGTGCAGTTCGGCGGCGTAGCGGTCGCGTTCGCCCAGCGCCTGCTCCAGCCGCCAGGTGAGTTCCTGGTAGCTGAGGTTTTCCTCGGCGAGACGCAGGTTGGCCTCGCGCAGCACCTGGTCGAAGGTTACCTGCTCGCCCACCCGCATGCCCATTGCGGTCGCCGCCTCGGCCACCGATTCGGCTACCTGCTGCAACAGGTAGTCGCTGTGTTCGGCGCTGGCGTCAAAGTGCTCGGCGAGCAGGCTGCGCACCTGCTGGATGGCGGTACGCTTGTCCGCCGAGCGGTACACGGAAGCCATCCAGTCGGCGCAGGTCGCCACCGTGCATAACTGCCGCATGGCCTGCTCGGTGTCTTCCGGCGGAGCGTCGTGGTGGTAGCCCATGGCCATCGCCAGATCCGGCGGCAGATCCCAACTGGTGGCCAGCGTCAGGCCCACCTCGTCGTGGGTGGCGTGGAACAGGTCGATCTCGATATCGCGGCGCTCGTCGGGCGTGGAAGCCGCCAGCCGTTCCCAGTGCGACACCTGGTCCGGGTTCAGGTACAACAGCACCAGCAACCCGAAATCCTGCAACAGGCCGGCGGTAAAACATTCTTCCGGGTCGAGCCGCGCCAATTCCGCCAGCATGCGCGCGCTGACCGCGCGGCGCAGCGCATCCTCCCAGTACACGTCGATATTGAAACCGGGGATAGCGTCCGAGCGCAGCGCGTCGCGCATGGAGATGCACAGCACCAGATTGCGCAAGGCGCGATTGCCGAGCACCGTCACCGCCCGGCTCACCGACTTCACCTGGCTGACCAGCCCGAAGTAGGCGGAATTGGATATGCGCAGCAGCTCGGCGGTCAGCACCGGGTCGTTGGCGACCAGGCGCGCCAGTTCGCGGCTGTCGACGCCGGGGCGCGAACAGGCCTGCACGATACGAATGGCATCCTTGGGCGGCGCGGGCAGATCGGTCGGCCGCACCGAGTATTCCGCGACGGTTTCTTCCATAACCTGTTGATCAAGCATCCTGAAGGGGTTAATTTGCTCCACCTGTGACTTCAATTAACGGCAGAAATGGCGCCGGCTGGAATGATTTTTCGACCAATGATCAAGCGATTAGCCCGGCGCTCCGCCAGCGCCCGGCGGTCCGGGGCGCTGCTGGCCCTGTGGCTGGCCTGCGCGGCCCCCGCACTGGCCTCCAGCCCGATGTTCGAGGCGGGCCAGGAAGCCTATGTGGCGGGCGATATCGAAACGGCGCTGACCCTGTGGCGCCCGCTCGCCGAACACGGCGACGCCGAGGCGCAATTCGCCATCGGCACCCTGTACTACGGCGGTATCGGCGTGCCGGTGGACCGGGTCGAGTCCAGCTACTGGTTCCTGCGCGCCGCGCAGCAGGGCTATGTGCCGGCCCAGTACAACCTGGGCAACGCCTACAAGCGCGGCGAGGGCGTGCGCCAGAACGACCGGCGCGCGGTGATGTGGTGGCGCAAGGCGGCCAAACAGGGCTTCGGCGCCGCCCAGTTCAACCTCGCCAACGCCTATTTCGAGGGCGCCGGCGTCGAAAAGAACCGCGAGGAGGCCCTGCGCCTGCTGCGGCTGTCCGCCGAAAACGGCCACTACCAAGCGGTGCGCATGCTGCGGGATCTCGGCGCCGACAGTGGCGCGCCGGCCAAGCCCACCGCCACCGCTCCGCAAACCGCCACGGCTCCCGCGGCGACCTGCGGCGATTGGCTGGCCAGCCTGGACCCGCGCGCCTACACCCTGCAACTGATGTCCTCCACGCAGCGCGGCGACGCCCGTGAACTGGCTGCCCGCCACGCCCTTGCGCCGCACGCCGTCTGCGCCTACGACAAGGACGGCCAGCGCCGCCACGCCCTGCTCTACGGGGTGTTCGGGGATACGAAGGCGGCACAGGCGGCGGCATCCGCCCTGCCGGAAGAACTGCGACGCAACCGGCCCTGGGTCCGCCGGGTGCGCGCCGTGCAGCGCCAGTTCGGCGCGGGCGAAAACTAGATCAGCGACTCCAGCACCGAGGGGAACTGCTCGGCGGCGGCCTCGAAGGCGGCGAACAGGTCGTCCTCGCCCAGGCCCGCCATGGCCAGCATCTCTGCCTCCACCTGGACGTCGGCGCGTGGGGAACCCATGAAGTTGCCCTGCTCGGACTCGTTGACGAGCTGCCCCGCCAGGAACAGCAACTGCGCCTCCAGCGCGGCCAGACCCGCAAACCCCGGCTGGTGGTGCCACTTGATGGCCAGCACCAGTTCCTCCGGCAGGCACCACTCGTCCATCATCAGCGCGGCGACGTCGGCGTGGCTGAAACCAAAGCGGTCGTGCTCCGCCTCGTACAACACCTCCTCGTCACCGTCCGCCACCAGCAACAGGTCGCGCATCGCCTGCGGGCGCTGATGGTACAGTACCAGACTGCCGATATCGTGCAGCAGACCGGCCACGAACAACCGCTCCGGGTGCAACACGCTGGCCCGCTCCGCCAGCGCGCGCGCCACCAGTCCGGTGTACACGCTGTGCTTCCAGAATGTCTCCATCCTTACCAGTTCATTGGGGATGCCACTGAACGACTTCACCGCCGACACCGACAACACCAGTTGGTACAGCTCGGTGGTGCCGATCACCATGATGGCGCGGCTGATGGTGTCGATCTTGCGGCGAAAACGGTAGAACGCGCTGTTGGCGATGCGCAGCAGCCGCGCCGTGAGGTTGGGGTCGGTCGCCACCACCTCGGCAATGTCGGCGGCGCCGGCGTTCGGGGAATGAACCAGTTCGAAGACCCGCAGGCACACGTCCGGCGGCGAGGCCAGCCCCTCGACATCGTCCAGCAGGCTGACCAGGGCGGTCTGTTCGACCGTTCTTCCGGCAATGGGATTGCGTCCGTTCATGTTCCTGCCCGGGTTTCTCGTTTCTCCCCTTAACGACGCGCGCGGACAAAACTGGAGTGGCGCCCCGCGCATTTTTTTGCCGAGTGGCTCACATATTTGCAATCCCGCCCATGATATTTATCTCTACCAGTCGTTAAACACACCGGAACATCAATTCAATGCAGCGGGTATCGTTATGTCAGAGTCAATCAGGAAGAAAGTGGTAAGTCTTGAGGACTATGGCCAGACCCGGGGCGCGAGCGGGCCCCGCGCGCGCGCGATGCGCGCGATTCGCACCCTCGCCGTCACCGCGCTGGAAAAACACATCGAGACCATGATGGACAGTGTCGATGACGCGCTGTTCTCACGCGCCGAAAAGGCCGAGAACAACATGATACAAACGCAGTATTTCGACGCCATGCGCGAACTGCGCATCATCCGCAAGGATATCGAGAACGACTTTATCGACCAGTTCCGGAACAACTTCGACCACGGCATCCGCCGCCGCGACGCCGACACCGGCCTGAACCTCGACAGCGAATCGGGGCTGGGCCTGCTCGACAAGGCCGAGCTGGAAGAAGACCTCGCCGTCTCCAACATGATCAACAAGATCCGCAGCCAGTGCCGGCAGTCGCTGTACGCCCTGGACAAGCGTATCGGCTTCCTCATCAACGACGTCGACCTGGAGCGCTATGAAAACCCGGTCGGCCCGGAGGCAATCTGCAACGCCTTCCGCAAGGCCGCTGAGCACATCGAGACCGGCCTGGAAATCCGCCTGGTGATCTTCAAGCTGTTCGACAAGCACGTGGGCGCCCACATCGACGCCCTGTACCGCGAGCTCAACCAGCAACTCATCAAGATGGATGTGATGCCGGAAATCCGCACCACGGTGCGCAAGAATCCGGACCCGGTTCCGGTGGCGCCCATGCCGGGCGACCCGGGACCGGTTGCCGGCGCCGGGGGGCCGCCCGGCGCGCCCGTCGGCGGGATACCGGCCGGCTTCCCGGGCCAGCCCGCGAGCGGCGTGCCGATGCAGGGCCATGCCCAGTACGTCCAACCCTCCATCAACGCGCTGACCTTCCTGCAACAGGGCGGCGACCCGGCGCAGGCCGGCGAGGCCGGCATTGCCGGCGTGCCGATGCTGGACAGCGCCAGCGTGCAGACCGGCACCATCAACATCCTGCGCGGCATGCGCGACACCCCGGTGATCCGCAACCTCGGCGAACCCGGCGGCATGACGCTGGATATCGTCGCCATGCTGTTCGACTACATCCTGGAAGACCGCAACATCCCGGACGCCATGCGCGCCCTGATCGGCCGCCTGCAAATCCCGCTGTTGAAAGTGGCCCTGCTCGACAACAGCTTTTTCTCGCGCAAGTCGCACCCGGCGCGCCAGTTGCTCAACCGCCTGGCCGCCACCGTGGTCGGCTGGGACGAGTCGCAGGGCAGCGAGGATCCGCTCTACGTCAAGGTGGAGTCCATCGTGCAGACGGTGCTCGAGCAATTCGAGGACGATCTGGGCCTGTTCGAACGCCTGCTGGCCGACTTCGAGGATTTCCTCGACCAGGAGGAAGAAGAGGCCGAACTGCGCGCGGAACGCTCGGCGAAGGTCATGGAAGGCAAGGAACGCCTGGCCGTGGCCGAAACCACCACCCTGGAGGAAATCCAGCCGCGCATCGAGCAGGAAGACAACCTCGACTTCGTGCGCGAGTTCATTGCCAAGCACTGGAAGAACCTGCTGTTCATATGCTGCGCCCGCAACGGCAAGGACAGCGACGAGTGGCACCAGGCGGTGCAGACCATGGATGAACTGATCTGGAGCGTAAAGCCCAAGACCACGCCGGCCGACCGCCAGCGCCTGGTCGCCATCCAGCCACGCCTGCTGGAAAAACTGCGCCGCGGCATGGAACGCCTGTCGATCCCGCCCACCGAGCGAGACGCGTTCATCGCGCGGCTGGTGCGCGCGCAGGGACGGACCGCCGCGCAGGAGGACGAGGCCGCGCCACAACCGAAACAGGACGCGGAACGGCTGGCGGCGGAACCTGCCAGGCCACGGGCGCAAGCCCCGGAAACCCGCGACAAAGCACCGGCGCCCACCCCCAGGGTGGAAAAGAAAACCCCGAAGGCCATCGACGACGCCTTCACCACCCGCGCCCGCCAGCTCAAGCCCGGCACCTGGATGGAGTTCCGCGGCAAGGACGGCGAGCGGCTGCGCGCCAAACTGAGCTGGGTAAGCCCCATCACCGGCACCTGCCTGTTCACCGACCGCAAGGGCCTGAAGGCCGGCAACTACACGGTCGAGGAACTCGCCCATCTGTTGCGCAGCGCGCGCGCCCGGCTCATCAACGCCGCGCCCCTGATGGACCGCGCGGTGCGCACCGTGCTGGACGAGTACAACAAAAAGTGATTCAGCGGCCGCTCACCGCCAGGACGGCGGTGATCAGGCCGAACAACAACGGCTGGTGCAGCAGGTAGATCAACAGGCTGTGCCTGCCCGAAAACGCCAGCGCCCGCGCCCATGGGCGCTGTCCCGGCATCCGCGCGTCGAGGGCGCGCAGCCGGCCGCTCCGGCACAGCCAGCCGCCGATGAAAATCCCGGTCAGCACCACGCCCAGCCAGGGCAGCAGCGGCACGTAGTCCTCGGTGGCCGGCTTGTGCGTCATCAGGCCGATCCAGCGCCAGCCGGGCTGGTCGAACCAGGGCGACTGCAACCGGTTGCCGACCAGTAACAACACCAGGCCCGCCGCCAGCGCCATCGGCGGGCGGCGCACGAACAGCAGGCCCAGCACGCTCGCCACGACGATGAAGTGCAGCACGCCGAAAAACACGAAGCGGTCGCCGAACATCCACCAGGTCGCCAGGCTTACCAGCGCCGCGCCGGCCCCCACTCTCAGCAGGCGCGCCAGAATCCGCCGCGTCTCGATTCGGCGCCGCGTCGCCAGCACCAGGCTGACACCCACCAGCAACAGGAACAGGCCCAGGATCAGCGTGCGGAAATTGAGCCAGAAGGGATCGTTGTAAAAATCGAAACGCGCCAGGCGGAAGTGCGCCAGGTCGAAGCAGAAATGGTAGACCACCATCATGGCGATGGCGACGCCGCGCGCCAGGTCCACGACCAGCAGGCGTCCCGGTGCAGCGGCGGATTCCGGGTGTTCGGACATACCGGCAACATACCAGAAAGTCCGCCGCAAGCCACCCGCCGCATGGACACCCGTCCATTCCGCCGGGTGGCGGCGCGCGGCGGCCTGATGGCGATAACACGGCAGCCGCTCACTGTAGTATCCTTGTCGGTTCCCGGAACAAGCAAAATACAAAGGAACCAGCCATGTCCACCTCACCCAGCAAGCTTTCCCTCGCCGCCGTTGCCTGCGCCGGCGTTCTCGCCAGCCAGGTCGCGCTCGCGCACGAATCCGGCAAGGCCAACGCCGGCTACGTGGGCGACGCCAGCGGCCATCTCATCACCGACGGCTTCGGCAACTGCGTGAAAACCGGATTCTGGAACGCCAGCAACGGCCTGGAAGCCTGTGGCGACGTGGTTGCGAAGGCCGCCGTCGAACCGGCCCCGGTCGTCGCGCCCGCGCCCAAACCCGCGCCCGCCCCGCAAGTGGTCACCAAGTCCGTGACGCTGTCCGCCGGCGCCCTGTTCGATGTCAACAGCGCCGAGCTGAAGGCGGCCGGCATAAACGAGCTGCGCGCCCTGGCGACACATATCAAGGGGCTCGCCGACGTTCAAAGCGTGGATATCGTGGGCTACACCGACAGCACCGGCTCCGCCGACTACAACCAGAAGCTGTCGCAGCGCCGCGCCGCCGCCGTCAAGAACTTCCTGATGGACAACGGCGTATCGCCACGCATCATGACCACCCTCGGCCGTGGCGAGGAAAACCCCGTCGCCAGCAACGCCAGCGCCGACGGTCGCGCCAGGAACCGCCGCGTGGAAATCACCATTCGCGGCACCCGCACGCAGTAACACGCCAGCCCGGCCGGCGGCGCGCCCCACGGGGCGCCGCCGGCGCCAGGGTCATTCGCCGGCGGCGATCGCTCCTCCGCAACTGCTGCCCTGCCCGGCGGTGCAGCCGTAGCAATGATCGGCCACCGCTATCTTCCGCCCCTCCAGATCTCCGGGATTCAACGTTGCCAGACGTTGCCTGCGCCCGTCGCTGTCGCGCCAGGCCAGTCCCAGCATCTGGTTGAAATCGCAGTCATACAGATAACCCTGCCAGTCGACGCTGAGCAGCGAACGGCACATCACCGTTTCCAGGTTGGCCGGCTGGTGCGCCGACCTCAGCAAGGCCATGTAGTCGTCGAACTGCCCCCTGGACACCAGCGTGCTGCCGAAACGCTGGATCGGCATGTTGGCGAGCACGAACAGCCGGGTGAATTCGATCCCGTAACGGTCCCGCAAGGCCACGCGGTAATCCGCTTCGAGCCGGCACTGTGGCGGCGGCAGCACCGGGCCGGTGGGATTGAACATCAGGTTCAGACACAGGCCGCTGCCCTCCCGCCCGTAGCCAAGCGCATTGAGCTGCCGCAAACCCTCGATGCTGCGGGCAAACACGCCTTCGCCACGCTGACCGTCGACGTTTTCCTCCAGGTAACAGGGCAACGAGGCCACCACATCTACACCCTGCCCGGCCAGGAAAGGCGCCAGCCAGTCGAAACCCGGCTCCGTCAGAACGGTAAGGTTGCAGCGGTCGGTGACCGCCACGCCGACATCCACGGCGCCTTCCACCAGCCGCCGGAAATGCGGATTCATCTCCGGCGCGCCGCCGGTCAGGTCGAGGTGGGATACCCCGGAGCGGCGCAGGAAAGCGAGCACCGCGTCGACGGTCTCCGCGTCCATCTGTTCCTTGCGCCCCGGGCCGGCATTGACATGGCAGTGCAGGCAACTCTGGTTGCAGAGATAGCCCAGGTTGACCTGGAGGGTGGTCAGTCGATCACGGGCGAGTGACGGAAAATCGGTGTCGCGCAGCAGTGGGAGGGTGGCGTGCATTGGGGGATTTTAGCCTGCCCGGTGGCGGGAGGTAAAACGCCGCCGCTGCGGCGAAGCGCGCTGGCGACAGCCGCACCCGGCGCTCACTGACGGGGGTCATGTTCTGTGGGCCGCGACCGCAACGCCCAGCAGGCCTGACGCGAGCGCAACGAGCCCGCCGGAAAACCAGAACAGGAATGGCGCCAGCTTGCCGTAGGCAAAGGCGTCGCCAAGGGCAAACAGGGAAAACAGCAATGCCGGAGCCGCAAACGCCAACGCCGCGGCCTTGCCGTTACGAACATGCTTCCTCGCGAGCAGCAATGAAACCAGAAAGTTGAGCCCCAGCCCGCCGATGGCCGCAATTGCCATCAGCAGGTCGAGTCCATTGAACATGGCCGCGAAAAAGAAAAAAAACGCAACCAGGCCCAGAAGGAACTGCGGAAGCAATATGGTGTTCCTGAGTTTTTTATCGTAAGCAGCCAATAAAAGGCGCGCTTGACCTGAGCTGTTTGCCATACCAAATCGTCACTGAGCAGGTTTCCGCCTGACGAGGAAACGTGGCGTTACGGCCATCAGAAATTCAGTTCGCCACTGTTTTCCTGCCTGAAGGCGAATGCCGGCTGGCGGCTGACCCACTCCGGATCGAAGAGCACCAGCGACAGATCCTTCACCGACCCACCCTTGCTTTTATTGAATAACGCGATCACGACCGGCCCGCAGGCCTTGTACCTGGCATACCGGGCCGGATCGGCGGTCATCTTGACCGCGTGCGGTCGCCGTTCCTTGTCGGCGGAATCCGCCATCACGCTATCCGCCGTCGCTCCGGCGCCAGCGCCAACGGCCGCCATCTTTTCCTCCATGCAACGCTGAAATTGCTGTATCTGAGCCTGCATGTCTGCTCCGCCCGAGGGCATGCCGTACCTGGACATGCACTCCTGCTGAATGGCTCCAGCCCTCATGCCGGCCTGCATCCCGATTGCCATGGACGCATTGCCCCTGCTGGCCTTGCTGCGGCCCTTGAGCACCCACCCCCCGGCACGCCAGCCCCCCCGTTCCTCGATCATCGAGACCAGGCCGGAACAGCTTGCCGGCGATGCCTCGGCTGAAGGGTCGAGCCACATCATTGCCTCACCACCGCTCCAGGATTCCTTGCCATACTTCTTGCGCAATCCCTGTTGAAGCCTGGCCGCCTGCATCTTCCCTTCCTCGAAATACACGCGCCGGCTCACGGCGGCCACCCGGTCCACATTGCCGTTGCGCAGAAAGAAGGCGGCGAGTCCGTCATTGTTGTCCCCGGAAATGGCCAACTGGGCTTTCTCGAACGGCCTGCTGTCCTCCGCCAGGACATTGCGTTCATACGGCTGCCGCTGCAACAACCGGTTGGCATCGTTACTCGGCATGCCCAATCGCAGACCAAGGATATCGCGCCCATAGGGCTCCCGCACCGGTTGCTTCAGGCAATGCGCAATCGCCGCCTCGTACTCTGGCGTACCGGATACGGGCATCCATGCCTGGGCCTGGTAACCGCCATACTTGCGATCGCAGTCACCCCGGCTGTTGGTCCTGGTCTGAGTTTCTGCATCCTGCATTCCCGCACCCTGTTTCGCTGCCAGGCCTGCCGAGCTTGCCGCGATCTCGGCGCGCCTTTCCCGCGCCAGCGCCGCCGCCTGCTGCTTGCGGCAAGTCTTGTATTCTTCCCTGCTGGCCGTGGCCTTGATGCCCGCACAGAGCTTCTGATAGCAGGCCGAACTGCCGCTGGCCTCACATTCCTTTTTCAACGCGGCAAGGTTCTGTTCCCGAACCGCCGCTTTATCCTGAAGCTTTGCGTAGCTGACCGGGGTGTATTCCCACAGCAAATTCTTGTCATAGAGAATATCGGCGTAAGCTTCGTCGCGGAGCAATTCGATCCGATCCACGGCAACACGCACTTCGTAACCACCGACTTCCACCGCATAAACCCTGGCCCGGAACGGCGCATATCCCCGCGAGGCGAGTCCTTCGGCAATATCCTCCGGCACGGGAAGCCGTTCCATCTGCCCGCCGACCAGGCCAAGACCCAACTGGTGGATAGTGATTCCCGGCGGCAGGACAATCTTTGGTTTCACTTCGCGCACCGGGAAAAAACCGCCATCCATGTCGTAGGTGTTGAAGCTGATGGTACCCTGGATCCAGACCGGCCGGTTGCGCTGGTAGTCCGCCAGGGCTTTTTCCAGAACAGCCCGCATGCTGCGCCTGTCCTTGTCTTTCGCTTTTTTGGCCTTGAACGGATCCGGGTGGTAGGTCAGGCGGGAAATGAATGTCTCGACCACCTCGTCGACACTCTGACCGGTAAGATCCGCGTAGGCCGCCCACAGGTAGGATTCGTCCGCCATGGGAAGCTTTTCCATGCGCGCAATCCGTTCGGCTTCCTGCTCGCGGGCAATAGCGGCCTGGTCGGTAAAATCCGCTTTTGCATAACGGTGCACCGGTTTCGCCAGTTGCTTATCGTTTTTCAGGTAGAGTTCCGCGGACTCGATGGTTACGGGGATAAAGAAGCTTTGAGCGGTTTTCACGGGTTTACCGAGCCGCAGTGTTGTCAAGAGTCGCAATTGCGTACCAGCCGGCTGCTTGAAAGGCCCTGCCATCAGTTTCCGTGCCTGGCTTTCCGGAACCGGCCAGTACCGCACAGCCTTGGCATTCTTAACTCTCAGGACGCTCATGTACTGCTTTTCACCAAAGCCAATGTACAACTCGAAAGCCTGTTTATCCCGCGAGTATTTCTGCGGGTAGATGTGTTGCAGTTCGAGAATATTGACCTCCCTGACCGAGTTCATGGCGGCAACTTTTTTTGCCGCCGCCATGATGTCCGGCAAATACTTGCTACGGAAGCGCGCCTGGGAATCCTCTCGATCAAGTACATTATCGCCCTTCCAGCCAAAAGTATGGTTCTGGCCATATCGTCGGAGTGAACAGTCCCGCCCCCCTTTTTTCAATACATCGTCACGCGCCGAGTCTTTCAGGTTCTCTATGGCAAGCACACAATCCATCGTGCCGCGAATGTAGCTGTCACTGCCGCTGTCATACATGTTCAGGAATTCGTTCCCGAACTCCGCCAGCGCCAGCAAATGGGTCAGGCGGGTGAATTCATCGGCGCCACCCGCATTTATGTCGTATATATCGACACCCACCTTGCCCTTGATCTTGTTCAGGTTGAGTGACCGAACGGAGGAGTCGGCAAGGCTCTGACTGTTCGCGGCAAGCAAAAAGAGAAACACGCAAGCTTGCAGGACCACCCCGGGAGCATTTGAGAATAATATCTTCATATTTTCTCCTCCAGCCTTTATGGTGAACTCAGAAACTGATTTCCATCTTGTCGTCGTCTTTTTCCACGGACTCCCCGAGCAGTTTTTCGCCTCCATACATCTTGAAGGCCGTATCCTCAGGGATATCCTTCAGGTCAACCACGTAGACCAGATCACTGAGCTGTGCATCCGGATACCCGCCATTTGTTGAATGATTATAGACACGAACACTTTCAAGCACCCCAAAGAGCCCCGTATCCTCTCCATTGCCTGACCCGACAATATTGGCCACCACCTCGACATATATTTCACACTGTTTGAACGTTATCCCCCCGGTGCAACGTTTTTTGAAAGCCTCAGCGGCATCAGGCGACATCTTCATGCTCGCCCAGCGCGCCTTGCGGTTCACAATGAAAGGCAGTTGTGGCAAGGGAACCAGGTACTCCTGGGCATCGAAGTTATACCGGCTCAGACTGTTTACCTTGATAAAACGGTATTTCAGTGGCTGTTTCTCCGCATCTCGCAACAAGCGCTCGCGCAACTCCGGCAACTTTCGACGCTGCTCGAACTCATCACCGATCGACCGCCATTCTCGGGGATACACGCGCTGGATAGCCTGTTTCAGGTAGTAACCGTTCTTGTAGTCCAGACTGTAGCGCTCCGGATTGAAATGCACATAAAGCAGCTCGGTGGTAAACGGCCCGAAGGTCGGCAATTGACTGGATTGCTGACGAGCGGGAGACGCCTTCGACGCAATGCTTGCAGTTTCACGCGCCTTTTGTTTTTTCTTCAACTCCGCCCGCGCCTGAACGTTATTCGTGACATACTGGATGTCCTTGGCCAGCCTGCCAGTAACCCGGCCATCTTCCTTCAGACCACGATCGCGCTGGTAGGCGATAATGGCGGCGCGCGTCTGTTTTCCGTACTTCCCGTCCGGCCGCCCTTTGTAATACCCCAGTTGCTTGAGCCCGACTTGAACTGCCCGGATTTCTGCATAGGCATCCCCGGCGGAAGCCGTATTGCCAACGGAAGGCGCGGGCCGCGCATCGGAATGTGCAGGATCTTCTTTTTCTTCCCCGGCGTCCTTCCTGCCTGGCAAAACGCCATCGACGACACCCTTGGTGACTCCCTGAACCGCTTTCTCGGCCTGACGTTTCAGGTCATCAAAAAAGCCCGCCTGGAGTGGCGCTGAAAATAGAAAAAAGATTGACATCCCCAGACAAAACGAAGCAGGTTTCATGCTTACCTCCCTCAACGGTCAAGTAACATACTGGTTTTGAAGAGTATGCTATCAAAGTCAAACCGGCCTATATCTTACCACCCTCCAATTATGTCCTTGCAAACCCAATCTTGCGACGGATTGTTGGAACCTACTGCCCAGGCCGTGGTTCTGGCATTGGTGACATATTCATATTTCGTTTTCGTCTGGCCACTCCGCAAACCATCAACACCACACTTGTCATCCGCACACCAGCCGATATATAAACGGGCATCACATGTATTGTGTAATTTGAAATACGTTTTATCGTCTTTTTCATATGTACTGTATTCGAGGCATGGGCCAGAACTATGCTGACCGCTCCAGCACCCGTTGTCATCCGCCGCGTTCGCCATGGAACTGCCAATGGTGACAATCACACCCCCCGCAAGCAGCACACTCCTGATAACCTTTTTAGTCATTATAGATCCTCATTTAAGCGCCCTCATTATTTCAGTTAGACGAAGGAGGGCAGGCTTCGTTAACGATTGAGGCCAGCCGCGCACGGTACGCGCGCCGGCCTGGGCCGATTGGTTATGCCGCCGACAGCCTCTTAACCTTTAACGACTTGCGTTTTTTCTCCGCCTCCCAAAGATCATATTGTGCCTGCTGGTTTAACCAGCTTTCCGCAGAAGTACCAAATGCCAACGAGAGGCGAACCGCCATTTCCGGACTGATACCAGCTCGACCATTCAAAATAGCCGACAATGTTTTTCTACTAACCCCCAACGCCTCGGCTGCTTCGGTAATACTCAAACCCATAGGCTCAAGGCACAGTTCCCGAAGCACTTCACCAGGATGGGGCGGATTGTGCATCTTCATAACTACACCTCAATGATAATCTTCGTAGTCAACCAGTTCGGCGTCTTTACCATCAAAGCGGAACGTAATGCGCCAGTTTCCACTGACCCATACGGACCAGACGCCTTTCTTCTTTCCACGTAACTCGTGCAATTTAAGGCCGGCAAGATCCATATCCTTCGGATCGGTGGCCGCATTCAACCGGCCCAGAATGAGTCTGAGCCGAGGTGCATGCTTGGCCTGAATTCCTGACTTTGCCCCTTTCAGGAAAAACCTCTCAAGCCCTTTGTGCCTGAAGCTCCGTATCATGCGATTAAGTGTAACCTATAACGTTACGGGTTGCAACCATGTTTCATGGCAGCATAACGCCCAGCTTAACAGGCGCATTTGTAGTGAGCGGAGCGAGCGAAAAATGCGTCCTGGTTGAAGCTGTTGTTAGGTACATACCCTCTCATAGATGGAATTCGCATGTTTTAATGGGCGAAACGTCGAATAATTTCTTCTCGAAAGCCAGACAATCGTACTTCATCATGGTCGAGGCTGTCCTCGCTGTTCCCATCCTGTCCAAGCTGCGCAATCATCGCCACAAGCTGGCGCTCCTTCTCCAGAAACCCCTCAATGTCCCACGGTGGATCGCATTGTTCTTCGTCATTTGACCGTACCCCCGTAATCCGAGCCACCCTGGATGTGGGATTTCCCTATAATTGTGACCCAGGGAGGTCCCAAAATGAAGCGCAAGCGTTATACCGAAGAACAGATCATTTCGATCCTGAAAGAGCATGATGCAGGTAGCCGGGTACCTGACCTGGCGCGCCGCCACGGCGTGTGCGAGAACACAATCTACCGCTGGAAATCGAAGTTCGGTGGTATGGAGGTCAGCGAAGCCAGGCGACTGCGGGAGCTGGAGGCTGAGAACCAGAAGCTGAAGCGGCTGCTGGCCGAGGCCGAACTCGACAAGGCGGCATTGAAAGAGCTCGTTAAGGGAAACTGGTGACGGCCGCGCAGCGGCGACGGGCCGTGGATCACCTTAAAGATCGCCGTGTTAGCGAACGTCGGGCCTGCCGGCTGACAGGCTTCAGCCGCTCGGCAGCCTGGTACCCGCTCAAGGGGCGCGATGACAGCGCCTTACGGTCACGTCTCAAGACACTGGCGGAACGCTATCCCCGCTACGGCTATCCAACGCTGCACAGCATGCTGAAGACCGAGGGCCTGGTGATCAATCCCAAGCGTACCTACCGAATTTACCGGGAAGAAGGTAACCGCAAAATAAACGACGCTCTACCCTCCTGCGTCTTCCTGTTCCAGGCTTCGCCATTTCAACGACAGTGGAGCAAGAAGATGAGCAAAGTGGAAGGAACGGTACTGACCGAGCGTCAGCGCTACTGGCTGGAGCAGGTCCGGGCCT